>NZ_JBWKQL010000005.1:56214-352951 GCF_059418765.1 Pseudomonas sp. GW821-FHT07F05
CTCACGAAGAGGCTGGAGCATTCAGCTATTTTCTGTGGTGACTCAGCATCAGTCTTCGCGAGCAAGCTCGCTCCCACAGGATCTGGGTTGACTCGACATCTCGAGCACGCCGCTGCACTCGTGGGAGTGAGCTTGCTCACGAAGAGGCCTGAGCATTCAACTATTTCTTCTTCCTCGGCTTCAAATACTTCGTCAGCCCCTGGAACCACATCACCAGTCCCGCGTTGCCGGCGACCAGGATGTCCTTGTCCTGAATGCCCTGCATGAATGCGAGCTGCTTGTTCCGGGCCTGCATTGTGGCGAAGCCGTAATCGGCGTCTTTGAAAGAGATCACGAACGCAGGCGCCGCAAAGGTGCCAGCGCGACTCTTGACGCGCTGATCGCGCACGATGAAGTGCCGGGCGATCTTGCCGTCAGCCGTCTGCAACTGGAAAGCCAGATCCTTCCCCGCGAGTTGCTGCTGAAACGCGGGATTATTGCGACTGGCGCGGGCCATCAACAGGCCCAACATCCAGAGTAGAAAACGAAACTTCATGCGTGGGCCTCATGGGATCAGCGGCGGTCAGGGTGACCAGCCGCAGTGTAGCGAGCTTGATTGTCCGGCGCGCAGGCAGAACCGGTCAGTCGCAAAGTGGCGGGCTAGACGGGACGCGCAGGTCGGCGCCGGTCGATTCACAGCCCATAAAAAAATGGGCACGCCGACTGATCGGTATGCCCATTTCCATGCTGCTCGCCCTCCGCAGAGCGCTCAGCGAATTACTTTTTCTTTGCTGCGGGTGCCTTGGCCGCTGCGGCCTTGGCTGGCTTGGCATCTTTGGCGGCTGCAGCCGGCTTGGCTGGTTTGGCTGGCTTTGTCGAGTCCGGATTGACGCTGTCTTTGAGAAACTTGCCCGGCTTGAATGCCACCGTGTTGCTGGCCTTGATCTTGACGGGCTCACCGGTCTGAGGGTTCTTGCCGGTGCGGGCGCCACGATGACGTTGCAAGAAAGTGCCGAAGCCAACCAGCGTGACGCTGTCCTTTTTGTGCAGCGCGTTGGTGATTTCGTCGAGCACCGCGTTGAGTACGCGATTGGCTTGTTCTTTGGTGAGATCTGCTTTCTCGGCAATAGCCGCTGCGAGTTCTGGTTTACGCATATAAAGCCTCTTTTACGGTTTTTTGTTTTTATGTCCCGTGCAGCCCTTGCGGACAGCGAGCAGGTGCCGCAACAGCTCTACGTTGCGGCAGACAGGAATGAGAATGGCACGCCACCGGGACCCGCGCCAGTACGTGGGCCACGTTTGTTTCAACTAAAAGATGGCTTATCCGACAGAACGACTGTTAATCATGCCAGCAGCGGGGGCAAAGCCTTGTTCAGGGCGAGCTTGTCCATCACCGCCGCGCCTGTCAGCGCGTAACCCAGCAGGTTGCCGTCGCTGTCCAGACACAGTGCCTTGATGTCGGCGCCCTCACCTTCCACGGTCCAGACACCTACCGAGCCCTTGGGCGGCGGCGACACTACCAGCGGGCAAACCGGCGTTTTCACCGTGACCGGCATGGGGCCATATTTGACGGGTGTGAGCGTGCCGGCGAGGGTTTGCGCCAATGCCCGGGCGCAGTTCATCAGCGGCATGACGTAAAGCAGATTCAGGCCATCAACTTCAGCGCAGTCGCCCAGTGCATAGATATTGGCGTGGGAGGTCTGCAAATGCCGATCGACCACAACGCCACGCCCGATCTCCAGGCCGGCCGCTGCGGCGAGATCAGTGCGGGGGCGCAGGCCGATCGCCGATACCACCAGATCGCAGTGAAGCACCTCGCCATCCGACAGGTGCGCCTCGAGCCCGTCGTCGGCACGATCAAGCCGTGTCAGCAAGGGGCCGAGATGAAAACGCGCGCCCAGGCTTTCCAGCCCGGCCTGTACCGCTGCGGCAGCCGCAGGGTGCAGCAACGTCGGCATCACCTGCTCGCACGGCGCAACCAGGTCGATTTCGTAACCGCCCAGGATCAGATCGTTGGCGAACTCGCAGCCGATCAGGCCTGCGCCCAGAATCAGCACTCTCTTCTTGCCGGCGGCTGCAGCACGGAAACGCGCGTAATCCTCCAGATCATTGATCGGGAATATGGCATCGGCGGCATCACCGGCCACCGGCACGCGCACAGTTTCCGCGCCCCACGCCAGAATCAGATCGCGGTACGGGACCGCTTCCTCGCCGATCCACAGACGCTTGTGACCCGGATCGATGCCGCTGACACGGGTGTGCGTGCGCACCTCGGCCTTGAGCTGCTCGGCCATGGCGCCTGGCTCGGCCATGCTCAAGCCGTCGGCTTCTTTATTTTTGCCAAAGCCGGTGGACAGCATGGGTTTGGAGTACGAACGGCCGTCATCGGCGGTGATCAGCAACAGCGGCGTCTCGCCATCCAGCTTGCGAAATTCGCGGGCGAGGTTATAGCCCGCCAGCCCGGTACCGATGATCACGACAGGTGCGTTCATTCATTTCTCCAGAGGGGTCGTGGAAGTCGGCGGATCAGCCGATTTCGATCATCTCAAAATCCATTTTGCCAACGCCGCAGTCAGGGCACAGCCAGTCTTCCGGCACATCCTGCCAGAGCGTGCCCGGCGCGATGCCGTCATCCGGCCAACCGTCGGCTTCGTTGTAGATCAGGCCACAGACTATGCATTGCCACTTTTTCATTGGTCGGTTCTCTTGGTTTCAGGCTAGACGTCCCAGACGCTCCGCTGTCATCGCGAAGTTTATCGAATGGGTCAGGCCTTTTACTGATCACAAGGCGATGACGCAAGTTTCATTGATGCGCGACTCGCGCGCTTTTCGGAGGATTGGCTCCACCTGCGATGGCGTCGAGCGTCATGCCGCAAGATTGATAGCGCCCAAACCGGCCTCTTCCCGGCTGAAGCCGGTCCTACGAACACCGCATATGCCTGTAGGACTGGCTTTAGCCGGGAATGCGTCAAGTTTCTCAGCGCAGCAATGGGGGTGCTCCGGTCGTCGGTCAAAAATCGCAATCATGCTAAGCTCGCCGCCTCGATTGCCGCCTGTGTTTGTCTCCCGTGATTCAGCAAACCCCTGCATTTCCAGCGCCCGAGTGGCTTTTGCGCGATCAGTTGATCGAAGTACCCTCGCCTGTCGTTCTTGAGTGGCTGTTCCACGAAGATTCCCTGACCCGACGCCTGACTCGGTTCTCTGACAATCATTTCTGCGTGCAGCCGCAGTTCGAAGGCTGGCAACGCCTGCGTGATGATGAGTGCGCCGCGTTGCACTTGCCTGAGGGCAGCGAAGGCTGGGTGCGTGAAGTCTATCTGCTGGGCCGTGATGAACGATGGGTGTTTGCCCGCAGTGTCGCCGCCCGCAGCGCGCTAGAGCATGACGGCCTGCACATGGACGAACTCGGCACCCGATCGCTGGGCGAACTGCTGTTCAGCGATAAAGCCTTCGCCCGCGGCCCGCTGCAGGTCTGCCGCTATCCTGCGCAATGGCTGCCCGTGATTGACGCACAGCCGGGCTTGTGGGGACGCCGCTCCTGTTTCAGCCGGGGGATTTTGAGCATTCTGGTGGCGGAAGTGTTTCTGCCCACCGCATGGCGCGCCATCGAAGCCAACCTTCCACTGCATGCCCAAGAGGGCCGCTGATGTACCTGTCGTTGCTCAAATCCCTGAACCGTCTGCACCCACGCGCCTGGGACTTCATCCAGCTCACGCGCATCGACAAGCCCATCGGCATTTATCTGTTGCTTTGGCCGACCTTGTGGGCGGTCTGGATTGCAGGCAAAGGCTCGCCTTCCCTGAGCACGCTGCTGATTTTCGTCATCGGCGTGTTCCTGATGCGCGCGGCGGGCTGCGTGATCAACGACTTCGCCGACCGCAAGGTGGACGGCCACGTCAAACGCACCGAGCAACGGCCGTTGGTGAGTGGCAGGGTGACGTCAAAGGAAGCGCTGATTCTGTTCGCCGTGTTGGTGGGGCTGAGCTTTGTGCTGGTGTTGTTCACTAACGCGACGACGATCTGGCTGTCGTTCGGCGGTCTTGCCCTCGCGGCATGCTACCCGTTCATGAAGCGCTATACCTACTACCCGCAAGTGGTATTGGGCGCTGCGTTTTCATGGGGCATGCCGATGGCGTTTACCGCAGAGACCGGCGAGCTGCCCGCTGCCGCGTGGCTGCTGTACATCGCCAATCTGCTGTGGACGGTGGGATATGACACGTATTACGCGATGACGGATCGCGAGGACGACTTGAAGATCGGCGTAAAATCCACGGCCGTGCTGTTCGGCGACGCGGATCGGGTGATCATCCTGACGCTGCAATGCCTGGCGCTGTTCTGCCTGATGCTGGCGGGTACACGCTTTGAGCTGGGCCTGTACTTCTTCATCGGCCTGCTGGTGGCCGCGGGATGCTTTGGCTGGGAATTCTGGTCGACGCGGGACAAAGACCCGCAGGCCTGCTTCAAGGCTTTTCTGCACAACCACTGGGCGGGGCTGGCGATTTTCATCGGTATCGTTCTGGACTACGCGCTGCGCTGACCGATTCGGGCCGACGCAGCGCGCGAAGGCTCAGATCATGGCTTGGCGATGTGCCAGACGTCGCCCTTGCCGTCGCCGGTTTTGTCGCCAGCAGCCTTATCGCTTTTGAAAAAGTACAGCGGCTTGCCCTTGTAAACCCACTGCGAGGCGCCGTCATCGCGCTTGATAATGGTCCAGTCGCCCTCAGGCTTGTCGCTTGCTGTGGCAGTCAGCGGCGGCCAGTTGGTTGCGCACTGATCGTTGCAGACGGACTTGCCTGCAGAGGTGTCCTTATCAAAGGTATAGAGCGTCATGCCTTTGTGGTCGGTAAGCATGCCGTCACTGGTCATCGCCGGCGCAGCAGCGAATGCCATGCCGGAAGATGCTAACGCTGCCGCCGCCAAAAGGCGCATCAGAGCAGAAGAAATTTTAGCCATGGATGAATCCTCTTCTTGTTTGTCGTTGTATGGACATTTCTTGTAGGACAAGTCGCCAGCTTAGCGCTAGACCGGCGAATACGCCTAGCTCGAACTAACCTGTCACACGACTGCAATAATTCCGTTATCTAATGCGCCCCAAGACAGTTAAATGACATGAGGTTCGAGGCATGGTTGGCAGGAGCATTCTGATCGTCGACGACGAGGCGCCCATTCGCGAAATGATTGCCGTCGCACTGGAAATGGCCGGCTATGACTGCATTGAGGCTGAGAATTCGCAACAGGCCCACGCCGTTATCGTCGACCGCAAGCCGGACCTCATCCTGCTGGACTGGATGCTGCCGGGCACATCCGGCATCGAGCTGGCACGCCGCCTGAAACGTGACGAGCTGACCGGTGACATCCCGATCATCATGCTCACGGCCAAAGGCGAAGAGGACAACAAGATTCAGGGCCTCGAAGTCGGCGCCGACGACTACATCACCAAACCCTTCTCTCCCCGCGAACTGGTCGCCCGCCTCAAGGCCGTGCTCCGCCGGGCTGCCCCGAACGATGGCGAATCCCCGATCGAAGTCGGCGGTCTGCTGCTGGACCCGATCAGCCACCGCGTGACCATAGACGGCACACCTGCCGAGATGGGCCCGACCGAATACCGCCTGCTGCAATTCTTCATGACCCATCAGGAACGCGCCTACACCCGCGGGCAGCTGCTCGATCAGGTCTGGGGCGGAAATGTCTACGTGGAAGAGCGCACCGTGGATGTCCACATCCGGCGTCTGCGCAAAGCCCTCGGCGAGGCTTACGAAAATCTGGTACAAACCGTCCGCGGTACTGGTTACCGTTTCTCCACCAAAAGCTGAAAAAGCGTTTGGCAGCGATTCAGACCGCTGAAGACAAGGACGCGTTAATTGAATCACAACTGGCATGGCACCCTGATCCGCCACTTGCTGATGTTGGTCACAGCCTCGCTGCTGGCCGGTTTGATCAGCGGACATTACGGCGGGTGTCTGGCAATCGGTCTGGGGCTTTATCTGGCCTGGACCCTCAAACAGCTGCTGCGCCTGCATGACTGGCTTCGCCATCACAAACCCGACGAGCCGCCGCCCGATGGCTATGGCTTGTGGGGTGAAGTCTTCGACAGCATTTACCATTTACAGCGTCGCGATCAGCGCGTGCGTGGCCGCCTGCAAGCGGTTATCGACCGTGTCCAGGAATCCACCGCCGCGCTGAAAGATGCCGTGATCATGCTCGACAGCGACGGCAACCTGGAATGGTGGAACCGCGCGGCAGAAACCTTGCTGGGCCTGAAGACGCCCCAGGACAGCGGTCAGCCGGTGACCAACCTGGTGCGCCACCCGCGCTTCAAGGAGTACTTCGCGCACGCCAACTATGCCGAGCCGCTGGAGATCCCGTCGCCGGTCAATGACCGCCTGCGCATTCAGATGCTGATCACCCGCTACGGCAACAACGAGCATTTAATGCTGGTGCGCGACGTGACGCGTATGCATCAGCTGGAGCAGATGCGCAAAGACTTCGTCGCCAACGTGTCCCACGAGCTGCGCACACCGTTGACGGTCATCTGCGGGTACCTGGAGACGCTGCTGGATAACGTCGAAGAAGTGAATCCGCGTTGGGTCCGTGCGTTGCAGCAAATGCATCAGCAAGGCGGACGCATGCAGACGTTGCTTAACGATCTCCTGCTGCTGGCCAAGCTGGAAGCCACCGATTACCCGTCCGACAATCAGCCCGTCGCCGTGTCGTCGCTGCTGCAGAGCATCACCAATGATGCCCAGGCGCTGTCGGGGAGCAAGAACCAGCAGATCACCCTGGAGCTGGAAAGCGACGTCAGCCTCAAGGGCAGCGAGGCGGAGCTGCGCAGCGCGTTCTCCAACCTGATCTTCAACGCGGTCAAATACACGCCCGCAGAGGGCAAGATCCGCATCCGCTGGTGGAGTGACGGGCGTGGCGCGCACCTGAGCGTGCAGGACTCCGGCATCGGCATCGACAGCAAACATATCCCGCGCCTGACCGAGCGCTTCTACCGCGTCGACTCCAGCCGCGCGTCAAACACCGGCGGAACAGGCCTGGGCCTGGCGATCGTCAAGCACGTGCTGCTGCGCCACCGCGCGGTACTGGAAATCAACAGCGTCCCCGGCAAGGGCAGTGTGTTTATCTGCAACTTTGCCCCGGCCCAGATGACCAAAGCCTAGGCAAGCCTGTAGATAGCCGTTAAATTGCGTCCCTTGTGCCCTCCAATTGTGAGGGCTTGTTTCATTCCACACTTCAAAACGGAACCTGCAAAACCCCATCATGGACCCTTCCCCTGGTATCAGCCTGGCTTCACTCTTCGCCGATTTCGGCATGATTCTTTTCGCAATGGTGTTGGTTCTGCTCAACGGATTTTTCGTTGCGGCCGAGTTCGCCATGGTCAAACTGCGCTCCACCCGTGTCGAGTCCATTGCCGAGAAAAACGGCTGGCGTGGACGCATTCTGCGCACCGTTCACAGTCAGCTCGATGCTTATCTGTCGGCCTGCCAGCTGGGTATTACGCTGGCGTCGCTGGGGCTGGGCTGGGTCGGCGAGCCGGCGTTCGCGCACCTGCTGGCGCCGTTGCTCGAGACGGTCGGCGTGGAATCGCCTGAAGTCGTCAAAGGCGTGTCGTTCTTCAGCGCCTTTTTCATGATTTCGTACCTGCACATCGTGGTGGGTGAGCTGGCCCCGAAATCCTGGGCCATTCGCAAACCCGAGTTGTTGTCGCTGTGGACGGCAGTGCCGCTCTACCTCTTCTATTGGGCGATGTACCCGGCCATTTACCTGCTCAACGCCAGTGCCAACGGCATTCTGCGCATCGCAGGCCAAGGCGAACCCGGCCCCCACCACGAGCACCATTACAGCCGTGAAGAGCTCAAGCTGATCCTGCACTCAAGCCGCGGTCAGGACCCAAGCGACCAGGGCATGCGCGTGCTGGCCTCCGCCGTGGAAATGGGCGAGCTGGAAGTGGTGGACTGGGCCAATTCCCGCGAAGACATGGTCTCGCTGGAATTCAACGCCCCGCTCAAAGAAATCCTCGCGATGTTCCGTCGGCACAAGTTCAGCCGGTACCCGGTGTACGACTCGGACCGCAATGAATTCGTGGGCCTGTTGCACATCAAGGACCTGCTGCTGGAGCTGGCGGCGCTGGACCACATCCCCGAGTCGTTCAACCTCGCCGAGCTCACGCGGCCGCTGGAGCGCGTGTCCAAGCACATGCCGTTGTCGCGCCTGCTCGAGCAGTTCCGTCAGGGCGGCGCGCACTTTGCGCTGGTCGAGGAAGCCGACGGCAAGATCATCGGTTACCTGACGATGGAGGACGTTCTGGAAGTGCTGGTGGGCGACATTCAGGACGAACACCGCAAGGCCGAGCGCGGGATCCTGGCCTATCAGCCGGGCAAGCTGCTGGTACGGGGGGATACGCCGCTGTTCAAGGTCGAGCGCCTGCTGGGCATCGATCTGGACCACGTTGAAGCCGAGACCCTCGCAGGCCTGATCTACGACAGCCTCAAGCGCGTGCCTGAGGAAGAGGAAGTCATGGAGGTCGAAGGCCTGCGCATCATCATCAAGAAGATGAAAGGCCCGAAGATCGTGCTGGCGAAGGTGTTGAAGCTGGATTGACCTGCCCGCCAGCAGATCATCAATTGCCGCCAATCGCGAAGTTAGGCAGGCTCTGGACCGGTTGCGAGAATTCGTACGGGATCGACTCCAGCGCCAGCCCGACATTGCGCTGCACCACGAAGTGCAAATGCGGGCCGGTGCTGTTGCCGGTGTTGCCGGACCGTCCGAGCGGCGCGCCCACTGCCACATGCTGGCCTTCCTTGACGCTCACCGATCCCTGCTGCAGATGCAGATAAACGCCCATCGTGCCGTCGTCGTGCAGGATGCGCACGAAGTTGCCCGTTGGATTGGCGCCTCGACCTGACTGGGCATTCTCGGTCTTGATCACGGTACCGCCCCGCGCAGCGATGATCTGCGTGCCTTCGGGCATGGCGATGTCGATCGCGTAGCGGCTCTTGGCGCCTACGTGGCTGTAGGACCCATTGGCACCCTGACTGATGCGAAACGGCCCGCCCACCCATGGCAACGGATAGCGATAGGCAAATCCGTTCGCTGACACGCCGCGCTGCGGGTCGCCGACGATGGATCGCAGACTGGGCTTGTAGGCCATGGCCTTGCTGGCGACTTGTGGGCTGAGGGCGATAAGGCGTTCGTTGCTGCGCGCTGGAATTGTGCGGCGAATGACTTGGTCCGACACGCCCACCACGTTCTTCACCCCGGCCAGACGCAGCTCGACTTCCACGGGCGCGTAGAGATCATTGCGAACATAAAGGCTGTCACTGCCATTGGCTTTCTTCACGCTCAGGCGCACTTGGGAGTCGATGCGCTCGACCATACGCTCGCGAAGCTTCATCACCTCCGCGCCACGCACAGGCTGGTCGGTAAACGACACGACGCCATTGGCATCGGTGAACCGATAGATCGTGACGGCCCCGGCGGTCTGCGTGGCCAGCAGTAAGGCACAGACAACCAGCACGCGCTCTAACATCGGGATAGACCTGGTGAGTGGACGATTGGCGCCCAGCCTAACAGCGATGCCGACGCAATTGGACTCATCCGAATCAATCGGTAATAGACGAAGCGTCAAGGAAATCGCGTCAGCACAGGGCGCGATCGGAATTGCAATTTCTATGCTGGATAGAGTGGGAGTGAGCTTGCTCGCGAAGATGGACGCCCGACCGCACCAAATTTAGCGGATGTACCGGTCTCATCGCGAGCAAGGTGGAGCGCCATCCCGGTCGCTCCCCCAGGTGAATGCGCAGCGGATCAGGCGCCCGGCACGAAGTGCTTCTGCGCGGTGCCACGGGCAATCAGGCGCGACAGGTAATCAAGCTTCTGGGTGTCCTTGTCGACGAAGCGGAAGGTGACCTGCAGCCACTCGCTGTCCGGCTTCTGCTCGAACGCGGCAATCGCGTGCAGATAACCATTGAGACGCGCCACCTCGGCGTTCTCGCCCTGCTCCAGATCGAGCACGGCGCTTTCGAGGATCTGCGGCAGGACATCGCCGCGGCGGACCAGCAGCGAGGCTTCCTTGAGGGTCAGCGCTTTGATAACGCAGGGCTGGTTCCCGCTCGGAAGACGCAACTGACCCTGACCACGACCGGTGGGTGCGGCGGCAGGAGCCGCCTTTGCGATCGGCTGGACCATAGGCTGAGCAGCCTGGGGTGCTGCCGACGCAGTGGGTGAAGCGCTGACGGTTTCAGGGCGGTTACCTGTCAGTGCGCCAAGCGAGTCATTGGCAAACGCCGCATTGACGCGGGCCGGGCCACTGGACATCAACGCGTCGAGTTTGCCGACCTTGTGCAGCGCTTTCTTGACCTTGGTCAGCAGTTGCTCGTTGGTGAACGGCTTGCCGATGAAGTCGGAGACGCCGGCCTGGATCGCCTGGATCACGTTTTCCTTGTCGCCACGGCTGGTGACCATGATGAAAGGCATGGTCTTCAGGTTGTCCTGCTGGCGGCACCAGGTCAGCAATTCGAGCCCGGACATTTCGGGCATTTCCCAATCACAGAGCACCAGATCAAACACTTCACGGCTGAGCAGCACTTGCGCCTTGCGACCATTGACTGCGTCTTCCAGAGCGATTCCCGGGAAGGCATTGCGCAGGCCTTTCTTGACCAGATCACGGATGAACGGCGCGTCATCCACCACCAATACACTGACTTTACTCATCGACGCTCCTGATGGCGTGTTCACCGTAAATGGCGAGCATTCGCTGGCGGGTGGCCAGCTGCCAAACTGTTTGACGACACCGGGACTTTTATTCGCGGGTGACTTGAAAAATATGGGCAGACCGGAGAAACAAAAACGCCCGGCGGTCGCCAGGCGTTTTTTCTCAGGCAATCTTATTTATCGTCAGGCGTGTCCAGAACATTAATCCTTTCGGCGGTCAGGCCTTTCACTTCTTCCTGCATGCGCTTGAGGCCCAGGTGGCGGACATCGGTACCGCGCACCAGGTAGATCACCAGTTCGGAGATGTTGCGCGCATGATCACCGATACGCTCCAGGGAACGCAGGACCCAGATCACATTCAACACGCGGGATATCGAGCGCGGATCTTCCATCATGTAGGTGACCAGCTCACGCAATGCGGTCTTGTACTCGCGGTCGATGTTCTTGTCGTACTGCGCAACCGACAACGCCAGATCGGCGTCGAAGCGGGCGAACGAGTCCAGTGCATCGCGCACCATCTTGCTGACTTGATCGCTGATGTGGCGCACTTCGACGTAACCACGCGGCGACTCACCCTCTTCGCACAGCTGAATCGCACGGCGAGCGATCTTGGTGGACTCATCGCCAATGCGCTCAAGGTCGATGACCGACTTGGAGATGCTGATGATCAGACGCAGGTCGGACGCGGCAGGCTGACGACGGGCCAGAATGCGCAGGCACTCTTCATCGATGTTGCGCTCCATCTGGTTGATGCGGTCGTCCACCTCGCGCACCCGCTGGGCCAGGCCCGAGTCGGCTTCGATCAACGCGGTGACCGCATCGTTGACCTGCTTCTCGACCAGACCACCCATTTCCAGCAGGTGGCTGCGAACTTCTTCCAGTTCAGCGTTGAACTGCTGGGAGATGTGATGTGTATGGCTGTCTTTGATCATGAGTGTCCGTCCGATTGATTGCGCGGTGGTTCAAGGCTGACGAAACACGTACTAGCCGTAACGACCGGTTATGTAGTCTTCAGTCTGCTTTTTGGTCGGATTGGTGAACAACGTATCGGTGTCCCCGTATTCGACCACCTTGCCCATGTGCAGAAACGCGGTGTAATCCGACACGCGCGCCGCCTGCTGCATGTTGTGGGTAACGATCACAATGGTGTATTTGGATTTCAGTTCGTAGATCAACTCTTCGACTTTCAGGGTCGAAATCGGGTCGAGCGCGGAGCACGGCTCATCGAGCAGCAGCACTTCGGGTTCGACGGCGATGGTGCGGGCGATCACCAGACGTTGCTGCTGACCACCCGAAAGTCCGAGCGCCGACTCATGCAGGCGGTCCTTGACCTCGTCCCACAGTGCGGCGCCACGCAAGGCCCACTCGACGGCCTCATCGAGCACGCGCTTTTTGTTCACGCCCTGAATACGCAGCCCGTAGACCACGTTCTCGTAAACGGTCTTGGGGAACGGGTTGGGCTTCTGGAACACCATGCCGACCCGGCGACGCAACTCGGCGACGTCTTCACCTTTGGTGTAGATGTCGTGGCCATAGAGCTTGATCTCGCCCTGTACGCGACAGCCGTCCACCAGATCGTTCATGCGGTTGAAGGTGCGCAGCAAGGTGGACTTGCCACACCCGGACGGCCCGATGAACGAGGTCACGCGCTGTTTCGGGATGTTCATGCGGATGTCGAACAGCGCCTGCTTCTCGCCATAGAAGAGATCCAGCCCCGGCACTTCCAGCGCAACGGCTTCGTTCGCCAGATCCAGCACCTGGCGCTTGCGACCCAGGGCCGACATGTTGATGCCGTGGGCGTGGGGTTCGTGTTGCATGGTCTCTCTCCGTTCGTAGCTGCAAGCCTCTAGCCGCAAGCTGCAAATGTGGTGCTGATACGGTATGCGGCTTTTCAGCGTGCCGCTTGAAGCGTGTGGCCGACTCAGTCTTCGAAAGCCTTGTACTTGTCGCGCAGGCGGTTGCGAATCGTCACCGCCGACAGGTTCAGCAGCGCGATCACCAGCACCAGCAGCAGCGCCGTGGCGTACACCAGCGGGCGCGCGGCCTCGACGTTGGGGCTTTGAAAACCGACATCGTAGATATGAAAACCCAGGTGCATGATCTTCTGGTCGAGGTGCAGGTACGGGTAATTGCCGTCCAGCGGCAACGACGGCGCCATCTTGACCACACCCACCAGCATCAGCGGCGCCACTTCACCGGCCGCTCGAGCGACGGCCAGGATCAGACCGGTCATCATGGCCGGGCTGGCCATCGGCAAAACGATCTTCCACAGCGTTTCGGCCTTGGTCGCGCCCAAAGCCAGCGAGCCCTCGCGCAGCGTCAGCGGGATGCGCGCCAGGCCTTCTTCGGTGGCAACGATCACCACCGGCACGGCGAGGAGCGCCAGGGTCAACGATGCCCACAGCAAGCCCGGTGTGCCGAACGTCGGCGCCGGCAGGGCTTCGGGGAAGAACAGCTGATCCAGAGATCCGCCCAGCACGTAAACGAAAAAGCCCAGCCCGAACACGCCGTAGACGATGGCAGGGACGCCCGCGAGGTTGTTCACCGCGATGCGGATCAAGCGCGTCATCACGCCCTGGCGCGCGTACTCACGCAGATACACAGCGGCGAGCACGCCAAAGGGCGTCACGATGACGGCCATGATCAGCGTCATCATCACGGTGCCGAAGATCGCCGGGAAAATCCCGCCCTCCGTATTGGCCTCGCGCGGGTCGTCGCTGAGGAACTCCCAAAGCTTCTGAAAGTAGAACCCCAGCTTGGTCATCGTGCCCATGGCGTTGGGTTGATACGCGTGAACCACCTTGCCGATGCTGATCTCGATTTCTTTGCCGTTGGCGTCACGGGCCGTCAGGCTGTCGCGATTGTATTCGGCGTGCAACGCGCCCAGCCGCGATTCGACGTCCTTATAGCGCGCGTCGTATTCAGCGCGCTCAGTGGCCATGTCGGCCTGTGCGGCGGCATCGAGTTCGCCGTTGAGCTCAAGCTTGCGCGCCTGCAGCCGCAGCCGCTCGATGCCGTGGTTGATCGCGCCGATCTCGCCCTTCTCCAGGTCGTCCAGTTGATCGGAAATGCCCTGCACCCGCTCGATACGCGCCTGCAGTTGCGGCCATGCGGCTGCACCCTCGGCGACAACTTTGCCGTCTTCCTTGACGTTGACCAGATAGCCGTAGAAGTTGCCCCACTCGCGGCGCTCGAGGGTCATCAATTCCGCAGGCTTGCGCGGGTCCTTGAGCCACTCGCCAATGACCCAGTTGAAATCGCTGGGGCTGATATCCCGGTTGCCTACCTTGAACAGATCGCGGGTCATGAACTCGGGCCCCTGATCAGGAACCGGCAACCCGGCGGCCTTGAGCCTGGCGCGCGGCACTTGTTCAGACTGAACCAACTCGCCCACCAGCCCGTGGCTTTCCTGCCCGGGAACATCGTACCGGGCGGAAATGACATCGGCGGGCCAGAAATGCCCCAGCCCGCGGACGGCAATCACCGCCAGCAGGCCGATGGTCATGATCACCGCGATGGACACCGCACCCGCGCTCAACCAGACGCCGGGGCCGCCACTGTTGAACCACCGCTTGAGGGAGGTCTGCTTCATCGGTTTCAACCTGCCCTAGAGAGACGAATACTGCTTGCGCAGGCGCTGACGAATCAGCTCTGCCAAGGTATTCATGACAAATGTGAACATCAGCAGCACCAGGGCGGCGAGGAACAGCACGCGATAATGACTGCCGCCCACTTCCGACTCGGGCATCTCCACCGCCACATTGGCCGCAAGGGTGCGCATGCCTTCGAACAGGTTCATGTCCATGATCGGCGTGTTACCGGTGGCCATGAGCACAATCATGGTCTCGCCCACAGCGCGGCCCATGCCGATCATCAGCGCAGAAAAAATCCCCGGGCTGGCCGTGAGAATCACCACGCGAACCAGCGTCTGCCACGGCGTGGCGCCGAGGGCCAGTGAGCCGAGGGTCAGGCCACGCGGCACGCTGAACACAGCGTCCTCGGCAATCGAGTAAATGTTGGGGATGACCGCAAAACCCATCGCGATTCCGACCACCATTGCGTTGCGCTGGTCGTAGGTGATGCCCATATCGTTGGTGATCCACGCGCGCATGTCGCCGCCGAAGAACCAGTTCTCCAGATGCGGGCTCATGCTCAGTGAGACCCAGCCAATCAGCAGAATGACCGGAATCAGAATCGCACTTTCCCAGCCGTCGGGTACCCGCAGGCGAATCGAGTCAGGCAAGCGCGTCCAGCCAAATCCCGCCAGCAGAATGCCAATGGGGGTGAAGATCAGCAGGCTAAAGATGCCCGGCAAGTGCCCTTCCAGATACGGCGCCAGGAACAGCCCGGCGAAGAAGCCGAGAATGACCGTCGGCATCGCTTCCATCAGCTCGATGACCGGCTTGACCTTGCGACGCATGCGCGGCGCCATGAAGTAAGCCGTGTAGATAGCAGCGGCAACGGCGATCGGCGCCGCCAGCAGCATGGCGTAGAAGGCGGCTTTAAGCGTGCCGTAGGTGAGAGGCGCGAGGCTGAGCTTGGGCTCGAAGTCGCTGCTGGATGCGGTGGATTGCCAAACGTATTTGGGTTCGTCGTAGTTCTCGTACCAGACCTTGTCCCACAACGCGCTCCAGGAAATTTCCGGGTGCGGATTATTTAGGCTCAAGGGCAGCAGCTTGCCGCTGTCTTCAACGATGAGGCGATCCGCCCTCGGCGAAAGCCCCATGACAGCAGGGCCGCTGGCGATCGGGTCGATCAGCAGCGTGCGGTGGGCGGTGCTGTGAAATACGCCGAGCTTGCCGGAGGTGTCCATGGCAATGAACCCTTTGCGGCGCTGCTCGGCGGTGATCTGAGAAATCGGCGCGCCGCTCATTTTGAAGTCACGAATGTGCTGCAGACGCATCTCGCCATCGACGTCCCGCGCCATGAACCACTGCGCGACATTGCCTCTGGAACTGCCGATCACCAGCGAGATGCCGCCCACCAACTGCGTGCTGGCGGTGGTTTCGGCGTTGGCGTCTTCAAGCAGTTTGTAGCGGCCGTTCAGCGTGCGATCGCGCAGGTCGAACACATCCACCAGCGCGCGACCGTTGATCACGTACAGCCACTGCTGGCGCGGATCGACGTAGATGGCTTTGACCGCCGCCGACAGTTGCGGCAAGTCGATGCGGCTTTGCTCGCGATCGGTTTCGCCGGTCATCAGGTTTTCGGATTGGGTCAGCGACAACACGTGCAGCTCGGTACCGGTTGCACCGGCCAGAATCAGGGTCGTGTCGCTGGCATTCAGATTGACGTGCTCAAGCGCCCGCCCGCCTTCGTCCAGTACCAGCGGCGTCTCGCCGTAGGGATAGGTAATCGTGGGGGTGATGGTTTTCTTGTTGTCGGGATAGCTGATCGGATAAGCGTGCTTGAACACCAGTACCTGTCCGTTGGACAGGCCGACCGCGATCAAAGGCTTGCCGGGCTGATCCTGGGCCACCGACGTCACCTTCGCACCAGCGGGGATCGGCAAGGCCACGCGGGAAATTTCGCCGCCATCCTTGAGGTGGAAAAACAGCGCTTCGCCTTTGTCGGACACGCGCATGGCGACCTGATTCTGCTCTTCGATGACCAGCACCATCGGCTTGCCGGCATCTTGCAGCCAGGCGGGTGTTTGAGCATCGCTGCGCGTCAGTTTCGCCCCCTGAAACAACGGCGCGACGACGTAAGCCAGGTAGAAGAAGATCAGGGTGATGGCGGCCAACACCGCAAGACCGCCCACTAACACGTACCAACGCGTCAGGCGGTCTTTGAGCGCACGGATCCTGCGCTTGCGTTGCAGCTCGGGCGCATTGAAATCGATGCGCTCGGGACGGGGTTTTTCGGTCATTGATGAATTGGCCAAATCATTCATGCGCACACCGTAGCCACTCTGTATGACAAATACATGACAGCGAGGTGACGCAAAAAAGCCCGCCGCTCCTGAATCGGGGCAACGGACTGTTCAGTGTTCTGCGAGCCTCGTTCCATAAGGCCTTTGTCGTTTGTGGCGGGACGAACCTGTCACCCCGCATCAGGGTTGTCTGGGCAGCGCGCTCGCTACCGTTCTTGTAGCCCCAGATCAGCCAAGGCTTTGCTGACGACCTTGGCTGGTAACGGAATGTACCCGTCTTTCATGACAACTTCCTGACCTTGTTTTGACAAGATCAATCTGACGAACTCGGCTTCGAGCGGATTCAATGGCTTGTTCGGCGCCTTGTTGACGTACACATAAAGGAAACGCGCCAGTGGGTAAGTCCCATTCAGCGCGTTGGCTTCGTTGTCTTCGACGAACTCGCCGCCCTCTTTTTTCGCGAGGGGTACGGTGCGCACGCTGGATGTTTTATATCCAATGCCCGAGTAGCCAATGCCGTTCAGCGAATTGCTGATGGAGCTGACCACCGAAGCAGAGCCGGGTTGTTCGTTGACGTTGGGTTTGAAGTCGCCTTTGCACAGCGCCTCTTCCTTGAAATAACCGTAGGTGCCGGACACCGAATTGCGTCCGAACAGCTGGATTGCCTTTCCGGCCAGATCTCCTGTCACGCCCACATCGCCCCAGGTTTTTGCATCGGTCCTGGCGCCGCACAGCCGGGTCGCGGAGAAAATCGCGTCGACCTGCTGCAGCGTCAGGCCCTTGATCGGATTGTCCTTGTGGACAAACACCGCCAGCGCATCCACCGCCACGGGAATCGCCGTCGGCTTGTAGCCGTGCTTCTGCTCAAAGGCCGACAGTTCGCCGTCCTTCATCTTGCGGCTCATGGGTCCCAGCGTCGCAGTGCCCTCGGTCAGTGCGGGCGGCGCTGTTGAGGAGCCGGCGGCCTGAATCTGAATGTTCACGCTTGGGTATTCTTTCTTGTAGGCCTCGGCCCACATCGTCATCAGATTGGCGAGGGTGTCGGAGCCCACGCTGGATAGATTCCCGGAGACACCGCTGGTTTTGACGTAGGGCTTGATTGCCGGATCCACCGCCGCAACCGCATGGCCGGTGGCGACCCCGGCTGCCACGAGGGTGAACGCCGTCATCAAACGCTTGAGTGTCATGCCTGGTTCCTGGTGAATGGCTGGCTACGTGGATCGTGCCCGATGGCGCAATCGTATGACCGAATTATGACAAAAAAATGAATTCGCGCAGCTTTCTTGTGGGTTGAGTTATCGGCGGGTCGCATCCTCTGAACTAGCGCATGACCATATTATTCGAAATAAGGACACCGTGTTTATTTCGAATGAATATAGCCTGTTAAAAAACGCTCATCTATTATCATGAAGTGCTAACGCTATTATTTAAACTCGTTTGTTTCAGGAGATTCATCATGGACAAGGAAATGGTTGAAAAAATTCGACTGAAAGTTAAAAACTGGGAACTTGACTCTGTCGATCCTGGCAAATCAGGAAGCCATAAGACGCCGGGGGCAAAAAAACCTGACCCTTCAATTCCGTACCTTAGGCGCGATGAGACATTTGGCGATCAAGGGAAGTTGGAACTACGCCCATCACCAGAGCACTCACTTTTGACTGCGACAAGCATCGTACGTACAAATACAGATCATTCGAAATTCTGGGTAGCGGCTTTTGGAAGCATTCCAGCAACCGGAGCAAATTACGCTGCCATTGCGCGAATTACAGCAGAAGGAACAATGGATTCTAGTTTCATGCCAGAAACCAATGGATTCGCCCAAGTAAAATTTGACGATGAAAACTCCACTCGTACTGAATCGGTGCACGAAACGCAAGATGGTAGCTTGCTAGTCTTTGGCCAGCAAGTTACGGTTGCAGGTGCGACTTCGTATAGAAAGCCCATGATTACTAAAATATTGACCAACGGGCAGCCGGACAATAATTTCGGGACTGACGGAGTTGTTGATGTGGATCAAACGATCACCGAAGTTGGGCCTATCGGTTCGACTTGGTGCATAGTAGACAAAGACGATGGCATTTTAGTATTGGGACAGGTTGATAAAGAAGATTACACGGATACGGATGCTTTTTTAGCTCGTCTGACTCCGACAGGTCAAATAGATGAGAACTTCAAAATTGTCAGAATACATAAAGATGACAATTCCGTTGATCCGGTAGACATGGTAAAGGATGGTACTGGAAGAATAATCATAACTTGCAATAGCCTCAACCATCGTTACTTGTTAGGCCTGAAAAGTAACGGCACGTTAGACAGAGAATTTGGCGAGCAAGGATTCGTAGATATATCGGCCCACTTTTATGGGGTGGAAAGCAGCACTCTAACGCAAGGAAGTAGCCATGTTTTTTTATCTGGATCAAGATTCGATCCAAAGATGATGCATGCAGTGCTGGCCAACTATACGACCGAAGGCAGACTCGAACCAACCTTCAATGACGGAAAACCGGCTGAAGCAAACTTTGGGAAAGGATACGTTGAGCGCGTTTGGTATGGTGCACATGAATCAGCCAGCGCTCCTTACACAATTAAAGTTTTGGGATGGTATGCGGACAACGACGGCAGATATCAGGTTGTAGGCCGGTATCTACCTAACGGAACGGCTGATTACAGCTTTGTAAATAATCATGCGATCGGGCAGGTACCCGCCGAAGCGTATTTCGAATTTGGCAAGCAAAACTTAGTTAACGATACGTCCGGCAGATTTTTGGTAGCTGGGAGGTGGTCTGGTACGGCGGCCATATTCGCCTTTAAGGACTAGGCTGGGAACGGCGATGAGCATAGCTGTGGCATGAGCTGATTATCACCTACCTATCGGGCTAACAATCGCGGGCCAGACTATCTGGCCCACGATTATTCAGGGGCTATATCCCTTAACCTACGACTGCAGACCCGGTTTTGCTTTCAGCAAATACACGCCAATCCCGATCCCCAACACGCACAGAATCGCCACGTACCAAGCCGGGCCCATCGGGTTGGCGGCGAACATCAGGCTGACGACCATTGGCGTTAAACCGCCAAAGATGGCGTACGCCAGGTTGTAGGAAAACGACAGCCCGGTGAAGCGAATCACAGGCGGAAAGGCCTTGACCATCACGAACGGCACTGCGCCGATGGTGCCGACAAACAAGCCGGTTATTGCGTAGAGCGGATACAGCAGATCCGGGTGCGTGCCGATCATGTGGTAGAAGGTCCACGAACTCACCAGCAGACCAAGCGAGCCGAACAGGAAGACCAACCCCGCGCCGACTCGGTCCGCCAGCGCGCCAGCCCCGATACATCCCAGACTCAGCAAGACAATGGCGAGGCTGTTGGCTTTGAGGGTGTCGGCAGGTGCGAACCCGTAGGCCTTCTGCAGCAGGGTCGGGGTCATGAGGATAACTACCACCACGCCGGCGGAGAGCAGCCAAGTCAGCAACATCGACAGCACAACGGCGCCGCGATGATCACGCAATACCGCTTTGAGCGGCACTTCTTCAGCCAGTTGCTTGCGCAATTGAAGCTCGGCGAACACCGGGGTTTCGTGCAGCCAGCGGCGCAGGTAAACCGACATCAGACCGAAGACGCCACCGAGCAGGAAAGGAATCCGCCAGGCGTAGTCCGATACCTCAACGGGCGAGTACACGCTGTTGATCCAGGTGGCGACCAGCGAGCCGAGCAAAATCCCGGCCGTCAGGCCGGACGTGAGGGTACCGCAGGCGTAACCGACGTTACGGGCGGGAACGTGTTCGGAAACGAATACCCACGCGCCAGGCACTTCGCCACCGATTGCGGCGCCCTGAATGACGCGCATCAGCAGCAGCAACATGGGGGCCCAGATGCCGATCTGCGCGTAAGTGGGCAGCAAGCCCATGATCAGCGTCGGCACGGCCATCAGGAAAATGCTGAGGGTGAACATTTTCTTGCGGCCCAGCAGATCACCAAAATGCGCCATGACGATGCCGCCCAGGGGCCGAGCCAGATAACCGGCGGCAAAAATGCCAAACGTTTGCATCAAACGCAGCCATTCGGGCATGTCGACGGGGAAAAACAGCTTGCCTACCACTGCTGCGAAGAACACGAAAATGATGAAGTCGTAGAACTCCAACGCTCCGCCCAAAGCAGACAGTGAAAGGGTTTTGTAATCGTTACGGTTCAACGGGCGCGAAGGCTGGGTGGCGCTTAAAGGCACAGAGGACATGACAGTGGCTTCTCTTTTGAGGCTCTCTTTGGGCGAAAAATCAACGGTGACTCAACCGTGGGTAACGGCTTCACACGCGATTTCTCGACTCGAAAAGTTAATCGGGCATCAAAATTGCGTGCCAAAAATGGCGTAGTGCGCCAAGTCGGTCCGGCACGATAGCAAATTGCGTACAAATGCACATGGATTGCAATGACGAGAAGGCATCATGAAAAAGCGGCGGTCGTTTCATGACGGCGCGCCCGATATACTCGCCGGCCACGACTCAGCCGGTCTCTTCAGGGAAGTTGTGCGAAGCCATTTGCCCAAGTCGTTTTCGCAGAGTTTCCCTTTAAACGAAATGAAGACTACCTAGAGTCATGGGTCAGAGGGACCCAATAATGATTGAGCTCGAACAAGAAGATCCGATACCGCAGGGCGATCTTGCCCTGCAGATTACCGCCCTGCCCCGCGAAACCAACGGCTTTGGCGACATTTTCGGCGGCTGGCTGGTTGCCCAGATGGACCTCGCCGGCACTGCCATGGCGAGCAAGGTGGCCGGCGGCCGTGTGGCGACTGTTGCCATCGACCGCATGGCGTTTCTGGTGCCCGTCGCGGTGGGCGCGCAGTTGTCGTTCTACACCCAGACCCTGGAAATCGGCCGCAGCTCGATTCAGATGATGGTCGAGGTGTGGAGCGATGATCCCCTGTCCAGCGAATGGCGCAAGGTGACCGAGGCGGTGTTCGTTTTTGTCGCCATCGACGGCAGCGGCCGTACCCGTTCGGTGCCGGCTCGACGCTGATCATCAAGCCCGGGTGGGCGCCGATGTGCCCGCCCTTGGCTTTGCGCAACAAACTCATCAAGCTTGGCGCAGTCTGATTCAGTCACTGTCCTTCGAGTGAGAACCCCCATGCCTACGTCAAACGTCGAATCTTTCCAGCTCGGTGAGCTTAATTGCTGGCGCATCCGCCACGGTCAGGCCGAACTGGTGATCGCCCAGCAAGGCGCGCACATCATCAGTTACCAGGTGGACGGCGATGAGCCGCTGATCTGGTCCAACCCGGGCGCGTTGTTCAAATCGGGCAAGCCTATTCGCGGCGGCATGCCTATCTGCTGGCCGTGGTTTGGCAATTTTCAGAAAAACCCGTCCAGCGTGCAGGCCATGCGCGAGAGCGACGAGCCGGCGAAGGCCCACGGCGAAGTTCGGGCGATCGACTGGGAGTTGATGGGCGTCGGTGAAGACGGCGACGCATTGATCGTCGAATTCATCCAGCCCCAGGCCGAAGGACTTTTGTCGGGGTGGCCGCACACCGTTGGCCTGAAGCTGCACATCCGCCTGGATGCGGCGCTGAATGTCAGTCTGGTGAGCTTCAACGCTGGCGCCGAAGACGTCACGCTGAGTCAGGCGCTGCACAGTTATTTCGCGGTGAGCGATGTGAGCCGGATCAGTATCGAAGGGCTGGATGGCGTCGAGTACCTGAATACACTGGAAAGCTGGGATACCCAGAACGTACAGATGGGTGACATCACGTTCACTGGCGAGACGGACCGTATTTATCAGGACACGCCTGACCTGATTTCAGTGGTCGACCCGCAGTGGAAACGCCGGATTCAGATTCAGACGACGGGTTCGCAATCGGCCATCGTCTGGAACCCGTGGATCGACAAGACCAAAACCTTCGACGACATGCAGCCTGATGGCTGGAAGGGCATGGTGTGCGTTGAGACGGCCAACGTCCTGACCGACGTCGTGACGCTCAAGCCTGGTGATATGCATGCGCTGAGCGTCAGCATCTGGGCCGAGCCGTTGGCAGAGGCCTGACAACACTGCGCTATTTGTAGGACCGGCTTCAGCCGGGAAAAGGCCTGCGTGAGCACCTTCAACTTTGTGGTGTGACACCCGACGCCTTCCCGGCTGAAGCCAGTCCTACAATGCATCGAGCCGGACCCACCGAATATGCGCGGTGTGTAAGCGCCCTATAAATCCGCCTCAACCACCACACGCACTTTCGATGCGTCCAGCGCATAGGCGGCGTCGGCGAGATCATTGCTGACCTTCTCCACCTTCAACGTGCCGATGACCCACAACGGTGTGTAGATGTCGGCGATTTTCAGGCCTTTCGGATAACGCACCAGCACCATCTGATTCGGCGGCGGTGGCGGCACGTGGATGCAGGCGCCCGGGTACGGGACGAGGAAGAACAGCGTGCTGTGACCCTTCGCATCAGTCTCCAGCGGAACCGGATAGCCACCCAGGCGGATGGTTTTGTCGTTCATCGACGCGACGGTTTTGGTGGAATACATGACGGCAGGCAAGCCCTTGCTCTGCTTCAAACCGCCTTTACTGTCGAACGTGCCCTGGCCTTCCGGCGAGTTGTGGTCGATTTCGGGCATGGCTTCGAGGGCTTTCTGATCCGACTTCGGCATCAGTTCAAGCCAGTCGGTTTCGGGTAATTCAGCGGCGCGTACCAGTCCGCAGACCAGCAGCAGTGAAACGAAGAGGAGATGACGCATTGGAGATGCTCGGCGGGAGGAGTTGAGTGCCGGGCATTCTAGCCCTCTGCGCCGCAATAGCGCAGAGGGCCAGGCGTGCTTAACGCTTTTTAATCATGCCGTAGATCACCAGCAGGATGATCGCGCCGACAAGCGCACCGAGGAAACCTGCACCCTCGCCTGCGCGGTAGATACCCAGCGCCTGACCACCATAAGTGGCGGCCAGCGAGCCGCAGATACCGAGCAGGATGGTCATGATCCAGCCCATGCTGTCGTCGCCTGGCTTCAGAAAGCGCGCCAGCAGACCTACGATCAAGCCGATGAAGATGGTTCCGATGATTCCCATGCCATGTCCCTCTGTTTGAATGAATATGCCAAAGCCTAGCTGGCTATTGGCAACACGCTATGAGAGGTGTGGCCCGGCGAAATGGTTCAACAGGATATGAAGGACACTGTAGGAGCGAGCTTGCTCGCGATCACGCTGGGCCAGACAGCAATGATGTCGCGGACAAATGCTATCGCGAGCGAGCTCACTCCTACGGAGGCGGTCAAGACTGGCCACCGCGATGATCAGTTTTTGATCAGTGCCTCGACCTGCATCACCTGACGATCCAGCGTCGCGCGGTCTTTGCTGCGCACGGTGGCGTGGCCGACCTTGCGTCCGGCCTTGAAGGCCTTGCCGTAGTGATGCAGGTGGCAATCTTCGACGGCAATGACCTGCTCCACTGCAGGCACTTCACCGATGAAGTTAAGCATCGCGCTTTCGCCGACCTTGGCCGTCGAACCCAGCGGCAGCCCGGCAACGGCGCGCAGATGGTTCTCGAACTGGCTGCACTCGGCGCCTTCGGTGGTCCAGTGACCTGAGTTGTGCACGCGCGGGGCGATCTCGTTGGCTTTCAAGCCGCCATCGACTTCGAAGAATTCAAAGGCCAGCACGCCCACATAATCGAGCTGCTTGAGCACGCGCCCGGCGTAATCCTCAGCCAGCGCCTGCAGCGGGTGATCGGTGCTGGCGATGGACAGGCGCAGAATGCCGCTGTCGTGGGTGTTGTGGACCAGCGGATAGAAGCGGGTCTCGCCATCACGGGCGCGTACGGCGATCAGCGAGACTTCGCCCGTGAACGGCACGAAGCCTTCAAGCAGGCATGGCACGCTGCCCAGCTCGGCGAAGGTGTCGACTACGTCTTCGGGCGTGCGCAGGACTTTCTGGCCCTTGCCGTCGTAACCCAGCGTGCGGGTTTTCAACACGGCCGGCAGACCAATGCTGGCCACCGCAGCGTCCAGATCCGCCTGGGACTGGATGTCAGCGAACGCCGGCGTCGGGATGCCGAGGTCCTTGAACATGCTCTTTTCGAACCAGCGATCGCGGGCGATGCGCAGCGCTTCGGCACTCGGGTAAACCGGCACGAACTGCGAGAGGAAGGCGACGGTCTCTGCCGGCACGCTTTCGAATTCGAAGGTGACCAGATCAACATCATTCGCCAGCTGGCGCAGGTGTTCCTGATCGCCGTAATCGGCGAGCAAATGCTCGCCAAGCGCAGCGGCGCAGGCGTCCGGCGCGGGGTCAAGGAAGGCGAAGTTCATCCCCAGCGGGGTCCCCGCCAGTGCCAACATGCGACCCAACTGGCCGCCACCGATTACGCCGATCTTCATGAAAACCTCAGGCCTCGCGTGGGTCTGGATTGTCCAGAACGCTGTCTGTCTGCTCAGCGCGGAATGTCTTCAGCACTGCGTGGAAGTGTGGATGCTTGGCGCCCAGGATACTGGCCGACAACAGCGCGGCGTTGATCGCGCCCGCTTTACCGATGGCCAGCGTCGCGACCGGAATGCCGGCAGGCATCTGAACGATGGAGAGTAATGAATCAACGCCCGACAGCATGGAAGACTGCACCGGCACACCCAGAACGGGCAGATGAGTCTTGGCGGCGCACATGCCAGGCAGGTGAGCGGCGCCACCGGCACCGGCGATGATCACCTCGATGCCACGGCCTTCGGCTTCCTCGGCGTACTTGAACAGCAGATCAGGCGTGCGGTGCGCCGAAACCACTTTGACTTCGTACGGAATGCCGAGCTTTTCAAGCATGTCGGCGGTGTGGCTAAGGGTGGACCAATCGGACTTGGAGCCCATGATCACGCCAACCAGTGCGCTCATCGTCGTGCCTCTCATCGGGCGCCCGCAGGCGCGGCTAAAAACAACAAGCCACGCGGGAAAACCGGCGTGGCTTGTCGTACAAATTATGACCAGTCGAACCGGCCGAAGGCCGCGGAGTATACCGCAAAGACTCTCGTTTGACAGACTGCCCGCGACCTCCTGTCAGCCTACCAAACCGGCCCACGGAAGCCCGGGTTTACTGACTCCGAAGTCAGGCGGCTGGCGAGCTGCCGCCCGCTTCCAGCTTGCGCCACAACAGCCGGACATTGGCCTTGCGAACCAGCGCGCATCGGTACAGCCGAATCTCCAGCGGGACGTGCCACTGAGTGCCGCCACAGATCACCAGTTCTCCCCGTTCGAGCTCCGCCGTCACGCTCAGGCGCGGCACCCACGCGATACCCAGCCCCTGGAGCGCCATGCCCTTGAGGCTGTCGGCCATCGCCGTTTCGTAAATCGTCGTGAAGCGCACGCTGCGCTGGCGCAATAGCAGGTTCACCGAGCGACCCAAGAACGCACCCGCGCTGTACGCCAGCAGCGGCACGCTCTGTTCCCCTTCCAAGTCGAACAGCGGACGCCCCTCTTCATCGGTTGAGCAGACTGGCAGCATTTCGGTCACGCCCAGGTGCAGCGAAGGGAAGATCTCGGCGTCCATCTGCAGCGCGGCGTCGGGGTCGTAGAACGCCAGCATCAGATCGCAACCGCCTTCACGCAGCGCATGTACCGCGTCGCCGACGTTGGTAGCGACCAGGCGCGTGGCGATGTTCAGCCCTTCATTGCGCAGCTGCGCGATCCAGCGCGGGAAGAAGCTCAGCGCCAGCGAGTGGGCAGCGGCGATCTGCATGACCTCGCCCTGCCCGCTTTCCAGATGGTGCAAATGACGCAGCACCTCGCCGAGCTGGTCGACTACCGTCCTCGCGGTGACAAGGAATAACTGCCCCGCCGCCGTCAGCTCGATCGGCGTACGCGAGCGATTCACCAGCGTCAGCCCAAGCGCCGCTTCGAGGCTGCGAATGCGCCGGCTGAAGGCCGGTTGCGTGACGAACCGACGCTCCGCCGCCTGGGAAAAACTGCGGGTCGCGGCCAGCGCACTGAAGTCTTCCAGCCATTTGCTTTCCAGGTTCATCGTTTCTCCAGCCGTATAAGTTGCGCATTCGCGGGTACGAACGGGAGCCTCATACACTGATTCACACGCTCGTCACAATCCCCGCGTCACAGCGACATTATGCCGATTGTGCATAGGGCAGCGTTTTACAGCATTGGTCCAGAATAGCCCACAGGCCTAGTATCAAGGGCGTTCCGGCTTAGTCCGTGCCCATCTTGAGACTTTCTCTATCATGTCCTCCGCTGCATCATTTCGCATCGAAAAAGACTTGCTTGGCGTTCTCGAAGTACCCGCTGAAGCGTATTACGGCATCCAGACCCTGCGCGCAGTGCACAACTTCCGCCTCTCTGGCGTTCCGCTTTCGCACTACCCCAAGCTGGTCGTAGCGCTGGCGATGGTCAAGCAGGCAGCAGCGGATGCAAACCATCAGCTGGGCCATTTGAGCAACGAGAAGCATGCGGGCATCAGCGAAGCCTGCGCACGACTGATCCGCGGTGATTTCCACGATCAGTTCGTCGTCGACATGATTCAAGGCGGCGCCGGCACCTCCACTAATATGAACGCCAACGAAGTCATCGCCAACATCGCGCTCGAAGCGATGGGCCATGCCAAGGGCGAATACAAATACCTGCACCCGAACAACGACGTGAACATGGCGCAGTCCACCAACGACGCCTACCCGACGGCCATTCGCCTGGGTTTGCTGTTGGGCCACGACGCGCTGCTCGCCAGCCTCGACAGCCTGATTCAGGCCTTCGCAGCCAAAGGTCACGAGTTCAACCACGTGTTGAAAATGGGCCGTACCCAATTGCAAGACGCGGTGCCAATGACCCTGGGTCAGGAATTCCGCGCCTTCGCCACCACGCTGACTGAAGACCTCAATCGCCTGCGGAGTCTGGCGCCTGAGCTGCTGACCGAAGTCAATCTGGGCGGCACTGCCATCGGTACCGGCATCAACGCCGACCCCGGTTATCAGCACCTGGCCGTTCAGCGTCTGGCGACCATCAGCGGCCAGCCGCTGGTGCCGGCTGCCGACCTGATTGAAGCCACCTCCGACATGGGCGCTTTCGTGCTGTTCTCCGGCATGCTCAAGCGCACTGCAGTCAAGCTGTCGAAGATCTGCAACGACCTGCGCCTGCTCTCCAGCGGTCCGCGCACCGGCATCAACGAAATCAATCTTCCTGCGCGTCAGCCAGGCAGCTCGATCATGCCGGGCAAGGTCAATCCGGTGATTCCGGAGGCGGTGAACATGTGCGCCTTCGAAATCATGGGCAACGACCTGGCGCTGACCATCGCGGCCGAAGGCGGCCAGTTGCAGCTCAACGTGATGGAGCCGTTGATCGCCTACAAGATCTTCGACTCGATTCGCCTGCTGCAGCGCGCCATGGACATGCTGCGCGAGCACTGCATCGTCGGCATCACCGCCAACGAAGTGCGCTGCCGTGAACTGGTCGAGCACTCGATCGGCCTCGTCACTGCGCTGAACCCGTACATCGGTTACGAAAACGCCACTCGTATCGCCCGCGTCGCCTTGGAAACAGGCCGTGGCGTGCTGGAGCTGGTGCGCGAAGAGGGCTTGCTCGATGACGTCATGCTGGCGGACATCCTGCGCCCCGAGAACATGATTGCGCCGCGACTCGTGCCCTTGAAGGCTTGATCCGTCCGGCCCCTTGCGACACTTGCAACACGATCACCAGGCTGAGGGTCTAGACACCCCTCACCCTTTTGAGGGCCGGGAGCACACGCTTCCAGGCCCTTTTTTTTGCCCGGCGTCATTTGGGCATGAAACAAACCGGATAAAGACTCCAATAACGCGCGCCGGTATAGTGCGCACCCTCTAAGAAAGCGAGGAAACACCAATGCTTGAAGTCATCAACGACTTCCTCTCGGGAAAAGTACTGATCGTGCTCATTGTTGGGCTCGGTGGATATTTCACGATTCGCTCGCGTTTCGTTCAGTTCCGTCACTTCTTTCACATGTTCGCGGTGTTCCGCGACAGTCTGCGCAGCAGCGCGGGCCAATTGAGTTCGTTCCAGGCCCTGATGCTGAGCCTTGCCGGCCGCGTCGGCGCCGGTAACATCGCAGGCGTCGGCATCGCGGTCACCCTCGGCGGACCCGGTGCGGTGTTCTGGATGTGGGTCACTGCCCTTGTCGGCATGGCGAGCAGCTTTTTCGAATGCTCCCTCGGCCAGCTGTACAAACGCTGCGACGCCGAAGGCCAATACCGCGGCGGCCCGTCTTATTACATTCAGCACGGCCTGGGCAAACGCTGGCTGGGCATGATCATGGCGGTGCTGTTGCTGGTGACCTTCGGGTTCGCCTTCAACGGCCTGCAATCCCACGCCGTGACCCACTCGCTCAACGACGCCTTCAAGATCTCGCCAAGCTACGCTGGCGTCGGTCTGGCGATTCTGCTGGGCTTGGTGTTCGTCGGCGGGATCAAGCGCATCGCCAAGGTCGCCGACCTGCTGGTGCCGATCAAGACGCTGGTTTACATCGCCGTCACGCTGTATGTCATCGGCGTGCAGTTCGAACACGTTCCGCACATGCTGATGACCATCGTCAAAAGCGCGTTCGGCATGGATGAAGTGTTCGGTGGCCTGATCGGCAGTGCCATTGTCATGGGCGTCAAACGTGGCGTCTTCGCCAACGAAGCCGGCCTGGGCAGCGCACCCAACGTGGCAGCGGTGGCTCAGGTCGAGCACCCGGTGGCACAAGGTGTGGTTCAGGCGTTCAGCGTGTTCCTCGACACCTTCGTCATCTGCACCTGCACCGCGTTGCTGATCCTGCTGTCGGGTTTCTATACCCCCGGCTTCGAAGGTGATGGCATTGCCCTGACGCAGAACTCCCTCGCCGCCGTCGTCGGTGACTGGGGCAAGCTGTTCATCAGTGTGGCACTGGCGCTGTTCGTGTTCACCTCGATTCTCTACAACTACTACCTGGGCGAAAACAGCCTGCGCTTCTTGCTGGGCGAGAACCGCAAGGCGATCTTCGGCTACCGCGTGTTGGTTCTGGCGTTGATCTTGTGGGGTGCGGTCGAGGATCTGGGCACGGTGTTCGCCTTCGCCGACATCACCATGACGCTGCTGGCCTTCGTCAACCTGATCGCGCTGGCAATGCTGTTCAAAATCGCGCTGCGGGTCCTGAAAGACTACGATGCCCAGCGTAAAGCCGGCATCAAAACGCCGGTTTTCGACTCCAGCCAGTTCCCCGATCTGGACCTGGATCTGAAAGCCTGGCCAAAGCCCGATGCTGCGCAGCCTGCAGCGCACGCGGCAGCGATCGGCGGCAAACCGGTCACGGACGCGCGTTGATCATTTGAACGTCAATCAAGGGAGACAGGCATGAATCGCGAAAACCACGCATCAGCCCGCCAGGTAATGGTCCTGTATACCGGGGGAACCATCGGCATGCAGGCCAGCGAAAACGGGCTGGCACCCGCTTCCGGCTTTGAAGCGCGCATGGCTGAGCAGCTGGCTGCACTGCCCGAAATGGTGGTGCCCCAGTGGTCATTCCGCGAAATGTCCCCCCTGATCGACAGCGCCAACATGACGCCCACCTACTGGCAGCGATTGCGTGAGGCGGTGGTCGATGCAATTGAAGCGCAGGGGTGCGACGCCGTGCTGATCCTGCACGGTACCGATACCCTGGCTTACAGCGCAGCGGCCATGAGTTTTCAACTGCTGGGCCTGAGTGCCCCTGTGGTGTTCACCGGGTCCATGTTGCCAGCGGGCGTGCCGGACAGCGATGCCTGGGAAAACGTCAACGGCGCCTTGCAGGCCTTGGGTCAAGGGCTCGCGGCGGGAGTGCATCTGTACTTCCACGGGGAGCTGCTGGAACCGACTCGTTGCGCAAAGATTCGCAGCTTCGGCCGTAATCCTTTCGCGGCGCTTAATCGCGCCCGGGGTGGTGAGGCCGTATCGACATTGCCTACGGCACTGGACTATCGCCAGCCCAAGCAACTGGCGAACGTTGCGGTGCTGCCGCTGTTTCCCGGCATCGGCGCTGCTCAGCTAGACGGTTTGATCGACAGCGGTATTCAGGGGCTTGTGCTGGAATGCTTCGGCAACGGCACAGGGCCTAGCGATGATGTCGACTTCCTTGCCAGCCTTCAGCGTGCTCACCAGAAAGGCGTCGTAGTCGTGGCGATTACTCAATGCCACGAAGGCGGCGTCGAACTGGATGTGTATGAGGCCGGCAGCCGGCTGCGGGGCGTCGGCGTGTTGTCCGGCGGCGGCATGACCCGCGAAGCCGCGTTCGGCAAGCTGCATGCGCTGCTGGGGGCTGGACTGGAGGGGGATGAAGTGCGGCGGCTTGTTGAGCTGGACATGTGTGGCGAGTTGCGTTGAGCGAGTAGTGCCGCTCAGACAATCGTCTGCAGGCCTTTGTCGGCGATGAGCAAAGACATATCGCAAGGTCGGTAACCCGCAACGGGCCGCAAATTACCCGGCGTCCAGACACTTTGCTCGCGCAGCAAACCCAATCCTGTGGGAGTGGGCTTGCTCACGAAGATGGCATTTCGGCCGCTGAAGATTCAGCGCACCTTCCCACCTCTTCGCGAGCAAGGTGGAACGCCACCCCGGTCGCTCCCACAATTAGTGTATCGGCAGGTGCATTTGCGGTGGTTTCATGTTTGATGAGAGTGAGCTTGCTCGCGAAAGCGGCCTTTCAACCGCTGGATATCTCGTGGGTAGACCGTGCTCTTCGTACAGATGCGTCTCGTCAATCATGCCCTCTTACAGCAAGGGCATGACCTCATCACGAATAAGCCACCTCAACCGGCCGCTTGTCCATCGCATCCTGCAGCATTGAATTCAGATTGCCGGAGATGTTTTCGCACAGCGCTTTCATCTGGATCTCATGCTCGGAGGCTTTGAACGGGCTTTGCAAGTCGGTGCCGATTTTCTCGATTGCCAGCAGCATGAAGCCGACCACGGTGGACGCCAGCGGCGTGAACCAGCCAAGCGTTTCGACCAGACCGATCGGCACGATGATGCAGAACAGCGTGATGAACAGGCGCGGAAACGTCACGTACGGGTAAGGCAACGGGGTATTGGCGATGCGCTCCATGCCGCCTTGGTTGTTGGAGATTTCCACCAGCGTCGCTTCGAGCCGTTCCAGACGAATGCTGTCCAGGCGGCCGGCTTTATATTCCTGAGCAATGATCGCCGCGGACTCATTGAGAATCGCGTTGGGGAAGTTGTTGGTGCGCGTGCGGCGCTCATACTCTTCTCGGGAAATCATCGCAGTGACCTGCTCGCCACAATCACTGCCCTTCAAATGGGCCGACAGGCATTCGACAAAAGCGACGTGCCGGCGCAACAGCGTGGCCTTGACCGGGTTCAGGCCGCCTTCGTCATCGATGAAGGTCAGCACCTGCCGGGCGAAGCTGCGGGAGTTATTCACCAGCGCACCCCATAACGTGCGCGCCTCCCACCAGCGGTTATACGCGCTGGTGTTGCGGAAGCTGGTCAGCACGACCAGCGCAGAACCCAACAGGGTCAGGGGCATCGATGGGAGGGTGATCTTGCGATCCAGAAACAGCATGAAGTCGACGGTGACGACGACGTCCCAAATCAGCAGCCAGAACAAAGACCAGCCGATGTAGGTAAACGTCCGGATCATGGCCCGGTACTTCTTGACGATCAATTCCTGCAAAAGCCACCTCCGCAATGCGCTTAAACCGGTCGGCAAAGGCTCGACCCAAGGCTTCGAATACGTGAGAACAACTTCGTTCGTTACGCCCACAGGCTATATGTAACCAAATACGAGCGGAAAGCTGAATCGCTTCTCCACCGGGTCGACTGACAGATTGTTCATGGAACGATCACAGCCTCCGAGGGCTCAACACCTATCTGGATGCTTCCGCTACCCGTCACGAGGAGAACGTTAATGAGCTCGTCTGCCAACTCTCACTCCACCGAACGATCAGGCGCAGTGCGCACGTTTACGCCGCACACCGACCGCGACCAACTGACCATCAACACCATTCGCACCCTGGCCATGGATGCGGTGCAAAAAGCCAATTCCGGGCACCCCGGCACGCCGATGGCGCTTGCCCCTGTGGGCTACACGCTGTGGAAAGATTTCCTGCGCTACCACCCGGAACACCCTGACTGGCCAAACCGCGACCGCTTCGTGCTATCGGTCGGTCACGCTTCGATGCTGCTTTATTCACTGCTGCACCTTGCCGGTGTGATCGAGATCGACGAACACGGCAAGCCGTCGGGTAAACCTGCGGTGAGCCTTGAGGACATCAAGCAGTTTCGCCAGATGGACTCCAAAACCCCGGGCCACCCCGAATACCGCATGACCACCGGCGTGGAAACCACCACTGGCCCGCTGGGTCAGGGTTGCGCCAACAGCGTCGGCATGGCGATGGGCGAGCGCTGGCTGGGCGAACACTTCAACACGCCGGGCGCGACGCTGTTCGATTACAGCGTTTACGTGCTGTGCGGCGACGGCGACATGATGGAGGGCGTAACCGCAGAAGCGGCCTCACTTGCCGGTCATTTGAAGCTGTCGAATCTGTGCTGGATTTACGACAACAACACCATCAGCATCGAAGGTCATACCGAGCTGGCTTACAGCGACGATGTGCAGAAGCGTTTCGAGGGCTACGGCTGGAAAACCCTGCACGTCAAAGACGCCAATGACGCCAGTGCGCTGGCAAAAGCGCTGCAGATCTTTCAGCAAACCAGCGATGCACCAACCCTGATCGTGGTCGACAGCGTCATCGGCTTTGGCTCGCCCAACAAACACAATACGTCTGCCGCCCACGGCGAACCGCTGGGCGATGACGAAATCAAGCTGACCAAAAAAGCCTACGGCTGGGACGAAAACAGCAGCTTCCTGGTGCCGGAAGATGCCCGCCATTGCCTGCGTGATGCACTGCTCGACCGCAGCGGGAGCGATTACGACGCCTGGCTTGAGACCTTCAACCAGTTTGAAAAGGACCAGCCCGACCTCGCCGATCAGCTCAAGCGCATGCGTGCCGGTGAGATGCCCGAAGGCTGGCAAGACAAGCAGATGAATTTTGAAGCCGACGCCAAAGGCATTGCCTCCCGCGCGTCCGGTGGCAAAGTGCTGAACGCCTTCGCCGAGCAGATTCCTTGGCTGATCGGTGGCTCCGCAGACCTTTCGCCGTCGACCAAAACCAATCTGACGTTCGACGGAGCCGGTAGCTTTGAAGCGGGCAATTACAGCGGTCGAAACCTGCACTTCGGTATCCGCGAACATGCCATGGGCTCAATCGCGAACGGCTTGGCCCTGTCCTATATCCGCCCGTATACCTCAACGTTTCTGGTGTTCAGCGATTACATGAAGCCGCCGATTCGTCTGGCGTCGATCATGGAATTGCCGGTTATTTTCGTCTTTACCCATGACTCCATCGGCGTCGGCGAAGACGGCCCGACACACCAGCCCATCGAGCAACTGACTCAGCTGCGGGCAACACCCGGTGTGCTGACGATTCGTCCGGGCGATGCCAACGAAACGGCCGAAGCCTGGAAAATAGCGCTGGCGCAAACCAGCAGACCGTCCTGCCTGGTGCTCTCCCGCCAGCCGTTGCCGACCCTTGATCGCTCGAAATACGCCGCCGCCGAGGGCCTGACTAAAGGCGCGTACGTGCTGGCCGATGCGATAGAAGGCAAAGTGGACGTGATCTTGATCGCCACTGGCAGCGAGGTCGGCATGACCGTCGAAGCGTTCGAGACGCTCAAAGCCGAAGGGGTTGCGGCGAGAGTGGTGTCGATGCCGAGCTGGGAATTGTTCGAGGATCAGGACAAGGCCTACCGCGACGGCGTGCTGCCGCCGGACGTGAAAGCCAGGGTGGTGGTGGAACAGGCGGGGCCGGTGGGCTGGGATCGGTATGTCGGCCAGACCGGCGCGAAGGTTGTGATGAACACCTTCGGTGCGTCGGCCCCGATCGAGAAGCTGCAGGCCAAGTATGGATTCACGGCGGAAAACATCGCCAAGCTGGCGAAGGAGCAAATCGCCGGTTAATCCTGTGTAAGAGCGCTTGCCCGCACCTCGCGGGCAAGCGCCCTCCCTCCTTCAGATCCCTCGATCAGCACCCTGTCAAAACAGCCGGACGACGCTCGCCCTCAAAGAATATCGGCCGAATCCGCACACCCACTGCGTTGCCCGCAAAGGCAGCGACCAGCCAGAGCCAGCCGTGCAGGCTGCCTGAGGCGATCCCGCTGAAGTACGCGCCAATGTTGCAGCCGTACGCCAGGCGCGAACCGTAACCCAGCAACAGCCCGCCAATCACTGCAGCGATCAACGAGCGCGTCGGGATTTTCAGACTCGGAGCGAATCGTCCTGCAAGGCCTGCCGCCACCGCCGCGCCCAACATGATGCCGATGTCCATGACGGTGGTGATGTCCTCCCACACCGGCGCGGCCAGCGCCTTGGCATTCGCTGGCATCTGCCAGAACGGCCAACTGCCCACGTCCACCCCCAGACCACCGGCGACTTTCGCACCCCACAGCGCGAAGGCCGAGGTGATGCCCCAAGGGCGACCCGCCAATGCCAGCGTGGCGTAGTTGAGCAGCGCCAAGCCGACCGCGCCCCACACCAGCGGCCACGGCCCGCGAAAGAAACGGCGCACGCCAACATGCTCACTGGTGACGGCCGCTTCCAGCTGTCCGTGCCGACGCTTTTCCAGCTTGACGGTGACAAGGGAAATGATCGCAAACAGCGCCAGGCTCATCAGCAACGCAGGGATCACGCCGAAGGTTTTAACGATGGAAGTGGCCGGTAACGACGGCAACGAGAACCACCAATCGACGTGATGCGTGGCGATCAGCGAGCCAATGATGAAGAACAGCAAGGTCACGAGCATCCGCGCATTGCCGCCGCCGACGGTGAACAACGTGCCGGACGCACAGCCGCCGCCCATTTGCATGCCGATGCCGAAGATGAAAGCGCCGAACACCACGGACACGCCCGCCGGGGCCACAAGGCCGGTGACCGGCGTGCCGAACAGCGTACCGGCACCCAGCGCGGGGAAGAACAGCACCACCGCGACGGTCAGCATCACCATCTGCGCGCGCAAGCCGGCGCCGCGCCGCTCGTTGATGAATACCCGCCAGGCCGAGGTGAAGCCGAAGGCGGCGTGATAGAGCGTGAGGCCCAGCGCCGCGCCAACGATCAGCAACAGCACTTGCCTGCCGCCAACGGCGGATTGCAGAAACAGAGCGCCGACCACCAACAAGAGGAAGGCGATCAGCGGCGCGCCGAGCTTGCGCTGCGGCGCCGCGGAGAGAGGAAGACTCATGGGCGTATCTCGAAGAAGGATTGCGATGGGCGCGAGTATACGCCGGTACCTGCTGGATGACGCGCCAGGCCGCCATCGGGCTCACCAAGATCAAACCCGCCATGCACTTCGCAATCGCCCCAGCGCCGAGGCGATATCGGCCTCAGGCACCGCTGCAAACCCCAGGACCAGACCGGCCCGATCATCCACCGGCGTCTCTGACCCCGGCAGCCAATACTCACTCAACGGCGCGACCTCGACGCCGACATTTTCTGCCTTGGCGACCAGTTCCGTTTCACGCTCTAACGTATCCACTGCGACGGTCACATGCAGCCCTGCAACGGGCTTGATCATCGGGCTGCAACCCGCAAGTTCCTGGGGCCAGCCGGCCAGTAATGCATCGCGTCGACTCAACGCAGCCCGGCGCATGCGGCGGATGTGCCGCTGAAAGTGACCCGCTGCGATGAACTCGGCCATGACCATCTGCGTGCCCACCTCGGAATGACGCATGTCCACGGCCCGGCGCCGACTGAACGGCTCAACCAGGTTGCGCGGCAACACCAGATAACCCAGGCGCAGCGCCGGAAATGCGACCTTGCCGAATGTCCCGACGTACAGCACGCGACCGCTGCGATCCAGCGCTGCCAACGGCGCCAGCGGGGCGCCGCTGTAGCGGTATTCGCCGTCGTAGTCGTCTTCGACGATCCAGCTTTGATTGCGCTCGGCCCACGCGAGCAGTTCCAGGCGCCGCGCCAGAGTCATCGTCACGCCCAGCGGGTATTGGTGAGAGGGCGTCACGTACGCCAACTTGCAGCCAGAGTCACCCAGAGCCGGACTGCGCATGCCCTCGTCGTCAACCGCCATGCCCTGCAACCTGGCGCCAGCTACCCCGAAGGCATGACCGGCCGCGCGATAGCCCGGATTTTCGATCGCCACCACGTCGCCCTGCTCAAGCAGCAGCTGTGCACAAAGGGTAATCGCCTGTTGCGCGCCATTGGTGATCACAATTTGCTCAGGTGCGCAGCGCAAGTCGCGGGAAGTCCTCAAATAGGCAGCGATCAGCTCCCGCAGCCGCCATTCGCCAGCCGGGTCGCCGTAGCCAAGATGCTGGAGGCCCGGCTTACGCCAGAAAGCCGCGTGGAGCTTGCCCCACGTGTCGAAAGGGAACAGATCAAATGCCGGAACACCCGTGCGAAACGCCCTTGGCAGGCCGCTTTTCGGAGGTCGCAAATGATGCTGATCCAGCGTATGCATCGCTGTGCTGTGGATAACATTGTTGGACGATTCGGCCGCCATTATCAGGGGTTTTGTGGATAAACCTGTTGATAAGCCTGGTGATAACCCTGTGGACAGGTGTGTGGATAGTTTTTTTGCAGCCGGCGGTTTCTCTCTCAACAGTGCGACGTAAGTGCCGTCCCCGACGCGGCTTTCGGTAAAGCCTTCGGCGTAAAGCTGGTCATAAGCGCGCACCACGCTGTTGCGGGAGATGCCGAGGGATAACGCTAGATCCCGGCTCGCCGGCAAGCGCGTGCCACCGGACAAGCGACCGTCGAGGATGCGCTCGCGCAGTGTCTGATAGAGCTGGCGGCTAAGACCATGGCGGCGGTTCAGCTCAATGCCGGCAAAATCGAACGTCAGCGCGGGCGTGGGTGCGTGCATGGGATTGGCCCTATGAGATAGACCATTAATGGCTCTTACAACGAACCAATAGGCTGCCTAGGATTGACTCAGCCGCCAAGGAAAATCTCATGTACACGCCCAGTTATTTCAAAGACGAAGACTTCGCCAGCCTGCACGGACAGATAGAAGCCACACGCCTGGCTACTCTGGTCACGTTTGACGAGACCGGATTGCAGGCGAGTCATATTCCCTTGTTGCTCGAACCGACTCAGGGTCCGCAAGGCACGCTGTACGGGCATCTGGCCAAGGCCAATCCGCAATGGAAAGCCCTCGAAACGGGGGCCGAAGCGCTGCTGATTTTCCAGGGGGCGGACGCCTACATCAGCCCGTCCTTCTACGCAGCCAAGGTTGAGCACGGCAAAGTGGTGCCCACTTGGAATTACCTGGCGGTGCACGCCTACGGCCGTGCCGATGTGTTCACTGATCCCGAGCGGCTGTTGCGGATTGTCACCGGCCTGACCGATAAGCACGAAGCCAGCCGCGCCGAGCCTTGGGCTGTCAGCGACGCACCCGCCGATTACATCGAAAAAATGCTCAACGGCATCGTCGGCTTCGCGATCCCCATAGAGCGGCTGGAAGGCAAGCGCAAGCTCAACCAGAACCGCAGCGCCGCAGACATCGCCGGCGTGAGCAAAGGCCTGGCACTCAACCAGGACCCATCCGATCAGAAAATCGCTCAGTTGATGAGCCAGGGAGCACCGCGTGTCTGACCTCCACATCCGCCCGTCACCGCCGAAGATCACGACGCCTGGCTGCCGTTGTGGCACGCCTATCTGACCTTCTACAAAACCACGCTGGCCGATGCGGTTTCACAGAGCACCTGGCAGCGGTTTGTGGACAGCAGCGAGCCCACCAACGCTGCTCTCGCCTGGCAGGACGGCAAGGCGGTGGGCATGGTGCATTTCATTTATCACCGCTCGAACTGGAGCATCAGCAATGCCTGCTACTTGCAGGACTTGCTGGTGGTGCCGGAACAGCGCGGCACGGGCGTTGGCCGCCAATTGATCGAATACGTCTACGCGACCGCCAAACGGGACGGCGCCGACAAAGTCCACTGGCTCACCCACGAGACCAACGCAATCGCCATTCAGCTCTACGAGCGCATCGCTGAGCGCCCGGGCTATATTCAATTTCGCAAACCGTTGTAAGACAGGGACTCTCGACATGTCGGATCTTGAAAACTGGCAACCGGCCAAGCTGCCGGATACCCGCACACTGCAAGGACGCTTTATTCGTCTGGAAAAATTGAACGCCGCCCGCCATGGCGATGGGCTGTGGGATGCACTGGAAGGCCCGGCTGCTGACCGCAAATTGTGGGATTACCTGTTCGTGGGCCCGTTTCCAGAGCGCGGCGCATTCGATGACTATCTCGCAGGACTGGAAGGCTCGACCGATCCTTGGTTCTACACCGTCATCGATCAACAGACCGGCACCATCCACGGGTTTCTGGGCTTGATGTCGATTTTCCCGAGCGCGGGCCGCATCGAAATTGGCCATGTGACCTTCGGCGCCTCAATGCAACGCACCCCCAAGGCAACGGAAGCGGTTTACCTGCTGGCGAGGGAATCCTTTGCGCTGGGCAATCGTCGTCTGGAATGGAAATGCAATGCCAACAACGCCCGTTCCAAGCGTGCGGCGGAGCGTTTCGGATTCAGCTTCGAGGGCTCCTTCCGCCAGCATTCCGTGTTCAAGGGTCAGAATCGGGATACGGCCTGGTACTCGATCATCGACAGCGAATGGCCTGCAATACAACAGGCGTTCGAAGCATGGCTGGCTGTGGATAACTTCCAGGACGGTGAGCAAATCAGGACGCTGGAGCAACTGCGCCACCGCTGAGAGCGTCGAGTCCCACAGCCGGAGACGCTTGGCTGAAGCAAAAAAAAGAGGAGCCACGAGAGCTCCCCCAGAGGTAACTGTTCAGCCTGCCGCATCTGTGCGCGGCGGGCTGTTATCTATGCAGTGGGTTATCAGCCCTCGATCTCGACCAGAATCTCGCCCGGGTTAACCCGATCGCCTTTCGCGACATGGATGGCCACGACCTTGCCAGCGACTGCCGCCTGAACTTCGGTCTCCATCTTCATCGCTTCGGTAATCAGTACCGCCTGACCGGCGCGAACGCTGTCGCCCTTCTTCACCAGCACGTCGACGATATTGCCCGGCATCGAAGTGCTGACATGGCCTGGCTTACTGGCCTGGGCACGCTTGCCAATACCGCTGCCGACAAACTCGTTGAGCGGCTCGAACACCACTTCTTCCGGCATGCCGTCGATGGACAGATAGAAGTGACGCTTGCCCTCGGCCTTGACGCCCACACCGGTGATATCAACGCGGTAGCTTTCACCGTGAACGTCGATGACGAATTCGGTCGGGACGCCCTCGCCGCCGGCCTTCGCCACTGCGCCCGGCTCTGGAATCGGCAGCAGAGGCTCTGGCGCCAGCGTGCCCGCCGCACGTTCTTCGAGAAACTTGCGGCCGATGTCCGGGAACATGGCGTAGGTCAGCACGTCTTCTTCGCTGGTGGCCAACGCGCCGATCTCGCCGCGCAGCTTGGTCATCTCCGGCTTGAGCAGGTCGGCCGGGCGCACGTCGATCAGCTCTTCGTTGCCGATGGCCTGACGGCGCAGCGTCTCGTCCACCTGCCCCGGCGCCTTGCCATAGCCGCCAGTGAGGTAAAGCTTCACTTCGTTGGTGATGGTTTTGTAACGCTCGCCGGCCAATACGTTGAAGAACGCCTGGGTGCCGACGATCTGTGAAGTCGGCGTCACCAGCGGCGGGTAGCCCAAGTCTTTGCGCACTCGCGGAATCTCGGCCAGCACTTCGCCCATGCGGTTCAACGCGCCCTGCTCTTTGAGCTGGTTGGCGAGGTTGGAGATCATGCCGCCCGGCACTTGATTGACCTGCACGCGGGTATCGACCGCCGTGAATTGGCTTTCGAACTGGTGATACTTCTTACGCACCGCATAGAAATACAGGCCGATTTCCTGCAGCAGTTCCAGGTCCAGGCCGGTGTCGAATTCGCTGCCTTTAAGGGCCGCGACCATCGACTCAGTACCCGGATGGCTGGTACCCCAGGCGAAACTGGAGATCGCGGTGTCGATGTGGTCAGCACCGTTTTCGATGGCCTTCAACTGGCACATCGCGGCCAGGCCGGCCGTGTCGTGGGAGTGAATGAACACCGGCAGCGATTGCTCGGCCTTCAGCGCCTTGACCAACTCGCCCGTGGCATAGGGAGTCAGCAGACCGGCCATGTCCTTGATCGCGACGGAATCACAACCCATCGCTTCCATCTCTTTGGCCTGCGCCACAAACGCGCCGATGGTGTGCACCGGGCTGGTGGTGTACGCGATCGTGCCCTGGGCATGTTTGCCGGAAGCCTTCACCGCTTCCACCGCCACCCGCAGATTGCGCACGTCGTTCATGGCATCGAAGATGCGGAACACGTCGATACCGTTGTCCGCCGCCTTGGCGACGAATGCCTTGACCACGTCATCGCTGTAGTGCCGATACCCCAGCAGGTTCTGACCGCGAAGCAGCATTTGCAGACGCGTGTTGGGCAGCGCCGCGCGCAACTGGCGCAAACGCTCCCACGGGTCTTCCTTCAGAAAGCGCACACAGGCGTCGAAGGTCGCGCCGCCCCACACTTCCAGCGACCAGTAGCCGACTTTGTCGAGCTTGCCGCAGATCGGCAGCATGTCCTCGGTGCGCATGCGGGTCGCCAAAAGAGACTGGTGGGCGTCGCGCAGAATGGTGTCGGTGACGAAGATTTTCTTGGACATGTTCGGATCTCCTTTTAGCTTCAAGCGGCAAGCTACAAGCGGCAAGTCACAGCGGATCGGCTTCAACTTGCAGCTTGCGGCTTAGCGCTTGCAGCTGGCTTTTTATAAGCCCGCGTGGGCAGCGATGGCGGCGGCGATGGCCAGGGCCAGCTCTTCGGGTTTGCGCTTGATCGAGTAATTGGTGAGCTCGGGATGGCTCTCCACGAAGCTGGTATTGAACTGGCCGCTGCGGAATTCCGGGTTACGCAGGATTTCCTGGTAATACGCGGCCGTGGTCTTCACCCCTTGCAGACGCATGTCATCCAGCGCACGCAGGCCGCGGTCCATTGCCTCCTCCCAGGTCAGCGCCCAGACGATCAGCTTCAGGCACATGGAGTCGTAATACGGCGGAATGGTGTAGCCGGTGTAAATCGCCGTATCGGTGCGCACGCCGGGGCCGCCGGGCGCGTAGTAACGGGTGATCTTGCCGAAGCTCGGCAGGAAGTTGTTCTTCGGGTCTTCCGCGTTGATGCGGAACTGCAACGCGAAACCACGATGGATGATGTCTTCCTGCTTCACCGACAGCGGCAGTCCTGAGGCGATGCGGATCTGCTCGCGGACGATGTCGATCCCGGTGATTTCCTCGGTGATCGTGTGCTCGACCTGTACGCGGGTATTCATCTCCATGAAGTACACCTCGCCCTCGGCGAGCAGGAACTCCACGGTGCCGGCGTTCTCGTAGCCCACGGCCTTGGCGGCGCGCACGGACAAGTCGCCGATGTAGGCGCGCTGCTCCGGCGTCAGTTGCGGGCTTGGGGCGATTTCGATGAGCTTCTGGTTACGGCGCTGGATCGAGCAATCACGCTCGAACAGGTGCACGACGTTGCCGAAGCTGTCACCAAGGATCTGCGCTTCGATGTGCTTGGGATTGACGATGCACTTTTCGAGAAATACCTCAGCCTTGCCGAATGCCTTGGTGGCCTCGGAAATGACTCGAGGAAACGCCTGCTCCAGCTCTTCCCGGCTGTTGCAGCGACGAATGCCGCGCCCGCCGCCGCCCGAGGTGGCTTTGAGCATGACGGGGTAACCGATGCGATCGCCTTCAACCAGTGCTTCGGCGATGTCGGCCACGTTGCCTTCCGTGCCGGGCGTCACCGGCACGCCGGCCTTGATCATGCTGCGGCGAGCTTCGGTCTTGTCGCCCATGCGGCGGATCACTTCAGCGGACGGGCCGATGAACTTGATACCCCGTTCGGCGCAGATATCTGCCAGCTCTGCGTTTTCCGACAGAAACCCGTAGCCGGGGTGCAACGCGTCGCAGCCGGTTTCAACGGCAAGGTTCACCAGCTTGCGGGGGTTCAAATAGCCTTCAAGGGGCTCCGAGCCGATGCCATAGGCTTCGTCGGCACGCTTGACGTGGAGCGCGTGCCGGTCCGCGTCGGAATAAATCGCCACCGAGCGGATGCCCATTTCGGCGCAAGCGCGCACGATCCGAACAGCGATTTCCCCACGGTTGGCGATCAGGATTTTTTTTATCACTGGTATTTCCTCGACCGATTAGCAGACGGACCAGATGGCTGGCCAATACCGCGCGACATTCCGTTACTGCATGTTGCTCGCAGGTGAAGCCACCCTATGACGAATCAGCGATTAACAAAAATGAGTAAATATTGGGTGAACCATAAGCAAAACCTTATAGTTCCCGATATCAACTAAACGGCTAGGGCTGGAAAAATGCGTAAGTCATTGATGCGAATGACATTGCGTCAATTGCGGATCTTTAATGAGGTCTGTGATTTGCGCTCTTACAGTCGCGCAGCTGAGGAAATGTCGCTGACCCAGCCGGCGGTGAGCCTGCAGATGCGCCAGTTGGAAGAGTTGGTCGGCCAGCCGCTGTTCGAATACGTGGGTAAGAAGCTCTACCTGACGGAAGCCGCCGAAGCGCTGCAGCTTGCCAGTCGCGACATCTTCGGTCGGCTGGAGAGCCTCGACATGCAGCTCTCCGACATGCAGGGCTCCCTGCAGGGGCAGCTCAAACTGGCGATCGAGTCCAGCGCGAAGTATTTCGTTCCCCACCTGTTTGCAGCTTTCAAGCGCAAATACCCGGAAGTCATGCTCAACCTTACGGTCGTCAATCGGGCGCAGGTGATTCGGCGGCTGTCGGATAACCGTGATGATCTGGTCGTCATGTCGATGGTCCCACAGGACATGGGCCTGGAGTTTTTGCCCTTCCTGAATAACCCGATCGTTGCCGTAGCGCAGCCGGACCATCCGTTGACGCTATTGCACAATCCGGCACTGAAGGATCTGGAGGCAGCAACGCTGGTGGTTCGCGAACAGGGTTCAGGGACGCGCAAGGCCTGCGAGGAGTATTTCAAGGAGAAGCGCATTCATTTCGAGCACACGCTGGAGGTGTCCTCGGCCGAGGCGCAGCGCGAATGCGTGGTGGCGGGGCTGGGCGTTGCGCTGCTGACCCGCCATGCGCTGAGCCTGGAACTTGCCACTGGCACGCTGATTGAGCTGCCAGTGGCCGAATTGCCGCTGTACCGAAGCTGGTGCGTCGTACAGGCACGGGACAAACGTCTGTCGCCGGTGGCTCACGCGTTCCTGTCATTCATTCGGACGGAGCGTACCCAGATCAGCGAGCTGGTCGCGCGCTTTGATGGCCACCTTCCGAAGCGCTAGCGCTCTGCCAGAAATGGGCGCTGGCGCTGTCCAGGTAGCTTGAGAGCTCCTGATTCAGGCGGCGTTCTTCGGAATGGCTTTCGATCGCACGCCGGAACGCCATGCGGCGCTGGTCTTCCTGCTGACGGCGAGTCTTTGTGGAGGTGCTGTGCTGCTGCGAGTCATCGTAGTGCCGAGGCATATCCTGTCTCCCATTCGTGTGCGGGAGTACAGAGTGGCGGGATGCGGTGACGATCAGACGTCGGAAGCGTTACAGGTTGGTGAAGGTTTCGGCGCTACGCGAGTTCAGATCAATCTTCAGACGACTTGATCGACTTCGGCGACAACCGCAGGCTGCGCAAGCTGCGCTTCACGCTCTTGAGGTGATTGACCAGGCTCGGACCGCGCGCCATCGCAACGCCCATCGCCAGGACATCTATGACCACCAGATGCGCAATACGCGAGGTCAGCGGCGTATAGATTTCGGTGTCTTCGTGCACGTCGATGGCGAGATTGACCGTGGACAGCTCGGCCAGTGGCGTCTGACTCGGGCAAAGGGTGATCAGGTTGGCGCCGCTTTCGCGCACCAGGTTGGCGGTGATCAGCAAGTCCTTTGAGCGACCGGACTGGGAAATACACACCGCGACGTCCGTAGGCTTGAGCGTCACAGCCGACATCGCCTGCATGTGCGGATCGGAGTAAGACGCTGCCGTCAGTAACAGACGGAAGAATTTGTGCTGGGCGTCAGCCGCGACTGCGCCCGATGCGCCGAAGCCGTAGAACTCGACACGATGCGCCGCCGCCATGACCGTCACCGCCGCCTGCAAGGCATGGGGGTCGAGCTTTTCGCGCACTTCTATCAGCGTGTGCAGCGTGGTGTCGAAAATCTTCAGGCTGTAATCGGCGACGGAATCGTCTTCGTGGATGGCGAACTGGCCGAAGCTCGCGCCAGCAGCAAGGCTTTGCGCCAGCTTGAGTTTCAGGTCCTGAAAGCCGGTGCAGCCAATGGCGCGACAGAAACGCACGATGGTCGGCTCGCTGATACCGACCGCATGCGCGAGATCGGCCATGGAGCTGTGCATCACGGCCGCCGGATCGAGCAGCACGTGATCGGCTACTTTCAGCTCCGACTTGCGCAAGAGATGGCGTGACTGGGCGATGTGCTGCAACAGATTCAAAGGACAGGACTCAAGTGAAGGATGGGCCGGGCTGTAGCTTTCTTGTAGTTATACTACATGACCTGCAAACCGCACAGTTAAACGATCTCGCCGTGGCCAACCGATCGTTGCTGAAGCTCAGGTCGCTTTGTAGTGTAGGGCTTTTCGCACAGGACTCCAGGCTTCGGTCAGCCGACTGCGCAGGATGCCGCCCATAACGCTGGCCTCCACTGGCCGACTGATCAAATAGCCTTGCACCTCGTCGCAACCGTGAGACCTGAGAAACTCCAACTGTTCGCAATCTTCCACGCCTTCGGCCACCACCTTGAGGTCAAGACTGTGGGCCATCGCGATGATCGCTCGGGTAATCGCAGCGTCTTCTGCGCATTCATTCAGACCACGAATAAAGGCCTGGTCGATCTTCACGCAGTGCACCGGAAAACGTTTCAGGTAGCTCAACGATGAGTAGCCGGTGCCGAAGTCGTCGATGGCCAGTTTTACGCCGAGTGCGCGCAGTTGCTGAAACGTGGTGATGATGTGCTCGACGCTTTCCAGCAGTTGACTCTCTGTGAGCTCAAGCTCCAGGTATTCGGGCTTGAGCCCGGTCTCTTCGAGCACTTGCCGAACGAGGCTGACCAGCTTGCCCTGACGCATCTGATGCACAGAGAGATTGACTGACACCCTGATAGGAGCGAGCCCCTCCCGCTGCCATTCGCAGGCCTGATGACAGGCTTTGCGCAGTACGAACTCGCCGATGTTGGCGATCAGGCCGGTCTCCTCTGCCAACCCGATAAACTCGCCGGGCGAAATCAGACCGCGCTCGGGATGACGCCAGCGCACCAGCGCTTCCGCCGAATTCAGGCGACCACTTTCCAGCTCCAGCTTCGGCTGATAGAAAACCTCCAGCTGCCCTTCTGCAATCGCGCGACGCAGCTGGATTTCCAGCTGCAAACGACCCGGCGTGCCCGCCTCAAGGCTTTCGGTAAAGAACTGAAAATTGTCGCCGCCCAGGTGTTTGGCGTGTTGCATGGCCATATTTGCCTGGCTGACCAACGCGGCGATGTCCCGTGCAGAACCCGGCAGCAACGCGATGCCGATGGAGGCGCTGACCACCAACTCATGGCCGCAAACTGATATCGGCGAGCGCAGTTTTGCCAGCAGGCGCGTCGTGATCCGCGCCAGTGTGGTCAGGTTGCCGTGGCTGTCGAACAGCACGGCAAACTCGTCCGCCGACAAACGCGCGACGGTGTCGGCATCGGTCACATGGGCGTTGAGCCTGCGCGCGACAAGGCGAAGCAACTGGTCAGCGGTATCGTGACCCAGGCTGTCATTGAGCAATTTGAAGCGATCAAGGTTGATGTGCAGCAAAGCCAGCGTGCGCCCGCCATGACGCGCACGCTGATTGGCGTCACGCAGCCGCTCATTGAACAGCGCGCGATTGGCGAGGCCGGTCAGCTCATCGTAATGGGTCAGATAACGCGTACGTTCTTCGTACTGGCGGGTCAGTTCGCGGTTGAGCTCGTCGCTTTCGGCCTGGGCCTGTTGAAGGTGCTCGATGAGCGCCACGTTCTGAAATCGCCGGATAAGACCCCGCTCGATCAAACGGTTGACCTGCGCAGCCACCACGATAAGCGCCAGCAGGAGAATCAGTCCGAGCCAGCCCCAACCATGGCATTGGGGGTCGCCGGTCCAGAACAGATAGAGAATGGGCGGCAGCAGACACGGCAGCGTGAACGTGAGAAACGCCGGAATGCTTACCGCGTAGGCCACACTGGCAGACAGCGTCGCAGCGCCGATCAGGCCGAATACCCACGCCTGCTGGGCCAGGCTTTGCGCCGGCATCAACACCAGCGCGGCGCTGGAAAGGGTGAACCCACTGACGCAGGCGCCGGCCAGAAACATGCGGTTCCAGATCGGCTGCGATCGACGATCGAGTGATGCTGACCTGAACGCTGCGACTTGCAGCACGCGCAGACACACCAGCGCTGACAGCCAGCCCAGCCAGACGCCCACCAGCACGTAACGCTCGGGACTCCAGAGCAGCCACGCGCAGAGCAAACCATTGATGAACATGAACAGGGTCGGCAGCAGCGATCCCTGATAAAGAAGGCGGGTGCGCTCGGCGGCAAGCTGGGTCGCGAACTGCTTGCAGATGACACGACGTGTCGCCACGGAGTCTGCCGGGGCTTCGGAACTGAAGGTCATGGCGTTTCTTATAATTGGGGGCCTTGAACGTTCGCGGAGGATACACAAGGGATCGTCGAGACCAAACAGTCATCAATTAAAATCTACAGACGGCAAAAATGGGACCGGCAACATCACGACCGGCCAGCGTTAGGGTTTGCCCATGCCCTCACGGCACCCTAGAATGCCCCGATGCGCGATGACCTCTCCCTTCTGCTTAACTCCCTCAACGATGCCCAACGCCAGGCCGTAGCTGCCTCCGTGGGTCGTCAGTTGGTCCTGGCCGGCGCTGGTTCCGGCAAAACCCGTGTGCTGGTGCACCGTATCGCCTGGTTGATCCAGGTCGAGAACGCCTCGCCGCACTCGATCCTGTCGGTGACGTTCACCAACAAGGCCGCCGCCGAGATGCGCCATCGCATCGAGCAGCTGATGGGTATCAACCCGGCCGGCATGTGGGTGGGCACTTTCCACGGCCTGGCGCACCGCCTGCTGCGGGCGCACTGGCAGGAAGCGGGTCTTAATCAGAGCTTCCAGATCCTCGACAGCGATGACCAGCAGCGACTGGTCAAGCGCGTCATGCGCGAGCTGAATCTGGATGAGCAGCGGTGGCCGGCACGGCAGGCGCAGTGGTTCATCAATGGCCAGAAGGACGAAGGGCTGCGCCCCAAGCACATCCAGGCCTCGGGCGATCTGTTTCTGACGACCATGAAGTCGGTCTACGAGGCATACGAGGCGGCGTGTCAGCGCGCCGGCGTCATCGACTTCTCCGAGTTGCTGCTTCGCGCGCTGGACCTGTGGCGCGACAACCCGAGCCTGCTTGCGCACTATCAGCGTCGTTTCCGTCACGTGCTGGTAGACGAATTCCAGGACACCAACGCCGTTCAATACGCCTGGTTGCGCTTGCTCGCCCAAGGTGGCGACAGCCTGATGGTGGTCGGCGACGACGATCAGTCCATTTACGGCTGGCGCGGCGCGAAGATCGAGAATATTCATCAGTATTCCGAAGATTTCCCTGACACCGAGACCATTCGCCTGGAGCAGAACTACCGCTCCACCGCGAGCATCCTCAAGGCCGCCAACGGCTTGATCGTCAACAACACCGGGCGTCTGGGCAAAGAACTGTGGACGGACGTCGGCGATGGCGAGCTGATCAATCTGTATGCCGCGTTCAACGAACACGACGAAGCGCGCTACGTGGTCGAGACCATTGAGAGCGCGATCAAGACCGGACTAGCGCGCAGCGACATCGCCATTCTGTACCGTTCAAACGCCCAATCGCGGGTCCTCGAAGAGGCCTTGCTGCGCGAGCGCATCCCGTACCGTATCTACGGCGGCCAGCGATTCTTCGAGCGCGCCGAAATCAAGAACGCCATGGCGTATATGCGCCTGCTGGACGGGCGCGGTAACGATTCGGCGCTGGAGCGGGTCATCAACGTCCCGCCGCGCGGCATTGGCGAGAAAACCGTCGAAGCGATTCGCGAGCATGCGCGCCATGCCGACGTGTCGATGTGGGAGGCCATGCGCCTGCTGGTCGCCAACAAAGGCTTGGCCGGTCGTGCGGCTAGCGCGTTAGGCGCGTTCATCGAACTGATCGAAAACCTCGCCGCCAAGGCCGCAGACATGCCGCTGCACCTGATGACCCAAACGGTCATCGAGCAGTCCGGCCTGATCACGTACCACAAGGAAGAAAAAGGCGAGAAAGGCCAGGCCCGGGTGGAAAACCTTGAGGAACTGGTCAGCGCCGCGCGCGCCTTCGAGAACAGCGACGAGGAGGAAGACCTGACGCCACTGGCTGCATTCCTCGGCCATGCCTCCCTGGAGGCCGGCGACACCCAGGCGGATGAGCACGAAGACAGCATTCAGCTCATGACGCTGCACAGCGCCAAGGGTCTGGAGTTCCCGTACGTGTTCCTGGTGGGCATGGAAGAAGGCCTGTTTCCGCACAAGATGAGCCTGGAAGAACCGGGCCGCCTGGAAGAAGAGCGCCGTCTGGCATACGTGGGCATCACCCGCGCCATGCAGCATCTGGTGATGACCTACGCAGAAACCCGACGCCTGTACGGAAGCGAAACCTACAACAAGGTCTCGCGCTTCGTACGGGAGGTCCCGCCTAATCTGATTCAGGAAGTGCGTCTGTCCAACAGCGTGACCCGTCCGTTCGGCGGTTCCAAAACCATGGCACCGAGTCGTCTGTTCGACGGCGAAGCCATTCCGCAGAGCCAGTTCTCCCTGGGTCAGCATGTGCAGCACGCGGTGTTTGGCGAAGGCGTGATCCTCAACTTCGAGGGTTCAGGCGCTCAGGCGCGGGTGCAGGTGAATTTTTCGGAAGGCAGCAAGTGGCTGATGCTGGGGTACGCGAAGCTCGAGCCGGTGTGAGCGGTAACGGAGGATGCGTTGATGCACCCCTTGCATTCCCACATCCACCCCCCATCTTTCCTACAGAACTTTCTTCACCTGCCTACAACCCAAATAGGACAGGCAGGTGAAGATTCACGCAAAAGCCGGAAACATATGGCCGCTGGTCATCCCCATTTGTCCTGTGCAACATGGCGCGCGTGCAATCCACAAACGGGAATTCCCTTATGCAACGTTTTCTTAGCATCGCTTTGGCACTGATGATCGGGCTCACCATGAGCCTCGACGTCAATGCTGCGCGTTTCGGTGGTGGCAAGAGCATGGGCTCGGCGCCAAGTCACCAGGCGCGTCAAACAGCTCCTTCCGCTCCTGCCGCTGCACCTAACGCCGCCGGCCGTCCTGCGCCTGCTGCGGGCGGTGCTTCCAAATGGCTCGGCCCATTGGCCGGTCTCGCCGCCGGTGGTCTTCTGGCCTCCATGTTCATGGGCGGTGGCTTCGAAGGCATGCAGTTCTTCGACATCCTGATCATGGCGATCATCGCCTTCGTGATCTTCCGCTTCATCGCGGCGCGTCGACGCAAACAGCAGCCACAGATGGCTCCCGCTGGTGCTCCTTATCAGCGTGAAACCTTCGAGCAACCACAACCGGCACAGAATTCGATCTTCGGCGGTTCCGCTCCAGCAGCGGCAGCCCGTCCGGTGATCAACGCGCCAGCCTGGTTCAACGAAGAACGCTTTATTGAAGCGGCCCGCAGCCACTTCCAGTCGCTGCAACAGCACTGGGACGCGAACGAGATGGACAAGATCTCCGAGTTCGTGACCCCGCAAATGCTGCAGTTCCTGAAAAAAGAACGTGCCGATCTGGGCGACGGTTTCCAGTCCACCTTCATCGACAACCTCACCGTGCAACTTGACGGTCTGGATGATCGCGCCGACAAGACCATCGCCACGCTGACGTTTAGCGGTGTGTCGAAAACGTCGCGCTTCGATCAGGGCGAAGTGTTCAGCGAGAGCTGGAACATGGAACGCGCTCAGGGCGACAACCAGCCTTGGCTGGTGGCAGGTATCCGCCAGAACGGCTAATACCGCTGAGCTGCTGCAACTGAACCCCGGACTTGTTCCGGGGTTCTGCTTTTTATAGAAGCCAAGTTAATTTGGCGATGCCTTTGAGCTACTGTATAACCCGCGCAAATCGTTAGAGGATCCACGTCGTGGAAGAAGTCATCGAACAACTCCGTGAAGCCAATGAACCGGTCCCTGTCCCGCTTGAGCTGCCTGATGAAGATCAGTTGGTCGAGGTTGAAGAGCAGCTGTTCATCAATATCCCCTTCGTCTTCAAGGAGTTCTTGCTGACCGTCAGCGACGTGGTCTACGGCAGTCTTGAGCCTGTCACCGTCACTGACCCGGTCTCCCATACGTATTTGCCGGAAGTGGCAGCGACCGCCTGGGATATCGGCGTACCCCGCGAGCTGATCCCGATCTGCCAGGACGGCGAGGATTACTACTGCGTTGAAGAAGACGGCACTGTGGTGCTGTGGTCTGGCGAAGAAGAACTCGTCACCGAAGAAAGCTGGGAATCCGTCTGGCACTGGGCGCGGGACGTCTGGCTGGAAAGCTGAGAAGCACAACCGCTCCCCTGAATCAGCGTTGAGGCAAGCACCTCAACGCTGATTTACAACTCAGGGCTCAGGATGATTGCCCAAGGTTTCGAGCAACGCGATCTGCATGCGCGTATGCACCCGGATGAACCAGCGCCACAGGACGGCAGCCACCACAGCCGCCACAACGACAATGAGCATTAGCCATTCGCGCGTTGGCAGCATGCTGGATGACAGCAATGCGATGAGCAGAAAAATCACCAGCAAAGACAGCAGCGGGATCACTTCGGCAATCACCCGACGGACGCGCGCTGTGTGCCTGCCCGCCATCTCCGGCTTCACGCTCATCTCTGCCAGCAGCATCGACAGCGCCTTTAACTTGCGATAAGCCGCGATCAGAAACGGCAGTGAAAGCAGCAACGACGCACCCCAGATCCAGGCTTTTTGCTGCCCGAGATCGCTGACCCAGTCGCTGAAATACACGCCAATCCGCTCCGCAAAGAATGCTCCTGTAAAGAAGATGGCGATGACCAATGCCAGATTGATTCCGACTTGCAGCAGAATCTTCCGGATCATCGCTGCCAGCACTGCGCCCTGCCCCTGGGGCTGAATGCTGCGCAGCCACTCCCCGTACATTCCAAACACACGCGCCATGCGTGCAGGAACAATGGCGCCCAGCGTGTGGGACAGAGGGTCTGCTGCGCGGATGAGATAAGGGGTCAAGAGCGTCGTGATCGCGGAGACCGCCACGGCGACCGGGTAGAGAAAATCGCTGGTGACCTGCAGCGTCATCCCCAGCGCTGCGATGATGAAGGAGAATTCGCCAATCTGTGACAGCCCCATCCCCACCCGCAGCGAGGTCTTACCGTCGTTGCCAGCGATAAAAGCGCCAAGCCCGCAGGAAATCATCTTGCCCAGCACCACAGCGACGGTGATCACCGCGATGGGCCAGGCGTAATCGAGCAGAATCTTCGGATCGATCATCAAGCCGATCGCGACGAAGAAGATCGCGCTGAACATGTCACGGATGGGCTCGACCAGGTGCTCGATCTTCGCCAGTTGCCTGGATTCGGCCATGATTGCGCCGATGAGAAACGCCCCCAGCACCATGCTGTACTCAAGCTTCACCACCAGCAGGCAAAACCCGAAGCACAAGCCCAGCACGGTGATCAGCAGCATTTCGTTGCTCTCGAACTTCGCCACGTAGGCCAGCAATCGCGGCACGACGAGAATGCCGATGACCAACGCCACGATCATGAACAGCGACAGCTTGCCGACCGTTGAAAACACCTCCCCGGAACTGACCGTGCCGCTCACGGCGATCCCCGATAACAGCGCGATGATGCCAATGCCGAGGATGTCTTCAACGATGAGCACGCCGAAGATCAGCTGGGCGAAGCGCTGGTTTTTCATCTTCAGGTCATTGAGCGCCTTGACGATGATGGTGGTGGACGAGATCGCCAGAATGGCACCGAGGAACAGCGAGTCCATGGTGTTCCAGGCGAAGAACTGGCCGATTTCGTAACCGATCCAGGTCATCAGCATGATTTCGAGAAACGCGGCGATGAACGCCGTCGCACCGACCTTGAACAGTTTGCGCAGGCTGAATTCCAGGCCGAGGCAGAACATCAGAAAGATCACGCCGAGTTCGGCTAGGGTCTTGATGGTGTCCTCGTCGTGAATGAGGCCAAACGGCGGGGTGTGCGGACCGATGATGAAGCCGGCCACGATGTAGCCCAGCACCACCGGTTGCTTGAGCCGATGAAACACCACCGTTACAACGCCAGCCACGAGCATGATCACTGCCAGGTCCTGAATGAAACTGATGGCATGCATGGGCGCTGCTCCTGCTGGCAATCGATGAAATACGCGTATCCGTCTGAAAGAGAGACGACTGCTGTACGAAAACTCGCCAACGAAGCCTGAATATTCTGACTGAGACGCAGGATTTACCCCATCCAAGGGCTTCCGCAGGTTAACACCGCACAAAAGCGGGAGAAGCCAGTGCAATATATGGAAACAGATGGGTACAGGGCGTGACGGCGGAGCGGCCGTTGGCGTCCCGGTATCGATGGTTTTGTCGCCAATCTGCATTCGAGCACCCGAGCAAGGTGCCTTCTGACCCTTTCAGACCGTGAGCAACGCTATGGAACCCGGAAACGCCCAGCTGTCGATGACTGTATTGATGACCCCGGACATGGCCAACTTCTCCGGCAACGTGCACGGCGGGACGCTGCTGAAGTATCTCGACGAAGTGGCTTACGCGTGCGCCAGCCGTTACGCAGGGCGCTATGTGGTGACGCTGTCGGTGGATCAGGTGATTTTCCGTGAGCCGATTCACGTCGGCGAGCTGGTCACGTTCCTGGCGTCGGTCAACTACACCGGCAATACGTCCATGGAAGTGGGCATCAAGGTGGTGACCGAAAACATCCGCGAGCGCTCGGTTCGTCACACCAACAGCTGCTTCTTCACCATGGTGGCGGTGGATGACCAGCGCAAACCTGCCAGCGTACCGCCGCTGACACCGGCCAACAGCGAAGACAAGCGCCGTTACGTGCAGGCACAACAACGCCGCCAGATCCGTCAGGAGCTGGAGAAGCGTTATCGTGAAATCAAGGATGAGCCGGTTTAAGCAAGCACCGGTTTGGCTTACAGCCGGACCGCTTCGAACTTGACCCGCGGGTGAGCGATTCGGTCCTGCGCGCGCACCAGCTCCAGCTCGTAGCTGCCGCAGGCCTGGGTCTCCAGCAGCACTTCATGCACCGCTGAAGCCGCGAATTCGAAGGCGCTGCGCAGGTCGTCACCGAGCAGAATCCGGGACAGGAACAGCCCGGACGTCAGGTCGCCGACACCAACTGGCTGTCGAGGGAACGCCAGAAGCGGCCGGCGCAGGTGCCAGGTTTCGTCCTCGGTCACCAGCAGCATTTCAAAGCCATCCGCAGGTTTCTCCGGATAGGCCAGGTGCTTGACGACTACCGCCTTGGGACCTCGGGCCAGCAACGCCCGCGCCATGGCCACGCAGTCAAGCAACGATTCGGGTTTGCGGCCGGAGAAGCTGTCCAGCTCCAGCTGATTCGGGCAAAGGAAGTCGGCGACTGCAGCGGCTTCGTCCAGCAGGAAATCGCTCACTTCCTGCGGCACGATGCAGCCCTTCTCCGGGTGCCCCATCACCGGATCACACAAATACAGCGCGCGTGGATTGGCGCGTTTGATCTGCGCAACGGCGCTCAGAATCGCGCGTCCCTGCGCTGCGCTCCCCAGATAACCCGACAGCACCGCATCGCAATTGCCCAGCTCGCCTATCGCCGCAATCCCCTCGACCAACGCCGGAATCTGCTGCGGCGCCAGGACTTCCCCCGCCCAGTGGCCATACTGAGTGTGGTTGGAGAACTGAACGGTATTAAGCGGCCAGACATTGATGCCGATACGCTGCATAGGGAACACGGCTGCGCTGTTGCCGGCGTGACCAAACACGACATGCGACTGGATGGCGAGTAGATGGGGCGTACGTTTCATGGCAGGTTCCTGAGACCGGGAAGGCACAGTAGTGGCGATGCCGGACGAAGTGAAGCGAAATTAAACTTTAGGGCTATGGCTGTCTGTCACCCGACGCAGTTAAGCTGCAAGCCTTCTGTTGGAGTTCCTTTTCCATGCTGACCCTGGGCAACATTTTCGTCCTCATGCTGCTGGCGACTGCCGGCGCCTGGCTGTGGCACGCCCATGGCCTGCGTGAACGGGCGCTCGAACGCGTCAAACAGCACTGCGCCAAACTTGATCTTGAGTTGCTCGACGGCAACGTGGCGCTGAAGCGACTCGCGTTCAAGCGCGACAATGAGGGTCGCAAGCGACTGGCGCGGGTGTATAACTTCGAGTTCACGGTCACCGGTGAGCACCGGCATCCCGGCACGATCACCATGTTCGGTGCCCACGCGGCGCAGATCGAGCTGGCGCCCTACCCGTTCGAGATCAAAGACCCGAAACCGACCGCCGAGATCATTCAGCTGAGCCAATGGCGTCAAGAACACAACAAGTGGAAGCAGTGATCCTCTGTGGATAACTCGTTTCAGAGCAGACAGGCCGCCAGCGCTGTCTGCAAAGCGGCCTCGTCCTGAGGACCATCGAAGATCAGCTCGAGGCGAGAGTCCTTGCGCCACTCACTCGACGCCCATTCCAGCACACTCCCGTTCACCGCATTGCCTGAGATCCACCCCTTTTCGCTGTGGATAACCAGCTTGGCACGCCGCCAGTTCAAGGTTTGCAGCCAGGACTGGACTTTCGCCGCATCAAATACTCGCTCAGGGTGCCAGCGCCAGCCGATGCTCCAGCCCTCCGCCTGCTGCTGACTGAGGCATACCGGCGTGGCTGGATCCGCCCACGTTGCGGGGAGTTGCGGCAATGATTGGGGGATGGCCGGATTGGCCGAGCCAGCGTGAGCGTTGACCTCAACGCCAGGCAACGAATCCAGAGACAATACGCCGTGGTCGGTCCAGTACAGCCTGCGAGAAGGCAGCGCATCGGCGATCGCCTTTCGCGTTATGGCGTCCAGCCCTTCAGACTTGTTCAGCACCAAAAAACCCACATGGGCCAAGGCTTCTCGTTGCGTCTCAGGCAGCACTTTGCCGTGGGCGAGTGCCTGGGCGTCGAGCACCATGACACTGGGCTGGACCGACAGCACCCCGACCCAGGGCGCCTCGTGTAATTGCTTGATCAACTGAACCGGATGCCCCAGCCCGGAGGGCTCGATGAGCAAGCGGTCCGGCCTGGCCTTTCGCAAGAGCCGGCCGAGGCCAATCTGAAAAGGCGCGCCATTGACGCAGCACAGGCAGCCACCAGCCACTTCGCCAAGTGCGATACCATCATCGCCGGTCGTCAGCAGCGCAGCATCCAGGCCGATCTGGCCGAACTCATTGATCAGCACAGCCCAGCGCTCGCCCGCCGGTTTCTGCTTCAAAAGATGCCTGATCAGACTCGTCTTGCCAGCACCTAAAGGGCCCGCAATGACATGAGTGGGGATGTTCTGCAGCATGTCGGCCATTTTGAGATCGCTCCTGAATGAGCGCTGACGGAGGTAAATGATGCGAGCAATCTGGCTGCCTATGGGGCTGGCATGGGCGCTGATGGCAATGACGTCGACGCAGGTCCGCGCTGAGTCGTGCGTGGTGCACAGCCAAGGCGAGCGAGTGGACGTCAAAGTCTGTCAGGAAAATCTGAACATCCCGCCAGACCTGTTCCACGACGGATTCTGCAAACCTCAGCTCAAGGATCAGAAAACCGAGGTCACGTACTCGGAGCAGTGCCCTGCCGGGTCATTTGGCCAGTGCAGCAACGCGCAGGTGGCCAATATGCCTTATCGGCAGAACATTCACTATTACGGCGTTGCCAGCGACGCCGCGTTTCTCAAACCGTTCTGCGAGCAGCAGAGCAAGGGCATCTGGAAAACGCAGTGAGTCAGACGGGTGCTACGCCGCGTCGCCATACCAGTCGCCAAACGGATCAGGCATCGAGCGCCAGTCCGCAACGCCGCCCGCCATCTCGGCGTCAGTCAGCAGGCATTGATCAAGCTCTGCCGCCAGCCGGGCAAAGTCGATGTTCTGACCGATGAACACCAGTTCCTGACGGCAGTCGCCGGTCTCGGCTTCCCAGCTGCGCATGATCACCTGGGTGCTTTCGTCGTCCTGCGGCCACTGCGCCTTGGGCACGAACCGCCACCAACGACCGGCGAAACCGTGACGAATCAAGCCGCCGGCCTGGGACCAACTGCCGGCGTCCTCGTGCTTGCTGGCGAGCCAGAAAAAGCCCTTCGAGCGCAGCAGTCGGCCGTTTTCCCACGGCGCATTCAGGAAGTCGAAAAATCGCTGTGGATGAAACGGCCGACGCGCCCGATAAGCCGTGGACGCGATGCCATATTCTTCGGTCTCTGGCGTGTGCTCGCCGCGCAACTCCTTGAGCCAGCCCGGTGCCTGAGCCGCACGTTCGAAATCGAAACGGCTCGTGTCCAGAATCTTGCTGAGGGGCACGGCGCCCATAACCATCGGCAGAATCTCTGCCTGGCTGTTGAGCCGCCGCAAAATTGCCATCAGCTCTCGCCGGTCGGTTGAGCTGATCAGGTCGATCTTGCTGATCAGGATCACGTCGGCGAACTCGACCTGCTCAATCAGCAGATCAGTGATCGCGCGCTCGTCCTCCTCGCCCAGGGTCTCTCCGCGCGAGGCCAGACTCTCTGCAGCGTTGAAGTCCTGCAGAAAATTAAGGCCATCGACCACCGTCACCATGGTGTCGAGGCGGGCGACATCGGCCAGGCTCCGGCCCAGCTCATCGCGAAAGGTAAAGGTCTCCGCCACGGGAAGCGGCTCGGAAATGCCCGTGGATTCGATCAGCAGATAGTCGAACCGGCCTTCATGGGCCAGCCGGCTGACCTCTTCCAGCAAGTCTTCGCGCAGGGTGCAGCAGATGCACCCGTTGCTCATCTCCACCAGTTTTTCTTCCGCCCGATTGAGGCTGACGTCCCGCTGAACTTCGCTGCCGTCGATGTTGATCTCGCTCATGTCGTTGACGATCACGGCGACGCGCAGATTGTCGCGATTGCGCAGGATGTGGTTCAGCAGCGTGCTTTTACCAGCGCCAAGGAAGCCGGAGAGAACGGTAACGGGAAGGCGGTTCATGAAGGTTTCACCAGAGTACGGATGATATCGCTTTTTACGTTATAGTATAACGATACGCACACGCTAATCTTTTTTGAGGCCGCTTCATGACTCGGTTGTTTTGGCTTTTGTCAGGGTGCTTACTGGCGTTGAGCACGCAGGCCATCGCCATGCCGCCCTCGCCCAGGCTGGACAAGGCGCTATGCACACGCAGCGCGACGCTGTTGGCCTGCATCGATGCCGGCAACAACACGTACAGCGTGGCGGTCGCAGGGAACACGATGTTTGTGCGCGGCGTTGAAAGCGTGGGCAATCGCCGCTGGGCGCAGACCAACAGCCGATACGGTTCGCTGACGTTTTTTACCGGGCTCGCATCGGACGGCGAGACGTGGGTGGGTTACATCCAGAAAGTGGGCTGGACGACGATCAGTCGGGTGTCGAGCTCAAATGGAAGCCGTACCAAGATCACCTGCGACCGGGTGATGGGTTGTCGGTAAGCTGACCCCTGCAGGCATCAGGGAAGATTTCGTCGTCCATACGCCGTGCTGGCTCCCTGGCAAACACTGTCCATGTGGGAGTGAGCTTGCTCACGAAGACGGTGTTCCAGGCGCTATATATGCAGCGGATGTCGACCTGTTCTCGAGCAAGCTCGCTCCCACAATGGGCGTTTAGGCAGGTGCATCTGCAGTGGTGTCACGTTTGATGAGAGCGAACTTGTACATCCTGCGTCACGACTGAGTCCGTCAGACGACCGCCTGATTCGCCTTTTGCTCTTGCCGCCACGCCACATAAGAGCCTGCCGGCGGATTGCGCTCGAAGTAGCGCTTCATGCCGTCAAACAACCCATCGGCCACGGCCTGTTGGTGGCGCGCGGTGACAAGGCGCTGACTGTCGCGGCTGTTGGAGATAAAACCGGTCTCGACCAGAATCGACGGCACATCGGGTGATTTCAGTACCGCAAACCCGGCCTGTTCCACGCGCTTCTGGTGCAGCGTCGTGATCCCTTCCAGGCTACCCAGTACGGTGTGACCCAAATCCAGACTCGCGGCGATCGTGGCGTTCATCGACATGTCGAGAATCACGCCGGCCAGCATCGGGTCCTTGTCTTTCAGGTTCAACAGGCTGGTCGCGCCGATCAGGTCGGCGCCGTTTTCACGCTGGGCCATGAAGCGCGCCGTGGCAGATGTCGCGCCGTTCTCCGACAAGGCAAACACCGACGCGCCGGAAGCCGTCAACCGAGGGGCTGCGTCGGCATGGACCGAGATGAACATGTCAGCGTTGTATTTGCGTGCGACGTCGACGCGCTTGCGCAGCGGAACGAAGAAGTCGTCATTGCGGACCAGGCGCACATCAAAGCCCTTTTCGCGCTTCAAGCGTTTGGCGAGCAACTGCGCGATGGACAGCACGACGTCTTTCTCGCGCTCACCCTTCGAGCCAACGGCGCCCGGGTCCTTGCCACCGTGCCCGGCGTCGACGACCACCATGATGTCGCGCTTGGATCGATCTCTCCCTGCTGTCTGCACGGGTGGCTCTTTCGCCAATGGCGCAGCGGCGGCCAACTGCACCGGAGGACGGGAAAGCACGTCATGGCCCAGATCCAGCACCAGCCGGTTACCTTGGGCACCTTCGGGACCCAGCAGGAAACTGTTGAGCTGCACGGGCGATGCGAGGTCAAGGACGATGCGCGTATCACTCTGACCGAAGTGGCCGGAGCGGATGGATTTGATCGGCGTGTTTTCGAGCGCCAGCTGACTGAAGTTGCCTTCAAGCCGCGCGCCGCTGACATCGATGATGATCCGTTCAGGCGCGCTCAGCGTGAAGGTCTTGTATTGAACCGGGCCACTGAGATCAAACACGAGCCGCAGCTTGCTGTTAGTACGCCACAGGCGGGCGTTTCGGATCTGCGTCGCATTGACTGAGAATGGCAGCGTAAAGGCGGCGCTGGCCAAAAGCATGTTAAGCAGCATTTGACGTCGGTGCATGGCACGTTCCGAAGGCGAAGAGCATCCCGGCTCAGAGATGAAGGGCGATGGTTACAATATAACAGCCGGAATATCGGACGAAGATGAAGCTTTTTATAAGATCGGCGGGATTTTAGTGAGGATCTTCAACGCCTAAGGCGGAAAAGCTCATGTGAAACAACAAGATGTTCCACGTGGAACACGACTCGCTGTCAGTACAGACAAAAACGCCCTGACAAGTCAGGGCGCTTAGTAAGCAGAGAATCAGGTCCTTGGTTTTACAGTGCCGCATTGCTGACCGAGCCATACAGCGCGCGTGTCCATGCTGCCGTTCTGCTGCTGGCCTGTGGCGTTGAACGAGCCAATGACGTGGGTGTTGAACTCGCGGTCACTGAGGAACTGTGCAGTCCCAGTGCCTTGAGCGCGAGGGCAACTGAATTTGAATTTCCAGGTGGCGCCGGTGCGTTCGGTGATCTGCTGGGTGCAGCCAGACTTCGGATCTGTCAGCGGAATCTGCTCATTCTTGACCTGCTCTTGGGTCAGGCAAATACGAACGCCCTTCCCGCCCAGAGTAACGCCTTGTTTTTCCAGCATTTGTTCCATGGCTGCGCGCTGCTGCGGCGCCATCATTTGCAATTGCGACAGCATCACTTGCAGGTCCGGCATCTGTTGGCCATCTACCTGCATGTTGCTGGAGCTCAGTTCCCACAGTCCGGGCTGCAGAACCTCCGCCTGGGCGAAGGGCGCAGTCATACAAACCATCAACGCCAGTACGCGCTTTTTCATGAATCGGGTTTCCTTTAATGACTCTTGGGCATCTTGGTGCGGCCTGCACGCAGGCCACTGAACGATGACGTTTAGACGGTGGATCGAGCAGCCAGTTGCAGCCTCAATAAAATAGCGACAATCCCGGCGCCTTGTGGTCTGTTAGACACCAATAAGCTTATGGCACAAGGTTGCGCATGGATTACCACAGCCCGTATTTCTTTGGCTATTTGCTCGGTTTCACTCACTTGCTGGGCATTGTCGCAGCTATCCACGCCTTACTCACGGTGCGTACGGCTCAGGGCTCAATCGCTTGGGCGATGCCTCTCATCTTCATCCCTTATGTCGCACTGATTCCGTATCTGGTTTTCGGCAGGAGTACGTTTGATGCCTACATCAAGGCGCGGCGTCAGGCGAACACCGAAATGCGCGTGGCGATCGCCGACTTCAACTGGAAGCCATGGATTGAAGAGGCGGTAGCGGCGCGGCGCTCGGACGCTTATCGCTCCCTGCGCGCGATGCCGAAGCTGGGACGCATGCCGTGCCTGGCGAACAACGAAGTGAAGCTGTTGATCAACGGCGATGAAACATTCGACGCGATCTTCGAGGCCATCAAAAGCGCCCGGCAAGTGGTGTTCGTACAGTTTTTCATCATCCACGACGATGATCTCGGTCGACGTCTGCAAGGGTTGTTGCTGGAGAAGGCCGCTGAAGGCGTGGCGATTCATGTGCTTTACGACCGCATTGGCAGCCATGCGCTGCCGGCGCGTTATATCGAGAAGCTCCGCGATGGCGGCGTGCAGATCAAGGCCTTTGCCACACGTGGCGGCTGGCTGACACGCTTCCAGATCAACTTCCGTAACCACCGCAAGATCGTCGTGGTGGATGGCATCAAAGGCTTCGTTGGCGGCCACAACGTGGGTGATGAGTACCTCGGCCTCAAGCCGCCGCTGGCGCCATGGCGCGATACCCATGTGAGCGTCGTCGGACCTGTCGTGGCGTGTCTGCAGGAATCGTTTGCCGAGGACTGGTTCTGGGCGACTCGTGAAATCCCGCCGCTGATCCTGCCGGACAGTTACCCGGAAGACGGCGTGCTGTGCCAGTTACTGGCCAGCGGCCCGGCCGATGCGCAGGAAACCTGCTCGCTGTTCTTCGTCGAAGCCATTCACGCGGCGACCGAACGGGTCTGGATCACAACCCCGTATTTCATTCCCGATGAGCCTGTCTCCGCAGCGCTGCGATTGGCGGTGCTACGCGGCGTTGATGTGCGCCTGCTGCTGCCGTCGCGCCCTGACCACTACACGGTGTACGCCGCCTCCAGCCTGTTTGCCTTTGAAGCCGTGCGCGCGGGCGTGCGTATCTTTCGCTATAAGCCCGGCTTTTTGCATCAGAAGGTGGTGCTGGTGGACAACGCGATCTCGGCGATCGGCAGCGCCAACCTGGACAATCGTTCGTTCCGGCTCAACTTCGAACTCATGCTGCTGACCGTGGATGAAGACTTCGCTCGGGAGGTGGAAAACATGCTGATCGACGACTTCGCCCTCTCTCACGAGATCTCCAGCGAAGAGAGCAAAGAGACACATCACTTGCAGCAGCTGGGAATGCGGGTTGCTAGGCTGATTTCGCCGATTCTGTGAGTGGTATTGAAGGCCTGTGGAAGTCAGCTGACTCCCACAGGCTTGGGGCACTCACCGGTACAAATCATCCCGCGTCAGCGGCAAATGATGGCTGCCGTCTGCATACGGCTTCACCGCCAATATCTGGTGCAGGTTGATCCAGCCCTTGGAAAACGCATAGGCACAGCCGGCCAGATACAACCGAAAGATCCTTAGCGCCTGCTCCGGCACCATAGCCGCGGCGACGTCGAGTTTCTCTTCCAGACGGGCGCTCCAGTGTTCGAGCGTCTTGGCGTAGTGCAGGCGCAGACTTTCCACATCGACCACTTCCAGACCCGCCTCGCTGATGAACCCGGTGATCATCGACAGGTGCGGCAGTTCACCATTGGGAAACACATAGCGATCAATAAAGTCACCCGCGCCGCGCCCGACAGGACGCCCGTCGGTGTGCTTGGCGGTGATGCCGTGGTTCATCACCAGACCGCCCTCCTTGACCGCATCGAACAGGCATTTTGCGTAAAGCTCGAGATTGGCGTGGCCGACATGCTCGAACATGCCGACGCTGACGACCTTGTCGAAGCGGCCGTCTTTGGGCAGATCCCGGTAATCGAGCAGCTGCATTTCGACACGGTCCTGCAGACCGTCTGCGCGCACCCGCGCCTGGGCCAGCGCCAATTGCTCGCGGCTCAACGTGATGCCGAACACCTTGACGCCGTATTCACTCGCGGCGAAGCGGGAAAGCCCTCCCCAGCCACAGCCGACATCGAGCAGGTATTCCCCGGGTTTAAGGCGCAGCTTGCGGCACAGGTGGTGAAACTTGTCCTGTTGGGCCTGATCGAGCGTCTCGTTGCCGGTCTTGAAATACGCGCAGGAGTAGACCATCTCCCGGTCCAGCCACAGGCGATAGAAGTCATTGGAGAGATCGTAGTGGTAGGAGATCGACGCAGCATCGGTGGCCTTGTCGTGCTCGGTGCGCACAGGGAGATTGTCGTCGTCCTCATCCACCAGTGCCTTGGTCAGCTCGTCGCACACCCGGACCACTTCGCTGATCGAGCCTTCCAGCTCAAGCCGGCCTTCAACGAAGGCGCTGCCAAGGAGGCCAAGACTAGGGTGGGTGAAATCGGAAACGAGGGACGGGTCCTTGACCACGATCGTGACGCGGGGATCACTGCCCAAATCAAGCTCGTTGCCGTCCCAGAGCTTGAGACGCAACGGCAGATGAAGGTTCTGTAACGCCGGTGGAAGTTGCGCGAGCATATGAAATCCCCCTGATCCAGCTACATGGAAAAGGGTAGTCCATAACCGGCTCCAGATCAGGAGCCGTCAGGCGATTGGCTGGTTTGAACGACGACGAACCTACAACGGGTACGACGCTGTGCCCCCAGAATTCGAGCCAGTGTGTCGCCTGTAAATGGAGCACCCCGAAACGAGACTGGAGTTAATTTGTAACAGAGTTCTTCAAAGCTCAAGCGAATTTTAATACTTAGTGGGAGCCTCTAACCCGGCGCTTTCGGTACAAGCGCCGGGGAATCTGGCTCAGGAGGGATTGTGAAACTTCGCGATGGGCTCGTGAAAACGCAGCAGCCGCCCGGCGTTGCCCAGTACCAGCAGCGTGCTGAGGTTATGCAAGACCGCAGCGATCATGGCGCCTGCCGCGCCCAGCACGCCAAAAGCCGCCATGGCGACAATGGCCAGCGTCCAGCCGAGTCCGATGATCACGTTCACCTGCAAGGTGTGGCGGCACTGGCGGCTCAACCGCACACAGGTGCCCAGGCGGCGCAGGTCACTGCCGATCAAGACGATGTCGGCGGAGGCCAACGCGATGTCCGCCCCGCCCGCCCCCATCGCGACGCCGACAACGCCGGCCTTTAGCGCCAGGGAGTCGTTGATGCCATCGCCGACGACCATCGGGCGAAAGCCTTTTTTGATTTCGCTCATGACCCGATTGAGCTTGTCCTCGGGCAACGCCTGGGCGTGGATATCACTGATGCCGACCTCGTGGCCCAGGCTGTCGGCGACACTCTGGCGATCACCGGTCAGCAGCAACTGCCGGCCCAGGCCCAGCTCGCGCAGCTCACTCAAGGCCTGACGAGCCTCGGGCTTGAGGCTGTCCGCCAGCAGCAGCCAGGCCAGAAAGTGCCCGTTTACCGCGAGCCCGGCAATCGGGCCATCGTGGTCGGGAACCGGCGACGTCGCGATGCCCAACTGCGCGAACAGCTCAGGCCGCCCTAACGCCGCTTCACCCCGGGCGGTCTGTGCAACGACGCCCAGCCCCTGGCGCTCCCGAATGTCGTCCAGAGCAAGCAGATGATCCTTGCCGACCAACGTCGCCAGCGCGCGACTGACCGGGTGGCTGCTCGCCGAACCCAGGCTTGCCGCCAGCGCAATGACGTCGTCACCCGCGCCCTCCTCGGCCTGAACCGACTGCAAGCGCAAACTCCCATAAGTCAGTGTGCCGGTCTTGTCGACAACCAGCGAAGTGAGGTCAGCCAGCTCTTCAAGAAAGGCCGAACTGCGGATCAGAATGCCGTGGCGCGCGGCGACTGCAATACCGGCGATGGCGGTCGCCGGCGCCGACAGCACCAACGCGCAGGGACACGCAGCCACCAACACGGCCAGCATGGCCTGGGCGTTATTAGTGATGAACCAGGTCACGGCCGCAATCAGCAGCACCAGCACCATGTAGCTGCCGGCGTACTTTTCCAGCAGTCGGGTGATGGGCGGTTTGGAGCGTTCGGCGCTTTGCATCAGCGCGATGACTTTGCCCAGGGTCGACTCGTTGCCGATACGCGTCACTTCGATACGCAGCAGACCGTCGAGATTGATCGCGCCGCCAAAGACTTCCATGCCTGCACGCGCTTCAAGCGGGACGGACTCGCCGGTAATGGGCGCCGTGTCGAGGCTGGCCTGCCCCGAGATCACCAAGCCGTCAGCCGGTACGCGATCGCCAGCGCGCACTTCGACGCGATCACCTGCCACCAGCGTCCCGTTGTCGACTTCGCGGATCACGCCATCCTTGTCGATCAGCCGGGCATGGCTGCGGGTCAGACGGCCCAATGCCTGAATGGCTTCCTGGGAGCCAATCACGCTGCGCTCCTCCAGCACGTGGCCGAAGATCATGATGATGGGCAGCAACGCGGCGGTCATCAGATCGCCCGTCGCCCAGGCGCCGAGCATGGCCAGGGCAATCAGTTGATCGGTAATGCCGTGCAGGCTGGGATAACGCAGGCTGTGCCAGCCGGCGCTGACCACCGGGATGGCCACCAACAGCGAGGCGGCGCCCAGCAGCAATTGGCTGACGCCGACTTGCTCGGGCGAGACGAATCGCCAGACCAGCCCCAATGCAAGCAAGCCCAAGGCAAGCATCGCCAGCGTCAACTGACGGGCTGCGCTGCGCTGTTCGCGGCTGGTGAGCATGCTGCCGGCCGCGACTGGCGCGGCACGCGTGTGAGAAGGATCGTGGGAATGGTTATGCACGGCTTCGCCACTCATTTGTCAGCTCCCTGGATGATCAGGCGGGAATCGTCGCGGGGATCGACCGTGGTCACTGAACCCGCCTGTCTCAGGATGGCAGGCACCCGCTCGCGGTAGATACGCAGCAGCAATCCGGGATCGCTCTTGTTCTGGATCGACATCGCCAGGCCGGTCACCGCGGCGGTGTCGGTCTGCGCCTTGGCCAGCCGTTCGGACGCCTGGGCATGGGCGACCTGCAGGGTACGGTCAGCCTGCTGATTGGCGGTCTGGTTGAGTTTTTCCGCATCCGTCCGCGCGTTCGCCACGGCCTGATCGGCTTGCTGACTCGCAGTCAGTACCGCGTTGAACGCATTCACCGCTGCCGCCGGCAAACTGGACTGCACGTCGACCCGTACCACCTCGAAGCCCAAACCGACGCCGGTGGCCGTCAGCTCGCCGAGCCGCATATTGATGCCCTGCACCAGGTCTCCACGCAGGCGTTCGCGACGCTCGGCAGACTGGCTGTCGGAGCCCACCAGTTCGGGACGCGCCACCAGAATGGTGTCCAGATCCCGCGCTGCGGTGAGGCTGACGGCGCTGCGATTGACCAGACGATCCAGCGCCGGTAGCACGTGCTCGCCTTGCAGCACGAACTCCCGTGGGTCCGTCACTTTGTAGTACGCCGTCACGTCGAGTTGTACGACGCCGGCGTCGCCCGTGAGCAGATAGCCTGACCCTGCCAGCGCGTCGCTCATCGGCGTCGCGAAGCTGGTGATCTTGTCGGCCGCCAACGCAGTGGGTGAGCGCAATAGCGTTTCGACGTGCCGCTCGATCACGCGATCAGCGGAAGGCAGCAGCACCACCTGCTCGAACGGTTGCGGCCAGGCCAGCAGCAAGCCGGCGTTCTGCACACGGTCCAACTCGCCAAAGCGAAACACCACCGCACGGTTCTGTGGATCGATTTCCCGCACATTGGAGACCGCCCAGCCAAGCGCCGCCAGCAGGGTCACGACATACAGACCCAGAAACGCCAGGCGACTGGCCTGCAGCCAAGGGCTGTTCACCACCGGCCGCTCGATGTGCGCCGCGTCTTGCTCGGTCATGGCTGGGTCCCAGCCTTGCCATCAAGGGTCGGCGGGCCATCGACGAGCACCCGGAACGGTGCGGCATCGGTGCGCAGAATCAGTTTTGTGCTCGGCCCCACCACGGTCCCGAGGGTGTCCAGCGAGCGCAGCAAGTTGTACAGCTGGGGCGAACCGGCGTAGGCGCGGCCGTAAATCTGCGCCGCTTCGACGCGGGATTGCGCCTCGATGTCGGCAGCTTTCACGGTTGCATCGGCCTCGACAATCCGCGCGTCGCGTTCCGCAGCGGAGCGGATCTGCGCCGCCTCGCGCTTGCCGATGGCGGTGCGCTCGGTGGCGATCGTCTCACGCTCGGCGCGCATCCGGTCGACCGTCGCGTTGAGTGTCACCGACGGCAGCGTCAGACGCTCAACCCCCACTTGCAGGACGCGAACGCCGTAAGTGGTCAGCAGTTGCTTGTCGATCTGCTGACGCAGCTGGTTTTCGAAATCGGCGATGCGCACCTGATTGGCGTCGGTGTTGATCAGGCTCGACAGATCGAAGCTGGCGGCGGTGGTCTCCAGTGCCGAGCCGACGAAGGTGCGGATCTGTCGGGCTGCTTCGTCCGGCTGGTTTTGCACGGCGCGCATGAAGCGCTTCACGTTGTCCGGATCGCCCTGCACCTGCCAGGCCACGTACGCCTGAACGATGATGCGCAGACCATCACGGGTACCGACGTCCTGCAAGCCACTTGAGGTCGTGCGCAAACGCAGGTCGACGGGGATCGCCGCTTCGAATGGCGCCGGCCAGCGCCAGCTCAGGCCGGGATCGAGCAGCACTCGCGCCGGATTGCCGAAGCGCGTGATGACCGTTGCCTCGCCGGAGCGCACCTGCACCAGACTCGCCGCCGCGACCGCGAAGGCAATCAGCACTGCCGCCAACGCAGCACGACGCCACGGAAATACGGCCGGGCCGGAGGCTTCGCCATGGTGATGACCGTGATGATGGCCGCCATGACCGTGACCGCTGTGGTCGTGGCCAGAATGGTCGTGATGATCGTGGGAATGAAACAGGCTCAAGGGAAGACTCCTTATTCAGCCGAGGGCTGGTCAGCTGATCGGGTCGACGCTGCGGGGTCGACCGGGAGGGTAAAAGATCGCAAATCAATGGTCGGCGCGCTGGTGCCGCCGAGCCGATGATCCAGCACCAGCAACTTGGCGTGGGTCAGCCCCTGGGTCAGCTGACTGAGGTACTGCTCGAGCAGGAATGCCTGGCCCGCCTTGGCGTAGCCCTGCTGTTCAGCGCTGAAGCGCAAATCCGCCCCTTGCGCCGTGGCCATGACTTCCCGCGAGGTCGCCGCCGCCTGATCGTGGGCCATGCTGGCGTGCAGCTGCGCCACATTGGCCTGATCGGCCGCCGCGCCACGTTCCCGGGCAATCAACGCCTGAGCGCTGATCTGCGCGGCCTGGACAGCGTGATAGGCGTTGGCCGCCCCTGCTGGCGGATGAATCGACTCGACCACGGTCGCGAGAATTTCCACGCCGCTGTCGAGTTTTTTCAGGTCGCGCTGCACGGCGTCGCCGATGTCGGCCGCCAGATCGTTGCGCTGCTCACCCAGCAATTCGTCGAGGGTGCGCGAGGCAAAGTCATGCACCAGCACGCGGCTGGCGGTGCTGCGAATCAGGCTGGGAATGTCGGCGCTGTTATAGGTCGCGGCCAGTGCGGCTTCGTCCGTTAAACCGATGCGATACACAAAGCGCACGTCCATGTTGACGATCTGAAAGCTTTGCTTGTCTCCCGAGCCACTGGCGATCACTTGCGACTTGTCGTTGATGTGCGTGGCGTCCCACAGACGGTTGGCGATGGCGGGTGGCGGACCTTCGGCAGGGTCAACGGTCTGCTCGGCACCGGCTCCCTCTGAGACGCTGGTCGCCAGCTCGTGGACCACGCCATTTTCCACCGCTAGCACCGTTCCGAAAGGCCAAGGCAAACCGGCATGCAGACCCGGCTCCAGGACTTCAACCGGCTTGCCGAAGCGCTCGTAAATGCCGCGGCCCTGCATGGGGATTTCGTGAACACCGCTCAGCAACCAGCCGAGGCCGACGATGACCACCAGCACCGGCAGAAAGGCGCGGCGCATGTAGGTAAACGCCCAGATCTGACGCAGGTCGATGCCGAAGCGGTTGTGCAACTCGTTTTGCAACGCCAGCAGCGGGCGCGGCGGCCAGCGCAGCAGACCGGCGACAAAGCTGGTGGCGATCAAGCGCGGCTCAAGGCGTTCATTGCATGGACTAAAAACGGACAGCAACGCGCGGGTGAGCAACTCGACAGCAACCAGCCCTGGCAAGAGTCCGATCAACACTGCGAGCCGGGCGGGCCATACGCGGTCAACGGAGGAGAAAAACAGGCAGAACGCCGTGACCAGTAGCGTACCGATGGCGACCTTGGTCATCTGCGCCAACTGCTCGGCTTCAGGCCAACTGGCCTCGGATTCGTTGCTGAATTGCCGCTCCAGCACCAGCAGCGCAAAACCGATCAACAGGAGCAAACCGCCGACCACGTTACCGACGAGGCCGACATTGCTGCCCGACAGCGCAAGGTTCCAGATCAGGCCAATGCTGATCAGCGACAGCAACGCCCAGCCTGCCAGCCAGAACACTGGCAATCCGACCTGGCCGACCATTGAGGTGCCGGCGCCGCTGATGCGTCCGAGCACGCGGTCGTACCAGCCCTGCTCTTCGCTGTGAAGCAGCGCTTCTTCGTCTGTTCGAATCGACTCAGGCGGTGAGATGACGCCTACGCGCCATTGGCTGACCACGTGGGCCGACTGCAACGCCGCCGCCAGCACAAGCAGGCTGGCGGCGCTGTTCGTCAGCACCGCCGTCCACAGCGAGTTGGGGGAAAAGAGGTCGACGAACAGCGACACCACCAGGCCGATGACGCCCATCGCTCCTGTCAGGTACGTCAGCCGTGAAAGACGTCTCGATTGAACAACCGCCTGCTGAAATCGCGGCAGGCTCGCCGGTGCAACGCCCTCATCATCCAGATCAACCCGCATTGCAACTCCAAAGCCCGTTTAACGCTGCCATTCATCACCCTTCCCGCCCACCCACCGGCGTTGCAATTACGCGGCACAAGTGACGCTGAGACAGGGCGTTACGATATAACAGAAGTCGTGAAATTTTCGTCTGATTATTCGTTTGCGTAACGCGAGATGCGGGGTCAGACAGGCAGCAGACAGGTAGATATCGCCTGCCGTCGTATCGAGTTTAGTCACTGCACAGACGGGAAGGCGCCTACCCGGCTAAAGCTGGTCCTGCACACTTCCCGCGAGGCAGTGACCAAACTCGCTCGCTTGACTTTGAAGCGCTTCCAGGAGAAATATTACATCCATCATTTAAGCCGCCAAGTGACGCGCGACATTTGTCCAGACGCGGCTACGCTTCCCTCCATTGCTGGATTCCTTGAGGAGTACGTTCATGAGTCACTACGACGTTGTCATCATCGGTGGCGGCCCCGGCGGCTACAACGCGGCGATCCATGCGGGCCAGAAAGGCTTGAAAGTGGCGTGCATCGAAGGCCGTGGAACATTAGGCGGGACATGCCTCAACGTAGGCTGCATTCCTTCCAAATCGTTGCTTCACGCCTCGGAGCTGTATGAGGCGGCGACGGGCGAGGAATTCAAGAAGCTCGGCATCGAGGTCACGCCGACGCTGAACCTGCCCCAGATGATGGCGCAAAAGGCCGAAAGCGTGACCGGCCTGACCAAAGGCATCGAGTTTCTGTTTCGCAAATACAAGGCCGACTGGATCAAGGGCTGGGGCCGTCTCGCAGGGCCCGGCAAGGTCATCGTCACCGACGCTGAAGGTGCCGAGACCGAGCTGACGGCCAAAGACATCATCATCGCCACCGGTTCCGAGCCAACGCCCCTGCCCGGCGTGACCATCGACAACAAACGTATTCTCGACTCCACCGGGGCGCTGTCGCTGAGCGAGGTGCCGAAGCATCTGGTGGTGATCGGCGCGGGGGTCATCGGTCTTGAGCTGGGCTCGGTCTGGCGCCGGTTGGGGGCAAAGGTGACGGTGGTCGAATTTCTCGACCATGTGGCCCATGGCACTGACCTGGAGGCCGGCAAGACGCTGCACCGCTCGCTGTCGCGTCAGGGCATGGCGTTCAAACTCGGCTCGAAGGTCACCTCTGCCGTCGCCGCGGACACCGGCGTCACCCTGACAGTTGAACCCGCCGCCGGTGGCGAAGCCGAGCAGATCGAAGCGGACTACGTGCTGGTGTCCATCGGCCGCCGCCCGGTGACGAAAGGGCTGGGTCTGGAAACCGTCGGACTGGAAGTGGACACGCGCGGCGTCCTGCCCAACACGGGGCATCGCACGGCGGTGGAGGGCATCTGGGTAATTGGCGACGTGACGTCAGGCCCAATGCTTGCGCATAAGGCGGAGGACGAAGCCGGCGTGTGTGTCGAGCGGATCGTCGGCAAGAAAGGCGAGTTGAATTACAACCTGATCCCCAACGTCATCTACACCCAGCCCGAGCTGGCCAGCGTCGGTAAAACGGAAGAGCAATTGAAAGCGGAAGGTCGCGCTTACAAGGTGGGCAAATTCCCGTTCAGCGCCAACAGCCGCGCCAAGGTCAATCACGAAACGGAGGGCTTCGCGAAAGTGCTGGCGGATGAGCGAACCGATGAGATTCTCGGTGTACACCTCGTCGGCCCAAGCGTGAGCGAGATGATCGCGGAGTATTGCGTGGCGATGGAGTTCGCCGCGTCAGCCGAGGACATCGCCCTGACCTGCCATCCCCATCCGACACGGTCCGAGGCGCTGCGTCAGGCGGCAATGGCTGTCCGTGGACATACCACGCAGGCCTGAAATGCGCCGCCAAAATCGGCCGATCAAGCAGCACGTTGAAGCGAAATCGGTGATGCCCTGAAACGATTTTTTTCCCTTTGCGCGAACAAGATGCCGAGATTGTTATCTGTTTGTTGGTAATTTGCGTTCGGCAAGGATTGGGAAAGCGCACTTTTTTGTGCAGGAAGGCACAGCATCTTCAGAGGCTTCACCATATGAATCGCAGGAATCTCTTGAAAGCGTCCATGGCGCTGGCAGCCTATAGCGCGCTACCCGCCTCAGGTCTTTATGCGGCACGCGCGCTGGCTGCGGCGGCCGATGGCGACATCGAACACTTTGACTTCAAGACCTTGCAGGACAACGCCAAGCAGATGGCCGGCAAGCCTTACGTCAGCACCAAGCAGAACCTGCCGCCAACCTTGGCGAACATGACGCCCCAACAATTCAACGCGATCAAGTACGACGCCGGCCATTCACTGTGGAATGACGTGAAAGGCCAACTGGACGTGCATTTCTTCCACGTCGGCGCGGGCTTCAAGACCCCGGTGCGCATGTACAGCGTCGACCCGGCCACCCAGCAGGCGCGTGAAGTGCATTTCCGTCCCGAACTGTTCAACTACGAAGCCAGTCGCATCGACCAGAGTCAGCTCAAGGGCGACCTGGGCTTTGCTGGTTTCAAATTGTTCAAAGCCCCCGAGATTGCCATCAACGACATCCTGTCGTTCCTGGGCGCCAGCTACTTCCGCGCCATCGACAGCAACAAGCAATACGGCCTCTCCGCACGGGGTCTGGCGATCGACACCTACGCCCACAGTCCTGAAGAATTCCCTGACTTCACACAGTTCTGGTTCGAGAAGCCGACCAAAGATGCCACACGCTTCGTGGTCTACGCGCTGCTGGACTCTCCCAGTGCGACGGGCGCATACCGCTTCGATATCGATTGCCAGGCTGACCGCGTGGTAATGGACATCGACGCGCACATCAATGCGCGGGCGGACATCGAGCAGTTGGGCATTGCGACCATGACCAGCATGTTCAGCTGCGGCACCCACGAACGCCGCATGTGCGACACGCTCCACCCGGAAATCCACGACTCCGACCGGCTGGCGATGTGGCGCGGCAATGGCGAATGGATCTGCCGCCCGCTCAATAATCCGGCCAAGATCCAGTTCAACGCCTTCGCCGACAAAGACCCGAAAGGCTTCGGTCTGGTGCAGACCGACCACGACTTCAAGACCTATCAGGACACCGTGGATTGGTACCACCGCAGGCCTAGCCTGTGGGTCGAGCCGACGACGGCATGGGGCGAGGGCTCCATCGATCTGCTGGAACTGCCGACCACGGGCGAAACCCTGGATAACATCGTCGCGTTCTGGAACCCGAAAGTGCCAGTCAAGGCCGGCATGTCGATGAACTACGGCTACAAGCTCTACTGGAGCCCCCTGCCCCCGGTCAGCACACCGCTGGCTCAAGTGCACGCGACGCGTTCAGGCATGGGCGGTTTCATCGAAGGCTGGGCTCCGGGCGAGCATTACCCGGAAGTCTGGGCGCGGCGTTTTGCCGTGGACTTCAATGGCGGCGGGCTGGACCGCTTGCCGGAAGGTTCGGGCATCGAGCCGGTGGTCACTGTGTCACACGGCAAAGTCCAGGATTTCAATGTGCTGGTGCTGCCGGACATCAAGGGGTTCCGCGTGACCTTCGATTGGTACCCGACCAGCGACTCCGTAGAGCCCGTGGAGATGCGCATGTTCATCAAAACCGGTGATCGCACGTTGAGCGAGACTTGGCTGTACCAGTATTTCCCGCCCGCACCGGACAAGCGCCGCTACACCTGAGTTTGATCGACTAAGGACGTAACGGGATTCAAGCTTGCTCGCGAAACGGCGTATCAGCCGCTGGATATCCAGCGGTGGATACGCCGTACCTGTAACGAAAATGAGTCATAGATAGTGGCCAGCAAGCTAGGATTTCTTCTCCTTTTAACAGCGTCAATTTTCTATCCGCTATATAAATCAATAAGTTACGAATACAGATATTTAGCCATCATTAAATATGTCCGTAAATTTGACTAATTGATTGACAGCCCTCCAATCTGCGGCTGATATATCCCTGTCGCACCGCTCGCGAGGGGACCGAAACGCCCTCCTCCTCCCCCGCTGCGATCACCCAAATCATCGCCACTGCACGCCATCGACGGTTATCGCTGCTTGGCCGGGCGGTAGCTTTTCTTCGCCTGGCGGCCTGCTCGCACGCTGACGCTTATCACACGTACAAATGCTCCCGAGGGGCTGCACATGATGTCGACTTCCCCCGTCTACGTTGAAAAACCTTCTTTACTTTCATTCGATAAATCCACGGCGATCGCGCTGGTCGCGATCAGCCTGATGCTGGTCGAGACCTTCAACGGGGCTTTGCGTTTCTATCTGGATCAGGCAGGGATCTCCGTATTGCTCTACGCCCCGAAGGTCGCCTGCCTGCTGTTCTTCGCACTGGAGCTGCGCAGCTTCAAAGCCGGGCCGGGCGTCTGGTTGAGCCTGCTGGTGCTGTTGCTGTCAGCGGGATGGGCAGCGTTGAATGGCGCTCAGGCCGGGAATTTCGCATTTGCGCTGTACGGGATCAGCCCGCTGCTCTTCGGGATCGCCTGCGGTGACCAGATCATTCGCCACAAGCGCCTGTTCATGTGGGCGATTGCCTTCTGTCTGCTGGCTTCGCTGGGCGGCATTGCCCTCGACCGGTACGTCAATCTGCCGTGGAAGGGCTACAGCTACACCGTCGGCGGCACCGAGCTAAGCGCCAATACCGCATGGACCTCCGAAGACATGGACCGCCCGGCCGGATTTGCGCGAATCTCCAGCTCACTGGCCATCATCATCTCGATTCTCAGTCTGTACCTGATGGCGACCCTGCGCTCGAAGTTGCTGGGGCTGGTGGTCTGCGTGATCGGTCTGGCCGGGGTGATATTGACCACCAGCAAGGCGCCAGCATTAGCGTTCATCGGCGGAACGGGTCTGCTGGTGATGTTGCGGTTTCGCTGGACAGTACGGGCGACCATCGTTGTTGCGGTTGTACTCGGCATGTCACTGCCCTTCGTGGCAATGATGACCGACTTCGATGCCAACAAGATCTCGGCCACCAGTTCGCTGGCGTCCATCTACGACCGGCTGATCAACACCTGGCCCAACGTCATTCGGACGCTGATGGAGGAGGACCGAACGCTCACGGGTGTGGGCTTCGGGCTGGTTGGCAGTGCCGTCGCCGCTTTCCCCGTTGTCGGCGCCGACATCTTCATGGTGTCCGACAGCACCGTGGTGTACCTGTGGGCGACGTTTGGCCTGGTCGGACTGTTTCTCTACGCCCTGCACATCCCGTTGTTTTTCATCCTGGCCGACAGTGTCAGCCGTTATGGCAAGGCGTTGCTGGTGACGAGTTTTTGTATCTGCATTGTCAGCTGGACGACCGATACGCTGGAAGTTACCCTCGCGAACATGTTTCTGGGCATGGCAATCGGCCATGCACTGGCCATGAAATCGCGGGGCAGACTGCGGGCCCCAAAGCCCCATGAGTTGCCCACGTGGAACGGCCTCCCGGGCCTGAGTTGACCGAGGCAATCCCATGAGCTTTCGCAGCATCGGCCTGAGCGGCCTGGCACTGATGGCCGCCCTGTGCGCGGCCAATGTCGCCGTGGCCGAGCCGTTTATCGTCGGCGTCGCTACCCATTCAATGAATAACACCGGGCAACCGCTGCGCAGCCTTCAGATGGCAAGCGTGGCGGGCGTCACGTCCATTCGCGATGACGCCTTCTGGTCTACGGCCGAACCTGTGCGCGGCCAGATGCAGATCATTGCGCCTTGGCGCGCATGGTTGAGCACTGCCAAGGGACTGAATCTCACACCGATGGTCATTCTCGGCTACGGCAGCTCATATCAAGGGGGCGCAAAGCCGCGCATACCTGCGGTCAAGATTCCGTACCTGAAATACGTGGACTACCTCACCCGCCAGTTGGGCAGTCCGGTCAGGTTCTATGAGGTCTGGAACGAGTGGGACCTTGACGGCCCGACCGATCCGCGCCTGAGCAATGACTACGTCACGCTGGTCCGTGACGCGGCACCGATCGTTCGCAAGAACAATCCCCAGGCGCTGGTACTCGCTGGCGCCGTAACGACCATGGGCATCAAGAGTGGCTTCGTCGACCGTATCCTGGCTGCAGGGGTGATGAAGTACGCCGATGGCATCTCCCTGCACCCATACGTGCACTGCGAAGGCAGCTACCGCAACACGCCGGAAAGCTGGATCGGCTGGATGCGTGATCTGGACCGTCGAATCAGCACCAAGGTTGGGAGGCCGGTGCCGCTGTATCTGACCGAGATGAGCTGGCCGAGCCACAATGGCAACTGCGGCGTCAGCGCCGAGCGCCAGTCTGCGTACCTGGCCCGCGCGTACTTCCTCATCCGCACGCTGCCGAATGTCAAAGGCATGTGGTGGTATGACCTGATCAACGATGGCACCAACCGCAACGAGCAGGAGCACAACTTTGGCCTGCTTGAGGCCGATCTCCGTGCGAAACCGGCTTATTCCGTGCTGAAGGCCATCAGCCCTTATCTGCCTCAGTACACCTACGAGCCGGCAAACAGCCTGCAGTCCGACGGCGTCTTCCAACTGGCATTCAGCAATGGCCGCGAGCGCATTCTGGTGGCGTGGGTCAGCGGTCGCGAGCACGAAGTCACCATCAGCGCCCCCGCTATGAAGAACAAGCCGGTGCGCATCCTCGACACGCAGATGCCGGACAAAGGGATGACCGACTCCCCGCAGCAGTGGGTGTGCGACGCCCAGCGCTGCTCGGCCCGGCTGACGCTGACGGAGTTTCCGAAAATCATTCGCCTAAGCCCTGACGCCTGAGGTGCGACGCCTTAAGACCGCACCTGTTCCAACCCGCCTGACCTGTCAGCGCGGGTTTTTTTATGTGCGGTAGATTCAGATAGTGGCAATACGACATTTACTGGACATGTCTTACTGCTACCTTACGGCTTGGGGCAGACACGCTGCCGGAGGAACGTATGGGGCTTCGGGGAAGATTCATCGTTGGCAGTCTGCTCGGGCTGCTCATGCTGCCAGCCGTGGCTGAGCCGTACGTCGCGGGCGGAGCTCAGTGGAAGCCGTATGCCTACGAGGACAAGGACGGCCATCTGGCGGGGATCTCCATCGACATCGCGCGACGCGTGACGAAGCTGGCCAGCCTGGACGTTACCTTCGTCAGCTACCCGGTCAATCGCCTGCAGTCGATGCTGCGCAAGGGCGAGATCGATATCAATTACGCCGACGCACTGATCTGGAACAGCCCCGAGGAGCAACGTCGATACGTGTTCTCCAAGCCCTATTCCACGGTCAGGGAGCACCTGTACTTTCTGGCCGACCACCCTGCCCGCAGCCAGACCATCGCACAACTGGAACACCTGACCATCGGCATGGTTCGGGGCTACAACTACCGGGCACTCGACCCGGCCATCGAGCAGCGCCGCCTGACCCGGCTGGAAACCTCGAAGGACGAAGCGCTGATCAAGCTGCTCCAGAGCAAACGCGTCGACGCCATCGCCATGGTCGACGACATCTTTGATGAGCTGATTTCAAGCAATGATCTTGATCCCGGCCAGTTCGTCCAGGGCGCACGACTCAGCGAAGCGCCGCTGCTGTTCAAGCTTCAGCCGCAATACGCATCGTGGTTGCCGCGGATCAACAGTGCGATCGACAGCCTGAACAAGACGGGGGAGCTGGAGCGCATTCGACGCAAGTATTTGCCGGGGATGCAGGGGGCGAAGTGAAAGCAGCCCGATCGATGAGCCAGCCATTTTGTAACCTTGGAACAGTAGGCAGCGCGCATCCCAGATCTGGAAAGTACAATGCCGACCTCAAAAAAAACCCCACCGTGAGGTGGGGTTCTTGTTACTTCGTCTGTCCTCGGGGGGAGGTGCATGCACCCGCGTGTCCCGTGGCTAGTGAAAAAACTATATGGACATAGGTTTATCAAGTCAATGCAAAAAGCCTGCGCTGTCTCGACCGCCCTCTCATCGGCTCGGATGGCAACGTATCGAAGTGCGGCTGCGGCTGCCGGGTTCGGGGGTGAAGAGGCTTTGGCACTTTACGCCTGGAACGCTCGCGTATCGGGCGCACTGCTCACACCCCTGCATATATGTGAAGTCGTTGTTCGCAACGCCGTTGCTGACGCATTAGAACTAATTCACGGACCCTCCTGGCCATGGAGTTCTGGCTTCGAACGCAGCCTTCCTCGGTGCGCAGGCCCCGGCTATAACCCGCTAACAGACCTGCAGCGCCTTAAGTCGAAGCGCAGCACTGCAGGTCAGATTGTCGCCGAACTAAAATTCGTATTCTGGGAGAAAATGTTTACCAGCCGACATGACGATCGAATCTGGAACTCGTGTCTTATCCAAGTCTTTCCCAACCTGGAGCCCGCCAATACGACCTCAGAAAACCGCAAGAAGATATTTGAAAACCTGAACAACGTGCGACTGCTCAGAAATCGCATTGCCCACCACGAACCTATTTTCAGTCGAGATCTCCAAGCCGACTTCTGCATCATCATCGGACTGGTAGAAGCTCGGTGCAGAGCATCCGCCTCGTGGATGTTGAAGCAGCAGCATGCTCTAGAGGTCATCGCCACCAAACCTTTCTAGGCGTCTCTCATTCGCGGATGCGGGAGAGCGCTGAAAATAGCCTCTAAACCGTCGATTTGACCTCAACATTCAACCCCAACATCTCGCGGGCGATTCGGTCGGCGTCGACGAAGGCACGGGAATAGCTGCCCGAAGACGGGATGTAGTGGTTGTAATAAGTGGAGCCTTCGACAAGAGGGCCGGTTATCCACAGATTCGGTTGTGCTTTGCCTTCACTGTCGACGAGCACGCCCTCTCCATCTTCGGTCAGGCTGTGGATAATTCCGATGCTCTTTAACGAGCGAATGATCTTTGGCAGCGACGATTTGTCACAGGCGGCGCTAACGTGGGCCCTAATAATACAATGCAAGGGCACCGATAGATTGTCCGCGAGAACCACCTTGGGCCCTGCCCCGTCTGCACTGTGGATAACTTGAGAATGCCGCACCCAGTGGACAACTCCCGCGTCGGCCAACGCCAGCAGCTCCTGATGACGTTCCTTCTGCGGCCCGGCCACCATTCGATTGACGTGGGGCGCGTACTCTCCGAAGAAGACACGGCTTGAAGCAGCTGTAAGTCCGCGGTTGTCCACAACCCGACGCAGCTGCTCACGGCAACTTCTCCACACTTCGATCGCGGCTTTGATGGGGCTTGCATCAAGTCCTGAACAGCTCTGCCCGATATCGCGCTCGATAAAAGCGCGCATGGCCTGGGGATAATCCACAGACTCAATGGTCGACACGCGTGGGTTATGCACAGCCTCGTCCAGCGGAGGCGCATCAAAACGGGATGCCATTTCTGCCGATACGGCTTCAAGCCGGCCTGCGTGATACGCGCGCGCAACTTCCGCTTTGATCCTCACTGCCGATTCGCCTTTTTGGAAGGCGATCATCCCGAAGTATTCTGCGAGCATTTCAGCCTTTATCAACGGCAGGACCTGCTGCTCGAAATCCAATCCGGCAGGGTTTTCCGCTCGCAGATTAGCGACAGTCGACAATGTAAAAATCAGCGCCGCATTCGAGGTTCGATGGGGCACGATGTCCGGCCGTGTGCGGTACGGCAGACCGCTGCGCGAGAACATATAGATACGCGGCTCTCGTCCACTGGGCTTATAACGTAAGCCTTCCGCCCGTTTGGTGAATTGGCCTCCGCGACCAACCGTCAGATCGGCAACGACGTCCATGGCGGTCAGGCCTAATCCCTCAATGCCAACCGCCTCTGTGGATAACTTGGAACCACGCGAATTACGGTGTGCGTCCTTTGCGAACGCTCCGGGCAGTTCGTTATCATCATCCTGCAACCGCCGCGCATGACCCACTGTGATTGCCAGCCAATCCACAGAACACTCGACCTCGGCTGTGGACAGAACAAACTGGCCCATGTCGGTGTGCTCAATGTTATCCACAGCGTGCGGATGATGAACGACGCGCAAGTTCCCCGGCAGACTGCGAATGACCTCCTCGTAAGTCCACGCCAGATACTCTCCTAGCCAGCGGCGCGGCAGGAACTCATTGGGCTGTACGCTGCGTTCTTCAGGTTTATGACGCAGGCACCATTCGTAAAAATTCGGCCCTTGTCGTCCCGTATGCCCATTGAGGGCGGCCGTGTCTGGAAACATCGAGATCTGCGAGGCAACAGTGTTGAGCATCAGGTATTCAGGCTGGTCGACGGCATGGAGGCCTGGCCCCGGGGACTTCGGCTCAAATACGTTTACCTCGATGCGCCGAGCCGTGTTAATCGCCAGCGCACAGATACGCTCCAGCACTGTCAGCCCGCGTGAGCCACAACCGACGATGCCGATCCTGACGACGGGTTTGTCCAAGGTTGGGGATAACTTTTCGCCGGCCAGCGCTGCGCTCAGTTCCATCTCAGGGTTTCTCCGAAGAACGAGTCAATGGCGATGCCTCGGGATTCTGCCAGTGCGGTGTCGACGATGAATTTGCTCAAGGCCAGGTCCAACACGCCCAGGCCGAAAGGCGAGAAGATCGAGGGCTTTGAAGGATCAAGCTCGACCTCGCCACGGATGAGGCCGGCCAGCGTGCCGTTCACGAAAGCGCGGCTGCCGGTCAATTGCTCGGCCAGATGCGGCGATGTGTTGGCCTTCATGCAGTGCTCGATGTCGTCGCACAGGTTGTTGGCCTCCAGCAGCAACTGCGGCGCGATGTCCCGCAACGAAATGTTCAGCACGACCTGCCCAGCGCGAAACGCCATGGGTGGTTTGACGTATGGCTCGCCCGCTGTGGTGGCGAAGATCACCAGATCTGCCGCCAGCGCTTGCTCCAATGACCCAGTCCGGGCTGTGCATAAGTCGTTACGTTCGATAAAGCCAGTCAGAGCGTCCGCCGATGCCGCATCGAAATCATGCACAACGGCGTGACCGATGCCCCACCCTTCGACGCCGAGCATGCGCGCGATGTTGCGGGCAATGACCCCTGCGCCGATAAATCCTACCGACGCAGCCTTACGTGACTGACCGTTGAGCCAGTAAGCACCTGACACCGCCGAGGCGGCCGTTCGCACCGCGCTGATCTGCGCGCCTTCCAGGCAGGCATAGGGATAGCCGGTTTCGCGGTCGTTGAGGATCACAACGGCTGACGCCCTCGGCTTCTGCTGCGCGACATTGCCGGGAAAGCTGGAGATCCACTTGATTCCCGCCACGGCGTCCTCTCCGTCCAGCGCCGCAGGCAGGGCGATGATCCGGTTGGCAGGCTGTTGAGGAAAACGCAGGAAGTAGCTGTCCGGGTTGAGCGTCTGGCCGTCATGGTGCTGCAGATACACCTGCTCGATGCGCCGCACCATGTCGTGGGCGTGGCTGTCGAGGATGTCTTTGATGACTGCGCCGGGGATCACGTGAAAGTCAGACATTCAGCGCTTCTCCCTCGAACGTGTGGACGTACTGCTTCAGATACCGGGTGATCGGTTGCGAGCTGAGCGCAGTCAGCTCGGCGCGGCCGAACTTCTGCATGACCCACTCATCGTTGTAGATGGTTTCCAGGTAACGCTCGCCGGCGTCCGGGGAGATCGCCACGACAACGGCGTCTTTGGGAATCCCCAGCGAGGGCGAGGCCAACCCGGCCACCACGGTCCCGGTGGAGCCACCGGCCAGGACGCCATTGGATTTCGCCAGCCAGCGACACATGGCCACCGTGGCGCGCTCATCCACCACTTGCTGCTTGTGCAAGTGATGGGCGCGGAATATCGGCGGCATCTGGCTGGAGCCAAGTCCCGGAATGAAGCGCGGGCCGGGTGCCTGACCGAAAGTCACCGAACCCGCGCTGTCTACCGCGATGATCTTGGTGCGCGGCGAATGCTTGCGGAAGTACTGCACGCAGCCCATCAAGGTGCCGGTGGTGCCAGCGCCGACGACCAGGTAGTCCAGCGCCGGAAACGCAATATGAATCGAACGCGCCGTGGTGTGTTCATGGGTGCGCGCGTTGGCCGGGTTGCTGTACTGGTTGAGCCACAGATGACGGGGATCGCGGGCCACGGCATCACGGATGTAACGAATGCGCGTGCCCAGATAACCGTCGTTATCATCGCGCTCGGTGACGATGACGATCTGTGCGCCAAAGGCTTCCATCATCTTGATGTTGTGCAGGTTGGTGTTGGGGTCGACGACGCAGCAGAACTTGTAACCGCGCTCGGCGCAGATCATCGCCAACGCTACGCCGAGGTTCCCGGACGAGGACTCGATCAGCACGGTGTCCTTGTGGATAAGTCGGCGTTCGGCATAGGAGTCGATCAAGCCTATGGCGGTCTTCATCTTGATCGAGCCCGCAGGGTTGCATGACTCAAGCTTCAAATGCAGGTTTTCAAAACCCAGGCCTTTTACCCTGACGAAGTTCGAATCGCCGACGATGTGGGAGATGAAATTCATGGCCGCGCCTCGACGTGTGCGGGCCGGGTGTAGCTCGGCATGGTCACCACCGGCGCGCGCTGCCGGGGCTGGGTCGCCAGCAACGCATCGGTCAGGTGCTGCGCACGTAGGGCGACCATGGAAAACGACTGAGCGTCGCTGATGCCATGGGTCTTTTCCGACGTGCCGTTCGCCAAAATCTGCATGCCCTCGCTGTGCTGCAGGGCGACGCGGTAATGCCGGTCGACCGCAAGGGTGCCGTCCTCGTCGCGGACCAGCCAGGGTTGCAGCAGGGTCAGCAGAGGTGGCACTGCAAGCTGCTCGTAGCCTGTGCCCAAGACAATGCCGTCAACGTACAGCACGGTTTCAACGCCGGTATTGCTATCACGCAGCACCACCGAATAGGCATCGCCCACTTGTTCCACTGAGGCCACTTCGGACCAGGCATGCAGGTTCAGACGTCGGTGCCCCGTGACCTCGCCTTCGTACAGGAAGGAGTAAAGCGCCTGACTCTCGTCGACGTCGATGCCTGCGTAATTGGTCGACCGGATCTCTTCGAATACCCGATTGCGTCTGCCGGGCTCAAGGTCGTGGAAATAGTCGATGTGCTCCGGTAGGAACGCCATATTGGGGAACTGCCCCAGTTGTCCCACCTTAAAACCCACGCCGCGGTGCACCGAATGCACTTGCGTGGTGGGCGCTGCACCGAGCAGGTGGGTGACCGCCTCCCCCGCGCTTTGACCCGAGCCCAGCACCAGCCAGCGCTGCGCGATAGGACCGCCACCGAGGTGGATGTTTTTCAGATACTGGGATGTGTGGAAGACACGGCCGCCGAGATGCGGGCTGAACGCCTCCGGTATCCGGGGCAGGCTGCCGTGGGAAAGCACAAGCCGTTTGGTGCGATAAGTGCCCTTGGCCGTGACGACATCAACACCCTTCAGGATGCCCTTTTCCGCCACCGGTAATACGTCGAGCACGCCTTCGTCGTAGGCCACGTAATCCTTGAGTTGCGCAGCGACCCAGGCGATGTAGTCGGACCATTCCACCCGGCTGGCCGGACGCCCAAGCAGGCCGAACGTGTGCAGACGACCCTTCTCCTTCAGGTACATGGCGAAGGAGAACCGACTGCGCGGATTGCGCGGCGTCACCAAGTCTCGAAACACATGGTGGTTGATGTCGGTGCCCGCCAGCAGAAACGCACCATGCCAGGTCGAATCACGCCCTTTTTCGAAGAACCGCACGCGCTGGAAAGGCTTTTTGCCGTTGTCTTCCGCGTCATCTTCCAGCGCACAGGCCAGTGCGATACCGGCCGGGCCGAACCCGATCGAAACGACGTCAAGCGTTTCACGCACACCTTCGATTTCATACTGAGTCATGGTCATTCTTCCTGAAAGTTGCAAAAGATGTGGCGAGCTTTTGGGCAGGCCGCTTCAACACAGCAGACGTCGCTCGTGGACGTGCTCGTCGGTGTAGACCCACAGCGAAACCCGGGCGTGATCGTTCTCCCCGTCGCTGAAACTGACAGGGCCGGCAGGGGTGGCAAATTGATCGAAGCGCAGCGCATCAAGCAGTCCGCGCTGATCAGCGGCGGCTCGGTCGACCAGAGCAAATGCCGCAAGCGTCTCGACGGCGTAAACCGGCGCCTGTTCGGCGTAGATCTGTTGATAAGTCGCATCGAACGACTGCGCCTCAGCCAGATCTCCCGCGATGGGGAAGCTGATGACATACACCATGCCGGTTTGCGCCATCCCTTCCACCAGCGCAGGAGATGCGGCGTCGTCGGTGAAGAAGATCGGCAATTCACAGCCAGCAGCGCGGTTATCCACAAGGAACTGGCGGCTGGCTCTCAAACGTCCGCAAAACACCAGAGCGTCGGGGTTATTCACATCGTCTACCAGCTCGACGGTGGATAACTGCGCGGCTGCATGCAGCTCCTGCATCTGCTGGCGCCCGTGCAGGCTCGGGTCAGTGAACACAGCGAGCCGGCGCAAGCCTTCAGATTCGGCAAACTCGATCAACCGCGTGGCAAGGAGTCGGTCAGACGCACAAATGCGGAACGTGGTTTCTCCAGCGCGAGTCAAGGCTGCGCAGGTAGACGCGGGCAAGATCAGCGAAATCCCCGCCTGTGCATAACTTTCCACTGCTGCTGCAGCGGAGTCCGAAGCGAAGTGACCAATCACAGCATCCACTTTCGCGTCGATGAAATGCCTCGCCGCCGCCCGGCCGCCCGCTGCGCTCGCGCCGTCATCAAAGTAGAAATGTCGCGCGCGGCGCACGTGGGGAAACAGATGGCTGGACAGGTACACGCTGCGCAAGAAACCACGCGCGTGCAGTGTGGTGCCGACGTTGAGTGCCGCGCAGATACCCAGGCGCATCATGACAAGGCGACCTCGGCAAACCGCGAAGGGCGGAACGCTTCCATGACCGATCTATAAGCCGCATCCATCGACACGCCGCACATCAATCCGCTCAGCTCGAACGCCAGCAGCTCGGCAACATTAGGTGCCATTTTGAAACCGATGCCGCAAAACCCGGTGGCGAGAAACACATGGCTGTTGGCGCTGGAACGGCCGATCAGCGGGCGGCCGTCTTCGGTGTACGCGTCCCAGCCGACCTGTGTGACCACCGGCAAACTGTGGTGCCGGTCGTAGCCCAGACGAGAGACGCGGTCCATGACGTCCAGCTCGTTATCCAGCGGCGACATGTTCAGTTGGTCCGCATGTTCTGCACGCTGGCGCCGCTGGCCGCCCACTTGCACGAGATTGCGTCCCAGCGGCAGCAGGTAGGTATTCAGATGGTGAGCAATGATCGGCATGCTCGGGGCCTGATCGCAGCCGAAGCGCGTGAATGGAATCGTCCGCGCGTGCACGGCATTGTGCGGCCGGGGCAACGGGCCACTGGCGCCACAGGCATCGACGACCCACGTCGCTTCCAGGCACAGCTTGCCAGCATGAACCTGAACATAGCCGTCCAGTTCGACGCAGCGGTCGACAGCCAGGTGATCGAGGTACGTCGCTTTTTCACTGACGTAGCGGCACAGATTCGACACCGTGACGCGGGCATCCACCGTGCCGCCACTGCGTTCGATAAGCAGGCATTCGCCGACACAAAATGGCGAGAAACGCCCGTTATCCAAAGCGTCGACGCAAGCGTGCAACTCAATGCTCTCGGACCCTTCGCTGTCCACCGCTTCCAGGTATTGCCCACACACCTCGGCGCTGGCGATGTAAGCGACGCCACTGCGATTCAGTGCGCTCTCGTAGAGGGCGTGGACGATGCCGGAATTGCCGTGAAGTGATACGCGCCGGGTCAACGGACGCAGCGCGGCGTCCAGCTCCAGACCGCGAACAATGCCGCCGGTGTCCCGCGTAGCGCCCTGGGCGCCAGCGATGCCTTTCTCCATCAGCGCGACGTCGAGGCCGCTTTCGACCAGCGCCGCTGCAATCGAAGCGCCCATGATGCCGGCTCCGATCACGATCACATCAAATGAAGTTTTCATCGTCGTCGCGCGCCTCTCGGTCAGATTTCGTACTCGACCGCACTGACATACACCAGCTGCTGCAGGACTTCGTTTTCAGTGAAGCGGCAATAGCGCAGGATCTGTTTCGCCAAGTCCGGGAACACCGGCGCGCCGATGGCACCGATCAGCGCCATGTACGGCAGAATCCGCTTGCCGAGGGTCTGACGATCACGGGCGGCGTTGATGATGTCCGACAGCAGCACCGCGAGCCCCTTCATGCTGAAGTGATCCACCGACGTCACTTCGAACCAGCGCGCTACCAAAATCTTGAGGGCCGCCGCGTCCGCCGCACTGACTTTCAGGCTGTCGCCGTCCACCCGCTCGCGCTCGGCCTGGGCGGCCAGCTTGACCAGCACCTCGTTGAAGGTTTGCTCACGCCAGGCGGAGAACTTCTCGACATCGAAGTCATCGGTGTCCTGCTCCGGCGCGATCAGCGCCAGATAGAAGCGCGCGCTGTCGGTACAGGCGTCTGCCACCAGGTCTCGCGCCCAGATCGCATAGTTGCGGCTGGTGGAAAGGTTCTTGCCGTTCAAGGTCAGGAACTGGTTGGTGTAGAAGGTCTGGCGCATGCGATAGCCGTGCATGGTCTGCAGCAGCGAGGGGTAAACCATCATGTGGCTGAAGGCGCAGTCATAACCCAGAAAGTGCACCAGCCGGCCTTTGCCGGAGCGGCAGTATTCGTCGTACTCCCACGGCGCAAGCTTGTGTTCGTTCAGGTATTCGCGAAAGGCCGCCAGGTAACCGGACAGGCCCATGACCCAGGTATGTATGCGCCGGCTGCCATCCGGCTTGAGATCCAGCCCGCCGTCGTGAGGCCGGGTGATGCCCCAGTCCACCGGACCGATTTCGAATTCCTCCTCCAGGAAACGGCGGATGAAAGGCCGCAGCGGCGCATGTTCGAACGAGCTTTTGAGGTGGTTGCGAAAATTCGACAGCGCCAGAAATTCACGCTCAATGGGACGCCAGATCATGGGCGTCGCACATAACTTGCAGCGGAAGTTGCTCATCTTCGAGGCATTGGGCGTGTGCGCGCACTCTTCGCACTGGCTGGCATCCGAGTCCGAGCCACAGTGATCGCAGTTACCCCGGCCAAATGCTTCGTAACCCCACTTGTCACAGTGTTCGCAGTACGGTTCCTGGCTGACCTTTTTATAAATGGCCCCCGCCTTCACCGCGTACTCGTACATCTCCTCGACGGCGTTCTTGAAGTAACTGTTGCGATCCGGGCGCATCCAGAAGTCCACCTGGATGCCCATCTTCTTCAGCGTGTCGTTGATTTTGTCAGTGTTTTCCAGCGCCAGCGCTTGAGGCGCACGGTCCAGTTCGATACCTCGACGCAACATGTAGGACTGATAGTCATCGGAGTATGAAACGAGGGTGCAATCGTGGCCGCGTTGACGTTGGGCACGGGTGTAGATATCTGCCGCGAGAAAAGGCCCCGCCATATGACCAATATGCAAATCACCATTTGGCGTCGGCGGCGTGATCGTGACGAGTAACTTGCCCATCACGACGCCCTCTGATCGGACACGTCATGAATGGTCGCTTTGTGCAGGGCGAACTCATCGGCAGCCATTGCCTGCTGGGCATCTTCATCGAGGAAGCGGTTGGCGGAGTCACGGTCCCACCACACGACGTAGAAGTGGAAGTCTTCGTCGGTGTCGTTGAACACATAGTGATCGGTGTGTTTGGGAATGGCGGCGATGTCACCCATGGTGAACGGGTACGTCTGATCCCCCACAATCAACTGGGCGGTGCCTTTGATGCCGATAAAGAATTCCTGGTCTATCTGCGTATGCGACAAGGATTTGGTGTGCGGGCGCACGACGCACCAGCCACCACCAATGGGCGTCGGATAGCCGTTCCACGGCAGTAACCTCGCGCCATCCAGGTCATATTCATGAACCAGTTTGTCCCACGCCATCGGGCGAAAAATATCGAAATCAGTCATGAGGGTTTCCTTCAGCCAGAGCATCCTGCTCGCTGTTTTATCGGCGCCAGACTGAGCTGACGGGCACGTGCCAGTTAAGGGATAAACTGAAGAAAAGCGCGCGACGGGGCAAACTAGAAATCCGCAATCAACGGTTAAGTTTGACTTAACGGGTCTTGGCTTAATTGTCTTGATAATCAGCGAGTTGCCTGGTTTTAAAGGCGTGGGTGTATCACCCGTGGACACTGAAGCAGGACTTAACTGCCTTGATAACTAACCAAGACTTCATTACCCCGCAGAAATTGAGGGTGTAGGCACTGGCCTATTCCCGGCTGAAGCCAGTCCTACTGACACACCGCGTACACACTGTAGGACCGGCTTTAGCCGGGAAAACGTCGGTGGCTACAACGCAGACTCGGCGGTACGTAAAACACGAACTATCGCGTGGTGAATTCACGCTGACTGGCGTTGGCCTGGGACAGCAGCCAGTCCCGAAATAGTTTGCTGGATTTGGGAAGAATGGCCGTCTCGTCATACACCAGGTAATAGGCGATGGGCGTGTCGATCGTCGCGCGAAACGGCACGACCAAACGACCAGACGCCAGCTCTTCCCGAATCAGCGAACGGCGCACCAGCGCAATGCCCATTCCCGCCAGCGCTGCCTCGATGACGCCGTTGGAATCCACGAACACCGAACCTTTGTGTACGGCCGCCTCGCCGTCTTCGATACCCACTGCACGGAGCCACAACGCCCAGTCCTCGCGGTGTTCGTCGTGCAAGAGGTTGTAGCTTTTCAGGTCAATGGGCGAGGAAAGATACCGGGAATCCGGCAGCAGAGAGGGGCTGCAGACAGGCTGCAGTCGGTCGTTGATCAGCATCTCCACTTCCAGACCGGGGTAACGCCCGAGGCCGTGGCGCACGGCGAAGTCGACGCCGTCGCCGAGCAAATCAACCAGCCGGTTGGTGGTGCTGATCAGCACTTCGATGCCGGGGCAGATGGCCTGGAAATCAGGCAGGCGGGGCAGCAGCCATTGCATCGCAAAGCCGCTGGTGCAGCTGACAGTGATTGTATTGGGGCCGTTGTCGCTCATCAGACGCTGGGTGGCGTCGGATATCTGCCCGAGCGCGGGACGAATGGCCCGCAGGTAGATCTTGCCCTCGGCAGTCAGCTCCAGGCGCTTGGTGTTGCGGATGAACAGCGTGACGCCCACGGCTTTTTCGAGCTTGGCGATCTGTTGGCTAATGGCCGCAGGGGTTACGAACAGCTCACCTGCCGCGCCTTTCATGCTGGCGTGGCGCCCCGTCGCTTCAAAACACAACAGCGCGTGCAGGGGCGGGAATTTCATGCCTGACCTCGGTTAAGAAAATCTAATGTGCTTAAGAAAAGCTCGCTTGAGCACCACCCCAGACACTGCTCAAATCATCACACCCTGACTCGACGAGCGTCAATCAACAACTTTTCGGTCAGCGGATCGGCGATACGGATCAAGAAAGGAAGCGCAATGAAAGTCTCCGACTATGTTCGACTGATTGTTCTGGCTGCCATCTGGGGAGCCAGTTTTCTGTTCATGCGCGTCGCTGCCCCCGTATTGGGCGCGTTGCCTACCGCCTTCTTCCGCGTGTTGCTCGGCGCCATTGGCTTAATGGTGATTCTGGCCATTTTAAGAACCCGGCATGAGTTCAACGGCAAGTTCAAATCCACCTTGATCCTGGGCATCATCAATTCTGGCATTCCGTTTTTGATGTACAGCATGGCGGCCTTGCTATTACCCGCAGGTTATTCCGCCATCTTGAATGCGACGACACCATTGATGGGCGTGTTGATAGGCTCAGTGTTTTTCAATGATTCGCTGACACCCAAAAAAGCCGTTGGCGTATTTCTCGGTTTGCTAGGGATAACGTTGCTGACCACGACAGGCCCGGTGACTTTCACCACGTCGGTGGTCATGGGCGCAATTGCTTGCCTGGTCGCGACCAGTTGCTACGGCGCCGCAGGATTCCTGACCCGTCAGTGGATCGGCGACCGGGGAGGCCTGGACGCGAAACTCGTGGCGTTCGGCAGCCAGATTGGCGCGACGCTGTTTCTGCTGCCCTTCTTCGCTGTCTCCGCGACCGTCAACCCGCCGGCCACCTGGGGCGACTCAACCGTGTGGCTGTCCCTGGCGGCCGTCGGTTTCGTGTGCACGGCCTGCGCTTACATTTTGTACTTCCGCCTGATCGCCGATATCGGCCCGGTCCGCTCGCTGACCGTCACTTTCCTGATTCCGCCATTTGGCGTCCTTTGGGGTGTGATGTTCCTCGGTGAAAAGGTCTCCGCCGGACACCTTTACGGCGGCGGTCTCATCTGCCTGGCGGTCTGGTTCGTGTTGAGCCAAAGCAAGCCGAAGCCGGCACCTGTTCCTCAAGACCGCGCCGCCACAACCTGACAGCAACGTTATCCACAACTGTTTTCGGCGCCGGGTAAATACCCGGCAGAGCCCGGCTGTGCCTGAAATATCCAAGCTCGGGTGATAAGAACGCTTTGGGGATTCATCCGATGGCAACTCCAACACGCTTTTCCGTCAATTGGCGCACTGGCAGCACTCTCATGGCGAGGTATGCAGGATGAGCAGAGCGATCCCGTTGATAGCCCTCCGCACGTTCGTTGAGGTGTGCAAGGCCGGGAGCATGAAACGTGCAGCGGACCAGCTGTGTGTCTCACCGGCCGCCATCAGCCAGCAGATCAAAGGGCTGGAAGACCAGATCGGCAGGCGGCTGTTCGAGCGAGACGCCAAGGGCATCCAGCTTACCCCTTCCGGACGCAGCCTGTTCGACGAGCTCGCCGGCACCTTTGACGTCATCGAAAAAGCCTGGTCGCGCGCTGCACTCAAGGCGCCACGTCAGACGCGCTTGGTGATCAGCACGACGTCCACCATCGCAAGTTCGTGGCTGATCCCGGCACTGGGTGGTTTCAAGGAGCGTTGCCCCAACGTCGAAATCTCGATTCAGATTTGTAACGGTCTGTCGGAGCTCAAGCACGGCCATGTGGATATCTGCATCCAGCGCGAGATGGCCGCCAGTTGTGAAAACCACGCCACGCACTTGTGGTCGTCCTACTTGATCCCCGTGTGCAGCCCGCATCTGCTCAGCACCCAGCGCAATATCGAGAGCCCGCAGGATTGCCTGACTTTCCCGCTGCTACAGGACACCGAGCGCAACTACTGGAAGGTCTGGATGAACGCCTTCGGCATGAGCAACCGCAAGATGATTCAGGGCTCCAGTTATGGCGACGAGTCTTTGTTGATCAGTGCGGCCTGTGCGGGTCAAGGGATCGCACTGGTCAACAGCGTGTTCGCGTCCGAGGCCCTGCAGAGCAAACGGCTGGTGCAGGTCACCAATGCCACGGCGGAGCTCAAGTTCGACTATTTCGTCTATTGCGCGAAAGAGCGGCGGGAAGAATGGGCGATTGCCGAGTTCATGAAATGGGCTGTGCAGCAGGCGGGCAAGACAGCGAAGGGGCATGCCCGGGAGATTGAAAGCGCGAGCCAGGTGGCTTGATTCATGAGGCTCGGCGGGTGGGTTTCACTGGGTCATAGGTGTTGAGCTGACGCCGATCGAGCTTGTGAGATCAGCTTGGCGCAAGCCTGCTGATAAGCGTCGGGCCTTCACCAGCAGCGCGATTCTAGCAAGGCTGTCGGCGCACGCGACGGGGAAGAAGTCAGTCATAACACTCACCTGGGTTTACCTTAACTGACTTAAGGTAAACCCAGCGGAGTATTAGCGCGATGTGAAAGTCAATTAATACGCACTTAAATGCGTTTTAGGCCGCCTAAAGCTTACTGTGGTGAGTTTTATGTGTGGGTGCCTACGACTCGCACGATTTTCCGTCGGCTTGGGAATCTGCGATCCGCCGCTGGCCTGCGCTGCGAAAGCACCTTGAACGTTCGTTGCGGACATCATGGATAGCACTGCAGAGATCATTACTGCCCGGCTTGACCCGAGAACTGCTCAACGGCGACCACAACACTGTTGGCACCTTGCTGAATGTCCTTGATCACCTCGTCCGCCTCACTGGCGAAATCCAGCGCCGCCCCGGCCTGCTGCCTGCTTTTTCCGATCATGGTCACAGCGCTGGACGCCAGAACCTGATTGTTTTTCACGACCTCGAATATCTCCGCCGTCGCCTTAGTGGTTCGAAGGGCCAGGTTTCTGACCTCGTCGGCGACCACAGCAAAACCCCGGCCCTGTTCACCGGCACGTGCGGCTTCGATTGCTGCGTTCAAGGCCAACAGATTGGTCTGGTCCGCGATGCTGCCGATGGTTTTGACGATGGTGCCGATTTCCTGGCTCTGGGCATCCAGTGCTTCTATGCCATGGGCAGCATCTTCCATCAAAGCCGACAGTGTATTGAGGGTCGTCACGGTGTTCTGAATGACTTCGCGGCCTTGCTGTGCGCTGGCATTGGTTCGAACCGACGTGCCGTGGGCCATGCCGGCTGCTTCGGATACAGCGCGCTCACGGGTGACCTGGTCGGTGATAACGGTGGCTATTTTGGCAATCTTGTACAGCTTGCCATTGGCATCCACGATTGGATTGTAGGAAGCCTCCAGCCATACCTCGTTGCCATGTTTATCCACTCGGCAAAACCTTCCCGCGACATAGGATGCCTGTCTAAGGGTCTGCCAAAACCGATCATATTCTTCCGACTGAGCGTCGGATGGCATGCAAAAGATTCGGTGGTGCTTGCCCAGGATTTGGGGAAGCGTATAGCCCATAGCGTCCAGAAAATTCTGATTGGCTGCCAGCACTAACCCATCCAGAGAAAACTCGATGACGGCAGTGGAGCGCATCAGAGCCCCCACCAGCGCTTCATTCTCCCTGGAGGCCTCAATGGTCCTCGTCAGCACGCTTGAATACAAAACGATGCGTTCGACCCGCCCGCTGTCACCTGCGAAGGGTATGACCATTGCCCGTAGCCAGACGTGTCGACCTTCACGGCTGCACAGACGCAACGTGCCGCTGTAATGCTTGCCCTGGGCAACAGCATCAAGAGCCCGGCGCTGATGGACGTCTCCGCTCAGCTCTGAAGGACTGAATTCACGGAGGGCACGACCAGACAACTCAGCCTGGGTGAATCCCAGCTCTGTTTCAAACAGAGCATTCACCTCAAGGATGACGCCTGCCGCGTCCAGGGTGACCGACACGGTTTCGAGATCCAGCGTCGCCTTGACCTGCTCAAGAGCCCCCAGCCGTTTTTCCAATTGCTGGATTTTATCTTTTAACCGGGTATTGAACATGGAGGCCGCTCGCATTGACTTGACAAGCTATCGACGCGGCGAGGGAAACCTTGAGAAGCATGGCCAGCAGTCTGATGGCTGGTGCAGATCAAGCATTCGGTCCAACGTGTAGGCCCTCCTTTGCCTACACATTAACAACCTGCGACTGCTCTGATTCCCTAAGAACCAGCTGGGTCCCCACAACCTAGTTTGTCCTGAACTCTCCCAAAACGCTGGGCGAAATCGCGCCTCAAGGGTGCCTGGCATACCATCATAGTTTGTCTCGAATGCCCAATCCGCGCGAATAAAGCCATAAGCGTAAGACAACATAGTTTGTCCTAACAATTGAAAACCTCTTCCTCCGGTCCTCTCACTTATCAGAAATCGCTCAGTTGGGCTATCAGTGCCCCATGGCCCATCATGGCTAACAGATTGTCTTTATAACGAGTACAGGTTAAAGCTTGAGCAACTCATTTCCAGGTCTGGCAGAGATTAGGAAGGAAATAACCTAAGGGGTGAACCGGCTGCGCCTATGTCCCGACGTGGCTGATAAAACGGGACTAGCGCATCTATCTGACGCTTACCAAACAATTGATCACAGCGTCCGCAGGAGGTCATCCGCAAAGGCGTGGAGCGTCGTGTAGCTGCCGCCTCCCTCCCGAGCTAAGTAGAAGCCTCGCATGCCAAAGGTGGTCGGACCATCGCAGTCACATCTCTTGGAGTCGCCAACCATCCAAGCTTCGTGAGGTAGAGCACGCACTGACTGCGTAGCATGCTCATAGATTCTGCTCGAAGGTTTGATAGCCCCGACAGAAAAGCTGAAGGAGTAACCGTCCAGCGTCGGATAAATTCTTTTGATCGCTGACGCATACGGTTTCGCGAGATTCGAACACACCACCACCTTTATCCCCGCGGCCTGTAGGGCAGCGACCGAAGCTATGCCATCAGCGTACGCTTCGATGCTCGCCAACTCATCGTGAAGATCGGCCTCAAGTTGTTCCATACAGGCACGTTCGACTCGGATGCCAAACAAATCGGCAGCTTCCTTTAAGTCCAGGGGTGCGGACATCAAGACTTCTGCGTCATCGGCTTTGGGGCGTCGACCTTGCTCAATGCCAAGCCTGAAAATTTTGCGATAGGGGTGAGTGCCCTCTCTGATCTGGAGCAGTGTGCCAAAAGCGTCAAAAATAGCAGTCGTAATAGGCATGAGGGAATCTCATTGAGCGTCGCTTCGCGAACTATCTAAGACTATCATTTTCCGCTTCATCGTAGCTTGGAGCAAAGCCAACTTGATTACGCTCCTCAGAAGCAGGAACAGGCGAATCAGGTCGCCGGTCGGGTGCTTCTCGTGTTCATTTGAACCGGGACCGGCGAATTGATCACTTAACCTTGCCAAGCAACCAGCGGATGCAAGGTGTGCACCTAAGGCTGAGATTGAGCTTGAAGTGGTGGGTGATACGGTGGTCAAGCCTTCGGCCTACTCATGGCAGTCATGCGATGAGACGTACAAACACATATTTGACCTATCCCCGGACCAAAAGCTTGCGGGCATACACTCCCCCTCGCCACACTATGCTGGAGGCCTATTTCTTGGCCAGAATAGCCAGACGCAAATCTGCCTCAACATAAATATCGTCTTTTTTATTCTTGAGAGTAGTCGTTAGCTCGTACGGGCGCCCGTTATACACAAAGGTTGACGTCTTTGGAGCATTGAATTTATTAAGTGAAAAACCGTATGGCGAAGAGTCCGCGAAGCTCGCCTGAAGTCGTGCGCTAGGGCCAAATTCACCCTCAATGTAATCCTCAAACTTGAGATAAAACTCTGGATTTTTTGGATGCCACAATTGCCCAGGTATGAGCTCTTTGGTGAAGCGGTTCAAGGCAGAGTCTATGAGATCTGATTTTTCTTTTAGCTTAATGTTTTCCGTCTGAAGCTCTTGAAATTTCGCGACGGGCACATAAAGCCTAGCAATTTCTAGCCTGGAGACATATTGATCATTCACGACCTCCTTATTGAGATAACGTTCTTTCATCTCTTCGTTTGTTACATAACTTCCTTTTGGCAGTATCTTCGAGTCACTGTGGTCAATCATCCATTCTGTTTGTTTTAGCCCGGCAAAGTATGCCCCGCCAATACTTGTCATCAGGAGAAGTAATATCGCTCTTTCGGTATCTGTTGAAAACTTGTGAAGTAGACTCGTATTGCTGATACTTGATTGGTTAGCGAAGCATTGCGCAAGTTCATCTCGAGCGTGGCTGTCTTGGCGACATACATGAGATGGATAACCCGCGGCCCCCAATGCATGGTTGGATGGGCCATGACGTTTACGGCCCTCTCCTGCGCTAAGCAGATGTGACCTCTGCCGTGATGGCCGCACATGAGTCACGAGCATCTCATGGCGAGCATAGAATAGGGTTAATCTACGAAGTGTGACATTCATCACAGAGTCTTGTCGAGAAGCGCGTTAGCGCTACTACGTCACGAAAGAGCTTGCTGCATGGCGCGGTTAATTGCTTGCCTCTTGGCGCCTCAAACAGCTCGCCTGAATAGAGCCAGGCGCGGAGTACATCTTAGGGCCCTGCCAAAAAAATCAAATGACGAGGTTTTTGAGTTTCTCATGCCCCTAAGCGGTGCGTCCAAGGGCGCTCAGGTTACATAATTCTTCTAATCCTCCAAGAGTTGAGGGCGACGTCTTCGACTGTGCCAGCTACCTACTGGGAGCGGTTTACGCGAACGGCAGTTTAGTGATCGTGGTGAGCGCACCTAGACTGGTGGGATTTGCGGTTTAGCTTTCATCTCCAGCCAGGCTTTCTCGATACCGGTAGGTTTCTGAAACGAAATCAATGAACGCCACGGCAGAAGCGACAGCCAGCCTGGCATGCCTTGGCTGCAGGCCGCGATGCTGTCCATCACGGCCATGCCCGGTACCGTAGAGGCCGCGAAGCTGCGCCAGATTGCTGGTCAATTGAGAAAGGTTGCGTAGGATCATTTTGATATTCTCGGCCCCCTTGGCCGTCTCGCTAATGCCTTCTGGGACTAGCTGCAGCGCCTTCGTAACCTTCTTGGTGAGATCGCCCAAGTCGTCGGACTTCGTAAACGGGATTTCACGCTTCGTGAGGATTGACTTACAGCACGTTTCTACTAGTTCCTTAGCCGTACCAATGGCCAGAGCGGGATCTCGTTCAACCGCATTCTCCAGCCGCTCGATTTCCTTCGCCATCCAGCCGGCATTGAGCGCATCAGCTACAGTCTTGGCTCGAAGAACAGCCCGGGCCGAATTATCACGCACAGCGCGGAAAGAAAATCGGGGTCGCCCGGCGATGTGCTCTTCCTCAAACAGCTCCCAACCGGCCGCTCGGAGCTGTTGGTTAAAATGAAGTACTAGCTTGAGCGCTTCATCCCGTACGGGGCGCACCACCGGGTGAACGATCTCACACAGGAAGCGCATGAACTGCTCAGCGCTTCCATCAAGAAGCTGGAAGCGACTGTCGCTGAATACCCAATCGCTATCCCAATCATCGTTGTTGAAGCGATGCTGGTAGATATCACCTGCTGCATCTTTGTAGCGAGCGTCGGTGGACGGGAGCTTTTGAAGATCGTACATGCGGCCTAGAAACTCAATGTCGTCTAACTGGCCATACCAATTCACTTCTTCTAGGCGGAGGCCATCCAAGATATTCTGCCTAACATTCCTAGGAAGCTCGGATTTGTCCGATCGCCAATCGGCTCGGAACTCTTTGGCTGGCACAAGCCGGGCTGAATACCAATCTTGGGTCTCATGCTCCAGGATGGCTTTGAGCCTGGTGGTTATCTGCTCTTCTAATTGACTACGTCTGTTACCAAGGCGGGCAAATTCTGGTGCGGGGATTCGGAACTGGATCTCCCAAATATCTGTGCCGCCGTTCCAATTATCGTGTCCAGTCAATTCGGATTGAGCCGGATAGTCGCGCACTATAGCTGCGGCGTCGTCAGCACCCTCAGCACGCAGGAGCGCATGCGCAGTCGCGAGAAGGAGCTCCAGTTGATTGGTGTTCTCCATAGCCTTCATCCATCCTGTGTAATGACGATGAGAATAACCCAGCCTCGACACGCCGATGCATCGTCTGTGCACCCCATCAGAATTTACATTCACCGGAGCGCGGCTTCAGGCAGCAGTAGCCCAGACAAAAATAATCGGCCATTAGCGAACCTAGAGGATGCCCGCTATCGACCCATTCAGCCCTTCGCGGATGATCGCTGTTGGCTATAAACATACTGACGACGCGTTGTGGCTTCGCCCGTTGTGAATGCCTGCATCATGCCTAAACATGCCCGGACGGACCGGCAGCGAGGGGGCAAGTGCGCGACTTCTTGATCGGCTCCGCTGGGTCTTCAATTTGCAATACTACTGACTACAACTCTCGCTGCACCCAAGCCTTCGGCCTGAAAAGGCAGAGCAGAGGAAGCAGAGAAGCAGGCTTTAGCACTCCACGGATGAGCAGGAACCGACTTCCGCTGTACTCCGCAAGCCCGCCTCATTTTGGGCTCGCTCATTAGGATGGAAGCGCATGGTTCGGGTTGGGCAGTGAGGCCGTTGTTCAATTGCAACTGAAGATTTCAAAAATGATAAGCACGAGGAACATCTTCGGAGGCTAGACGAAATCGATGCCAACAACGACGAGGATTAACAATTCTGACTCAGTTCTTCTTACGTAGGCGCGTTCGAAGGACCGCTACTGGCCGAAAGCTGCCTTTCGTATTCGGCCGCTTTGGAACTTCATGCAGCCTTTGGAGGATCAGACGGATTTTGGCACATGGGAATAGGACGTGCTCTGAATCCCTCAAGGCCTCTGAGTTTCGCGAGACAGACGACCCGGCTTGCAGGACCAACAGCCGTGGTAGCCAATCACGAACTCATGAGATAATTACGAAACATCGCAGCGTTAAGCCTGGCTATGCGTTGCGGTTTCCAGAGCGTGGAATCGAAAATTGGAGTCTATCGCCGCGTAGCTGATAGATAGAAAATGTCGCTAAAACTTAATCAATGAGTGGCGTTTTTTTAGAAACTTTGAGGAGAGCCAAGCATGGCTGATGAGCCGAAAAAATTTCCCATCAGCGACGAAGAGCGTCAGCGTCGCAAAAAGGCTGCCAATTATGCGCGGGCTTCGGTTGGGCTGTCGGGTTTCGTCCTCAGCGCTGAGGCCGAGGCTCATGCAGAGCGTTTTATCAACGGTGAGATCGATCTAGCCGAGTTTGTAACGCCCAAGCCCTGACGCTCATTGCCACGCGACCCATCCTGGATACTCCATGCCGACTACCACTAGCTTCCGTGAGGACGCCGTCGCAAACGCTCTTGCAAACCAACGCCTGGAAGGCCTCGAGCCCGATGCGAAGGTAGTTCTCGATCTTCAGCGTTTTGCACGCGGCGAATGTGACATCAATGAAGTGTTGAACAACTTCAAAGCAAGGATTGCCTGTGGTGAGCTAATAAAAATGCGGTAACGATTTTACACCTGTCCAGGGTGAGATCTTTTCCGCAACGGGCCTAGACAGTACCAGGGCGTGGTTTACGCACTCGCTAGGAGAGAGCCGTTGCCCCCACCCCTGGCCTAATAGACTTTTGACCGACTAGTTTCTGTAAAGCCGTTTGAAATATGTATTGTCTTTGTATCTATTTTTGCAATATTTCATAGTCTTGATTACGATCGGTATGAATATCGCTAAAAAAACCACTGCTAGTAAGGTATCGTGACTGAACAAGTATTTATTGATGACCTGTGTGACAGACCAAGCGATTATTGTTGGTATTAGAAGTGCAATAGCTTGAGCTATCAAAGGAGGACCATAAGTGATTTCAGCATTGCACCCCCGACATACACGGGCTCCCCAAGGCACATTATTCAAGCAGTGCGGGCATGTAACGGTTCGATCATTTTGCACAGGTCATTCCCTTGATTAGCTTTCAAAGAGTCATTCTACGGCAAGTTAGCGGGCTACGCACTTCCCCGATAGGCGTAGGCTATATTTCAATTCGTATGTCGTAGGATCCTCGGGCCTTTTCTGCCGACGATCATAGATCCTAATGGTACTGATGTTCGCATGGCCAAGCCAAGCCTGGAGGTTGGCAGGTCCGCCTCATCCTCCAGGCATCAGTCGCAGCCGTTGTGAGCACTCCATGTACGCCCATACCGGCGACTTAAAGTCCCGACCAGTCCATTATTGGGTTGGGCGCGTGGGTTACACGCAAACAATGGTATGGTTTTGAGCGTATAAATCTGGTCCTGCACGGCTGTACTGTCAACCTCTGCCCATGCACGTTGAGGAATAGGACTGTGAAGAATGAACGACGGATTGAGGAATGGAACGTCCGATGGATGATCGTCGCCGGTCGCTCGGTGTGCACGGTATGCTTGGAAAGCCAAGCCCTGGAGGACTGCGAAATCCCTTTTTCACATGGCAAGACCTGTCCAGCCCGCGACGCGGAATGCCTGAATCCGTGGACAGCGCTGCATGACATTCTCGACAGTGCGCGAGGTTGAGCTATCGCTTAGGCCTCAATCCCCTCTGTTAATACTTCACTTTTGTAGGTCGGTGAATCCTCCGGCCGGTTCTCCCGGCGATCATAGATCTTGGTTGTGCTGATATTGGCATGAGCCAGCCAAGCCTGGACCTAGGCGATATCGGCTTCATGTTCCAAAGCATTGGTGGACGCAGTAGACCTGAGTCCATGGACGCCCAGGCCGTCGACCTGAATCCCAGCCATGTTTGCGTATGCCGCCACCACGGTGTAGATGCCGTTGGCCGTGATGCCGGCACCGGTCAGCTTGCCGCGTAATGGGATGAAGAGCGGCACCTTCCTGTCCGCCCAATGATGCCCTGAGCTTTCCAGGTACTGGAGAACGTGCCCGGCGGCCACTGGATACAAAGGCAGATCCGCACTTTCCCGCCCTTGCCCTGCACCTTAAGGTGCTGGATCCTGCAGCGCTTGAATGTCACACAATAAAAAACCCGCCGAAGCGGGTTTTGGTCATGTGCGCCGGGTCGCGGCCTCATACACCTCATTGTCTCGCCTAGGGCCCACACATAGGACTAGGACAACTTCGGTGCCGTTAATTCGGTAGACGATGCGCACATCGCCTGCCCGAATCCGGCGGTGACCGGCGAGAACCCCGCGAAGGGGCTTGCCGATTTTATCTGGCTCTCCGTCAGCGATACGCTCGCGTATCACCTTCAGGATCCTCCTCGCTTCAGCCGTCCCCAGCTGTTTGAGGTCTTGCTCTACTTCGGGATGAAACCGGACGCTCCAACTCATTGGTTTTGCCTACTTGAAGTTCGCCTCCATGTCCTCAAGGCTCACTGTGTTCATTTCGTTCAAGGTGGACAGGCGTTCGATGGCCATGCGCTCGGCGCGAAGGTCTTCAAGCTCATCTTGCAAGGCCTGATAGGCATCTACACCTACTAATACCGCTGCTGGCTCGTTGTCCTTGAAGATCACCAGGTGAGTTGTTATCCCACTGGTGACCTCCTTCAATTTCGCGCTGAAGCCGCGGACCATTGCTGTTGCGGACACAGCCTGTTCAGCTCGGTCAAGGAGTGCACTCATGCGCTTGATGCCTCGGTTCGGTAGTCAAATTCAGTGTCAGATTCGGTAGTCAGATTCGGTAGTCAGATTCTGTAGTCAGATTCAGTAGTCAGATATTGGCAGCGCCGTTCTATTATGCGCATTTCTATACGCATAACAATGCGCACGTCGCTGGAGTGACGAACGGTCTAATCCCGCGGCTGTGACTTGGGCCCACGATTAAGCGACAAGAGAGCAGGTGGGTTGTCTAGATCAACGTTGAAGGATCAACGCCGTTCAATTTCAACGATGGGCTGGGCGAATATACTTTTGGAGACGGTCGAGAGACTCGCGACCGAGTGGGGCTGTCACCAAGGCGTGGTGTGGCGATTACCTGAGTAGCGTTGGTCCATGTGAACGTCAACATTCGACCCATTGCAGCATTTCAAGCAATCAATGCCTCAATGTCGCGTCTCCCCTCATTGTGATGTATGCTCAGACCAGCCACTGAGCAGACCACTCCAGGCATTTTTTTCTATCAGAAATAAGCCCGCAGCACATGCAGCTCCCTTCGGGGGGTGTGTTTCGAGCATTCGTAGCTAACGCACTAACCGGTCATGCGAATGCTAACCAGCCCAGCTGGTGAAGCACATCTACGCCTGGACAAACCTATGTCCTGGAAAACCGAATTGGGAGTCTATCAATGAGCAGAACCATCATCACCGGCCCGTCCTCCGACGCGCTCGCATTCTTCAAAAATACTCCGCTAGGCAGCCTTCACTTCCGGCAATAGCACGAGCTTTTTGCTTCCTGCCTCGGATTCAACACTCTCGCTGCTGCAATCAGTTACGAGAAAGGTGCTGGCACATGCATGGATGACATGACCCGCTCCGCAGCGGTCATCCTCGATCCATCGCAAGCGTTAACTTGGCTCGCGCGAAAAGGCATCCAGGCCAACCACCAAGACCTCTCTCTGATATCTCGGTTTCTGAACGAGTATTGGTCTCATAAATGTAATCCGGCGCCAAAATTCTATTGGTCGATCCGCGACTACCTTGACGTGATCGAGATCAAGATAGCGGAAAGGACTACTGCGGGCTTGCCTCTCATTTTTCAGGCATCCTCCGTGCCGGAGTTACCGTCAGGCCCAATGCGCCCAGTTCACTCCTTGCTACTTCAAGGGAAGACTCGATGTATTGATTTTCCACTGGCGCTTCTCGAGGCGGCGGGATCATCTGAGGCTCAAATTTTGACAGGAAAAGCTAATGTCACGTTCAACTGGCCAAGAGGATTGACGCTGCATTCGGTTCGGGCTGCGCGCGAACCTGAGCAAGCCACTGATATCAGCCCCTTCTCATGGGACCATTTCATCACGAGCAGGACGGAGCGAGGAGTTAAAGGGGGCGGCATAGGCTATCAACAGATTTTTGCACGCCCAACGCTGACTACTGGATACCCGATGGTCACAATGGCGCGCGGGCCAGTCGTAGAGTGGAAAGAGGCTGTGCCAACCCCTGAACTACGTGGTGTGATCCTGGATCTAGCTCTTAGCTACATAGGCAGGCGATTTGATCGGGTGACGCTTCATTTCAACGGCGGGCTGATGCCAGATCACATACAAACGCACACTCGCGATGGTCGCGAAATCCATTGGCACCCGTCCCGCGATCGTGACCAGGCAGCAATGTTGCTGAACGTCCCGTCTGAGGAGTTGGCTGGAACCAACTGGGGGGATTTGCTGCGGGATCTTGTTTTAGTTACGGTCGGCCCTGGAATCCACGTGCCGTTTTATGGCCACCAATCAGATCTGGATACCCGGCGGGAGCAGCTTACGAATAGACCAGAGGCGTGAACCTCAAATCGTCTTGACGGCATGCAAAGCGAAGCCTTTTAAATAGATACACTTGCCCCCAGACCCCGCAATGCAGGGCACCACGTGATGGTGCCTCTCTTCGCTAAATCCGAGTTCTAGGGCTTTAGAAGCCTGCCATTAGATCGATAAAAGCCATTCGTGAGTGACCGCTTGTGGCCGGGAGCGGACGTCGGTGACAAGCCGATATAGGCCGATAACGGTCAGTCACGACCGGCTGCTATCGACCCATAGCGGCCTGTCGGCAGCCAGCAGGTGAAAACCGCTGAGAGGAAGCGAGAAAGCATCCGTCACAGGGCATTTTCAATATGCCTCACCTTCATCGCCTTCAACGCTGGCTGCGAGTGCTTTCGCAATTTCCTTGGCCTTAATGATTGCCGCATCGTTGTAGACGAAGGAAATCACCCCCTTGCGATAATCAAAGAGAAACTGTTGCTGTGTTAGTGGAGACGTCCAAATTGCCGAGTTTTTGCCGCTGGAAACAATCGTTTCACCGGTGACGGGATTTCTACGAGCCAACTCGTGTTCTAGCTTCATCGATGAATCACTTGCGCAAAGTGATTGCCATTCTTCAAGAGCTATTTCCATTGGTCTGACAATATGAAGTTCGTAGGCCATAGGTGTGCCGGCTCCTAACTTTTGGCTGCGTGTTATGAGTTTGTGAAAGACCTGAATGTCAGCGACGGCTGAGCCTAGCGACTGACGGCAGAGCTGTCCAGCGTCCGCTTTTGGCCGATTTCTGCCGTTCATGCCTCGCAGTACCGGTCAGAAACGGATTCTTCTAGCAGGAGTCAGAAGCGCCATAAGAGTATGGGTAGCAACGCTTAAGTGGCAATAAAATAGGTTATCACCAATTTTTGCCGTTTGTCGGTTTTGCAGGCGAAGGCGATGCTTGACGTTGCTTTCGTGACTGGAGAGGTGAGAAGTGGTCGAGAAAGAGCCAATAGTGAGAATGCTATGCAGGAACTGACGAAAGCCCATCAGAATGATCAGCGTCGGCTCACCTCGGTCGAATTTCAGACGCTGGCCCAGGTTCCGGCCGCGGTCGAGTGGTTTGCCAACCTGGACAACCCGCGCACTCGTCGTGCCTACCAGAATGACCTGGAAGACTTCTGTGGGTTTGTCGGTTTGGCGTCGGCTGATGAGTTTCGTGTGGTGACCCGATCGCACGTTCTGGCCTGGCGGGCCCAGCTCGAGCATCGCGGTTTGGCCGGCGCCACGATCCGGCGCAAATTGGCCGCGCTGGCCAGCCTCTTTGATCACCTCCTGGAAAGCAATGCGATCGCCGGCGGCAACCCCGTGCACGGGGTAAAAAGACCGAAGATTGAAAGCAACGAAGGCAAGACGCCGGCACTGGGTGATCACCAGGCAAAGGCGCTGCTCGAGGCGCCGGATGAAACCACGCTTAAAGGACAGCGCGACCGGGCATTATTGGCTGTTCTTCTCTATCACGGGCTGCGCCGTGAAGAAGCGGCGCTGCTGCAGGTCAGCGACATCCAGGAACGCCGCGGGATCCAGCACCTGAAGGTGCATGGCAAGGGCGGCAAGGTGCGCTACCTGCCGTTGCACCCGATGGCAGCCGGGCGCATTCACCAGTACCTGGAAAGCTCGGGACATCATCTGGTCGACAGGAAGGTGCCACTGTTCATGCCGCTGCGAGGCAAGCTGAGCGGCGCCGGCATCACGGCCAACGGCATCTATACCGTGGTGACGACCTGGGCGAAAAAGGCCGGGATCGAGGTCGACGGCCTGGGCGTCCATGGACTCCGAGCGACGGCGGCCACCAATGCCCTGGAACACGAGGCCGACATCGCCAAGGTGCAGGCCTGGCTCGGACATGCCAACATCAGCACGACCAAGATCTATGATCGCCGGGAGAACCGGCCGGAGGACTCACCTACTTTTAAGGTTAAATACTAGGCCTAGCAGCATCTGTACCAGAAGTTCAGAGTAATCACGAAAAAGCCAAAAAAATCAGGGGATAAGAAAATGCATAAGCTGGAAATGGAAGATATGCAACTAATCGAGGATGAACCGCGAGTGCTCATCGCCGATAAAGCGTCGATGATTCAAGAGGCAATAAAAAGAGCGTTTGACACTAACAAAAACTTTCACATTGAGAGCTGTGTTGCAGCAAGTGATATATTCAAAAAAATTAGAAATTTCCAGCCCACTGTAATTCTTCTTGGAAAACTTTCGGGTGATGACACAGGGCTTTCAACACTTCAGACACTACAGAAGAACATTACAACGTCTAACATACCAGTGGTGGTAATGGCGACTACGGAGTCAGCCGAGTACAAATCAAGCTGCTTTAGCTATGGTGCAAGTGACTTCATCATAAAATTACCAGACAGCGCGGAGCTATCTGCTAGAATCAAATATCACTCAGATTCGTATGTCAAGACTCTTCGGCTGGACGAAGCTTACCGTGCAATTCGAGTATCGCAACAACAACTTCTAGACACCAACTTGACGCTACAAAGGGTAATGAACGACCTGAAGAAATCTAATGAAGATCTCGGTAAAGCAAATGAAAAGCTTAAGGATTCTAATGAAAGACTAAAAGCATTGGCAAACGTTGATGGTCTCACCGGCATCGCTAATCGCGCGAGCTTTGATCGGTTTATAAACCGATATTGGGACATCATGGACCATAATAATTCTGAAATATCGTTACTGATGATCGACGTCGATTACTTCAAAAAATTCAACGATGCTTTCGGCCATGTTGAAGGCGACAGTGCCCTAATACAGGTAGCAAAAGTGCTCACCTCTGCGTCGGTTGAAAACGCCAGCTTAGCTGCAAGATATGGGGGTGAAGAATTCTGCATAGTTCTCCCCAATATCGGTTCAGATCGAGCCCTAGGGATCGCTAATAATCTGCTAACGGCAATGCAGGCGGTAGGTATCCCACATAACCACCCTAGCTCTAGCTCAGTAGTCACCCTGAGCGTTGGGGTAGCAACAACAATGCCTAGACTGCTAAAAACTCCGAAGGAACTAATACAGAAAGCTGATGCAGCTCTTTACTTAGCTAAACAGGCAGGCCGAAATCAAGCATACATTGCAATCTAGATTTTCTGTATTGGTCTTCATGTCCTTCGATAGGCTGCAAATACGACCGGAGGATTCACCTACGCTGTGGTTGGAATATTTAAGCGGCAGCCGTCGAGCCGCCAACCTCGACGAAATGATCAGCTAACCGGCTTGTCTGAAACCAACTCCACGTATCTGAATTCTTGCGAGCACCCTTTTTTGCGTCCAGCTCGCCAGCAGGCGAGTTTAAGCTCAAAGACAGCGACAGCGCATATTCAAAACCTTCTTTCCAGCGTGTTGGACTGCCGCGACGCCAATAGGTGTGGCTATCTTACAGCATCATTTCACCGTTTGGAATGAAAGCTGCCGATCTGACTTCGACTGTACTTCCTGCAGTCTTCTAACGTCAGCAGTCAGGAGGTACTGCTCATAGCGACTAACCGAGTCAATGAATCGACCGGCCAGCCAGTAGTGATCCACGAAGCGGATTTTTTCTACGGGAACACCTATGTGGATGGCGATCGGTTCAATCAATGCTAGAAGTTTGTCGTTCGGAATGCTGGCGGTATTGACGTGATAATAAATCACGCTGGCTCGATGTGCACGATAGTCACGAGACTCAGCTGCACCGGTGTGAATATTCCCACAGCGTGCCGCCCAAAGATCGTCGGCATCGAAGTTGAAAACTTCTCCATTGAAAAGAAAGGTGTGTACCCATCTCTTGTACTCTGCGCTCCCGCTCTCCTCCTTGTCGGCATCAAGCCAAGCTAATCGATCGATAGCCGCATAGATTAGCGAAATGGCCTGCATCTCTAAATTTTGAGCCAGAAGAATGGTTATGGCACGTATATCCTCAAGACTATTTTTAATGACATGTTTGGCGATCTCTTTTCTATCCATAGTCTTTTCCGTTGTTCGTAAAACTGGTAGTGGACAGGGTGACTTGTCGACCTGGGAAGCAGCAACCACCAAGCCTATGGCGCGGTAGCCAGCGCGCCGATTTGGCTACGTATCAGGTTTCAGTTCTACGTTGGCACTGCAAGCATGAGTTCTACAGACCTTACTGATCAGTAATCGCCTCGTTCTTACACCATCCGCTTTTCTTGGTGATTGCTCGGCATCGCGTGACTGAAACTGCCTCAAGGAAGACATAGTGCACACTTGTACAGCTAGGGTCGATTTCCTGCAGGGCATAACGCGCTGTTTTGAACATGAACCAGTTGAAAGGCAACTGGCGAGCTTTAACGAAAACCCCTACCTGACCATCTGCCTCCTCTGTGAGTCCTGTTCCGGTTGGCAGGTTCACAAATGGAAACACACGCATAGTCGGTACGTCCGTCAGTACCTCGCCATCATTTGGTCCACCGTGAAAAGTCAGTGTCGTCATACCTTTTGACATGCCGGTATCTTCCTGTCCGATCCTGAGGGGGAATGCCCTCTTCTATGACCTTAGCCCAGCGTTCGACGGCAGGGCTTGGGCGAGCTAGCTGCTATTTCGGGTGCCTCTCTCTTCTAGGTGTTGACCAGGTCATCCAGTCACATAATTTGCTAAGTGAACTTCACTCCTAGAGATGATTTATGGACATCGAAAACGGCTTGAACCTCATCCTGCCATCAATCCAGAAGCAGCTCAGTACGCTGACTCTCACCTTCAAATACAACAACCGCGCTAGGACCGCATCTTTCACTTTGAAGCACGCCCTAGGCGGGCTGCTAACCATTCACGTTCCCCGTCCTGACATCGTCGTGCTGAACGGACCGGACAAGCCAGCCCGGTACTTTTTAGATCAAGTCACACATAAGGGTTGGCCGTGACCCGAGCACAACATCGGCCCGCGACGTGCGGGCTTCTTTAGGCGTACCTATTTTCCTTGCTGATCAACTGCCGAGGTTGAGGCCAGCATTCGTGATTGTTGCGTCGCCTTTTTTCAGCGTCCCTGCATTATCAGAAATCACACTGTAATGCCCTGATGGGATATCCATCGTGAGCGGCCCGCCGCACTGCGGACAAGCTGGCCTCGCCAGAATCGCTAAGTCCGATGGGACGTCATCCGGCCACCAAACCTTCCGACAACTCCCGAGGCATGCGTGGCTAGGTGCTCCATGATTAGCGCTATAGATTAGGTGCCCTTTGGTTTTCACGATCTGCATTCGAAACTCCCTGCTCGATATTAGGGAGCGAAAGCTCCCTCTCCTAGCCGATGGCGACAAGCCATCTGTTGGCTCTTTGTGTAGCACGGGCGAGGCCTTTGCGCCATCTAACCTAATGTAACGATAAAAATTCTCGTTTCTATGCCTTAATTTCAGGACGGCTCTGGGTGAACCGCGGTCCTCGAACGGCGGGAGCCGCTAAACTCATCAACATCAGATCACACGGTAGTTGCGTAAAAAGACGTGACTCAATCCATGTGTCCGCAATGGCAGCCGATTGACGTCCTCCGCGAAGGGCGGCAATGGGTCGAAAGCTGCCTGTGGTTCAGATTTTGGTCGGACAGAAGCCGGCAGTCAGCTAAGGTATAATCCCCACGTCTGCATCTGACAAGAGAGACTGCCTTGAGGCAGTTGATCGATGCTCCCAATCTTCTTTTTCAACGATACTAGCCAACTCTTCAATATTCTCATCGAATTTTGGCATAAATACAAAATCGCGAAAATGCTCGGGAAAATCACATGGTACATTCTTTGGCATTTTTTTCCTTGACTTCTAAAAAATCTAATAATGTGATAGATCTGCATTAAGCTATTCAAAAGTATACTGAGCCCATCTATTCCTCGTGTTTGTAAATTTCAATAAGATCAAATTACAAGAAGACAGTGTGAATAAGGGTGCACACAAAAGCCACAACCTCCTCAAAGCCATAGAAAAATTCTCTTTTGAAAATGCAGGAGTGGAGCACTGTCGCAACGATTGCAGGGAACCATGAGAGAAATCTTAATACCATCAAAGAACGCTTGAGCTTTCTCTCGTTAATAGCTAATGCTTCTACAGAGTCTTTTATGTAGCTTCGTAAGTCTTCTGGATATTGATGTGATTTCTGCTGGTGAGCCGTAAACATTATAATACGAGAATGTTTGATCCGCTCATATTGCAATTTTTGCGCTGCTAAGGTTTCGGCTAACAAAGCAGAGGTTATTAAAATACCCAGCACCAAAATTGAGCTTTCTAAAATGCTTTCGGCTTTTGATATTGCAATAACGACAACTAACGAGATCGGGATGCCCAGAATTTTTCCACTGATATCGCTTACGACCTTTGACATTTGATCAGCTATTGTTAGCTGTGCATTTGCCACTTCCTGCTTTGCTTTGTGAAAAGAAAAGCCACTAAGATAAGTAGATAAATTATTTCCATACAAAATCAAAAACTGCGACCAAGTGGAAATTAGAAACTTGAAGCGTTCTTTTCCTCCATACTGGGCAGCCAAATATTCAATCAAGGTTGCGCGAAAAATAGTTCGTTCCTTGAAGAGCTGGGGACTTTCATTCAAATTACTCATTTGAAGGCTATCGACTAGCTCTGTGCTTATCTCAAAATCTAGCAATTCGCGATCCAGATATGGATAAAGCGTTATGGCGCGTTCGCCTTTAGCTAGATCTTCCGCAACGAAAACAAGTTTATATTCATCACTCGATTCCTTTTCATCGTGAAAATGTGCCAGATCAGCTAGATAAACGATAAGGCGACATAATGCATGAAGCGTTTTTATCCGATTATCGAGAGGCTCCTCAGAAGATAGGATGTTTTCTTCTATTATGTAAAATCTTGTCGGAACTTGCGTACGAACGAAGCTCTTTGATCGAGCCATAAGCTGATCAAAACTTTTGAAAATCGGCACCGCGCCCGAAGTATCAAGTATGAATGCAACTTCAATAGTTGACCACGAAGAAGAAGAACTGAAGGCGGATGGATCTATATCCACACCGTCAATCAGTAGCTCGTCAAACCGGCCAGCCTTCGAAATTACGAGTGCTTCAATTGCAGTATTGATTTCTGGGTTAAAAGCAGAAGCTCTGAAATCAAATGCATTAGCCGTCGCAAGAGCAGGACGACCAAGCAACCGATATGCCTCGGCAAATTTACTCACATCTACCATAGCAATTACTCTGGCTCGGCAGCATCACGTTTATCCGCAATGGCTTGACGAATGACTTCAATAGCGCCTTCAGAAAGATTGTTTATGATTAATTTTCGATCTTGCTCAACAAAACGAATTTCAGCATCCACACCCTCGCCTAGGGAATTCCGATCAAACTTCAACTGCCAGTTGTCATCCTTGTATATCACGTGAGTATACTTATCAAGTGTTACTTTGCTGATTGGAAACTCAACGGGAACTCCGACGGCTTCGCTATTGAGGTGCCCTGTAAACTCACCCGCTAAATCATCAGCCTGACCTTCCATCTCTGCCGGAAAAAATTGACGAGCAATCGCCTCAACTTCCGATAGCTTGACAGATTGTCCAGAATCGCGCTGACGCTCTAGATATCTCAAAACCTCATCTTTGAACTGAATTCTCTTGTCACGCAGATTCGGACGATCCCTAAAAAACTTAACGCTCTCAATTATAAGATTTTTCGTGGCCGCCGCTGAAGCGGTTCCTACTGCGCATCCAAGTGCTGTTACAAAATACCCCGCAGCCGATCGCCCTGCGCTTTGGCTCAAAAAGCTAAGATAGTTTAGCTCTTGCTTCGCCTCATCATCCGCTGTGGCGTGCTCTTGATATTTATTGAAATTAATACGAGCTGCGTGATACAGGCTACTAAGATCCAGCTCAATTAATTCTTCAGGCTCCAGATTTTCGTTAAGCCTCAAACCATCACGCTTTTTAAGCATTGCAATCAGCAAGAATCGTCCCTGACTGCTCTCATAGTCTACGAATAAGATATACCCCCCCGAAGAAGCAGTGGTTTTTTTCGCTGCGACATAGAGCTCCGCCATAGCTGACTCAGTAACTTCGAGAAAGGATTTTTCCGAAATAGCAATTTTTGAGTAGGCATCAAAGTCTTTCGGAAATTCACTCGCAGTTTTTTTTGCAAAAATCCCATAGTGAGTAGCGTTGTTTTTTTTTCCGTAAATTGATGTTGCGCCGATTATCAATTTGCTAACGGCTGGTTTGTCTTTATTAAGCACAACCTTGCGAATGTCGGAAGCTTGAATATCTTTAAATTGCTCTTTTACAAGCTCATGAACAACCGCGAAATTCACCTTTACGTCCATGATACTTCCTTGTCTGCATATTATAGTTTGAGGCCCTGAATCTACATCATGATATCAATGTGCCTCAAGGAATTTTTTAACCTCACTTGCCCCCATAAACTGTATGCATATACAGCCAAGATAACAATACTCCACGCTCCGATTCGATAGGCGGTGCTCGAATACATTGTGGCTGCACACGTTCACGCATGCGATCTGCGTCGATATGGCTATCGTGGTTGGTGGGGTGCGTCCACTATCTGAATTCACAGCCGAACACGCCCAATTTCCAGTGGCTGCTTCTGGCCGTTTGCTGCCCTCCGCGAAGGGCCGCTTTGGGTCGAAAGCAGCCGGTTAGCTGGACTATGACTGGTCAACGGAGCCCGGCTTGCCGGCCACTAACAACCCTCAGCCTGCTGCAATCTCGCCAGCCGGATGAAAACAGGCATTTAACGTAAACCCCGTTCCACGCAGGTAGCGGTAGCAGATGGCAAAGGCCCTCAGTCGGAGCGGCTGTTTTGGGTCGAAAAGCGGTCAGCCACGACCGTCTGCTTCCAACCCGCAGCCGTCTGTGACGAGACAGAACATAGTTCCGCTGCGCTTGGTCATTTAGTCACGATGCTTGAGGCCGATTGAGGCGTGGCAATTTCGCAATTCGATACTTCCCTGTCGGTAAGTCCAGCACGCACGTTCTTTCATGCTCGGCGACTGCCGGACGATAGTCAACTTCGGTTTCGTTGGAGCCTCTGGCCTTGGCGAAAGATCGGAGCTAACTCGAAAAGCGACCACATTGTCAGCGCCTATAGGAATGAAGTTCTGATCATTGATAGGTCAATTTTCCATACTAGATTAAACGCTAATTTCAGGTCTTGAAGCGCGCTACCATCTGATTCAAGTTCACCGCCAACTGCGAGAGCTCATTGCTGGCGGCCAGGGTTTGCTGCGTGCCTTCGCTGCTCTGCAGCGCCAGGTTGCGAATGCTCACGAGCGCTCGGTCTACTTCGCGGGCTACATGAGCCTGCTCTTCCGCGGCAGTGGCGATCTGCTGATTGCGGTCATTGATTAGTTGCACCGAGTCGGCGATGACTTTCAGTGACATCCCGGCTTCGTCGGCAGCGCGCTGCGTATTGTGTGCCTCGGTGGTGCTGCTGCTCATCGAATCCACAACCAGTGACGTGCCTGTTTGGATACTTGAAATCATCTGTTCGATTTCTAGAGTTGAGGTTTGTGTGCGATGAGCAAGTGCCCGAACCTCATCGGCCACCACGGCGAAGCCTCGGCCTTGCTCGCCAGCGCGCGCCGCTTCGATCGCGGCGTTCAAGGCCAGCAGGTTGGTCTGTTCTGCAATGGCACGGATCACGCTCAGCACCTTGCTGATGTCCTGCGCCTGACCAGCGAGGCCCTGCACCTGTTCAGAGGTCATTTCCACGCGGTCTGTTAGGCTGCGCATGGCATGTAGGGTTTCGCCGACTTTCTGGTTACCAGTGGCGGCAGCGCGTGTGGAGTCCTTGGCCGCTTCGGAGGTGGAGTTAGCGTTAAGCGCGACCTCATCGACGGCGGCGCTCATCTGGTTGACCGCCGTGGCGGCCTGCTCGATCTCACTGTTTTGCTGCTGCAGGGTGAGGCTGGCGCTCTCGGTGATGGAAGTCATCTCTACTGCGGCGGAACTGAGCTGTGCGGAAGCATCGGATATCTGCTCTATGGTGCTTCGCAGGTTGCCTTGCATGGTGTTTAGCGCGCGCATCAGCCGCGCAGATTCGTCATTACCCTTAACCTCCAGGATAAGACGCAGGTCGCCGTCGGCGATTTCCTCGGCCATTTTCAGCGAGGCGCTCATAGGCTGGACAATGCTGCGAGTCAGCAGGGTGGCAAGCACCAGCGTCAGCACCAGCGCGGCGAGTACCACACTATCGACGATGGTGATGCTGTGGGCATACACCTCAGTGGCGGTCACGCCTGCTGCTGCAGCGCCGTCGGTATTGTGCTGGCGCAACTCACTGAGTTTGACCTGGTACGCTGCGGCACGGTCGCGTTGTTCAGTGTTGGCGAATGTCACGGCCTGCTCATGCTGGGTAGCGTCAAGATCGACGACGCGTTGCAGCCCATCAAGATAGGTCTTCATCAGCGCCGCTGCGGCCTCGAATTTGGCCCCTTCTTCTGGGTCGGAAATGAGGTTATTGCGGTAGAAGTCGGTGCGCTCGTTGAGCATGCGCTTAGCGTCTTCCAAGTGCTGCACGGCGGTCGCTTGCTCTTGGGGATTCGAAGTCGCCAGAAGACGGATGCTCTCCAGGCGCGCGCCGAGCAGCGCGATCTGGATGTCGTCGGCGGTCTGCACGCTGATCAGCCAGTTCTTTTCGATGTCCTGCTCGGTGCCACGCAGCTTCCCTAGCTGCACGTATGCGAAGCCGCCGAGGGCAATGACCAGCAGCGTGATTAAACCGAAACACAAGGCGGCACGGGGCGCGATATTTAAAGAACGTAGGTTCACGGTGCAACTCCGAAGGGCAAACGCAGAAACTTTCTGCGTTCTGTACGGAAGCCATCGGCAATGAAAAACATAAATTTAGAACACGGGTCAATTACAGCGGTATCAGGGCGGCCAGGTAGCGAGCAATATCGTCGAACCGTCATTGTTGTATCCGAATGTACATCAACAAGATCAAGGTCGTGCATCAGCGTCAGGGGGTGGGCCAGGGATTGCTCTGGCACCTTTGGCAGATCCATCGACTGCCGATCGTGCCGCTGTACGAGTACGAGCTGTCATGCGGCTTCGGGGATAAAGCGCGTCTGCGGTTCGACGCTGCAGGTGCCCAACTGCTCGATCAGCTGGCCAGCCTTCCCGATACGAATTAAGAGGCGTTGCGTTGACAGCATCTAGTACCGGAATCTGACAAAACCCAAGGTCCTTGGGGCGCCGCTATCGACCCAAAGCAGCCGCTAGCTGGGCAATGGAGGTCGCGGTTTGGCGGGCGCCACGATCCGCCGCAAATTAACGGCGCTGGCCAGCCTCTTTGATCACCTGTTAGAAAGCAACGCGATCGCCGGCGGCAATCCCGTGCACGGGGTGAAACGACCCAGAATAGAAAACAACGAAGGCAAGACACCGGCACTGGGTCATCACCAGGCAAAAACACTGCTCAAGGCGCCGGATGAAACGACGCTTAAAGGACAGCGCGACCGGGCGCTATTGGCGGTTCTTCTCTATCACGGGCTGCGCCGCGAAGAAGCGGCGCTGCTGCAGGTGAGCGATATCCAGGAGCGACGCGGGATCCAGCATCTGAAGGTGCATGGCAAGGGCGGCAAGGTGCGCTACCTGCCGATGCATCCAGTGGCAGCCGGGCGCATTCACCAGTACCTGGAAAGCTCGGGGCATCATCTGGCCGAGCGGAAGGTGCCACTGTTCATGCCGCTGCGAGGTAAATTGACCGGCGCCGGTATCACGGCCAACGGCATCTATGCCGTCGTCACGGCCTACGCGAAAAAGGCCGGGATTGAGGTCGACGGCTTGGGCATCCATGGGCTCAGAGCCACCAACGCTCTTGAGCACGAAGCTGATATTGCCAAGGTTCAGGCCTGGCTGGGTCACGCCAATATCAATATTTCACTTAAAAACCTTGTGTTTCGTCGTTCTACAAATGGGCGCTTTCAGCCCGGCGTTAGTAATTGCTGCGTCATCACCTTGAGATGTTTCATAGCGAAAGGTTTGAGCAGCAATTCAGTCTGGCCGCTTTTCAAGGCGATCGCGGGGATGCTGTTTTCGGCGAAACCAGAGATGAACAAGACTTTGAGCGTCGGCCTCGCATCCAGCGCGGCCACGGCTAACTCATCGCCACTCATGCCGCCCGTCAGGCCGATATCGGTGATGAGCAAACTGACCTCAGGCAGTCTCTCGAGCTGCTGTAGCGCTTGAGCAGCGGTTGCTGCCTTGGCGACCTGATAACCCATATCCAGCAATGTTTCGCTTATCAGATCGCGGATGGCGTCCTCATCGTCGACCACCAATATGGACGCGCCCGGCGTGTGAGGCTTGTCCTCGGCCCCCGCTGGCGAGACGAGGCCGGGTGCCGGTGCCGCGCCTTGATGCAAGGGCAGAAACAGGTTCACCGTAGTGCCTGTGCCTACTTGGGACTCAATCTGCACGTCCCCGGATGACTGTCGGGCAAAGCCATGCACCATCGATAGGCCCAGGCCAGTGCCGGAACCTAAGGGTTTGGTCGTGAAGAACGGATCAAATGCGCGCTCGAGCACGCTGCGCGGCATACCGGTGCCGGTATCGCTGACGCTGAAGCGTGCATATCCACCTGCGCTGAGCGTCCCGGTGGCTTGCGCCGGCTCGATGCGCACGGAGGTGACCTCGATCTGTAGCCGGCCCCCTTGGGGCATGGCGTCGCGTGCATTGATGCACAGGTTCAGCAGCGCGTTTTCCAACTGGTGCGCGTCGCAAAAGCACAGCACCGCGTCCTTGGTCGCCAGTACCTCCAGTTCTATGCGAGGGGTCAGCGTCCTGCTGATCAGATCCTTCATCTCCTCAACCAACAATGCCGGATCTATTACCGTACTTGCCAACGTCTGACGCCTGGCGTAGGCCAGCAGGCGATGGGTGAGGGATGCGGCGCGATCGGATGCATTGCGGGCCAGAGCAACGTACCTTGGAAGTTCTCCGTGCTTACCTTGAGCAAGTCGTTGTTCGAGCATGTCCAGGCTACTGGTGATCACCGTCAGCAGGTTATTGAAGTCGTGAGCCAAACCACCGGTCAGCTGGCCGACCGCTTCCATTTTTTGACTTTGCTGTAATTGCGATCTGACCTCTTCGAAGGCTTGCTCGCGTTCTTTTTGAACAGAGATGTCTCGGGCTACTGCGAAGTAGTGCCTCCCGCGGCGTGCAATTCGCCAGTTCAAATGCAACAGCATTCCATTACTGCGCGGGCCTTGACTATCGAGTTCAGCTACCGGCACCTCGCTTAGTCTGCGCAAGGCATCGGACAATTGCGAAGGCGAGATAAAGCTGAAAAATGCCCCGTCTTTGAGTGCATGTTCGGCGTGTCCCGTCTCGATTTGCCAGGATGGATTCATCGCAACGACTTCGCCACGTTCGGACAGCATGCAGATCAGGTCGGGGGAGACGTTCCAGATGCCATCCCGCTCTTGCGTGCGGCGCTCAACCTCATGCTCCAGACGCTCATTTAGGTCGGAGAGGTCGTTCAAACTCTTCTGGAACAACGCGCAGATGACAGACATGCCGAAGGTCACCAAGACAAAACTCATGCTGCTGGCCCAGGCAACTAAGCCGTCGTTAAAACCTATTTCGCCGATGAAAAAATAGTGCGCAGCCAGAACCGCCAGCACGCAACCAAACGCGGACGGCCCGATACCGAAGCAGAAGCCGATGAACATCAACCCGGGAATGAAGAACAGGTACGGCAGGGCTGTGAAGGAAAGCGTCGAGCGAAGCGCGCAGCACAGCGTAACGACCAGGAGCGCGCCCGCGTAACGAGCCGGGTTGCCTCGACGATCGCTGGCAAATCGTCGAACCCGCTCAAGGCGTGATGACAAAATTCGGATCAAGTGGGCTCCATGGGTCAGATAAGGACTTTCGGATTCGCCTAGATTTTGGTGCGTATAAAGGATGGAATACGATGTAACGGTTATCGGCCAAAGAACGAGCTGCTTAAGCGGCCTATGGCACCCGTCTGTTATAAGCCGTATGTCACTCCATTTACAGGCTTCCGGGTAGAGTGGATAAGGTCAAACGAACGACTGTAGAAGGCGCGCGATGATTTCCTCACCATTGTCTATAGTAACCGACATGACCCTGAGCAATCTCCCATCCCCGCAGGAACGAGCGCGCCTGGCCGAGGTAGACCGGTTGACGTCAGATCTGGAAACCGGGTCTGACCCCGTGCTCAATAGCGTCGTTGCGATGGTGTCCGCTTACTTTGGCGTGCCTACCGTCATGGTTAGTATTATTGAGCGCGAGTACCAGGTCTTCAAGGCTCGGGTCGACATGGAGCCGGCGTTCACGCCGCGAGAAATGTCGTTCTGTTCCCACAGGCTGGAAGACACAGCTGTGCTGGAGGTGTGTGACCCTCTGGCAGACCCACGCTTCGCAGACAACCCGTTGGTCATTGGCGCGCCTTTCATACGGTATTACGCAGGTGCTCCCTTGATGATCCGCCCTGGACTGAGCCTTGGTAGGCTCTGTGTCATCGATCAAAAGGCCCGCCACCCGATGGACGAAAGAGGCCAAACTTTATTGCGGGATGCGGCCAAGGTGGTGGTGGCAAGATTGGAGTCTATTCCATAACCAGCATTACTTCGAGCCGTCGACCGGCCTGCCCAACCGCCAGCGTTTTGAAGCAGACCTTCTCGCTAAATCAGTGTGGGAGAACGAGGTCGCGATCCTGATCGAGCCACTTTCAGCTGCCAGAATGAACCGACTGGTCAAGGCGTTAGGTATGGAGTTTTACGTCAACTTCATGCTTGCATCTAAGGAAATGTTACTGGCCTCACTGCCCGACGGTGCGCGACTGTATGGATTTGGCAACCTCGGATTCGTTACGATTTTCAAGCCCTCGGAAGAGCTGTCGTTGCAAAGTCTACTCAGCGGACTTGTGGCAGCCTTTGCACGCCCGCTGTTCAGCGAGAATGTGCCGGTTTTCCCCGATGTGGGTATCGGTACGATACAGCTCGACCGTGATATCGGTGCACCGGGGGATATCCTGCGCTTGATGGCCAGCATCACCGATGCAGCGCGGGCGAGTGAGCAACGTTGGCTGGATTACGACCCGGCGATCGATTTGAGTCTGCGCCGCAGCACCGAGCTCCTCAATGCCATAGAAGCGGCGCTCATTGCTCCGGATCAGTTAAGACTGGTGTATCAACCTCGCGTGGATCTGGCCAGCAACCGCTGCGTGGCTGTAGAAGCGCTGTTGCGGTGGAGGCACCCAACACTGGGGGAAATCAGTCCCGTCGAATTCATTCCGCTTGCCGAAACGACCGCTTCGATACGACACATAACCCGGTGGGTGGTTAGACACGTCTGCGAGCAGTTGGCGATTTGGCATAGCCAGGGCCTGGATATAACAACATCGGTGAATGTCTCTGCTCTTGATCTTACAGACGGGCTGCTATTCGATGAGCTGGTCGCGGCTCTGCGTGAGTTCGGTGTACGTGCGCAGCACATTGAGCTCGAATTCACCGAAAGCGTGTTGGTGACCGACTTCCCTGCCGTACAAGCACAGCTTAAAAGGTTTCGTGATCTTGGCGTGGCCATCGGCATCGACGATTTTGGCAGTGGCTACAGCAACTGGGCCTACCTGCGGCAAATTCCGGCGACGAGTGTGAAGCTGGACCGTTCGCTGCTGGCCGACCTCATCCCGGGTAAAAGCGACTGGCACATCGTACGGGGACTGATCAGCCTGGTACGCGACTTGCGCCTGACTGTCGTGGCTGAAGGCATCGAAACCGAACTGCACTACCACCTGTTGCGCGGATGGGGGTGCCAGCAGGGACAGGGTTACTATTTCGCCAAGCCATTGCCCCCGGCGGAGTTGGTGGCCTTGTTGGATAACAGTAAAGGATTTTGCTGACTTTGTAGGCTGACCGATGGACTTGCAGTGTCACACTAAGCAACGTAAGCGGATGGCCAACACGTCTAGTGGCCGTCAAGACGGCTGGCAACCTGTTCGTATCACACTGTATCGCATCGCTGAACGCCATGCGCCCCAGTCGCTGATGATCAGGCAGTCGCCAGACCGCCGCTAGGGTAAGCGTGGCGATGATTTTCGAGCGGCTGAAGGCTTGGGCAGGGCTGCCCAGATCGAGCAGCCCTAGATAGAGGTTCCACAAAATGGTCTGTTCACGTGCGAGACTGGCCTGTTCCTGTTAAAGGAAGCGCTTCAGGTTTCGCTGGGCAGGCCCTGTGTTATCGCGAGAAGCGTGGCCATCAGCTGTCTTTGACCGGAGACTCCAGCAATATCAGGACTGGGAGCATCAACTCCGCCGTCCAGTGGATCAAAGTAAGGCAATTTTCTGCCTCCCAGGCAGCGGGCCTCTATCCATCTATTCAAGGCTTCTACAGAGTGAGAGTACAGACGATGTCTTCGCGCATCTTTGATATTCATCTACCCTCTGGACATCGATAAGCGCAGCGCTCGCGTAATTGAAAGTCCGATACGTTCCAGGGCAATCAACGTCAGCTCAAGGTCTCGATGGTCGTCCTCTACCAACCAGGATCGGCTTTAACATGGAAACCTCTTTATGCTTGGCATAGCTTATCGAGATACGTTATTTGGCAAAATGGATGCTGACTCCTTCAGCATTACAAGGCGATGGTCGAAGGCCCGCTGAAAGATCTCACCCAGCAGGTTGAAATGCGTACGGGTAATCGCGTTGACCATCCCGAACCCGGTGCTCAGGCCTAGGGCACGACCATGGGCATGACTCAGATCTATGATGTTCTGCGCACTCATGATCTGTTCAATACATGTCTGTAGACGCTCCTGCAACTGCAGGGGCAGCCCTATCGCTCGAATCATACGTCGGGGTTCATATCTGGAATTGAGCAGGCGGCAGACCACGGGGTTCTCCTATCATTTGGGCTCACAGGTGGACGGTTACATCACCGCAGCACATGATCTGCACTCGCTAGCCCTTTGAGGTAAAACACCACACCGCTTAAGTGTTCAGCGGTTCTGCGCAATAGATTACCTCGCGCGTTGCCGTGCTTAAATATCCCTAGCGGGGGTTAACATGAGTCTTTAAATCTCTAGCTACGATTAGTGGCCGTTTTTGAGCAGGTGCCTGGCTGTCTGCACCAGCTGATCCGCCTGAACGCCGCGTCCGAAAGAAATATGCATGCCGTCTGGAGTTCTTCAAATACTGAGGGGAAATCTATGGAAATGTACGACGAAGTCATTTTCAGCTACCGCCTGCCAAACGGACACGAAGGCGGCCACTTCCAGACGACAGACCTCGAATGCATGCAAGACCGATACGAAGTAACGACTTCAGGCCGTCTGGTCCGTGTCTGCACCCAGGATGTCTGCGAGCGGCCTGTGGGCGACTTGAGCTATACCGGATGGCTCGACATTCGCGATGCTGTCGAAGAATACCGACTGGAGTTTACGAACGGCTCGCTGCGAGCAATTCAGATCATGGACGAAGACGAATGGGTGCTTTTCGATCCGGCCAACTGCATCGAAACATGATAGCGGCCAGACTTGGTAAAGCAGAAAGCTCAGCGCTGGCAACGCAATACGTAAAATCGCGTGTCAACCGCCATCAGCGGAAAGCTCGCTGGCAACGCGTTCTTCTCGACGAGCTCGAATCCGTGCTTTTCATAAAATCGATGGGCCGCCAGAAAATTCGCCGTGGTCCCAAGATAGATCCGCTGCAATCCTCGCCGCTGAGCAGCTTCAAGCAAGCATTCCAATAACTGTCGTGCCACACCGTACTTACGGCCGCGCCAAGGCGCGGCAACGAACATCTTGCGCAATGCCGCCTCGCCGTTGCCGATGTCCTTTAAGCCGATCGAGCCAATCACTCCATCCTCACATCTTGCCACCCAGAAATCCCCCGCGCCGGTCTGATAGAACGTCTGGATCGCCATCAGATCGGGTTGCTCCTTAGCCGAGATGTTGATGCCAAACTCCTCCCTCTGAATGGGCACGATCATCTCGACGATGCCTTGCTCATCACCTTGCGCATAACGATCAATACGAATTTTGGAGTCAATCACCGCACTTTCCTCTCATAAGTTCTGGACCTCTGCAGTGGTTATACCCTGCGCCTCTGAAGTTTATTTTTCGCCGTGCAAACCTGAAAAAAATCTGATCATTCTTCGCCACATAGCCACTATATGAAGTAGCCGAGCGATGAAGTAGCCGAGCGGTTTAACAGAATCCCCGTTCCACGCAGGTAGCGGTAGCAGGTGGCAAAGGCCCTCAGTCGGAGCGGCTGCTGTGGGTCGATAGCGGTCGGTCATGGGTGACCGCTTTCGCCCCACAGCTGCCGTCCAGCACGCACACCGTAGCGGTTGCGTAAGCCAAAGTTGCGTGCTGATAGCCCGGTTGCTCAGGCAGCGTTAGCCCACGTGGTCAATGTCAATAGTGGTGTGGCCAATGAGGACCACCTCTGCCTTATCGGCAACCACCAAATCGGCATTGGTGATCAACTGCGTGTAGTCGAATCCGGCTAGCGTGACCTGGAAAGTGTGCCCATCGGCCCCCGCTTCGCTGCTGCGCAGGTAGGTACGATCAGTGTTTTCATCGTAGGTCATGCGCAAGGTACCGTCACGGCCGTCTCCCAAGCCGGTCACGCCGAGCGCAGCGACGTCGAGCTTGTCCTGGCCCCAGATGAAGTCAGTGATCAGGTCGCTGCTGCCGGCATAGCTGTCGGCGCTGCTCGTGAACACGAACCGGTCGTTGCCTGTACCGCCAGTGAGCTTGTCCGCGCCTAACCCACCGGTCAGCACATCGTCGCCGGCGTTACCCTCCAGCGTGTCGTTTCCGGCGCCGCCGGCCAGCGTGTCGTTCCCCCAGTAGCCATACAGGATGTTCGCCTTGTCGTCGCCGGCCAGATTCACTGGTGTGATCGGCTGCGGAGTGGTCACGGCGGTCGCGTCACTGGGCGGGGCGAACAGCACGGTGCTGGCATTGAGCTCACTGACGTGGTTCCCGCTGAGCAGAATTTCGAAGCGGTTGCCGTTGGCGTCGGGCTCCAGCGATTTAAGCGCGGTGGTATCGCCGGCCAAGTTGAGGACCACCTTCAGCGTGCCATTGTAGCCGTTGCCCAGCCCGGTGAAGCTCAATGCGGACACGTCGATCATGTCATGGCCGCTGCCACTGAAGTCGGTGATTAGGTCGCGGCTGCTGTAGCTACCACTGGCATCATTACGGTAGCTGTCGCTGAGCCGGGTATACACGAAATTGTCGGCACCTGCTCCGCCGCTCAGGGTATCGCCGCCGGCGCCGCCGAATAGCCGGTCATTGCCCGCACCTGCTTCGACGGTATCGCGGCCAGTGCCGGCCTTCAGGGATTCGCTGGCGTGTGTGCCTTCGAGCAGATCGTTGTGCGAAGTGCCGTTGATCAGCGGCTGGAAGTTGGCATCGGTAATAAGGCCGCTATTGGCCAGAAACTGCACGGCAAAATGTTTGCCATTACCGTCTCGCTCGTAGCTTTCCAAAATGTAAATGCCGCGCAGAGGCTCGCTACGGATGTGCAAGGTATCGCCATAACCATTGCCTAAATGGCTATAGCCCAGAGCCGACACGTCGAGGATATCGTGGGCGGGATCGAAATAGTTGATGGTGTCGGTATACTCGCCTCCGTCCTTGATATAGCTGTCGCCGAGGCGGTCGAAGCGGAATACATCATTACCGGCGCCGCCGTCCATGCCGTCGTATCCGGCACTGGAGACCATCACATCGTTGCCACCCCCGCTGACTAGGTGGTCGTTGCCGCCTCCACCCATCAGCAGTTCATTGGCCAGCCCACCACGTATGTAGTCGTTGCCAGGCGTACCCTGCACGATGAGTTCGATCGCGTTCTTGCTGACCTGGCTACTGGCACTTGTGACCTGTAAATCCGTATAGCTGGTGACTTTCTTGATGCCTGAAATTTGGGTCATACCTGCTCCTTAGGTTCCGTTGGTCCACAGCGCGTGTGGTGTAACGCTATTAAAGCCATTTCGTTGCAGGCCATGGGCCGGTATGGACGAAGACATGACGCAAACGGGCGCGCCTCCCGCAGAGGCCGTAATCAAGCACACCAACCTTTACTGGATCAATCAAAAAGCCCCGGGGTGCTTGGGCGGAGTCATGGAGAGCAAGGACGTTAATTTCGCGCTCTATGGGTCCTGAGCTCAGCACAGTGCTTAGTTCACGCTAAAGCACCAGGTCAGGTGCCTAGCTCGGATCTGAGTTTGGTGCAGTGATTGCCCTGGTGTTGATGGGCTCCCCACCGTTTCAGAGGGTGGTTGTGCATGTTCACTCTTCACCTGCAGGACGGTAATGGGTAAGCACCCTTTCTCGCTGGGCTGAGGTACGAAGGCAAAAGGCAGCTGCTATCGCGAAAAGTACTGCAAATGCTAGACTTCGCGTCTACTCCAGCTCCGGCAGAGCTGGTTTTACGATGAGGCATAAGGGTGGCTCATTCGAAGTTATCTCATGATTATCGGCCGACACGATCCTAGAGAGAGGGCGAGCCATCGAATGAAGGAGAAATATATTCTCAGTCCAAATCATCGTAAGCGTCGTCGTATTTCAATGATAAGAACTTTATCCCGACGGGCGCTCACAACATCGTCACCTTTCATCGCAGCCCCTCTAACCTTCGAAGAGATACGTTTTTGTCGGGCAGATTGAGGCTCGCCCAGCCAGGCGTAGGAGCCGCTGGGGTGCACCCTGAGAGTTTGGCAAAGGCGCCGTACCGGGTAATCAGTTGGGTGCTTCTTGATGAACGCGTACTTCAGCCGCACTCTTTTGCATAGTTGGCGGCGGCGTTTTTTAGATGTCTCGCTCTTCATTCACACGCTTGAGTTCAGAGCGAAGTTGACGCATCTAGGCTTGCTGGTCATCGTCTTGCTGACGCTGCTCTTGGGTGAGCTACGATTTCACCCAGCTGTAAGCCAAGGTACTGGCTGCTACGGTTTGACATCGCAGCAGCCAGAGGCTTGTTAGAACGCTGCCTTCAGGCGAGCGCCGGCGTAGGCCTGTGCTTCCTGAGCCTTTTCCACCACCGCAGCGGTACCGAAAAACTCGTGGGTCACGCCGTCATACAGCTTGCGCTCCACGCTTACGCCCTGGTTTCGCAACGCCTGCTCCAGTTGCGCACCGTCATCACGCAGCGGGTCGATCTCGGCGTTGATCAGAGTCACTGGCGGCAGACCGTGAAGGTTGGCGTGCACAAGATCCAAACGTGGATCCTTCAGATCGGCAGAGCTCTTGGTCACATTGGCCACGAACCAAAGCATCATGGGGCGATTGAGTGGCTTGGCGTCAGCGTACTTCAAGTACGACTCAGTGTTGGTCGTGGTCTGTCCCACTGGGTACACAGCAATCACACTCTTGGGCGAGGTCAAGCCCTGATCGCGTGCAGCCACAGCAGTGGCGAGCGCCAGATTGCCCCCGGCGCTTTCGCCGGCCAACGCTAGGCGCTTAGAGTCTCCGCCAATGCTAGCCGCGTTGGTAGTGAGCCAGCGGTAGGCAGCAACAGCGTCTAGATGGGCTGCCGGGAATTTATATTCAGGCGCGCGACGGTAGTCCACTGACACCACGATAGCATTGGCCTGCTTGGCCAGGCCGCGGGCGCCACCGTCATACACGGTGCGGTCCGCGATCACCCAACCGCCGCCGTGGAAATACAGTACTACCGGGAATGGTCCGTTACCAGCAGGGGTATAGACGGTTGCTGGCAAGTTCCCTGTAGCACCGGCTACGGTGATCTCACGGGTTGTCACGCCCGGGACCAGTGCTGTGGGGCTGCTGTCACGCTTCTGGTCGGCCAGTACCTGCTTTACACCATCTGCCACAGTAGGCTGCTTACGGGCTTCGTCCGGCGTGGTTTTTTCAATGGCTTTAGGATCGAAGGCCGCTTGGGCGTTGAGCACTTTCTGCATGTCGCTGTCAGTGCGGAACAAGCTCTTGGTCGAGCTGACAGCTAATTCCGACAAAGTAGGTTTTTCCGGATCGCGAGCGCAACCGGCCAAGGTTGCCAAGCTGACGGCGGTTACTGCAGCAACCAGGGCACAACGTATTGGATGGGAAGAACGCATGGTGAATCCTCGATGGGTGCAGCTATGGCCACGAAGTGGCGGCGGGCGCTGCAGAAGCCGCGCCTACGCTTTGTCCGAGGAAAACAAGTAGTGTTCAAGGCAGACAGCGTTTATACGGATCAGCGGTAGGGAGCTAAATCCAACGCTGCTGGCCGACTTTTCCCACTACGCGGTCGGCCACTAGTTGCCGTTTTCTAATCTTCCAATGCCAGGCTTTCCATACAGCCAGGGCATACCGCACGCCCGGTAAGCCGCAAAAGCAGCCTGCACTGAGTCGATCGTAGGCTTGATTTCGTCGGGGTCGATCATCGGCATGACATTGATCCCTTGTTACAAGGCAAGATAGAAATGCAATTTTGGTCAGGCGTTTGATCATTTTTTCTTTACTCAATCAGCACTTGAATGCGGGCCAGTACATCGTCCATCACCACCTCGGGGACCGCCTCTACGCGCTTCCCCCCACGGGCCTCAAGGTCAACGGTGCGGATTTGATTACACAACACCACACCTTGCGTCTCGGTGCCGGAACCGCTCAGTGGCACGGCAAAGCCGGCATATCGGGCAAAATCCCCGCCTTGGGTGATGGGCGCGATCAGGACCAAGCCCGACACGTTGAACGCCGCAGGCGAAATGATCAGCGCCGGACGAAAATCGCCTTGCTGCTCACGGCCAGCGGTGGGATTCATGTTCAAGCGCACAATATCGCCACGGTTTAATTTGGCTCGCTTCACGCTTCACGCCCAACGGCTGACATCGCATTCCACGCTGCCATTTCGGCAGGATCCGGCGCGCTCAAGTCACACTGCGCCATGAGCTCGGCCAGCGCGTAATGCGGCTTGGCCTTCGCAGGCTTGAGCGTCATAACCTCGGCGGATACATCGAGTTTCAACACATCGCCACTAACCAGATTCATCAGCTTAAGCACGGTTGCAGGCAAGCGTATTGCCGCGCTATTGCCCCACTGCTGCACTTTGACTTCCATAACAGCCCCCTAAAATGTATACACATTGTAGACACCAAAAACACTAACCGCAAGTTTTTGTATAAACATAGTATCTACAATGCCAGCTCCAAAGCGCGTCAGTGACCTCGTGCCTTAAGGGCAGAAATGCGCTCGATCCAGACGCCATGCACCTGAGCCTCGAGAAATAGGTACACATCGGGTTCGACTGCCTGCATGTCCTGCAGGGCCTGGATAAAACCGCGACAGAACTGATAGCCATATTCGACCTGAACCTCGGTCTGGCTGCTATACAGGTCGCGCAGGGCCACGCGCCAGGTGGCATAGGCCTGCTCACTCAAACCACGCGGCAGATCCGAGGTGTCCAGAAAATCGAGATCGGCAGGTGGCATAACCAGCTCCTAGGAGGAAAGGGACCAGGGCGCAGCAACAGGGCGGGCTTATGGTACGTCAATCCCAAGGTTTGTTACGTCTAGCAAGCAGCAAAAAAACCGCCTAGGCGGGTCCTGATGTGGGACCAACTAAACATAGTACCCGACATATCTAACCGCGATCAGTGGCCGTTTTGAGCATGTGCCTAGCTGTCTGAACCAGCTGGTCCAAACTCCAAGGCTTTTGCAGGAACGCGACTCCGGCAGACAGATCATGACTCACTTCGGCTTCGTAGCCTGTGGTCACTATAAATGAGGGACTGGCATCTGGAGATGGCCGCCGAGCTGGAACGCTGCGGTAGGTTCCAGCAGGCCCGCATTCATATAACGCTCGCCAGTCTGTTAAAGCCCGCTGTGACACTTCCTGCCGTATGAATCAGTACAGAAAGCAGGCAATCGAGGTGGCTCAGATGGCAACAAGATCCAGTATGCGTTTGCGGCCATGATCAGCAGGACAGCACGGCTCCCCTCTTCCACCCGCTGCGCGGCCGCGCAACGGGTGCAGGGATCAGCGCCGACGGCCTCTATGCGGTGGTAGGGCACTACGCCAGAGCTGCAGGGGTAGAGGTTGCGGGACTCGTACACGGGCTGCGCGCAACGGCAGCCACCAATGCCCTGGAACACGAGGCGGATATCGCCAAGGTGCAGCCATGGCGTAAGCGGATGGCGAACACACCTACCGAACTCTAGCATTAAAGGCAATCGCGTCTGCCCGAGGGGATGCGCTTTATCTGCACACCGTCTCGAACACACCGCCATCTCGGCGACTTTGCTGCATTCAGCTCCGCCATCCTGCGCAGGGATGCAGCGCTGAGATGCACCTGTTCCAGAAATTATCGGGCGCGTCGGCGGCAAGGAAAATTAATCTCACGCCCGCGCGTGGGAGGTGAGCATTATCCTCGCGATCAGTTTTTTTCTGGAGCTTTGATATACCCAGGCACAGCTAAGGATGGGGCCTGATGGCGATCTTCAGAAGCTCGGGCTTCATGAGCCTCAGCATAGTCCTTATCAGCCTGAGCCTTCTCATCAGCGGCCTGCCCGGGATTACCCTCAACCTGTTTCTGCTCAGACGCTTGTTGATGCTTGTTGGCATCTTGCGTGTGGTCTTCGGACGATTTTTCACAGCCAGGCAAGCCAAGCGCTAATGCGAAGAGTAAAGGTAAGGGAAGTGCCTTGATCATGGAAATGCCCTCTAGGTTATCAATAACCTATTGATCTGCATGGCACAATCTTAGTTCAACATACGCTTTACCTGATGAACGGAGTACTCGTAGTGCCAAACGTTCAGATCAGGCCCGATACGCTACCACGTGGTCCATTCGCACACCGCAAATCCACGGCAAAGTGCCTAGCGATCAGGCTGAGGCGGCTGAACACAAGAACCACTTCCTAAGTGATCCGGCGGTTGCACTCTCTATTTGGCATCCGATACAACAGTATGTGGGGTAGCAAAAGGAGCGGACTTTAGATTATCGATAACGTCGACTAATAATCTCAGCAGTAAGTTCAGTCAGTTACCTAACACTATATGAAGATGACAATGGGGCGCCAGCGACTGCGTGGGGGGTAACGAGTCACAAGAAAATGTATTCGGTTGAGGACGTCCAAGATAATACCCTTGCGCATGGTCATAGCCTAGAGTACGCAACAACTCGAGATCCTGAGCAGTCTCAACGCCTTCCGCTAACACTTTGAGATCAAATGCATGCCCCAGTTTCAAAAGGGCCGTCAACACCTCCTCGCGTTGGGCTTTGTTTTCAATTCTGAGTACCTGACGGTCAACCTTCAAACAATGGAATGGAAGCTTCAGTAAATAAGCCAAGTTGGCATGACCTTGACCGAAATCGTCCAGAGCCAGTCGTACGCCCAGGTTGCAGAGACCGGAAACTGTACTCAATAGTTGATCATTTATACGCAGAGGCACGCCTTCGGTTACTTCCAATATGAGCCGATGGCTCGCGAGACCATGTTTAAGTAATGCACCCGCCACTTTCATCGGAAAATCTGTGTTGGCAAGCTGTATAGGTGAAAGGTTCACTGATATGTTGACAGCGTCATGCCAGCGGCTGGCCGCCTCACAGGATTTATCCAAAACCCAGTCACCTACAGCATTAATCAGCCCGCTGCGTTCTGCCATTGCGATGAATAAATCAGGTGGCACATTTCCGAGCTTGGGATGCTGCCAGCGAATAAGGCTTTCGTATCCAGTGAGCTGATAAGGTTCGAGTTGATACAGCGGTTGGAAGTGCAGGTCGAATTGGTCTGTTGCTAACGCCTCTCGGATATCCTCCGGGGTTAGAAGCGACTCATCGTTTTGAGAAAAAATAAATCCCGTATCCTCTAGACGATTGCGGCCACCTCTTTTAGCTCGATACAGAGCTTTGTCAGCCTGATCCAGAAGTGAGGTGCTATCGGTTAGCGCACTACTCGCACTGTGCGCTAATCCGATGCTGACAGTGATGACCGAGATGCCGTCTGTACGTCCCAGATGGGCGATGTTTAGTTCACGTATGGTTTGCAATACGTGGTGAGCGATCCTGCGGGCCTCATCATGAGAGGTATCTGGCAAAACGGCAATGAACTCTTCACCGCCGAATCGTGCTACGGCGCAAGGCGAAATGAAGCAACTGCCCAGAGCCGTGGCAACAGCTCTCAAGCACTCATCGCCTATAAGATGTCCATAATGGTCGTTAAAGCGTTTGAAATGGTCTATATCGATCAAAAATAATGCGCCCTCGGACTGTCCATCCAAATGGTTTGCCGTAAGCGCATCCAGTTGCGGTTGTATGTGCCTACGGTTAGCCAGACCGGTCAGCGAGTCGGTCTCTGAAAGGCGTTGCAAATCACTATTGGCATCTGTGAGACTAGAGGCTCTGGTTTCCTCACGTAGCCAATACAGGTAACTTCGTCTGGCTTCGGCGTTGGACCAGTAGTTGCCGAGCAATGAGAAAAAAGATGAGGATCCTATAGCGGTCATTATCAAGCCGCCAGCACTCAGGGAAATCGGGGCTGTATGCACACCCCAAGCTGTGATGGTTAAGCAAAATATGTTGTATATCAAAGCAATATTAAAAGGGCTTTTCATGCACGTATTGACATAAATAAGCATCAGCGGCCAACAAAACATGAACAGTGACTGCTCACCCGAAACAGGTTGTTCACCGTTAATTACTACGTTGTAAGCGGCTATAAATCCGGTGTATGAGGGCAACATGGAGACGTATTCTCTCCAGTGCTCCGATAACTTCTTTAGAAGCAACACACCCAGTAGAGTGCTTGGTACACATGTTCCGACCATCTGCAAAATTGCTGATACCAAATCCTTCGGATTTATGATGACCATCCATAGTGAAAAACTACCGAATGTGAAACCTCCCAAGATCAAGCACAGAATCAGGTGGTGCCGGCGGGTAGTATGGATATCGCTCTGATAACGTAGCTCCAATTGCTCAGAGAAGCGTGCAGCGCTGGTTGTTTTCTCGAGTTCTCTTTCAATCTGGCTAGCGTCTAACATAGAAAATTCCACAGCATGCACTAATGAGGCCTTGTCATGGCTATAAGCCACCATTCTACCTTGCTGCGGGTGTCGAGCCACTGGAATCTGCCCGACGGTGATCTCCCGATTCATCTCCTGTGAAAACGAGCCTAGTTGAGATCTCGTCGATCAACTGACCGTCCAGGTGCACATTTCGCGAAACTGACTGAAGACACCGCCAATGATCGTGACTAATTCGAGCTGGACAATCCCCGGACAAGCCGTGCCTATCAAAATGACCTGGAAGGCTTTTGAGAGTTTGTCGATCTGGCTTTGACCGATGAGTTTCGTGCGGTGACCCGAACGCACGTGCTCGCTGGGCGCGCCCAGCTCAAACATCGCGGTTTGGCTATTACTGTAACCGTCGTGAGCGATTCATGTTTAGTCGAGAGTAGGTACGTCCCACATGACAGATGTCATGAGACGCCTGGTGATCAATTGCCGGTTCGCTGCAACCCCCGAATCGGGGGTTTTTCGTGCCTCCTAGGGGTGCAGTGGCCCAATTGCGCCAAGAAGAAATCGTGGTCGGCCCTGTGCAGGGCGCCCAGCTCGAGCGCTTCGCGCAACACCATCGTCAATCGGCTGTGCCATTCCCCGCTCTGCACTAGGGCCACGTCCATGACCTTGTCGAGGCGCATGACCAGATCCTTTCTGCAGCGACCTTGAAGCTGTTCTTTGCAGATGTAGAAAAAGTACCGAACACGCTGTGGGTACAGCACATTGGAATAGACCATCATGGCTTGCATCGCTTCACTTGCGCCGAGGTCCAGCGGGATCACAAACACGTTTGACTCCTTTGATGGGTCATTTTTCGGGCAAGTCTAACGTTTCACTGACCGACCCATACCGAGTGCGGCGCTGGCTTCAGAAAGATTGACCTTTTGGGGCTCTATTCCAGAGTGCGACCTGGCGTCAACTATAGGAACTTTGGGACAGTGCTGGACAGCGGCTGCAATCGCCTGCAGGCAGACTGACACGACGCTACCAATGATGCTGTCGTTCCTGTCGGGATGCGATTTCAAAATGCATTCATTCATTGAAGGCAAGAGTCTGCAACTGACGCTGGGGGTATTGATTATGACGTCATCTCCAAGCCTAACATTCCGACAGATCTGGCCAGGAAAGTCCCGCAAGTCATGCAGGCTCCCAACGGAGTAAGCTAAACGGAATGCTTCAGTGTTGGTAGTGTGCCCTGGAGATGCGAGCTCACCACGACCCGAAACGACCTAAGGGAGGGCAGCTCTCCGCCATAACGCCTCACTACCCTAGAGTGATCTATAGCGTTATCGGGCCTTAGCAGTACGAGACCTAGCCCGCCAGGCCTTCCTGCCTCCCCTGGCGGGCTCCTTCCTTGATGTTTCTTGCCTACAGATCCAGACATGTCGCCTGCCTGCCCTGCCCTACGTGCATGAGGTTGTTGTAGCAACACATCTCGCTATGCTTTTATCTATATAGCGATCAATTGTGGTGACCAAGACTTCGATGAGCGACAGAACCTACCCCTACACCGCATGGCTGCTGACACGGAATTTTCAGTTGCTGGAGGTCGAACTCGTGGACCAGGGATTCGCTAACAGCGCATATGACCGCACTGACAAGGGCCGCAATTACCACGTTGACGAACTTTTTCTTACGAAAGCCAAGGCCATTGCGTTCGGTGAAGCCAAGCTTGCAGCGCTTGCCAAGGAGCTGGAAAGACGTCAAAGAGGGTTACTGAAGCGACGATTGGAGTTGCAAAGATGCAAATGAAATTGTCTTGCACAAGCATCCGCAAGGGTAGATAGCGGGGCCCTTTGGTAGTCTCTGACCGGAGAGATATCTTGAGCTTGATGGCTTTGTCTAGCAATCGGGCGGTCAGGTGCGCATCTGGTCGGACGTGGTTGAGACCACGACAGTCTGCATTCACCTGCTGCGGTATCTGGAGGAAACTCCCAAGTTCCGGGCAAATCCAGTTGATCAGTGCGCGGTCAGCTTGTGGCAGATGGCTTGCAGCTGAGTCAAGGTGAAATGTCAGCAGTTTTGCTGCTTGACCAACTACACCCGCGATAGAACTGTTGAATCAGGAACTCCAGCGACGGAGCGTGAAACGTGAGCCTGGGGCCGACCGTAGTGATACCCCTGAGCATAATTACACCCATTGCTGGCCAGCCAAGATGGAAGGGAGGGTGAGTGAAAATCCTCGATGCCTTCCGCGGTTACTTTCATATTCAGGCTACGTGCCATCCCTAAAATGGCTTCTACCATTGGACGATGATCAGTCTTACCGATCTCAAAAAAAGATCGGTCTATCTTGATTTTATCAATGGACAAACGTGTCAAATGATAAAGACCTGAGTAGCCAGTGCCGAAGTCATCAAGTGCCACTGTGATGCCATGTGCGTGAAGTCTGTTCAGGTTGCGCTCGGCCGCTTCGATATTGCCGACCAAGGCCTCTTCGGTTATTTCGACCTCAAAGCGGTCAAATGGAAACTGCTCATGACGCAACTGCTCCAGGAACCGATCAGGAAAAAGCTCATCGGTGATCATCGCTGCACTGACGTTCAGCGAAAGATGAAGGTGATCGTCCCAATCCCTGGCAGCGTTACAAGCTTGCTTAACGAGAGATTGAGTCATCATGGGGATCAACCCTAGGCGTTCAAGCGCTGGAATAAAATCAGCAGGCATCCCAGTGCTCCCATCTGGCTTGAGCCATCTGGCCAAGATCTCAAATCCGACGACTTCCTGAGAAGGCAGTGCAACAATAGGCTGATAGAATGGAACGATCTCATTCAGTTCCACTGCCTGTTTAAGCGCAGCGTCTTCATCGATTTGAGCCTGATATTGGAGCCCATGCTCTGTTTCGTAAAAATGGTAGGTTGAACGACCCGTAACCTTACCCCTGTACATTGCTACATCTGCGCAGTGCAATAGCGCTGAGGTTTCGGTAGCGTCGACCCACGAACGAGAGATGCCAACTGTAGCTCCCTGTCGGAAGGGTCGAAGCTTCTCGAGCATAGGGGCCCCTATTCGCGAAATCACATCTGCGGCAATGACGCCCAGCTCGCGTTCCTCTCTACGGCTGGTAAATACGACGCAGAATTCATCGCCTCCTAGACGCGAAGCGATGCCGCCGTATTTGATTGCAATCTCCTCCAGTCGTTTTGCTACCTCAATGAGCACTGCGTCACCCGTTGCATGCCCGCGCTGATCGTTAACCGCCTTGAAATAGTCAAGGTCGATCAGCATCACAATCACAGGTTCCAGCTGAGCGAGTTGCTCGTTTACAAGCTCCATAAAGGCACGCCGATTGAGCAGGCCGCTGAGTGAGTCGTACCTTGCCAGCTTCTCTGTATGGGACTGCAACCCTTCGAGTTGAAGGTAATTGCATCGGGCATTACTGATCATTTTCATGAGCATCACTCCCGGCCCGATCAAGGCGATTAGTGAAAAACCCGTAGATGTCAGTACGAAACGTAACCTTTCTCCTTCCTCAAAAATGCCGTCATAGTGAAGGCCAAGCCCTCGCATCACCCATGCCTCCAGCTCAAACTCCCAGAGAATGGAAAGGGCCATGACGGTAAGCAGGGTGAGAAAAAGCAGCTGTATCAGACGGTATGGACTGGGTAAGCGTAAATAGGTCATGGGCAGCCTCACAGGCCAAGCTAGCAGCACGTAATATCATATAGCCATCTTCCCATAAGGCCATGGCGTCGGTTATAGAACCTGTTTATTCATTCAATAGAAAAGATTGCTTTTTCTAGGGAGCTTCATTTTTATGGGCATGCCAACGGAGGTTGGCGCTATCGCCGAAATAGCGTACGGCCCATTAGTTTGCCCTGAGATACTGCGCCTTGTGGGCAGGCCACCCAGCCGACCCGCTCTTTATTAAGCATCAGACAGCGCCCGTCGCAGCTTCCACACAATGGTTGATCGGCACTGCTGCGTCCAAGTAACCGCCATGGGTCCAAGATCCCGATTCACTCCTGACTTGCTCAAGAGTCCTCATCGGCTTTTCTCCTTGCTGGATTCTCGTTTGTGACCGGCAGATGGACATCCCGGACACTCGCATTGTCATGAAATGCTATCGACGGGACGAGGGAAACCTTGAGTATCTCCCTCAGAGCAGCGCGCTCGGCGGGCAGGTTTAGGTTTGGATCCTCTGACTCTAGCCAAGGCGCTCTTCGTAGCTCGGTACTATTCGTAGCTCAGTCTTGGCGGCTCGCCGCTGGCGGAGGGTCATGTTTGGGCGGTCGCGGCATGACTCCGTCCTTCGATTTAGTCGACGCCAAAGCGAAATGGTTCTAGTACCTCGGTCCACCGCGATGGCCTTAAGATGCTAGCTCGGCGCCAGTCCACGCAGCTCGGGTACAAAAACTGCATAGGTCATTTGACCGCCAATTTGATGACAACCTATGAAGCCATATTTTACCTTACCGAGGCTTTCACCCTCGGCGCTCACCAAGGCGCTGATTGGCTTCATCGCGCTTGTATGTTTATCGTTGATGCTTGCTACAGCGTGGCAGATGAATCAATCCAGGCTTGAGCGCATCGCTAATGCCAAAATTGCAGTTTCAAACATTGTTCTAGCTGCTGAACAGCAAGCTCAGGACACAATACGCCAGGCTGACAATACGCTGCGCGATCTTGTTGAGCGTGTGGAACACGATGGTGTAGCGGGAGAACAGTTGTCACGACTGACGAAGCTGATGGCTCAGGACGTGATAAACGTGGAAGGACTTCAAGGGCTGTTTATCTACGATGCCCAGGGTCAGTGGGTCGCCAATTCCTTTGCGCACAGTGTGCAGGAAAAAAACAACGGCGACCGCGCCTATTTTGCCTATCACCGCGACCATACCGATGAATCCATTCACGTTGGCTCAATTGTAAAAAGCCGCAGTACGGGAGATATGGTTATCCCGATCAGTCGGCGTATCAATACTCCTGATGGAGAGTTTGCAGGTGTCGCCTTGGCGACGGTCCCAGTCGCATATTTTCAAGCGTTCTTCGAGCGAATGGATGTAGACGACAAAGGCGTTATCTTTCTTGCCCTGAACAATGGTGATCTGCTGGCTCGCCGGCCAACATTGACTGCACTGATGACCACAAATGTGGCTAGAGGTGATTTATTCACCCTCTATCTGCCATACAGCGACAATGGCACTGCAGTGATCAAGTCTGTGGTGGATGGCGTGGAAAGGATATATGCCTATCGACGGGTGTCCGGCCTACCCATCGTTGCAGCTGCAGGTGTGTCGTACCAATATGTTTTCGCGCCCTGGTGGGCTTATGCATACAGATCCATGGCTTTGATCGGCATGATCACGTTGGCTCTGTGCTTGCTGGGCATTCTGCTATATCGGCAGATCCAGCAGCTAATCACCGCGGAGGGTGATCTGAACGTCGCCAGAAATGAACTGGAGATCATCGCTCAAACTGATAGCTTGACGCATCTGGCCAACAGACGGCGTTTCGATGCTACCTTGCAGCAGGAGTGGGGGCGGGCCAGGCGAAATAACTCAACCATAGCGCTTATCCTGTTGGACATTGACTGGTTCAAACAATACAACGATCACTATGGCCATCTGCAGGGTGACGACTGCCTGAGGCAGGTGGCAGGAATCATCGGGACCTGCGTCAATCGGCCGGGTGATCTTGCCGCACGGTATGGTGGGGAGGAATTTGTGGTCCTGCTGCCTGAGACGAATCTGGCCGGCGCTTTGAGCGTCGCCGAAAATGTCAGGTTGTCCATCGCCAGTGCACTCATTGATCACGCCGGCAGCTCGCTGGGCATCCTGACGATCAGTTGCGGCGTGGTGGCGATCAATTCACCTGCAAAGGATTCCTATACAGCCGCCCTGGCAGAAGCAGATCGACTTCTCTATCTCGCTAAAAGCAAAGGTCGCAATACTGTAGAGGGTCAGTCAATGCCTGATACTTACCGGCTGCATCAGACAAAAATTGTCGACCTGTCTCGATAGCCGAGCATCAGGGCATACCTGAGAAGAAGATCAACCACAACTGCGGCAGCTGAATTGGACGAGGATCGCTCATTCAGTCATCGGTCCTGTCTCGAAAAGCCGCACCTGGTGAATTGGGGTCAAAGGAAAATCAACTTGAAGCGGAGCCCTTGATGCGGCAACGATTCACGCTGCGAAAGCAACGTGAGCGTTCGTTTCGGACATCATAGACCAACTGCATGGCCTGCTCGTCAGTCACAACACCTGTTCTTCGTGCTTGCTCAATCCTGATGAGTAATGCATCACATTCATCTTCAAGGCTGGCCCAGTGAGCCAGGTGCAGATTACGAATGGATTGTTTGAGAGCATCGAGCATAGGATCACCTGGATATCGCGCCTAACCGAGTGGTAAATGCGAATTGCTGGGCAAGCCTGATTTTAAAACCATCACTATCTGGCTTGGCCCGAGAACTGTTCAACGGCTGCCACCACACTGTTGGCACTCTGCTGAATGTCCTTGATCACCTCGTCCGCCTCGCTTGCCAACTCCAGCGCCGCACCGGCCTGCTGCTTACTTTTTCCGATCATGTCCACTGCAGTGGAAGCGAGGATCTGATTCTTTTTCACGACCTCAACAATCTCTGCCGTTGCCTGAGTGGTTCGAAGGGCCAGTTGCCTGACCTCGTCAGCGACTACAGCAAATCCCCGGCCCTGCTCTCCGGCGCGTGCTGCTTCGATTGCTGCGTTCAAGGCCAACAGGTTGGTCTGGTCCGCGATGCTGCCAATGGTTTTGACAATGGTGCCGATTTCCTGGCTCTGTGCATCCAGCGCCTCAATGCCATGCGCCGCATCTTCCATCAACGCCGAAAGCGTGTTGAGGGTTGTAACGGTATTCTGGATAACGCCGCGGCCTTGCTGTGCACTGGCGTCTGTTTGAACAGACGTATCGTGAGCCATGCCAGCTGCTTCCGATATGGCGCGCTCACGGTTGACCTGGTCGGTGATTACGGTAGCGAGTTTGGCTATCTTGTACAGCTTGCCGTTGGCATCTACGATCGGATTGTAGGAAGCCTCCAGCCAGACCTCCCTGTTAGATTTATCCAATCGGCAAAACCTCCCGGCGACGTACGAGCCCTGGCGCAGGGTCTGCCAAAACTGCTCATATTCTGTTGAACCGACATCGGATGGCAGGCAAAACATCCTGTGATGCTGGCCCTGGATTTGGGGCAATGAATAGCCCATGGCGCGCAGAAAATTCTGATTGGCCGTCAGGACTACCCCATCCAGAGAAAACTCGATGACGGCAGTGGAGCGCATCAGGGCCCCCACCAATGCTTCATTCTCCCTTGAAGCCTCAATGGTCCTTGTCAGCACGCTGCAATACAAAACGATGCGTTCGACCCGTCCGCTCTCACCGGCGAAAGGTATAACCATTGCCCGCAGCCAGACATGACGACCTTCACGGCTGCACAGGCGCAAGGTACCGCTGTAATGCTTGCCTTGGGCAATTGCCTCCAAAGCGCGGCGCTGATGGACATCACCGTGCAGCTCAGCGGGGCTGAACTCCCGCAGGGTCCGACCGGACAATTCAGCGTGAGTGAATCCCAGCTCTTTTTCGAACAGGGCATTTACCTCCAGGATTACGCCTGCCGCATCCAGCGTGACCGCCACGGTTTCGAGATCCAGTGTCGCCTTGACCTGCTCCAGAGCTCCCAGCCGTTTTTCCAGCTGCTGGATTCTGTTTTTCAACCGGTTATTGAACATGACGGTCACTCGCATGGACATGAAAATACTATCGACGGGACGAATGAAACCTTGAGTATTCCCCTCAATAGCAGCATGCATTGCAATTTCAGCAACAAGCTCTGACGGCGTGGGTTGTAGGGACCAAACGCCCATGCAATGTCCGGCCAACGCTTTTACCGGCACGGCTACGTTTCGGTGACAAGCCGTGCAGTTGTTTTGAACAGGACAATCAAGTTCTTGCTTGAGCAAAACCATGGCTAGCGAACCCTAAAAATCATGTTGCATTCAAACTGGATTCGTCTTCACTGAACACGTTGGTTCAGAGGCCGGCCACCTCTGAATCAGCGGGATAGCGTAGTGCCTGCAAGACAGCTATAACCAATCTCATCGACTTGGTATTGGCCTTATCTGTACCACTTTCAAGCTCGCTTGCAGGTACTGCACATGCCCTCAGATTCTTGCCCCGGCGTGGATGAAAAGACAGCTCTCGATAATTTCGTAAGCACTGCTTCCTGCCTAGAAGCCTGTTCTGGCGCCGTTTTGGTTCTGCACGAAGGCGGGCACTGGCGCATCGCATCCACCTACGGATCCGCGCCAGACTTTAAGATCGAAAAAGCTATCGATGCCTGGCTGAAATTCGTGTTGTCTTACGACGACGTAGTCGATCTCAATGAAATTATGGTCGGCAACGCCGTTCTCCCTATAGGTTTCGAGCGGGGGATCGGCGATTTTTTTCAGGTCTGCATTGCCGTCAAAGATGCTGCTGAGCGTCTTGCTGGTGTGGTGCTGATGACAGTTCCGCTACCCCGCAAGGGACTTAGCGCCGCGCAGATCTGCCTTCTGCGAACTCACGCTGCCGACCTCTATGCCGCCCTCCAACCAACGCGGGTAAATGATTCTGCCGCACGCCTGCGCTTATTGGAGTCGGTGGTGGTCAATTCAAAGGACGCCATCCTGATTACAGAGGCCGAGCCCATCGACATGCCGGGACCGCGCATCGTTTATTGCAATCCGGCGTTTCTGGCGAATACCGGTTTTTCCCTCGAAGAGGTCATAGGGCAGACCCCTCGCATATTGCAATGCGAGGAGAGCAACCGCGACACGCTTCGGCAATTGCGAGCGTCGTTGCAGCGATGGGAACCCATCGAAGTCGAGCTGATCAACGCACGACGCGACGGGACTCGATTTTGGGTACAAATGAGCATCGTACCGGTGGCAAACGAGAACGGCTGGTTTACTCATTGGGTGTCTGTGCAGCGAGACATCACTGAGCGAAAAGAAGCTGAGGAGGCATTGCAACAAGCACAGATGGATCGTGAGGAACGCGTGGCGCTCCAGTCACGGCTGGTGGAGCGCGAGAGAATTCAGGAGGAGTTGTCCTACGCTGCATTTCACGATGAACTCACAAGACTCAAGAACCGGGCGTACTTCACAAGCCGCATCGAGGAAGCCCTAAGTAGAAAGGGCGACGGCAGCCGTAGCACGGCTACAGTTTTGTATATGGACCTCGACCGGTTCAAATACGTCAATGACGGCATAGGTCATCACGCTGGTGATGTGTTGCTCAAACGGGTTGCGGAGCGGTTGCATTATTCTATTGACGTCGAGGCGGTGGTTGCGCGGATTGGCGGCGACGAGTTTGCCGTTCTACTTACCGGCGAAGACCACCAGAAACAGGCTGTCGAGACTGCCGGACGAATTATACAAGCGCTTGGCCTACCCATCGAGATCGAAGGCCAGACGCTGTTTACCTCCTGCAGCATTGGCATCGCGACCCTGGATAATCATCACAACACAGCTGAGGACCTGATTCGAGATGCGGATGTGGCGATGTACTCGGCCAAAAAACAAGGGCGTGGTCGCTTTGCGATCTTCGATGTGTCGATGCGGCAGGCCTCGATCGACATGTTGATGCTGCAAAGCGCGCTCAAGCATGCGATCACAGCCGATGAGTTCTACCTGGTATTCCAACCGATCTTCTCTGTAGAAACTGAGGCCATCGTGGGGGTTGAAGCCTTGATCCGATGGCGCCATCCGATCTGGGGAAATGTCACACCGGATGTTTTCATCAGCGTGGCAGAGGACATTGGCGTCATTCACGACCTTGGTCAATGGGTAATGCGCAATGCTTGCCGTGAGGTCAGGAGGTGGCGCGACAGCTTCCCGAAGAAAACCATCAAGCTCAACGTCAATGTGTCGGGGGTCGAGATGAACCGCAAGGGCTTCGCTATTCAAGTTGCCCATATACTTGACGAGACCGGATTTGACCCTTGCACTCTGCAGATAGAGATCACCGAGTCAGTCTTTCTGCATGAACCGGATGTTGTGCTCCAGACTCTGGTAGCCCTTCGAGCTCAGGGCATTCGCGTCGCGTTGGACGATTTCGGCACGGGCTACAGCTCCCTGAGTTATATCGACCGCTACCCTATTGATGTCATCAAAATTGATCGCTCATTCGTCTTCCGTATGATGAGCCATGAGCGCAGCGTTGCCATCGTCAAGAGTATTTTGTCGTTGGGCCAGGTGTTGGATCTGGCAATCGTGGCTGAGGGGGTAGAGACGCAAAGCCAGATGGCTCAGCTCAGAATTCTAGGCTGTCCTTATGCTCAAGGCATTCTGCTGAGCACACCCTTGCTTGCTGAGGACATGCATGCACTGCTCTCGGATTGATGGCCCAGGGCGCTCTGTCCATAGGTCAACCGACGAAGTCCGAGCCTTGCTCGGACATGCCAACCCACATCTGACTTCCTCCCCGACATGAAGAGCGGGGATTCCTTCTGCAAGCGACTGAAGTTCCAGGCTCTTCCGTTATGCGACCTTCGCGCCGTGATTGATCTATCCGAATTTTCAGCGCATCGCAATCATCCTCCAGATTGGCACGGTTAGCTCGGTGCAATTCGCCGATGTCGGTTCTCAAAGCGTTGAACATATCCTTTGTTCTCCATACCACTTGATAAAGTATCGATCCCTGAGCGAGCTGTTGTACAGGTGCGAGGATTTCTAGCAGGTGGTTGAGTCGATCCCTATCAATGATGAGCTGCAAATACGTCCCTGACCTCAGCGCGGTATTTTCGCTCCTCAGCGTTGCAGGACCACTTATCGGCTGGCGTCATGTCCCTGCGCCGTCTGCTCAAGTAAAAAGGCCAGTTGTCGATGTGCTTAGCACAATCACCCATCGGACTCAGACATGACCTTCCGTTCATTCAGCATCGCTACGCGCAGCTTGTTATGTTTTGGCCTGTTGGCCGCCCTGGTTGCGGGCGTCGGTATTTTTGGCGTTTCGCAGATGTCGCAGATCCGTAATCAAAGCTTGGTGATCGAAACTGACAGTGTTCCGAGTATCGTGGAGGCCGACAACCTCTCCCTGCAACTGGCCCGCACCCGAATTGAGGTGCTGCGCTTGTTGGCTATGCCCGATGCCGCGACTGTGGCGAGCACGCGCGACAAGATCGATAGCATCAACGGCGATGTAGTCGCGGCATTCGGCCGCTACGACAAGCTCGTCAGCTCAGACAGCGAGCGGCAGGCCTTCGAGAGTCTTCGCCAGGTCCATCAGGACTACGTGAAGAACATAAGCCAGCTCATAGAACTTGTTGCCACCGGCAAGGTGGATGAAGCGCGTGTCCTGGTGCAGTCGGGCATGGCTCAGCTAGGCACGAAGATGAATGAAAACACCGAGGCCCTGCGAAAGGTTAGTCAGGATGACATCAAAGCAGCCGCTCAAACCGCCAGTGCGACTTATAGCCAATCCACGTCCATCACCTGGGTGACTATTGGTCTTGCCCTCGGCCTGACGCTACTGCTGGCCTGGCGCCTTACCGTAAGCTTGACTAAGCCAATCGCAGACGCTGTGAGCGCCGCCAGAACCATCGCCAGTGGTGACCTAACCCAGACGCTCGACGTCCGTGGTCAAGACGAAGCGGCTCAACTTCTTCAGGCGATGCAGCAGATGCAGACAAACTTGCGCGATACCTTGGGCCACTTGGGCCATTCCGCGACCCAACTCGCCTCGGCAGCCGAAGAGATGACGGCAGTGATGAACGAGAGCGCCCTAGGACTGCAGCAGCAGAACAGCGAAATCGAGATGGCCGCCACCGCGGTGACGGAGATGAGCCAGGCGGTCGACGAGGTGGCTGGCAATGCTACGTCTACTTCTACTGAATCGCGTAACGCCGCTGAAACGGCACGTCAGGGGCAGCAGCAGCTGGGTAACACGCTGAGTGCGATCGAAGATTTGGCTCATAACGTCCTGGGCGCAAGCGAACGCGCGCAAGAGCTGTCTGAACAGACCCGCAACATAAGCCAAGTTCTGGACGTCATCCGCTCGGTCGCAGAGCAGACAAACCTGTTGGCTCTTAACGCCGCGATCGAGGCGGCGCGCGCCGGCGACGCGGGTCGCGGTTTCGCAGTGGTCGCTGATGAGGTCCGAGCGCTCGCCCATCGCACCGGCGAGAGCACCCGGGAAATTGAGAGCATGATCGGTAGCATTCAGCAGGGTACCGGGCAAACAGTGGATGCCTTGCTGACCAGTGCCGACCAAGCCAGGCAGACTCGCCAACAGGCCCAGTCAGCCAGTTCCGCGTTGGCAGCCATTGCGCAATCGGTATCGGGCATTGATGAACGCAATCTTGTGATTGCCAGCGCAGCCGAGGAACAGGCCCAGGTGGCACGAGAAGTCGACCGCAATTTGGTACGAATTCGTGATCTCTCGGTGCAGACAGCAGCCGGGGCCGAACAGACGCGAGCAGCAAGCCAGCAATTGTCAGAACTGGCGGTCGGACTCAACGATCAGATTCGTCGATTCCGGATGTAGCCCTTTCACACACCTTTGTTCGAAGCACCTTCGCCGCTTGCAACGCCAAGCGGCAGGGCACTTCTTTAGTCGCGATCCTTGAGGCCCACTGAAAGCCGACAGTTGCGGGACTCAATACTTCCCAGCCTGAAAGGCCAGCAAGCCCGGTCCTTCAGGCTGGGACTTTGCCGGACTATCGTCAGCTTGACCTTGTGCGGAGACTCAGCCCGAGGAGAGTTAGAGGGGCTTTGACGAAAAGTGACGATGTTGTAGGCGCCCGTCGGTATAAAATTCTGATCATTGAAGCTGGTTTGCCGAGAACTGGGATTGGGACCCGTGTCCAACGGTGTTGGATTCGAGCGTATGACAGAGCCTCTGTCCGCCCCTGCGTTCAACACCTGGGCTTTGGATTCCGTCGACGGGACTTCTCGGTGGGGCTCCGATCGGGTTGCCCACAGCAAAGCGCTGACTCCAATGACACTGCCTATTGCTAGGCAGGCGACAAGACTTTGCACGCCACGCGTGCGGCCTCTTCGCGTAATTCGTTCCGGGGCATCACTGAGTTCTGCTTTCATCCATGACCTATCTGTGATCTCTTTTTGCACATCGGCAACATTCTGGAAGCGATCTTCTCGTTAAGCTCTCGGACGCGAAAGACGCGCCCTGTTACTGCCAAAGACATGTGGTGCACAACGGATCTTTTCTCTAAGTGCCCAACTTGACGCATAGCGCTTTCAGCATGACGTTGTTTTCAACTTCTAGATCGACTTTCTCAACGTCAAGTAAGCTTGTCGCCAAGCGCGCGATCATTTCTGCGTTGAGGCTGCGGTTATTCATCACCGCGCAGTGTGCCAGCCGCTCGCGCAACTCTGCCGGCAGTCGGAATGGATACGGGGCAGATTGCTTTTTCGTACTCATCGACCTTCCCTACTGATTTTTTCAAAAACAGCGGCTACCCAGCATTTTGCACCGTTGTATTCATCACCGCCTTCGGCGATGAAAATGTGATCTGTTTCATTCACAGCGTATACGCCTGGGCTCTCATCGCTCGCGTCACGCAAGGAATCCTTCCAGCCGTACACCACGCCTTGCCAGATCAGCACGACGCCGCCACGATGATCCTGGTTAGCATTTCGCCATTTTCTGGCAGTTGCACGAAGCGTTTCACTAAGATTGGTCACGGCTGATTTTCCTGCACGATCTGAGGTCCGATAATGCCCTGTTGCTACTGACAAAGCCCGCACGGGGCGGGCTTGTGGATGCAGCGACATTTTGGTTGTTTGTGTAGCTGGTGGTGGAACGGGTGACTTGTCGCCGTGGTTACCATCAGCCATCAAGCCCTCAGGCGCAATAGCCGCTTTTACTGCTCGATCGGGGTACGATCACGGTATTCTTCTACGGCCACAGCCCCACTCATGCCGGATTGGGCGTTGTTCAATTTTCTTACCTACACAGCTGCGTCGCAATGGCATCGAACTCACGGTCAAAGCTAGCTTTCTCTGCCGCGCTCAAGAAACCCTGCTGCTCGACGAACCGATTAGTTTCATTCCGGACGTTCTCTACACGCTTCACCATATGCTGTGCTTCAACCTCGGTAATACGACGGACTTTTCTTGAGGTACTGATATCGGCACTTAGAACATTGGCTCTTACTGAGATATGTGCTTGTCCTGGATCGCTGATCTGCGCTCCGGTCTCCCCGGCTATTTCTTGTTGGTTTTGGATGTCACAGCTTGGAAGATTGAGGCTTTGCTGTGCAGCTGTAGCGGTCAGGCTAAAAGCAAACAACGAAGTGAAGAAAATATGTTTCATGACTCATTCTCTTTAATCGGATGTCAATCCCGCGTGCATGGCATACCACGACCTAGACGGTGCTACCCGGCAATTGATTAAGGCGAATCTGCTGCATGGGCTCGGCTAGGATATTTTCCAGAACCGGCATAGCGTTTGTCAGGGTCGGAGCCTTCATGTGCGCTTGCAGTGCCGCTTCATTGTCCCAGCTTTCGTAGGAAACAAAGCGGGTGGGGTCTTCAAGATCCGTCAACAGCGCATAGGCCTGGCACCCAGGCTCATGCTGGAATTGCGGCAGGGCGGATTGCAGCAGGTTTTTCAATTGCGCTTCCATGCCTGGCTTGGCTTTCATGATCGCGACGACGTTAAGAGGTGAAGTCATGTGGGGAGTCCTGACAATGCCGGCGCCGGAATGGAGCCGTCAGCGCATGAGACATGCCACGTAAGATATTCATTCAGAAAAAGCAGGGAGGCTATTGAAATAGCTTTGTACCTATTGGCTAGGTGGCAAGGGATTTTTTAAGGTGCCAGCCTTCTGCACACCGCAGGCACTCCAAAAAGCCTTTGTAGGTTCCCACGCGTATGGCATTCGATGCGCAAGCCATTGGTGTAGCATGCTGGAACCCCCCTCTTGGTCCTCAGTCGCGTGACATCCATGGCTAACAGAAAAACCACTGTTTTCGCGCTTCAGAGACGTGCACATCTCTCCAGTACTTACCATTTGGCCCACTACGGTGAGTCGAAATGACCGACAAACCGTCGGAAATCGAGACCCTTCGCTCTGAGGTTGAGAGTCTCCGATCACAGCTGGCTGAGGCACGTTGTCTACGCTCACACGAGCTCCTGGCGAATAGAGGCAGCGAGCATGTACACGTTGCGCTCAAAGCAGGCGGAATCGTAGGCACTTGGGTTTGGCACCCAATCCAGGACAGTTTCTCCGTGGATATTGGTTTTACCGAAGCGTTTGGACTTGATGTAAGCCTTGTTGATAAGGAAGCGTCAATCGATGAGGTCCTCAAAAACGTTCACCCAGAGGACCGACCAGGATTAGACACTGCGATCGCTGAGGCCGTGATACGCGGTGGCGCCTATAGACATCAATACCGAGTCAAGCGCGCTGATGGTCGGTATTACTGGCTTGACGCCCATGGCAGCGTCGGCTCCGATGAACACGGTGTACGGACCAGCTTTCCCGGATTTGTGATTGACATCACCACGCAAAAAGCCGCCGAAGAACGGCTGCGGGTCAGTGAAGCGCTGAACAAAGAAAATATCCAGCGGGTGCAGCTCGCGCTCGCGGCCGGAGCCATCATCGGTTGCTGGGTCTGGGACCTGAAACTGGACCGCTTTACGGTGGACGAGGCATTCGCCGTGGCGTTTGGCTTGGACGCTGCTTTGGGCAAGGAAGGAATCCCACTGGCTCAGATCGTGGAAACGGTTCATCCCGATGATCGCCCCGGGCTGATCGAAGCGATTGATCAGGCCATTGCTCGCGGCGGCAGATACGCTCATCAGTACCGAGTCAGGCGAGCAGACGGCAATTACTATTGGCTGGAAGCAAACGGTCGGGTCGATTGCGATGCGGATGGCACACCGGCGAGCTTTCCCGGCGTGTTGTTGGATATAGAGGGTCGCCGTAGTGTTGAAGCAGAACGCGACCGCGCCATTGCTGATTTACGGTCACTCAACGAGAATCTGGAGCAACGTGTCGCCGAGCGCTCTGCTGAGTTGCAGGATGCGCAGGAGAGACTTCGGCAGTCCCAGAAAATGGAGGCGGTTGGCCAATTGACCGGAGGCCTTGCACACGACTTCAACAATCTGCTGGCCGGCATTTCCGGGTCACTCGAATTGATGCAGCATCGAATGATGCAAGGTCGTATCAACGACGCGGAACGCTATATAGGCGCAGCACAAGGGGCAGCAAAGCGTGCTTCTGCCTTGACCCATCGATTACTGGCTTTTGCGCGTCGCCAGACTCTTGACCCACGACCGACCGATATCCATCGGCTGGTCGTTGAACTGCAGGACATGATTCAGCGAACCGTCGGCCCCAGCATTCAATTTGAAGCGGTAGGCATGCCTGGGTTGTGGGTCGCGTTAGTGGACGTCTCGCAACTTGAGAATGCGCTGCTGAATCTATGTATCAATGCCCGAGATGCAATGCCTGCAGGCGGCCGTATCATCGTTGAGACAGCCAATAGGTGTCTCGATGAAAAGACTGCGAAGCAGTATCAAATTCCAGAAGGTCAATACCTGGCCCTCAGCGTAACGGACACCGGATCCGGAATGCCGCCGGAGGTGGTCGCGCGAGCATTCGAACCCTTTTTCACTACAAAACCTATTGGTAAAGGGACCGGCCTGGGTCTGTCCATGATCTACGGATTCGCCCAGCAGTCGGGAGGACAGGTCAAAATTCATTCCGAAGAGGGACTGGGTACAACGGTCTGCCTGTACCTTCCTCGTCACTATGCAGAAGCGGAAAGTGAAGTCGAACAACCAGAGCGTGCCGCCATAGCACCCAGTGACCGCAGCAAAACTGTGCTGGTGGTAGACGATGAGCCAACGGTGCGCATGCTGGTCATGGACATCCTGGAAGACCTCGGATACATGGCTATCGAGGCAGGTGACAGCGCAGCAGGGCTGAATGTACTCCAGTCAAATGCGCGTATCGATCTGCTGATCAGTGACGTTGGGCTACCGGGCGGGCTGAATGGCCGTCAGATGGTGGACGCAGCTCGCGTCTGCAGGCCAGACCTGAAGGTCTTGTTTATCACCGGTTATGCGGAAAATTCTGTGCTGGGAAGTGGTCGGTTGGCACCTGGTATGGCCGTGCTGACAAAACCGTTCTCCATCGAAACCATGCGCTTACGCATCCACACAATGGTCGAGAACGCCAAGTTACCGTGAAAGCATTTGATCGAATGGCCTAACTGATAAGTCATAGCGCCAAGGAATAACTTACAAGCGTGGTTGAGCAGGCATGGCCGTCAATAACTGGCCGCTCTCAGCGGGCTTACATGCCACCTCTACAGCCAGCGCGAATAGCTTAGTGCCTACGTGCTCGACAAAGCGTCCCACGCGAAAAGGCTCGCAGACGTGAATCGGCCTGGCCATTTGTCGTGGTGCGGACTGCCGAGCACCCCGCGCCCGGCACCACATTCGAACATGGCCTGCAACGTTTACTTGAATTCCGCTGCGCATCAGTGACCTCGTGCCTGAAGGGCGGAAATCCGCTCGATCCAGAGGCCGTGCACCTGAGCTTCAAGAAACAGATACACCTCTGGTTCAACGGCCTGCACATCCTGCAGGGCCTGGATAAAACCGTGACAGAACTGAAAACAGTGTTCGACTTGAACCTCTGCATAGGTCGCGCAGGGCCAGGCGCCAAGTGGCGTATGCCGGCTCGCTCAAACCACGCGGCAGATCCGAGGTGTCCAGAAAATCGAGATCGGCAGGGGACATAACCAGCTCCTAGGCAACAAGGGACCTGGGCGCAGGCCAGGGCAGGTTTATGGTGTTAATCCCCGGCATACTTGCGTCCATCAAGCAGCAAAAAAAACCGCTGGAGCGGGCCATGCGGTGGGGCGTACGAACAGAGCTGCCGTTATGTGCAGTGGCTCAGTTCGGCCGCTTGGGCACCCAATCGCCGTCGACATAATCGCCCTCTGACGTCGGGGCAGGTTTGCTCAGGTAAAACAGCGTGCAGGGAGTATTGTCGCTGGTCCAGCCCGGGACAATCTGCAGCAACTCATGCCCTGACTGAAGCAGTCGATTCGCTTCGATGACATCACTGGCTTCAACTATCTCTTTTACGTGGGCAAGGCTCATGTGGACTCCGAGTTACTGCAGGGTGGCCGCTCCAGCTTGGCCCGGCCGATTTCACACAGCCTAGGTCGAACGCTCACTAGGCCCGCATTTGATCTCAATCGGATTGTCGAAAGAAACCTCCTCGGGACGGCGACTCAAGCTCCACGAGTTTGGCGCTTAGCCCAGTAGCACTAAGGCGCTAACCGCCAGGATGCGAATCAAGCGCTCGCCACTTGCAACAGGTTATCTCCGCAGGCAACAGCTTCCATTCTCAAAAACGACCGATTCGCAACAGATTGCAGTACAAACCCTGCTCATACACCAGCCGTGTCAGTCAGGACAGAAACACATCGCTCCCACACAAGCTGTATGGGGATGATCACGTTAGCCCGTGGGCATCGCCATCCTGCGCCTCAACAGCTGCTTGCCGACTGCTTGTCCTTTGAGCTCGACATAGTGATAGGTCGCACTGGAAATCGTCACTACCGCCGTCAGAATCAGCAGAACCATCAGGTTATTCAGCCAGACATGGCCGGTATCCAGGTAGCGGATATCACCTTGCATGGGCGCGGCTTCAAAGCCGGTTTTTTTCTGCACCACCATAAAAGCCGAAATCACGAACAACAGTACGGCCAAGTGGGTCAAGTAGATGGAGTAAGACCACTGCCCCAAGCGAGCGAAGAATTCGTGCTTGAGCACGCGCGACAGCGCTCCGCCATCAAAAGCAAATAGCATGATGGTCACGCAGAACACCATGCTGGCTGACGCTATTTTCTGCGGCAACTCCGAGGTCAGCACCCACCAGATGGCAATGGCTGCGAAGGCTTCCAGTGCGCTCAGCAATGCGAAGCCAGGGACAACCCAGCGTCTTAGACGGCTGAAAAGGGCGTAAGCCAATGCCCCGGCAAAGAAACATCCCAAGCCTTTTTGCGCATAAACGGTCATTACATCGATATGGTTGGAAAGCAGAGCAAATCCACTGAGGGCAATGAATGTCCACAGAAGGTATCGGCGAGTCGAAGCCATGAAAAGGGTTGCGGCGAACACCATGTAGGTCCAGTACTCGATGCTGATGCTCCAGGACGCGGTATTGAATGACAGGTTTTCCGTCAAGCGCGTCCAGCTTTGCAGCAACATGAGATTGGGTAGGATCTGCGACGGCGCGTAGATGCCGGTGAAGGGTGTCTGATTGAAGGAGAAACCCTGTTTATAGGCGGCGTACTTCAGGACCTCCAGACCAATGAAGACTGCAAGCATGAACGCGTGCAGGGGTAACAGGCGAAAGGTGCGCGAAATCAGGAAATGGCTTAAGTCCCGTCCGCGCTTGCTACCGTAAGCGTGAGCCATGACGAAGCCGCTAAGGACGAAGAAAAATTCGACCAGCAGGTCGGCATTAGCGAAAAACTTCCACTCCGTAATGCTGCCTACAAGATGGGTGTGGTAAAGGACGATCGCTATCGCGCTGATACCGCGCATGCTGTCCAACGCGTGAAACCGGGTCATTTCCTGCATGTAATCCCCCAATCAGTTGCCATCGCTCGAAAGCGCCTAAAGCAACCCATGGGGGTTCGGTCGCGTCACTACCTAAGGCAATACGATAGTGCAGGGATAGTTTTGTGCAAGGGGCAGGAGTCGAGACTTACTGCGGAATGAGGCGAGGCATCGTTGGAGGCCTCCAGTCACCCGCAGGTGACTCCTGTGTAATTCAGAGAGGCGGCGTTGCTACAGGTGAGCGACATCCGGGAGCGCCGGGGGGCAAAGGCGGCAAGATGCACTACCTGCCGTTGCACCCGGTAGCGGCCGGGCGTACATAGGAAGCTCAGGACATGACAGGAAAGTGCCGCTGTTCATACCGTTGCGCGGCAAGCTGACCGGTGCCGGGATCGCCTACGGCATCTATGCCTTGGTCACGGCCTATGCGAAAAAGGCCGGTATTGAGGTCGACGGCTTGGGGGTATATGGACTCCGAGCGACGGCGGCCCTAATCCGAATAACCCGAAGCTGCTTCAGTCACAGATGAAACCGAAATTAAGGGCATTGCGTTCCTTGCCTTGTCGCGCTGAGCACCTGTTGAAGCACGCTCGATAGCTGCTCAACAGAGTAGGGCTTATGCACAAGCTTAAAACCTGTGGCGCCATTCTGCGCGAATATATGGCTGTAGCCAGTAGCCAGTACCACCGGCAAATCTGAGTACAACCGTTGAATTTCCTGGCCTAAATCGATTCCGCTCATGCTCGGCGTTTCAGACACGGCCAGTGCCATGTGCCATGGCTTCAACGGTCGCGTCTGACTCCGCGATCATCTCTGCCACTCGACTGGCAAGCACGTCTAAAGCCAACGGTTTGGTGAGTAGCTGCATGAAAGGACCTAGAAAATCGGCCCGCACCATAGCCCCCTCTGCATATCCTGTGAGGAACAACACTGGAAGACGCGGCTTACGTTGTTGAAGAATCTCGGCTAATTGCCGCCCGTTCATGCCCGGCAATCCGACATCGGTAAGCAAGAGGTCCACTTTTTGCAAATCGTTGTACACCTTCAGGGCTTCTTCACCACTGCGGGCCTCGTACACCCGATATCCAAGCTCTTCTAGCACTTCATGATTGATCAGGCGCACAGAGTCATCGTCTTCGACCAAGAGGATGGTCTGACCTTGTCCTGCGGTGACCCGCAAGGCGGCGCTCGGGTGATCTTCGTCGATCCCCTGATGCTCCGGTAAAAAGATTGAAACGACAGTTCCTGCGCCGGTTTTACTCTCAATGGAAAGACGACCGTTGCTCTGTTTAGCGAATCCATAAACCATGGATAATCCCAGGCCAGTGCCTTGGCCTATAGGTTTGGTAGTGAAGAACGGCTCAGTAACCTTGTTTAGGAGATCTTCGGGGATGCCATAACCGGTATCACGTATCTGCAGACAGACCTGCTGAAAAGAGCTCGTCCCTGTTCCCGCATCAAGGAAGGTGGCAATGGTTAACTCACCGCCATCAGGCATGGCGTCTCGTGCGTTGATCACCAGGTTGAGAACCGCGTTCTCTAACTGGTTGGAGTCCACAAAGATCAAGTGTTGGTCCACGCTCAGCTCGATTTTGAGAACGATGTTCTCCGTAACCGTACGGTTGAGTAGATCAGCGAGCGATCGGATAAGCTCATTGACCGAAACTGCTTTTGGATGCAGCGACTGGCGTCGAGAGAAGGCAAGCAGACGGTGCGTCAGAGAAGCAGCTCTTTGTGCTGAACTCTGCGCTGCGTCCATAAACCTATCGATTCCGTCCAGGCGTCCCTTGTTTATTCGAAGTTTCACAAGGTCGAGCGCGCTGATAACGCCCGTGAGCATATTGTTGAAGTCGTGAGCAATACCTCCGGTCAACTGCCCCACTGCTTCCATCTTCAAGGATTGGCGCAATTGCTCTTCGGCACGCGCGCGTTCTTCACTCTCGGCCTTGAGCTGCTCGACAGCCGCATTCAACTGACGAGTCCTCGCTTCAACCTGAATCTCAAGCTCTTCATTGAACCTGCGCAGAGTCAGTTCAGCTTGCTTCTCCTCGTTGATGTCGACGATCACAGCAGCTGCACCGATGATCGACTGCTTCTCATCGTATAAAGGAACAGCACTGACACGCATCCATGACTCTGTGCCGTCATTTAGGCGATGGTAAAAATCCAAGCCAGCTACCGGGTCTCCTCTCAGCGCTCTAGCACCCGGAAACATATCGGGCTCCAACTGCCTACCATGAGCATCAAGCCCTACCCACATAGTAGCGACTTCCGGTTGTCTGGAAGGGATGATGCCTCCCGGCACATAGCGCCGGTACAAAGGATTGCTGACGAGAGATGTACCTTGCGTGTCCATGAAGCACACACCCAATGGAATATTTTCAAGCAGGATATGTAATCGCCTCCTCTCCTCCGCCAATTGCTCAATGCTCTCGCGCATTTCGAATTGGCGCATACGCGAACGCCATGCGGCGGCGGTAGCACTCAGCAACGATGCTGAACTGAGCGGGCGCTCCAGCACGACCACGTGCCCCGCCGATTTAGGGAGCCTGCGCCGAGCGATCTCGGTGTCTCGGCCAGACCGGCTTTTATTGGACGCGAGGAGGATGATTGGAATCTCGGACCAGCGTGGTTGAAGGTCGAGTGCTGCTCCAAGGCTAAGTACCTCACCGGAAAGACTCTCCTCGGTGAGTATCACAAGACCAGTGCTTTCACCGACGGCCGCCGAAAGTGAGTGCAAATCACTATGGACTTCAATCGGGTAGGTCTGGCCGAAGAGCTTGCGCAAAGCAATTGCATCTCCCTGGAAGGGAGCCACCACAAGCAGATTTCTACCTTCAGAGAATCGCTCAGTCGACACGCTTTCGTTCTTCCATCAAGGGCAGGTCTGCGCCGAAGTACTCCGGCGTTCCAGTCAACACGCCACGGAAATTGGCCAGTGGTTCACCAACGCGCACGCCTTTCGAGTCAATGCGAAGCTCCCGAATCGCGTCTTCATGGGCGCCGCTACGGTTCTTCAGGACAGAAATTGCTTTACGCAGCCGTCCCTGCGCCTCAAAGAACCGGATAAGGATCACAGAGTCTGCAACGTAGGAAATATTGAGATTTGTTGACATTGAGCCGACCAGGCCGTGCTGAGGGTTGATCAGGAATGTGACCACACCAAGCTGGCTGAGATAGGAAAGCAATTCGTGCATCTGCAAGATCAGCTGCTGCTCCTGTGGCATCGCTGCCAAGTAGCCGTTCAGGCTATCAACCACGATCATGGTGCAATTGCGCTCTTCAACTTCGGTGCGCACGCGCCAGGAAAATTCCCCTGGTGAGATCTCTGCCGGGTCGATTTGTTGAATGACCAGGCGACCGCTGGAAATGTGACTACTCAAATCCATCCCCATGCTATCCGCACGCAAAACCAGAGTAGCGACGCGCTCGTCAAATTCGTAGATAGTGCAGTTCTCACCCCGACTGCAAGCCGCTGCAAGATAAGCCAGCGCAATAGTGGTTTTGCCAGAGCCGGCAGGCCCGGTTACCAGGGTGCTAGTCCCCCTTAGCGGACCTCCTACCAATAGTTCATCCAGGGCAGCAACCCCACTACCTACAGGCTCTGCGGTGAACGGCACATGATGGGTGGCCGCGATTAGCCGCGGATACACTTCGAGTCCGCCCCTGCGGATAGTGAAGTCGTGAAAGCCCGCAACGAAATCAACACCGCGTAATTTTTGTATTTGAAGGCGCCTGCGGGCGGCTCCGAAATCCAGAGTCAGCCGTTCAAGGGTGATGACGCCATGACAAAGACTGTGAAGGTGGTTGTCTCTTTCCCCATTCGAAGCCGTAAGATCGTCCACCAGCAGGATGGTTATGTCCCGACCAGCAAAATACTGCTTTAGGGCTAACACCTGACGGCGATAACGCAAAGGATCCTGAGCCAGAAGGCGCATCTCGGAAAGGCTGTCAAATACCACCCTTTTCGGCTTTATCCTGTCCACTCGCTCCTGGATTAGCTTGATGATGTCACCCAGTTCTGCCTCCCAAGGGTGCAGGATGGACTGTTCATAACCCGTGCCCAGCACCTCCTCGGTTGAAGAAAGCTCAAAAAGGTCAATGCCGTCCAAAGTCCAGCCATGCGACTGCGCGACGCCTTCCAACTCTTCGCTGGTTTCTGAAAGGGTAATGTACAGGACGGACTCGTCGGCTTTTACTCCCTCCAGCAAAAACTGAAGGCCAAGCGTAGTCTTGCCAGCCCCAGGCGTTCCTTCCAGAAGGTAAAGCCGATTGCTGGGTAGGCCTCCTCTCAACACTGAATCGAATCCGACATTGCCGGTTGATATCACTGGGCGCAACGAGGCCATTTTTTTAAACCTTGATAGGGAGGCAAGCGTTAAAGCTTAGGGCTTCCAGTATGAAGCCGCGTAAATACCAACGCTACGAAAACAAGCTTGCGACCGTTAAGACGGTTATTGAATATCAGTCAGTACACCAGCAGGACGGAATTTGGCATGCAACCGTTCTCTCCCCAACTAAAATACGAAGGCAAAAGCGGCTGCTATCGCGGAATGTGCTGCAAATGCTAGACTTCGCGTCTACTCCAGCGTCAGCAGAGGTCGTCATGCCCGCTCGATCTGCTCCCTCCCAGCTGGAGGCTCACCTGACCTCTTCGGTCACCGCGACAGATGTACCATCAGATATCGCGTTGCTGCACGCGATCAGTACCGAGTTGATCGGTGAACAACACCTGGAGACGCTATACGGCAAGATTGTGGACGCGGCAGTGTCCATCACCGGCTCCCAATTCGGGACAATGCAACTGCTTTGCCCCGAGGGCCACGCGTCGGGCCACGGTGGCAAACTTCAGCTACTTTGCTCGCGAGGATTGTCCCCGGAAGCGATTGGCTTCTGGCAGTGGGTCAGCCCAACGGCTCATAGCAGTTGTACTCAGGCGCTCAAGCTGGGTAAGCGGGCCATCATTCCGGATTTCGAGGAATGGGCAGAAATCGCCGGGACCGAAGACTTGTCGGCTTTTCGCAAAACGGGGATACGATCGGCGCAGACCACCCCACTGCTCTCACGCTCTGGTCAGTTGTTGGGGATGATATCGACTCACTGGCGCGATGCGCATCATCCCTCCGCGCGGGACCTGAAACTGCTGGATCTTCTGGCGCGACAGGCAGCTGACCTGCTCGAACGTACCATTGCTGAAGAAGCGCTGCGAGCGCGCGAGCAGGACCTCGAACACACCTGCCATAGGCTCCGTGACACCGAGGCGAAACTGAGGCTGCTCAATGAAGCTCTGGAGCAGCGGGAAATGAGCCGTACAGCCCTGCTCATGGAGTTGGAAGACAAGCTGCGCCAGTCACAAAAAATGGAAGCCGTGGGTCAGTTGACTGGAGGTATCGCTCACGACTTCAGTAACTTGCTCACGGGTATCTCAGGCTCCCTGGACTTGCTGAAATTGCGTGTGGCACAGGGCCGAGTGTTGGACCTCGACAGGTACATAACGATGGCACAGAACTCCACCGATCGCGCTGCTGCACTAACGCATCGGCTGCTTGCGTTTTCGCGTCGTCAAACCTTGGAGCCGCTGCCCACCGACGTCAACATCTTGATGCACGAAATAGTCGATTTCGCTCGGCGTCTGATGGGGCAAGGCATCGAGCTCGATGCTCATGGCGATCCAAATCTGTGGCAGGCTTATGTCGATGCCAGCCAGCTTGAAAATGCACTTTTAAATCTCTGTATAAACGCCCGGGATGCAATGCCGGACGGCGGTCGCATCACGCTCAATACGACCAACCAGCAGATAGACGAATACACAGCGCAAGGTGAAGGTCTCGCTGAAGGCCAGTATTTGTGCATTTATGTCAAAGACACTGGGTCGGGCATTCCGCCCGGAACCCTGGCCCATATATTTGAGCCGTTTTTCACCACCAAGCCGGTGGGCCAAGGCACCGGACTTGGCCTTTCAATGGTCTATGGCTTTGCCAAGCAATCGGGTGGTCAGGTGCGCGTCTGGTCGAGCGTGGGTGAGGGCACGACATTCTGTATCTACCTGCCGCGTTATCTGGAGGAAATTTCCGAGGCTCCGGGCAAATCCAGTTGATCAGTGCGCGGTCAGCTTTTGGCAGATCGCCTGCAGCTGGTTCAAGGTGAATGGCTTGTTCAACCAATGCACATGATCATAGTCCAACGTGTTTACCGCAGCATGAAAACCTGAGGCGACGACTACAGGCACCTGCGGTACCAGGTCATGCAGCCTTTGGACCAGCTCAAGCCCGTCGATCCTGCCAGGCATTCTCAGGTCAGTGATCAACAGATCTGCATCGAAACCATTATGCTGAATGTGACTCCAGGCTGAATCTGCCTCGCAAAATGCTTTGACTCTATAGCCTTCCGTTTCCAGAATTTCGACCATGATGGTCAATATGTCCTGCTCATCCTCGACAAGAATGATGGTGCTCATAAGGTAATTCCTGTCGTGACGATCAGACCTGTCTGAGCGATGTCTGAGCGATGTCTGAGCATTTGAGTGCATGTAACTGATTGGACAAACCAAGCTTACATTTAAGCGTTAAGTCCGATGAACGGGTCGAAAAGGTCAATGCGCCGGGACTTCCAAGTGGTGGTTTGCAACCGCCGCTACGTGGTCTTGCCTCAACAGCTCCTCTCAAGGCGTTACCGCCGATAGAGTAAAGGCCCCGGCTCACGCCGGCGCTCAGCAGCCAGCAAATCCATCGGGACGTGGGACGGTAGCCGTTTTTCCTTCCTATACGTTCGGGAGCCTCTGCTAAAGCTTGAATTGCCCCACTAAACTATTGAACGACATCGCTAGCCGCGACAGCTCTTGGCTAGAGGCACTGGTCTGATTCGCGCCTGCAGCCGTCTGCGTGGATAGGTCCTGGATGTTCACCAGATTGCGATCCACCTCCCGCGCTACTTGGGCCTGCTCTTCTGCAGCGCTGGCAATGACCAGATTACGCTCGTTGATTTGACTTACCCCATTGCTGATTCGCTCTAATGCCAATCCGGCTTCGGTCGCTAGCAACTGTGTGTTTTGCACAAGAGTCCGGCTTTTGCCCATCGCATGCACAGCTTCGTCGGCACCATTTCGCACCCGACTGATCATGGCTTCGATTTCACCTGTTGAAGTTTGAGTGCGGTGAGCTAAGGCTCGCACCTCGTCCGCGACTACGGCAAAACCTCGGCCTTGTTCGCCGGCCCGAGCAGCTTCGATCGCAGCATTGAGGGCAAGCAGGTTGGTTTGCTCGGCGATACCGCTTATGACCTCCAGAACCTTGGTGATGTCATGGATCTGTTCAGCCAATGCTTCGACACGCTGTGTCGAATCGTTGATTACCTCTGTCACGGTGTTGATGGCATTAACCGCCTGCTGAACCTGTTTTTGCCCCTTCATTGCATCTTCAGCGGTTTGATTGGATATCTGCGACGTACTGACTGCGTTTCGTGCTACTTCCTCCACAGCCGCTGTCATTTCGTTGACAGCGGTGGCTGCTTGTTGGATTTCGCCGTTCTGCGTGACTAATCCGCGCGTACTATCCTCCGTAACCGCAGTCAGCTCCTCTGCCGCCGAGGCCAACTGGTTAGCCGCATCGGCAATCTGGAGTACAGTGTTTTTGAGGCCACTCTGCATGTCAGATAGCGACTTGAGGAGCTGACCCGTTTCATCCTTACCGCGCACCTCGATGGTCTGAGTAAGATCACCAATAGCAACACGTCCGGCTCCTTCCACAGATCGATAAATCGGTCGAGTAATCATCGCCGTTACCATCATCCCAAGGGCGATCGCACACGCGACGGCCACCAAACATCCAATGATCAGAGTCCAGGTGACTTGCGAATTTGTGCTGGCAGCGGCCTGCGTCGATTCATTAGCTTGACGGGAGTTCGACTCAATGATGATCGATACCTCACTCATGAGCTTTTTGTATACCGGCGTTACCACGTCGTTGGCGATTCTTTTGGCCGATCCTGCATCACCGTTTTTGAGTGCAGCAATACCTGCGTCCACCGCCGCAATGTACGTCGGCCAATCGCGTTCGAAATCATCACCAGCTGCGCGCTCGTCAGCCTCCAGCGGCGTGGCCCGATACGCCTTGAACGAGGCCAAGGCCTCAGCTTGATTCATGCGATATGACTCGAAAACGGCGTCGATATCGGACTGTTCGGCATTTGAAGTGGTGAGCACAATCGCTTTATAGAGATCCCGATTGGTACCGATGAGGTTAGCCTTAACTGCATCGGTTTTTTTGATCGATACCAGATTATTACCGGTGATGCCTTGAACCTGTTCGTAGAGTCCGACGATACCCGACTTGCCGAGTGCCGCTACGACGACAGTGATCAACGCACACAAGCCAAAGGCGGTTAGAAGCTTGGACTTCAATTTGAGATTGGTTAACCAAGACATAACGGTACTCGCCGAAAAGGGAAGGGATTACCCAGTAATCGGCCCGCAGGTGGATAACTTAAAATAGGCGGATTACACAGAGAACGTCGGCAAGCCCTCAACAAACAGGTGATCGCTGCCCCAAATGCCCCCGCATCAAGGGTCCAGGCTTGTGGGCTTAAGGAGATTTAGCATTTCTGGAGATGAGGTAAGCGCAGTGACTTATCGCACTGGATGACAGCACCCGGTAAGGCAATGGGGCGCGCTAGTCGCCCCCTCGCTAGCCTCGATGCTTGAGACCTACTGAAAGCCGACAGTTGCGAGACTCGATACTCCCCTGCCGAAAAGGCCAGCACACCCGATCCTTCATGCTAGGCGTCTGCCGAACGATCGTCAGTTTCACCTTCTGCGTCGGTTCAATCCGATGGGTACCGTCGTAGTTTGGATGATAGATGACAATATTATGAGCGCCTGTCGGTTCAAAATTCTGATCGTTAAAGCTGGTTTGCCGGTAAGCGGAGTCCACAACAGTGTCAAGCGACGCTGGTTCGGATCGTAAGACAGAACCTGTATTGGTGTCTCCATCTAGCGCTTGGGACGTAATCCCTAATGGGGGGATTAACCTAAGAGGCTCTGGTCGGCCAATCAACAAAAAAACGGCGGCGGCCACCATACCCACCACTGCTAGACAGGCGACAAGGCTACGAATGCTACGGCTGCGACGTCGTCGGGTCACCCTTTCCGGGGCATCGCTGAAATCCGCTTTCATTCAAGATTTATCCCTGTCTGAATGTCTTTTAGTATGTTCTTAGCAATACCGGGCTTCGACCCAGCATCGCAGTCACTGTCGCTACCGCAGAACAGCCAATCGAATGAAATATCACCTGGATCACGAGGATGAGCCGGCGTCGCTGGCCGCTCAGAGCCATAGTGGCCATTTGACAATAACAGTTCTCGGAACGCTACACACCGCAGGTCAGCGAAATTCGTGAGAGGACGAAACACTTCTTCATGATAAGTGGTCTAGTCGATGGATCGTTCCATCTACGGTTTCACTTGGCCTAATCGCTGCAGTTGGACCGATCCCACCAGCCCGTTCGACGTGATTACTAGGAATCAACCACTCAAGATTCTGTCGGAACGTAACACTCCTCAGCGGGAATGCTGCGAATGGACTCCATCCTGGTTGTTGAAGACGAGCTTCTGATCCTGAATCTGGTGATCGACGTTCTTGAAATGTATGGCTACACGGCTACTCCTTTCAGCAATGCCCATGCTGCCTGGAGATTTATCGAAAGCTGCGGCTATCCTCCGCGGTTACTGATTACGGATTTACAGATGCCAGGAGAGATTGACGGCATTGAGTTGGTCAAGCGAGTTCAGCGACTTCAGCCTTCGACGCCCGTTGTCGTCGCCTCCGGCTATCACTCAACCGCTGAATCACTGGATGACCATCGCGTGCACTGGTTACCCAAACCGTTTGATGTCGACCAACTGCATGCGATATGCCAAAAACTTGCACCACAGCATTAAACACTGTTCATATATACAGACTATTCACAGATAGCGTACTGCTTGATACAGGCCGGAGCAGCGATGGCGAGCCACCCAACACGTGTAAACGATAGCTCCACCGGAGACATCAGCGGATCAGATCACAACATCTTCTTCGCTGCCGTGGAGACCACGCGCATGCCGATGATCGTCACAGACCCCAAGCGGCCTGATAACCCGATCATCTTCGCGAACAACGCATTCATCGACATGACCGGTTACAGCCGCGATGAAATCGTGGGCTCCAACTGTCGATTCCTGCAGGGGCCAGAAACCGATCCAGCTGCCGTCAAGCAGGTCCGTGAGGCCATTGCTGCCAATAACGAAGTGGCCGTTGAGTTGGCGAATTACAAGAAAGACGGTTCGGCCTTCTGGAACGCGCTTTTTATTTCGCCGGTGTACAACGAGTCCGGTGAGCTGATCTATTTCTTTGCCTCGCAGCTGGATGTCAGCCGCCGGCGTGATGCAGAGGATGGGCTGCGCCAGGCTCAGAAAATGGAAGCTCTGGGCCAGCTTACAGGGGGCATCGCACACGACTTCAACAATCTGCTGCAGGTGATGATTGGTTACCTGGACATGATTCAGCGCACCGCCGATAAACCGCATTATGATCAACAGCGGATTCTACGCAGTGCGGGTAACGCTCGAAACGCCGCTGAACGGGCGAAAACGCTCACTCAACAGCTGCTTGCCTTTTCGCGCAAACAGAAGCTTCAGGGCCGTGTGGTGAACCTGAATGCCATCATCACTTCATCGCAGGAAATGGCCGAACGCACTTTGGTCGGAACCGAAATCAGGCTGTCTCTGGCAAGTGATCTATGGAATTGCAGAGTGGACACGACCCAAACGGAGGTCGCGTTGCTGAATATATTCATCAATGCCCGTGATGCCATGGAATCACGACAGCAGCCACGTCTGACCATGGAGACCAAGAACGTACAAATTCAGAACCTCGCCTCCACGTCATATGACGGATTGATGCCTGGACGTTATGTCAGCGTGGCTATTACCGACAACGGCGCTGGTATGCCGCCCTCCATCGTCAACCGAGTGATGGACCCTTTCTTCACCACCAAAGACGAAGGAAAGGGCTCTGGATTAGGCCTTTCCATGGTGTACGGATTTATGAAGCAATCTGGAGGAACGGCCCGGATTTATTCCGAAGAGAACATCGGCACAACGATTCGGATGTATTTCCCTGTGGATGACAGCCAGCTCAATACCCTTCCCGTCATGGAGGTGATCGTCGAGCAATCAGGCCGAGAGCGGGTCCTGATTGTGGAAGACCGCCCAGACGTCGCGGAACTGGCCAGGATGGTTTTGGAAGAATACGGCTATAGGTGCGGACTGGCCTACAGCGGCAAAGAAGCGCTTGCCATTCTCAAGGGAGAGAAATTTGACCTGCTTTTCACCGACCTGATCATGCCCGGTGGAATGAACGGCGTGATGCTGGCCCGTGAAGCCAAGCGCTTTTACCCCACCTTGAAGGTGTTGCTGACAACTGGTTATTCCGAAAACTCGCTAGAGCGTACGGATGCAGGGGGCAACGAGTTTGATGTGATATCCAAACCCTACGTGCCCACCGATCTGGCGAAGAAGGTAAGGCAGGTGCTGGAGGGACCCAACGGGGTAAGCTGATTATCCGTTCTTGTTTGGTGCAGTCGCGAAAGCCCGCCAGGCTGCACTAATGGTTCTTTGAAGCGGCGTGCCAGACTGAGCATTGTCTAAGCGTGCGACCACCGCACATGGACAATACCGTGCCGCTCTGCGAGTGGTTTGCTAAAGGCCTGCACCTTGTCTCGGCGATATTTCGGGATCTGAGCAACCCCCAAATCCATTGCAGCCCAGTGCCATGCTTCAGCATTACTCATGGTCTGCGCGCTGACGTAAAAGCTCTTGTCGGCACCATCGTGAACGTAGTCGATTCGATAATGAGCGGAGTGTGGCATGGGCGATTCCTTTCCCAATATGTGACGAAATTCACTTACTCTGAGAGTTCACACGCTCCTTCGTTCCGTATCTTTGAATCACCTCGGCCGCTCTGGTGCCGGCGTCGAAGTGCGTGGTTCACACTTGGGACGCGATGCAAGTGGAGAAGCCTTGATCTGCGATCAACCAATGTTCGGGTCGTGAAGCTCCATTGCTACGGGGTCACTTTGTATGATGCTCAGCTGATGCAAGCTGACATAGCTTCCTTCTTTGTATTCGACGTCACGCAAGGTTCCTTCGTGAAGGAAACCGAGCTTACGGAGAAGATGGAAGCTAGCTGCATTTTCAGGCTCAATATCTGCGTGCACCCGATGGATGTTCATATGCCTAAAAGCATGCCGTAAAACCTCCGGCAACGCTTTCTGCATAATTCCGCGCCTCCAGTAGGCAGGCAGTAGCCAGTATCCCAAGTTGACACTGCGATGCTCGTGTATCCAGTCACTGAATCCGCAGGCTCCGATGAGCTCGTCGTCTTCATGCCTTGCAATACCCCACCAAATACCCTCACGCTCAGACAAAAGCCGCTCATACCACCGCATTTGCTCTACGGTCGCCTCAAGGCTGTGATAAGACACGCCGTAATGGCGTATGACGCTTGGGTTAGAGAGACCTGCAAAAACGGCCTGGATGTCCTCAGATCGTATCTCGCGAAGCACGTAATTTCCCAAGTCAAAACTAGGTACGCTCAATGCTGTTGATGGGTTCAAATCGATATCCATATCCGCGCTTCGTCTGATCATTCGACGGCAAAATTTACGTGTCCAGAGCGCTGGAAGTCAAAGACGTCTTGATAGGAATACCGCTCTACACGGCTAGAAACTGGCGAAGGCCTTGAGGTCGAGCGGCTGCTTTGGGTCGAATGCTGCCGGTGGCGTCAGGCCGCTACTGGACGATAGCAGTTGGTCACGAGGGGCTGCTTCCGACCCTAAGCGGCTGTTCAGCAACGTTATGAACCGACCTCAAGCAAATCTTATCTGTTTTGACAGCGATGGCGATTTGGTCTGTAAACTGCAAGCCTATGATTACTACTTTGAACCCAGATGATTGCTTAGCCTATTTCGTCGTCGTGCATGGCATTGATGTTCAAACCTACGAGCGAATGGCTCTACACTTCGGCTGCCGTCGTGGCGGTCTGCGCTCGCCAGACCAAAGCCGGTATATCTCTATTCCAGTAACAATTGCGGTCTTAGAGAGCACCCTTGCTTGGGTCAATACCGAGTTAGACGGGCGCTACCATGAGCTGTATTTAATGGTATGCGTCGCAGCAAATTTGTCTTGGAGCGAGGTTGTCATCCCTGCTGAGATAGCCTTGATAGCTGGTCAATCTGCGGCAGTGATTAAGATTGCTTTCCAAGTGAAGCGAGCGTGATCCCATGGCTGGCAATGTCTGCTTTGGGTCGATTGCCGTCGGTGGTGACAGGCAGCAATCGGCCAACAGCGGACCTTGCTAAGGTCTGGAGCCAATGCCTGCCGGGCACACAGCGTAGACATTTCCGCAGTGACGGTTACAGAACCTTTATGCTTAATACGGGTGTGCCGAGGAGCGGCGAGGGTATCGAGCCAGACTGCGGCAGGTGCCAACCAGACCAACGCACCAGTGCCTAAGGCTCACAGATCAGCACTTCAGCGTGTGGCGCTTAATCTCTCTGCGATCCCTCCGGATACTGATAATGCGATTCAGGCATCGAGGGATTAATGGAATGGTCCAAGCAAGCTGATCATTTTCGCAAGCTGATGGGCACTAGCCCTGAGTCCCGTGCCCATCAGCTTGCGAGGCGTTACACACATTTAGCCTCGGGCGGTGTCGCCAAAAAAATCGTCCTTGCCGACCAACCCAAAATCCTCGTGCACAATCCCGTTGTCCTCGCAAAACATGTTCTGGCTACGGCGTTCCTGTTTGAGGCTGGCGATCGTGTGGAAAAAGCACGCCTCGCAGAGATGGACCTCATACCGCTCACCGTCGTGCTTCGTGCCGTACCCCCAGTGGGCTTGCAGCACGGCAAACTGAAGAGTACCGCCCTCTGATCTAGTGGTGAGTAGGCAGACATCGCATACAACGTCTGTGACGGCTTCAATTTCGACTTTACCGGTGATCTTCATCGCATTCTCTCCTTAAGCGCCTGACGACAGTCCGCACACTTCGTTGTTTGTCCTTCTTGAATCGGAGTTGGTGACAAAGATCTTACCCACCAGCTTCACCTGATGCCCTACGTCACAGTATCCGCGCTTGCGGCGTGGGCGGTTCAAGGTCACAGATCACTACTTTAACTCCAGTCGTGCGCCGTAGGCATTGACTGGCTGAGATATCAAAATAGTTTCTCGCTATCTAACAGGCTCGCTAAGCTACCTTTACTCGCAGCTTTATAACGTGGCTGGATAACGCCCCTGCCGGCTCGCATACCCAAGGCCTTGGTGGCAAGCCAGATGGCGTCGATACGGATCATCGCAACAGGTCTCGAAGAAACGTCGCGCAGGCAGCAGCATTTTCAGTTGGCCAGTTCACATTTTGATAGTGCCGAGGGGGTGCTGGATATCAACGCAGGTATTCGATGACGCTAGGTGCAAGCCTGCTTCGGCCAACGGCACGGGTAGCGGAATAAACGCAGGATGCAGCCCTGTGCTTTTCTGCCCCTGCACCCGAATCCATTTGTGAGCGAGGTTTGCGTTGAAACCAATGACTGACGGCGACGCTAGCAATCGAAGCACTAGGTTGGGCGCACTTTTGAACGACCTGGGCTTTGAAGAGCTTGAATAAGAACGGCGTGTTGGCTGCATGAAATACCCGCTTACAAAGCTAGAACTGGTGCCCGCTTAAATTTCATTGCACACCATGTCTGGGTATTGCGAGGCTGGGTAGGTGACTTCGCCGGACGGTTACCCCGAATCGTCGTCCAGTGGACGTTCATTTGACTTTTCTCGCTGCTGATGGCTGTGTCAGAACCAGCCTTCCGTCCACAATCTCCATCACAGAATGGCCGGCCGCCAACGCAGTCCCATAGGCCTGCTGGGTCGCGCTCACCGCAAGCTGCGCAATAAGCGATTCCAGATGGGCGATTTCCTCTTCCGATGAGAGTTTTCACTTCGTAATTCCGCGCAGTGATGCCGATGGCTCTCATCTGCCGATCAATAAGTCACTCGCCCTAGAGGAGTTAAGCTTGCTCCGTAGCTCAGCGACAGCTCGGTCCTCGAACAGCCCAAGGGCGGGATCAACAGCGACCAATCGATAGCGATCAGCCTCAGCCCATCCCTCTAAGTCGTCGTCAATCGCAATCCAATCGGTGACCGCTGAACGGGCTACGTAGCGGATGATCTGGCCGTACCGAGAGGATTGGTCCCACCAGTCCGCGTCCGCCCATCCAGTTCCCATCGAGCTGTGCCAAGTAGCCCCCACGACTCGCTGCTGAATGACAGGGGACAACCGCTTTATTGCTCGGGAAAACCCGATATTCCGAACCCAGCTGGTGCTCAGGACGATCTGAACGCTGGGGAAGTCATGGAGCACCACCTCAAGAAGGCCTGCCCACATGAATAGCTCACCCTCGCCGCGTAGTTTCGGACCCTTGCGGGTTAAGAAAACCGAGTCAGGGTGAAGAACCCCATCAAAATCCAAAAAAAGGATCATCTTCCGCTCCTGTTGAGTCCGATTACCAGCGTAACACCCAGGCACTTCGACGGTGAAATCCTGAGCGACGGCCTGGGCTAACCTAGATGACAAGAGTGGTAGCTAAGAACGTCGCCGAATATATCACGTACATCGAGAGCGTATCGCAGCCATTTGAGCGACGGCAGCAAGCAAAAGTTGTTTGGTATAATATCACTTTATAATAATAATTAACTTTTTTGGCCTAAACTCTTCTGTTTTATAACAAATAGGACTAGGATGCCGACTCTGACCATCTCGGTTCGACACTATAGTTACATTCACAGAAGAGTGCGTTCGTTGCATCATAGTGCGGCCCCGTGCGATAAGAACTACGAGTTAGAGTTACAAAATATCTTCAGCTATCTTGTTTTTTCCATCTTCTCTCCCTGACGAGACATTGCCCTCTCGAATAACCAGGTATCATATTCTTTCTGGAAACAGAACCGAGAACGAAACCTTCAGAGACATTTTCGGCACCACGCCATTCTCCCTGAACATCATCCCCAAGAGGATGGATGACATCGCCTCTAGACTACCCGGCGATAATGATGCCAACATGGAAGAACTATTGGCTTTAAACACCATACTGCCCGTTTACAAGCCTTTTTTGGGTTTAGCTCATCGCAGCGACGGGAGTATGGCTTCGGCAACCCGCCGAATTCCCCGCCGAGAAGTCAGCAATCATCGCATGGCAAAATTTTGCCTCGCCTGCGTACGCGCGGATTTAGTGGAGCAAGGCCACTCATACTGGCACCGAGCACACCATATCCCTGGTATTACCGCATGCTGGCGTCACGGAGAAACACTGCTTCAGGCTTGCCCAGAATGCTCGCATCCTTTTTATAGGAGAAATAAATTGCTTCCCAGCTTGGCAGCAGAATGCGTATGTGGATGGAACCCGCTGCTGTCGAATCTATCTATACCAAGCTCAAAAATCGAACAAGACTTTGCACTGTTCTCAAAAACTTTGCTTGAACGAAATTTGCCAGCGATTAAAAGTGAAGTATTAGCCAGCTGTTATTCCCGCAAAAATAAAGAGCTGGGATACACCGCTGGAAAGCTACAATCTAAAAAGAAGTTACTGATTGGAGTCGAATGTCACTTTGGCGAAGAGTTGCTGGCCAAAATTGACCACGCATACGGCAAAGGAAAACATCACCAGTGGGTCAGAATGACCGCCATCGGCGGCATACTGGATATGCCCATCACTCGACACCTAATTTTGACATTCCATCTGTTCAAAACGGTGGATAACTTTGAAGAGCGCCTTGCACATGAATCGTTGATCTTTCAAAGCGCCCGGAGAAAACCTCGGTCCATGCAGGAAAAAAATACATCATCGGTTAGTAAGCGCAAGCTATATCGTCAGAAAATCACCACAATCCTCAATACTCGCTCATCTGTCGCTCTGGACTACTTGTGGGAAAATGCTTATCAAGCGACTTTATGGTTGGTCGCGAATGATAAGGTTTGGTTGAACGATGCCCTCACCAACGGAGTGGCACAGAAGGCAGTCATCCCCCCTCAACCACATCGTCGTGATGAGGAGTATGCGAACTCAATTTCTAACGGCGTGGTCGATTTGTATCTCATTCGGCCCGGCCAGATCCGGGTGAACATTACCAACATGCGACGACTCACACCGGGTTGGCTGCCTGTTTGTCCCACAGTCCGCAAGCAGCAGTTTCCTCTCGCATCGAATCAGTTAGAACATAATCTGGAATCGTATTGGCATTTCCAGTTACGCCGAGTGTTACTGGTATTATCGGAAATGTCGAAACATAAGCTTCCTCCCAACCACACGGGGCGCACACTAGTATCTTCTATCTCAAGTACTGTATGGGCTGCAGTAATCAGTTACTTCGAGTGGGATGTGGAGAGGATGATTAAAACGCAGGTCAATCCAGACGAGTTACTCATGAGGACGGGGGTGACTCGCCAGTGGGAGGGGCCACCAGGTCCACGTAAGGTAGCCGGAGGGCGTTCATATGTTCCCTTAAAATCGAGGAAACAGCTGGACGTACTCGAAAACTGATTCAGTCAGGCCAGTTCAGCTTCAGAGCAGCCAGTCAGTGCATGAGACTAGCCCATGCGGATGCTTGCCAGCCTGTATAGCCGAGATTTAGTGACCCGCACACCATCCCGCAGCAGCTGATGCTTCGCCCAAGCAAGGCGCCGACTGTGAAATTGCTGGCGACTTTCACAAACCTGGTCTAGCGCCACAGCGCACATCGGTAACTTACCCAATTGCTTTTCAAACCTCGCCACAGCGCCCAACTCCCGACCTATCCTTGATCGATTCACCCACACCGGCTTACTTGGGGAGGAGAAGAGTCTGTTCGCGCAGCTGTGGATCTCAGCAGCCAAGGATGGATCGAGGTTAACGATTACAGAGCTTGGCTTGCGGCCAAATCTTCGCGAGCCGCTCAAGTCGCAGTGCCCTGACAGCCAGTCGTGGTCATTTCTGTACAGCCACGCATAGTCAGCGCAGTCATGAGCGAAACGGTCCTTATATTGGCGGCTAAAGCGCTCCCGGCGAAACTCCAGCGCCCTGTTAAACCTGATCTCTTTCCAGCATTCTACCCCACAGGGGGTCGCACGGATCGTTCGATAGATGGTGGCAAGCGAAACACCACGCTTTCCAGCAATTTCGCCCGCACTCATACCTTTCTGGGCATCCTTCCAAACCAGCCGCCGTAATCCGGAGAGTCTTTCCACGGCAGGGTGTACGTGGAAGGCTAGATCACTGCAAACGCCTATCACCGGCATCGGCGATCGGCCGCCAATTAGCTCCGCCTGAGTTGCGCCAACTGACGGTCTGAGGCCGTCGATCAGTAAGTCGCGGATATCCAGACCGAGAGCGTTCGTGAGAACGATGTACTTCAGCGGGTGATGAGAATGTCTGGGCTTTCTGAGGAGCTTGGTCACCCAAGTAGGAGCTGAACCCTGAGGACGCTCTGCAAGGGTTTGGAACTCCCCGGAGTCGGGGAGGAGGTCGAAATAGGTCTCGATGACTCTGGCCAACTGATCTAACCGCAGCCGATCACCGGGGCTGGCAATACCTGAGTTAGCCGCAGCCCTCAGCATTAAACTGCGGATATTGGTAGGGTCAAGAGGCAGGGCCAAAGCCTGAAGCAGCGTATTTGAGTATCTGGCGAGGTCGAGCAGCGTTGAACGGTTCATCGAGGGTATTTCGAGCGAATATGCGCATGAACCGACAGGGTCATCGTCGGGAAGCATCAGCCGTCTTCTGAATTGGCTGAAAACGCGATGCTCGACAACCCTGAGCGGAACCTCGTGAAACGGGCACATGTAGACGCCCGGTAGCTGATGAATTCGATGCCAGTAAGCCGCTCCCAAATGGGCTTGGTCATTAGCGATGCAATGGGAACAGAACCGGGCACATGACGCATGTTCCAGCCTGCTGGCAATCAACCCCATGCTCAGCTTCAGACCAGCGCCGGTACCAAACTCCATTTGATATCGTGCGTGGTGAAATTGGATTTCAGAGAGGAACGGCTGGTAATACGGCAGTAGTGTGTGCTCGTCAATCATGCGCGCCACTGTTAGCCCAGTCCCATGCGGCAGTGCTTGTTCGAGCTCATTGAGTCGACAAGGGAAAGGCACATTATCCGAAAAGCTCCCCCTCCATGGGGGCAATGCCACCACCTTAGGTGCCCCGCAAAAACCTGAGAGACGAACATATCTAGACAGAACGCTATGCAGCGTCTCGTCAGGAAAAGGCTCAGGAAAGAAATGAAACCGATGTTCCATATCCGACCTCTCTGTCAGCTAATCCCTACAGCGGTAAAGGGGTGAAAACTCGAAAATATCGTTGTTTATCCATCCTGCTTCACGCAGTGCCTCCACCCGGTTCTCGGTATTAACCAACTGCTTGGCCATGGACTGCTGCGTGGGCACGGCTACAACCGAAGGCGCTACCTTTGCCCGTTCAGCCCCAGCTGCGGAAGGTGCATCAGCGACGTGCCGTCCGGCCGAGCGTAAAACCTGCAGGCGGCCAGAGCCTGGACTGAAGTCGAAGTCCATCATACCCGCGATCTGCTCATCTACCGGAAGGAGGTCATCAAACTGAGCCATTCTATTAGGAGAGCCGCTGCGCAGTGCGTCAAGTGCGGGCTTCAGAATCTGCATTTTGGAATCGCTCACAATTCGAATTGCTGCCGCAGTGACGCTTTCCAGCCCACTTTGGATGACATAACGCTGTGTAAGGATCAATAGCTTAACCAGAATGTCGGTAACACCTTGGGTGTGCTCATAAATCACGTCATAGATGTCATCCGTTAGCTCACCTTGCTGCTGACACCATTGGTAGCTCCAGAGGTTTTCGACAAGCATCCGCCATTCATCACCGTCCTTCTCGAACCTCTTGAACTCGATAATCCCGTTGCCACAACAGCGGCGAGCGTTGCGCATAACTCCAGAGAACAGACTCACCATCGAATTGGTACCGATGAAAACAACGGGAATACCAATGTTGTTGACCAGGTGAAGGAAGAAATTGAGAACGCTGTCCTTGCCGCCTGTTTTGGCTGCATGAAGGTTTTGAATTTCGTCGATTAGAAGCGCACCGATAAAGAAGGTACTCGCCACCTGCGCCATCTGCTGCAGCGAGTCGGTGATATTTCTGGCACGAAATCGCCTGTGGTATTCCTCATCACCCAACGCTTTGCCCACTGCAATGAAGAACTCCTGACAGAAGCCTGCCAAGGATCCATCTCTGGGGCAGTCGAGCTTGAGCCACGTAATCTGCGTCTGGACGAACGCGCGACCTTCGAAGCGCTCATGTCGAATGGTTTGAGGATACAGGCTGAGAATGGCCCAGAGCGCCGTAGATTTACCGATGCCGCTTAATCCGACCAAGCTAAACGTCTCTGCGGTAGACCTGAACCCCTCATGGAACCGCGAAGCTCCGGAGAGTGAATGGAGGTGTCTGACCGTTTCGGGAGAGTGAGGGTTGCGGCCGACGTAGCCCCTTCGAATAAGCATCGAAAAAACGGACTCTAGCTCCAGGTGTATCGACATAGGCTGCACGATCGAACGTAGTCGATCTACACAATGAATCCGAACCCAAGGCTCAAGCACAAGCTCTTCAGGCGTAGCATCTCCAGGCAGGTTAGCGATCAGGCCCGCCGCCGCTTCCCAGGACAAAATAGGCGGCAGAGCCTCAATGAGAGGATTGCCTGCGTAGTCAGAGATGACCTGCTTCATGTAGCTGGCAAAGGTAGGAGTGCTCGTCATGGTTTCTTACCTGGCCGAATTCGCTTCAGCATATCGATGATCACAGCACCACGCGCCCCGGCAAAATGCTGGGAATGATCAGTTTTCTCAGGCTCTTGCGCCGCAGCTTTTGTTGGGAGAACGCCGTCGGGGATCTGAGCCGAGGCGCGCTCGCGAACCAGCTCTTCTGATCTTTGCTCGCGAATATTACCTATAGCCTCTGCCTTGGTTCTCGGCGCCGGAGTCTGCTTTTTGTCCAACGTAGCAGTACGAAGCGTTCCCTCAATTTCATCCAACAGAGCAACCCTGCTTTCAATTTCTGCTCTCGCATGTGAAGGCGGCACCTGTCGGTACGCCTCAAGCATGTCGTAAACTTCATCGGATCGATAGTCAGCATATTTCATATCCGACTTTCGTAAATCGCATCTTACGAATTGCTTATTGGCATCCTGTATCCATATGTGGCTTGCCGCCTCGTGAAGATGCCAACACTCTATTGGCCAACTACCTTGATTTCTGGCAATAGCAGTCCAATTGTTTAGAGCCAGATACTCACTCACGTAGTACATACCCCGAAATAAAATACCGCCCTTTCTGACAGACCCGGTTTCTCTAGGGAGTAAATTTAAATAAACAAGCTCCTCACTTTTATTATTATCTCGCATAAAATCATTCTCAGTGGCCCATCTCCAAATAGCGATTGGAGTTGGCTCGACCTGACCATCGATCATCAGTTTTGAAAGTCGAGCAGGTTGCCTGTTGAACTTGTTGTAATGAAGCACGCATTTGATGATTATCTTTGTGAATTCGCGCATGTTCATCGTGGCATCCAAGCGATAATCACGCTCTCCGCGCTCTCTATTACGCGAGGCTACCCCACCTGGCAGCCACCGTATACCGGATAGACTGTTCAGGGTGTTGAATCGACTTTCTACCATGGACTTCCAGTCTGGTCTGAATGGAGGTGCGATACCTATATCAATCCCTAGGCCGGATGAGAGACCTTCCGCCGCTTCACTGAGCATTTCAGCGCGGTCAGCGAACACTTCGTAAGGCATATGGTGGCAGGGCCACTCATCCTCGCTGATGCTGACATCATTCAAGGCGCAAAACTTTTTCTTCGGTGAAAAGGCATTGAAAAGCGCTTGGCGAGCACCATTCCAGCTTGGCCCTTCTAATCCTATGTATAAACCAACAATCATGCCAGAGTAGCTGTCTATCACCACATAGATTATCGGGCGCCCAATGAGCATGTGTCGCGAGTAGCTGTTAACCAAGTAGATGTCGGCAACCGTTGAATCGATTTCAAACTGGTGACATGGTCCCCGCAAATTATCCCTGACGGTGCCTTCCAAGCCGCGACCATCCTTTTGCCATTTTCGATCTCCCATCCTCCCTTTCGCGGTGGTGGTTTCATCAAAGAAATTTTTTCCATGATGGACAAACTGTCGGTAAGAAGGTGTTTCAGATGTAGGCAGCAGCTCCCCCAGGGACTCTGGTTGTTTGGACAGATCTTTGACTTTGTAAAACATAGACAGCATTTTGTCGTAGGCCGCACGCCGTGAAGCAGCTTCGTCGTCTACGAACAGCGCATATCCCGCTTTTATACATTTAAGATCAACGGGTCTTAGTAATTTATATTGATCAACCAGCTCACCTTGGTAAGTGGCTTTGCGCCCCGGCCTTTTTCCCTCCACAAAAACTTTGGGAGTTTTCCCTACCGTCGTATAATCTTTTAAAAGAGTATTTCTGACCTGGCCGTTGATCCAGTATCGGTAAAGCAATCGCAAAATTTTCCTTTTGTACACGCCTAATTCTAAAGCTCGTGTAGCTACTAACGCATCTAGCTCCTTTGGGAAAAATACGTAGCCCGGTATCTCGTGGTTGACTATAGGTGCAATCATCTCCCACTTAGTATCACGGTCTCGTTTCTGCTCAAGGCTGAGCGCTTCTTCTAAAACAAGGATGTACTGAGGCGCTTTTACTTTCGCCAGTTTGATGTCACCTGACTCAGCAGAGCGCCTGAATTCTTCTAAACCAACAAGAAAAGGGGGCTGTGCCAAATTTGATGCGATGTCTATTAAGGCAATTGCATTCTGCTTTCGGTCTATCCACAATATCCGAGATAAAGCACTAATGACGGCATCTCCAGTCACCGGCTCGAAAACGTCATTAATCTGAATGTTCATATTGCTTCTCCAAAACTAGGAGCCAGCATCTGTATCGTGCCCGCGACTTCAAATGGGGGAAGTGGGAGCCCTGTTTGGATAGGTGCAACAGCCAAATCTAGTTTGATTCGCTTTGACCAAATCAAATAATGGTATAGCTTTTTCGCATCACCATAAGGAATATAAAGTCTGGACGCAATCTTTCTTAGCGCGGCATCGGTTCTCCAGCCGTGTCCAGTACACTGTTCTAATCTAATTAAAAATCCATCAACCAAATCAGATTGAAGTAGCGATTTAGGAATATTCGCGAATTTCCTGAGGACTCCTAAATTGTTGATTAGATCGATAGTAAACCGTTCTTCAGTCACAATTGACCATTCCACGCCTTGCGAATTCCAGAACTCTTTTTCGACCTGAAGCTTCTCAACGGTTCTGAGGTCAGTTAAATCTTTAGCATACTTAACCGACCAAGCAACTTGTTTATGGCTTCCATTAGCCTCTCGCACAGTCAGCAGCAAATCCGTTGTCATCACTACCGGCAATGAGGTTCTGGGATATAGCGGGTAGCGAATACCCAAAGTACTGGCGATAGCCTGGGCTTTTCCACGCGGAAGCAGAGGAAACTGCTCCCGAATGTCCACAACCTCTTCCGAAAACTCGGAGGCCAAAAAGGCAGCGTGCTCTAGGTTAGAGAGAAGGTGATGAGTTCGATCGACTTTTACCCCATGGACCTTTCGAGAGTGTCCAAGTGAAGGTACATCCTGCACACGCAACCAAGGCTTATAGCTGATCCCTGCACCGCTTCCGAAGCCATTGGAAATGTGCCGATTGATGTCAGCTTCTGTGGCAAATCTGCGACCGCGCAACTGGACCTCCTGAGCCCCCGCCGCATCGCATACCTTCACCCCAAAAAAATATGCTTAGGAAACTAGTGAGCTCATCCCGAGGAATTGCCCCCAATTCCCAAGCATACTCCCTCAACGCAACGTGACTGCAAATCCGGACAAGCGGCGAATCGTGCAAAAGGAAACCCCCTGAAATCAAGGGGTTGTCCATTGTGACAAACTATGTTGTCGCGAGACAAACTATGTTGTTTTTGGACAAACTATGTTGTTACAAACCACCAGCGCAGTACGCTGTGGATAACTTATTCCACCGTCACGGACTTCGCCAAATTACGCGGTTGATCCACATCCGTACCCTTGAGCACTGCCACGTAATACGAAAGCAGTTGCAGCGGAATCGTGTAAAGGATCGGCGTCAGGGCGTCGAGGATGTGGGGCATGGAAACCACGTGGGTCCCCTCTCCGTTGACCAGCCCGGCCTGTTCGTCAGCGAAGACGATCAGCTCGCCGCCCCGTGCACGCACTTCCTGCAGGTTGGATTTCAGCTTCTCCAGCAGCTCGTTGTTAGGTGCGACGGTGACAACAGGCATGTCACCGTCCACCAGTGCCAAAGGGCCGTGTTTCAGTTCGCCGGCCGGATAGGCTTCGGCGTGGATGTAGGAGATCTCCTTGAGCTTCAACGCCCCTTCCATCGCCACCGGGAATTGCGCGCCACGACCCAGGAACAGGGTGTGATTCTTCTCGGCGAACAGTTCGGCGATTTTCTCCACCGTCGTGTCCATCGCCAGTGCTTCACCCAGGCGGGTCGGCAGGCGGCGCAGCTCTTCAACCAGTTCTGCTTCCACGCCAGCGCCCAGCGTGCCCTTGACCTGACCCAGTGACAGCGTCAACAGCATCAGCGCGACCAGCTGCGTGGTGAACGCCTTGGTCGACGCGACGCCGATTTCGGGGCCAGCCTGAGTGAGCAGGGTCAGATCGGATTCACGCACCAGCGAACTGATGCCTACGTTGCAGATCGCCAGGCTGGCGAGGAAACCCAGTTCCTTGGCATTGCGCAGCGCGGCCAGGGTGTCGGCCGTCTCGCCGGACTGGGAGATCGAAACGAACAGCGTGTCCGGCTGAACCACGACCTTGCGGTAGCGGAATTCGCTGGCCACCTCGACTTGGCAGGGAATGCCGGCCAGGCCTTCGAGCCAGTAACGAGCGACCATGCCGGCGTGATAGCTGGTGCCGCAGGCGACGATTTGCACGTTGCGTACTTTGGCGAACAGCTCCGCCGCTTGCGGTCCGAATGCCTGCACCAGAACCTGCTGCTGACCGAGGCGGCCTTCCAGGGTGCGCTGCACGACTTTTGGCTGCTCGTGGATTTCCTTGAGCATGAAGTGGCGGTACTCGCCTTTGTCCGCTGCTTCTGCGCCCTCGTGGTACTGAACGATCTCACGCTCGACGGGCAAGCCGGATGCGTCCCAGATCTGCACGCTGTCGCGACGGATCTCGGCGATGTCACCCTCTTCCAGGTACATGAAGCGGTCAGTGACCTGACGCAAGGCCAGTTGATCGGAGGCGAGGAAGTTTTCCCCAAGGCCCAGACCCACAACCAGCGGGCTGCCACTGCGAGCAGCAATCAGGCGATCCGGTTGTTGTGCGCTGATGACCGCAAGGCCATACGCGCCGTGCAGTTCCTTGACCGTAGCCTTCAGAGCCGCAGCCAGATCGGGCGTGTCCTGCAGTTTATGGTGCAGCAGGTGGACAATGACCTCCGTGTCCGTGTCAGACGTGAACACATAACCCAAGCCCTTCAAGCGCTCGCGAAGCGGCTCATGGTTTTCGATGATGCCGTTGTGCACCACCGCCAGTTGCTCGTTGGAAAAATGCGGGTGAGCGTTGCGCTCCAACGGTGCGCCATGGGTCGCCCAACGGGTGTGGGCGATGCCGAGGCGGCCTGTGACAGGTTCGCCAGCGAGCGCCCGCTCCAGTTCGCTGACCTTGCCGACCCGACGACAACGCTCAAGCACGCCGGCGTTGTTGAATAACGCCACGCCAGCGCTGTCGTAGCCGCGGTATTCCAGGCGCTTGAGGCCCTCCAGCAGGATGGCAGTGACATTCCGTTCAGCAACAGCGCCGACAATTCCACACATGGTTCTTCTCCTAGGAAACAGCAGCGCAAATCAAGGTTACGCCGCGAGCCTGAATTTGTTCGCGTGCCTCTTGAGGCAGGCGGTCATCGGTAATGAGGGTATGGACGCTGCTCCAGGGCAGCTCCAGATTGGGAATCTTGCGACCGACCTTGTCGGCCTCGACCATCACGATCACTTCCCGGGCAACTTCGGCCATCACCCGGCTGAGCCCAAGAAGCTCGTTGAATGTGGTTGTACCGCGGGTCAGATCAATGCCGTCGGCGCCGATGAACAGCTGATCAAAGTCGTAGGAACGCAGCACCTGCTCCGCCACCTGACCCTGAAACGACTCTGAATGCGGGTCCCACGTGCCGCCGGTCATCAGCAGGACCGGTTCGTGCTCCAGTTCACCCAGCGCGTTGGCGACATGCAGGGAATTGGTCATTACCACGAGACCCGGCTGCAAACCCAGCTCCGGAATCATTGCGGCCGTGGTACTGCCGCTGTCGATGATGATCCGTGCGTGTTCCCGGATGCGGGCAACAGCAGCGCGGGCAATGGCTTGTTTGAACCTGGAAACCGGCTGGCCGGGTTCGCCGATCAATTCTTGGGGCATGGGGATGGCGCCGCCATAACGACGAAGCAGCAACCCATTGCTTTCGAGCGCAGCCAGATCCTTACGGACCGTCACCTCGGAGGTTTCGAAGCGTTTGGCCAACTCGTCCACGCTTACCTCCCCCTGCTCGTTGAGCAGAGCAAGAATGTTGTGGCGGCGTTGAGGCGTATTACGTTTCGACATGATTGGCTTAAGTTTCGTTTCGAAAGTTAACGAACGCAATGAAAGCTCATCGAAAGATATACGTCAAGGGGGAGTTGGATTTTTGGGGAGGATGGTTAAGCAATTTTGTAGAAGGGTTGTTGTTTAGCGACTCGGGATCAGCTGCCTGCCTGGCAAGCAGCCGATGTGACCGGTGGATAACTTAGTCTTTCTTGATTTTCACGGGTCGTTTCCAGCCTTCGATGTTGCGTTGGCGCGCACGGGCAACCGCAAGTTGTTCGGCCGGCACATCCTGACTGATGGTAGAGCCAGCGGCAGTGCTAGCGCCTGACGCGATATGCACAGGGGCGACAAGCGAGTTGTTCGAGCCGATGAACACGTCTTCGCCCATCACCGTCTTATGCTTGTTCGCGCCATCGTAGTTACAGGTGATGGTGCCAGCGCCAATGTTGGTGCGCGCACCGATCACTGCGTCACCCAAATAGGTCAGATGGCCTGCCTTGGCGCCCTCGCCCAGATGAGCATTCTTCAATTCGACGAAGTTACCCACATGGGCACGGGCGTCGAGCACGCTGCCCGGGCGCAAACGAGCAAAAGGTCCTGCATCCGCGCCTTCGCCAACGATCGCCCCTTCAAGGTGACTGTTCGCCTTGATGATTGCGCCCTTGCGCAAGGTGCTGTCCTTGATCACGCAGTTCGGCCCGATGGAGACGTCGTCTTCGATGACGACTCGCCCCTCAAGGATGACGTTCACGTCGATCATCACGTCGCGGCCAACAGTAACGTCGCCACGAACGTCGAAACGCGCCGGGTCGCGCAACGTGACACCCAGCGCCATGAGTCGGCGAGCCTCCCGCTGCTGGTAATGACGCTCGAGCTCGGCAAGCTGTTTACGGTCATTGGCGCCCTGCACTTCCATGGCGTCGTCGGGCTGAGCAGTCGCGACCACGAGGCCATCATTGACGGCCATGGCAATAACGTCAGTCAGGTAATACTCACCCTGGGCGTTTTTATTGGAGAGGCGGCCCAGCCAGTCCGCAAGGCACTTGCCCGGTACCGCGAGGATTCCGGTGTTACCTTCCTTGATAGCCTTCTGCTCTTCAGTTGCATCCTTGTGCTCGACGATAGCGCTGACGCGATGCTGCACGTCACGGACGATGCGGCCATAACCGGTCGGGTCTTCCAGCGTGACAGTCAGCAGACCCAACTGCTGATCATTTACCAGCGCGAGGAGGCGGTGCAGGGTCTCTACTTGTATGAGCGGGACGTCGCCGTAAAGAATGAGTACCGTCTCGGCTGTCAGCGCTGGCAACGCCTGAGCAACGGCGTGGCCAGTGCCCAATTGTTTGTCTTGGAGCACGAAATTCAGATCATCGCTCGCCAATTGCTCTCGGACCTGCTCTGCTCCATGGCCTATGACCACGTGAATGCCCTGGGGCGAAAGCTGGCGTGCGCTGTGAATAACATGGCCGAGCATCGATTTACCGGCTACAGGATGCAAGACCTTGGGCAGAGCGGAACGCATGCGAGTGCCCTGACCCGCGGCGAGAATGACGATATCGAGAGACATGAAGGGATTCCAGACGAGCAGGCCACATTAGCCGGGCTGATGATTCAGGCGAGAAGCCGAAAAAAGAAAAAGGGTAGCCGAGGCTACCCTTTTACTCAATCGCGCAACGGGTCGCCGGGGTTAGCCGCCGAACTTCTTGCGAATTTGCTGGACGGTGCGCAGCTGAGCTGCGGCCTCCGCCAGACGTGCAGCAGCAGCTCCGTAATCGAAATCTGCGCCTTTTTCATTCAGAGCACGCTCGGCAGCCTTGACGGCTTCCTGAGCTGAGGCTTCGTCCAGATCTGCAGCGCGTTGCACGGTATCGGCAAGCACTTTGACCATGTTCGGTTGAACCTCAAGGAAACCACCGGAGATGTAAAACACCTCGGCTTCGCCACCCTGCTTGATCAGGCGGATCGGACCTGGCTTCAGATCGGTGATCAACGGTGCGTGACCTGGAGCAATACCGATATCACCCAGGTTACCGTGTGCAATCACCATCTCGACCAGACCGGAGAAAATCTCTCCTTCCGCGCTGACGATATCGCAATGGACTGTCATAGCCATTTGCATGCCTCAACCTGATTAGCGCCCGTTGCCGGGCGCCTGGATTACAGTTTCTTGGCTTTCTCGATCGCTTCTTCGATGCCGCCGACCATGTAGAACGCCTGTTCAGGCAGATGGTCGTAGTCACCGGCGAGGATGCCTTTGAAGCCAGCAATGGTGTCTTTCAGGGAAACGTATTTACCCGAGGCACCGGTGAAGACTTCAGCCACGAAGAACGGCTGCGACAGGAAGCGCTGAATCTTACGAGCGCGGGATACCAACTGCTTGTCGGTTTCCGACAGCTCGTCCATACCCAGGATCGCGATGATGTCTTTCAGCTCTTTGTAACGCTGCAGAACATACTGAACACCGCGAGCGGTGTCGTAGTGGTCCTGACCGATCACGTTTGGGTCCAGCTGGCGCGAAGTCGAGTCCAGTGGATCGACCGCTGGGTAGATACCCAGGGAAGCGATGTCACGGGACAGAACGACGGTGGCGTCCAGGTGAGCAAACGTTGTGGCTGGCGATGGGTCGGTCAAGTCGTCCGCCGGTACGTATACCGCCTGGATCGAAGTGATCGAGCCTTCCTTGGTCGAAGTGATGCGCTCTTGCAGCACGCCCATCTCTTCAGCCAGCGTCGGCTGGTAACCTACTGCAGAAGGCATACGGCCCAGCAGTGCGGATACTTCAGTACCGGCCAGTGTGTAACGGTAAATGTTGTCGACGAACAACAGAACGTCGTTACCTTCGTCACGGAACTTCTCAGCCATGGTCAGGCCAGTCAGGGCGACGCGCAGACGGTTACCCGGCGGCTCGTTCATCTGACCGTAGACCAGCGCTACTTTGTCCAGAACGTTGGAGTCCTTCATCTCGTGGTAGAAGTCGTTACCCTCACGGGTACGCTCGCCCACACCGGCGAACACGGAATAACCGCTGTGCTCGATGGCGATGTTACGGATCAGTTCCATCATGTTTACGGTCTTGCCGACACCGGCACCACCGAACAGACCGACTTTACCGCCCTTGGCAAACGGGCAAACCAGGTCGATGACCTTGATGCCGGTTTCCAGGAGGTCGTTGCCGCCAGCCTGATCAGCGAACGAAGGTGCAGGACGGTGAATGCCCCAGCGCTCTTCGGTTTCGATCGGGCCCGCTTCGTCAATCGGGTTGCCCAGTACGTCCATGATCCGGCCCAGCGTCGCTTTACCGACTGGTACGGAGATGGCTGCGCCGCTGTCGATAACGTCCAGACCGCGCTTCAAGCCTTCGGTGGAACCCATCGCAATGGTACGAACTACGCCGTCGCCCAGCTGTTGCTGAACTTCCAGAGTAGTTTCCGCGCCTTGTACTTTCAGCGCGTTGTAGATGCTCGGTACGCTGTCGCGTGGAAATTCCACGTCGATCACGGCGCCGATGATTTGAACGATACGTCCGCTACTCATTAGCTGGATCCTCTGAATATTTGAACCGTTAAACCGCGGCAGCGCCGCCGACGATTTCCGAGATCTCTTGGGTGATCGCTGCCTGACGCGCCTTGTTGTAGATCAGCTGCAAATCGCTGATCAGGTCACCGGCGTTGTCGGTGGCGTTCTTCATCGCGATCATCCGCGCAGCCTGTTCAGCCGCGTTGTTCTCGACCACCGCCTGATAGACCTGCGACTCCACATAACGGACCATCAAGCCGTCCAGCAGCTCTTTGGCGTCGGGTTCGTACAGGTAATCCCAGTGGTGCTTGAGTTCTTGATCCTGGGTCGCGACCAACGGAATCAACTGCTCGACCGTTGGTTGCTGAGTCATGGTGTTGATGAATTTGTTGGACACCACGGACAGGCGATCAATACGGCCCTCCAGGTAGGCATCCAGCATCACCTTGACGCTGCCGATCAAATCGTTGATCGACGGCTCTTCGCCCAAGTGACTGATCGCAGCGACGACGTTACCGCCGAAGTTGCGGAAAAACGCCGCACCTTTGCTGCCGACCACGCACAGATCGATCTCTACGCCGTTTTCACGGTTCTTCGCCATGTCCTTGACCAAAGCCTTGAACAGGTTGGTATTCAAGCCACCACACAGACCACGGTCACTGCTCACCACGACGTAACCGACGCGCTTTACTTCGCGTTCGATCATGAAGGGATGACGGTATTCCGGGTTAGCGTTGGCGAGATGACCAATCACCTGGCGGATGCGCTCCGCGTAAGGACGGCTAGCAGCCATGCGCATTTGAGCCTTGCGCATTTTACTGACCGCCACTTTTTCCATGGCGCTGGTGATCTTTTGCGTGCTTTTGATGCTCGCAATCTTGCTGCGAATCTCTTTTGCGCCTGCCATGTAACACCTATCAGGTTAGCAAGCGGGAGCCTCGCGACTCCCGCTGCGGCTTACCAGGTTTGGGTGGCCTTGAACTTCTCGATGCCGGCTTTCAGGCCAGAATCGATTTCGTCATTGAAGTCACCCTTCACGTTGATCTTCGCCATCAAATCGGCGTGATCTCGGTTGAAGTAAGCAATCAGCGCTTGTTCAAAGCTGCCAACCTTGGCGATTTCGACGTCAGTCAGGAACCCACGCTCAGCGGCATACAGCGACAGCGACATGTCAGCGATCGACATTGGCGCATATTGCTTCTGCTTCATCAGCTCGGTAACGCGCTGACCATGTTCAAGTTGCTTACGGGTCGCTTCGTCCAGGTCAGAGGCGAACTGGGCAAACGCTGCCAGTTCACGGTACTGAGCCAGAGCGGTACGGATACCACCGGAGAGCTTCTTGATGATCTTGGTCTGAGCAGCACCACCCACACGGGATACCGAAACACCGGCGTTCACTGCCGGGCGAATGCCGGAGTTGAACATGGCCGATTCCAGGAAGATCTGACCGTCAGTGATGGAAATCACGTTGGTCGGAACGAACGCGGAAACGTCGCCAGCCTGGGTTTCGATGATCGGCAATGCGGTCAGGGAGCCGGTTTTGCCGGTCACTGCGCCATTGGTGAACTTCTCTACGTACTCTTCCGAAACGCGGGATGCACGCTCCAGCAGACGGGAGTGGAGATAGAACACGTCGCCTGGGTAAGCTTCACGGCCTGGTGGACGACGCAGCAGCAGGGAAATCTGGCGATAAGCCACAGCCTGCTTGGACAGATCGTCATAGACAATCAGTGCGTCTTCACCGCGGTCGCGGAAGTATTCGCCCATGGTACAACCGGCATACGGAGCCAGGAATTGCAGCGCAGGCGATTCCGAAGCACTGGCCGCCACGATGATCGTGTTGGCCAGAGCGCCGTTTTCTTCCAGTTTGCGAACAACGTTGGCGATGGTCGATTGCTTCTGACCGATTGCAACGTAGACGCAGAAAATACCGCTGTTTTTCTGGTTGATGATCGCGTCGATCGCCAGAGCGGTTTTACCGATCTGACGGTCACCGATGATCAGCTCGCGCTGGCCACGGCCGACAGGGATCATCGCGTCGACAGCCTTGTAGCCAGTCTGTACAGGCTGGTCTACCGACTTACGCCAGATCACGCCTGGAGCAACTTTCTCGACCGCGTCGGTCTCGGTGTTGTTCAGCGGACCTTTGCCGTCGACAGGGTTACCCAGTGCGTCGACTACGCGACCCAGGAGTTCCTTACCAACCGGAACTTCGAGGATGCGGCCTGTGCACTTGGCACTCATGCCTTCAGCCAGAGAGGTGTAAGCGCCCAGTACGACAGCACCCACGGAGTCTTGCTCCAGGTTCAGTGCCATACCGTAAACGCCGCCCGGGAACTCGATCATTTCGCCGTACATAGCGTCGGCGAGACCGTGAATCCGCACGATACCGTCAGACACGCTGACGACTGTGCCTTCGTTTCGGGCTTGGGAGGCAACATCGAGGTTCTCGATGCGGCCCTTGATGATTTCACTTATTTCGGAAGGATTGAGTTGCTGCATTGCTCTGCTGCCCCTTCAAACTCAAGATTTCAATGCTTCGGCTAGTTGCGCGAGTTTGCCGCGAACTGAGCCATCGATAACCAGGTCGCCGGCGCGGATGATGACACCACCTATCAGGGCGGCATCCTCCGCAGCGTGCAGGCGCACTTCCCGGCCGAGCCGTGCACTGAGAACCTTGGCGAGTTTGTCTTGCTGTTCTTGGTTCAATGCAAAAGCACTGGTCACATCCACATCTACCGATTTTTCCTGCTCGGCCTTGTAAAGCTCGAACAGTTCGGAGATCTCCGGCAGAAGCTGGAGACGGTCGTTTTCAGCAACGACGTGAATGAAATTCTGTGCCTTGGCATCGAACTTGTCGCCGCACACTTCAATAAAAGTGGCGGCCTTGTCTGCGCTCGTCAGTCGCGGGGCCTTGAGCATGCGCTGCATCGTGTCGTCTTGCGACACTGCAGCAGCCAGGCCGAGCATGGCTGACCAATTGGCCAGTTGCTGGTGCGCCTGTGCATGCTCGAAGGCTGCCTTAGCGTAAGGTCGGGCCAACGTGGTCAGTTCTGCCATGATCGCCCTCGCTTAAATTTCAGCAGCCAGTTTGTTTACCAGCTCCGCGTGCGCGTTTTGATCGATTGTGGCACCCAGGATCTTCTCTGCGCCGTTGACTGCCAGGCTACCCAATTGGGCGCGCAGCGCGTCTTTGACGCCGTTCAGTTCCTGTTCGATCTCGGCCTGAGCCTGAGCCTTGATGCGGTCAGCTTCAACGCGAGCCTGTTCACGGGCTTCGTCGACAATCTGGGTACCGCGTTTCTTGGCTTGCTCAATGATCTCAGCTGCCTGAGCCTTAGCTTCGCGCAGTTGCTGACCCACTTTGTCTTGGGCCAGCTCCAGGTCGCGAGCTGCTCGTGTAGCAGCGTCCAGTCCATCCGCAATCTTCTTCTGACGTTCGTGCAAAGCCGCGATGACCGGAGGCCACACGAACTTCATGCAGAACAGCACAAAAATGAAGAACGCAACGGACTGGCCAATCAGGGTTGCATTAATGTTCACGCCAACACCTCGCTCGTTCGTTGTCCATCACACCAATCAACTCGAAAATTCGAGTGATCAGCCAGCGAGTTGACCAACGAAGGGGTTCGCAAAAGTGAAGAACAGAGCGATACCAACACCGATCATGGTCACGGCGTCGAGCAGACCAGCCACGATGAACATTTTAACTTGCAGCATTGGAACCATTTCCGGTTGACGCGCAGCGCCTTCCAGGAACTTACCGCCCAGCAGGCCGAAACCGATTGCAGTACCCAGTGCGCCCAGGCCGATCAGCAGTGCAACAGCGATAGCAGTTAGACCAACTACAGTTTCCATCTTTCCTCCCGACTTTTACGTCGTATTGGTTAGGTTTTCTTAGATTAAAGCGGTAAAGCAAAATCGTTTCTTACATCAAGCCCTCGCGGGCACCCCCTCACCTAAGCGAGGGGATCATCAGACTCGCCAGGCGGGTCTCAATGGTTATCTTCGTGAGCCATCGACAGATAGACGATGGTCAGCATCATGAAGATGAACGCTTGCAGGGTGATGATCAGGATGTGGAACACAGCCCACGCCCATTGCAGGACCACGCCCAGACCGCTAAGCCACAGCAGGCCGCTGCCGAACATGACCGCGATCAGAATGAACACCAGTTCACCCGCGTACATGTTGCCGAACAGTCGCAGTGCCAGGGAGATCGGCTTGGCCACCAGAGTCACGAATTCAAGCAGGAAGTTCACCGGAATCAACAGCGCCTGAACGAAAATGTTCTTGCTGCCGAACGGGTGCAGGGTCAATTCGCCGATGAAGCCGCCGATACCCTTGATTTTGATACTGTAGAAAATGATCAGGGCAAACACGGACAGTGCCATACCCAGCGTCGCGTTCGGATCGGTGGTCGATACGGCGCGGAAAGGAATGTGGTGATCACCGGTGATCATGATCGCCAATTGCGGGATCCAGTCGACGGGAATCAAGTCGACGGCGTTCATGAGGAACACCCAGGCGAAGATGGTCAATGCCAGAGGAGCGATCACGGCGCTACGGCCATGGAAGCTGTCCCGGACGCTGCCGTCGACGAACTCTACGAGCACTTCAACGAAGTTCTGCAACGCGCCCGGCTGACCGGAAGTCGCCTTTTTTGCGGCCATGCGGAAGATGAGGACGAAGATCAGACCCAGTGCGACCGACCAGCCGAGGGTATCGACGTGGAAAGCCCAAAAGCCCATTTCTTTTGCTTCCGCTGCGGAATGCGCGAAGCCCCAACTGCCGTCAGGCAAATGACCAAAGGTCAAGTTCTGCAAGTGGTGCTGGATATAGCCCGAAGCTGTTTGCTCTGCCATGGTTGCCTCAAACGCCCTAAGGTCTCGAAAGTCTTGTTCTCAGTAGCAGGGGCGCAAACCAACTGACCAGTTGGGTCAGTATGAAAACGCCAAAAACCGCCAGCGGAGCCAGCGGCTTTACTCCTGCAAACGTCAGTGCAAAGAGCACTGCCGTAAAAATCAACTTGCCTGCCTCGCCGGCGTAGAACGACCGAACGATAGCCTGCGCTGCCCTGGCCCCGGAGTACCGGAATGCCTTATGAGCAAAATACACATTCGGCAGCCAGGCTATCAGGCCACCGCAAAGCCCCGAATACCCGGCTACAACGCCGTGCCACTGCCAAAGCGCCAGCGCTGCCCCCAAGAGGACAATCAACTGAGCCAGCAAGATCGGGAAAACAGCCAGGCGATGGAATGGCAGGCGGTTTGGCGTGCGTGTCTCCATCACATGGGCTCCTCGTGAGCCGGCCGCCAAAATCAACAACTTGGCATAAATTGTGCCGACAAAATGCGCGCAGAGTATAGGGGCGGTTCAGCCCCTATTCAACTGCCAGGTAGTGATTTCCGACTACGCGCTACGCATGATTTGTTTCAGCGAATGTGAGCGAGCACACCCTGCAGCTCATCCAGCGAGTTATAACGGATGACCAACTGACCTTTGCCCTTCTGTCCATGGCGGATTTGCACCGCGGAGCCCAGCCGCTCGGCCAGGCGCTGCTCCAGGCGAGTGATATCAGGATCGGCCTTCACAGGTTCCGCAGCCTCCTGTTTGCCGCTCAGCCACTGGCGAACCAGTGCTTCAGTCTGGCGCACGGTCAAACCGCGTGCGACAACATGTCGCGCCCCTTCAACCTGCTGATCTTCGGGCAGTCCCAACAACGCACGGGCATGGCCCATTTCCAGATCTCCATGGGAGAGCATGGTCTTGATCACTTCCGGCAATGCGATCAGTCGCAGCAAATTGGCGACGCTGACTCGGGACTTGCCCACCGCCTCGGCAACTTGCTGCTGGGTCAGCTGAAATTCCTGCTGCAGACGCTGCAGGGCAATCGCCTCCTCGATCGGATTCAGGTCTTCGCGCTGGATGTTCTCAATCAACGCCATCGCGATGGCCGCTTCATCGGGCACATCACGCACCATGGCAGGAATCGACTCGATCCCGGCCTGCTGGCTGGCGCGCCACCGGCGTTCACCGGCGATGATCTCGAAGCGGTTGTCGGCAATCGGGCGGACCACGATCGGCTGCATAACCCCTTGCGCCTTGATCGAGTTAGCCAGTTCTTCCAGCGCCTGGGGATCCATATCACGACGCGGCTGGTATTTACCTCGTTGAATCAGGTCCAGCGGAATGTGTTGAAGCTCGCGCTCACTCGCCTTCACCGCCTGTTCTTCCAGTGCGGTGACGGTGGGGCTGCTCAGCAGTGCGTCCAGCCCACGTCCGAGTCCACGTTTCTTGACGGCCATGGAATTTCCTTAAGTGGGCTGAGCCGCGGTGCGACTGCCGCGACGTTGGCGACGGACCATTTCGCCCGCAAGCGCCAGGTAAGCCAGCGCGCCGCGAGAAGTCTTGTCGTACGCCAATGCCGGCATACCGAAGCTAGGCGCCTCGGCCAGACGAATATTGCGCGGAATAACGGTGTCGTACAGCTGCTCGCCAAAATGTTCTTTGAGCTGCGCCGAAACATCGTTGATCAGGCTAAGCCGCGGGTCGTACATGGTCCGCAGCAAGCCTTCGATCTTAAGTTGAGGATTGAGCAGTTCACCGATGCGCTTGATGTTATCCACAAGGTCGCTCAAACCTTCGAGCGCAAAGTATTCGCACTGCATGGGGATAATCACGCCGTCGGCCGCGACCAGCGCGTTGAGCGTCAGCATCGACAAAGATGGAGGGCAGTCGATGAGAATGTAATCGTAGTTCTCGCGGATGGGTGCCAGTGCTGCTCGCAGACGCGATTCCTTCATCTGCATTTCCAGCAGGACCACCTCGGCAGCGGTCAGATCGCGGTTTGCCGGTAGCAGCTGATAACCGCCGTGCTCAGAAAAGTGCATGGCCTGATTCAGGTCGCACTCGCCGATCAGCAAGTCGTAAACCGAATGCTCAAGCCCGTGCTTATCCACACCACTGCCCATGGTGGCATTGCCTTGCGGATCGAGATCGATCAACAGCACCCGACGCTTGGTTGCCACCAGCGAAGCCGCGAGGTTGATGCAGGTTGTGGTTTTACCCACACCCCCTTTTTGGTTCGCTATCGCGAATACCTTAGCCATTCTTGCGTGTGTTCCCTGTCATGCCGTGCGGCGCAGTATCAGCAGATGCCGTTGACCTTGGCAACCGGGTACGGCCAAGGCTTGCGCGCTTTCCAGATGAAAATCTGCGGGCAATGCTACCAGTTCATCCACTGGATGCAGACCCTTCATTGCCAACCAGCGTGTTTCGCCGTCACCCATGTGCCGAGTCCACTGGGTAAAGTCTTCCAAACTGCTGAAGGCGCGGGAGATGATGCCGTTGAACGGCAGCGCGGGCTGGAATGCTTCGGCACGGCTGTGGATAACTTCGAGGTTGGTGAGCGCAAGCTCGAGTTTGACCTGTGTCAGAAACCGGGTCTTCTTGCCGTTGCTGTCCAGCACCGTGACTTTCATCTCCGGAAACAGGATGGCCAGCGGAATGCCGGGCATCCCGCCGCCGCTGCCGACATCCAGCTGACGCTCACCCTCGATAAAACGCACCACGCTCAAGCTGTCCAGCAGATGGCGAGACACCATCTCATCCGGATCACGAACGGCAGTCAGGTTGTAGGCCTTGTTCCACTTGATCAGCAAAGCCAGATACGCCAGCAACTGACGGTGTTGGCTCTCGCTCAACTCGACGCCTAGCTCTCGAGCGCCAAGGGTCAGTTCTTCTGCATGCTGCGGGGTAACCATCGAACTCAAGCGCTTTGCTCCAACTGACGGCCCGCGCCGCGTTTTTTCAAATGAATCATCAGCAGAGAAATCGCCGCTGGCGTGACGCCGGGAATCCTCGAGGCCTGGCCCAGCGTCTCCGGACGAGTTACCCCCAGCTTGCTCTGGATTTCCTTGGACAGACCGGAAATCCCGGTGTAATCGATATCCGCAGGGAGCCGGGTGTTTTCGCTGGCCCGCAGACGAGTGATCTCGTCTTGCTGACGGTCGATGTAACCGGCGTACTTGGTCTTGATTTCGACTTGTTCAGCGACCTGCGGGTCAGGCGAGCCGTTACCGGTCAGCGCAACCAGACTGGTGTAGTCCACTTCGGGACGGCTCAGCAGATTCAGCAGATTGTATTCGTGGGTCAACGGGGTACCAAAGTGAGCCGAGACTGCGTCGCCCTGCTCGGTACCCGGACGAATCCAGGTGGATTTCAGACGCTGTTCTTCCAACTCGATGCCTTCACGCTTGGCACAGAACACCGCCCAGCGGGCATCGTCGACCAAGCCGAGCGCCCGACCTCGTTCGGTCAAACGCAAGTCCGCATTGTCTTCCCGCAAAATCAAGCGGTACTCGGCACGCGAGGTGAACATCCGGTACGGCTCCTGGGTGCCCAGCGTAATCAGGTCATCCACCAACACGCCGATGTATGCCTCATCGCGACGCGGACACCAGCTGTCCTTGCCTTGAGCCCGAAGCGCTGCGTTGGCGCCCGCGAGTAAACCTTGGGCACCGGCCTCTTCGTAACCGGTTGTGCCGTTGATCTGTCCTGCGAAAAACAACCCACCGATAACCTTGGTTTCCAGGCTGTACTTCAGGTCACGCGGATCGAAGTAGTCGTACTCGATGGCATAGCCAGGCCGCACGATGTGGGCGTTTTCCATTCCACGGATAGACCGAACGATCTGCAGTTGGACGTCAAACGGCAGCGAGGTCGATATACCGTTTGGATAAAGCTCATGGGTCGTCAAACCTTCCGGTTCGATAAACACCTGATGGCTTTCCTTGTCGGCAAAACGATGGATCTTGTCTTCAATCGACGGGCAATAACGCGGCCCGACCCCTTCGATTTCCCCGGCAGCGGAGTACATCGGCGACCGATCAAGATTGGCCGCGATGATTTCGTGGGTCCGAGCGTTGGTGTGGGTAATCCAGCAGCTGACCTGGCTCGGGTGCTGAGCCTTGGAACCCATGAACGACATCACGGGAATCGGCGTATCCCCCGGTTGTTCAGTCATCACCGAGAAATCCACAGATCGGCCATCGATGCGCGGAGGTGTTCCCGTTTTCAGGCGGCCCACTCTCAGCGGTAGTTCACGCAGCCTGCGTGCAAGCGCAATGGACGGCGGATCACCGGCGCGGCCGCCCGAATAGTTCTGCAGACCGATGTGGATAAGCCCGCCCAGAAAGGTACCGGTGGTGAGAACCACAGAGTCCGCCAGAAAACGCAGGCCCATCTGGGTAACGACGCCGCGCACCTGGTCCTGCTCGACGATCAGGTCGTCGCATGCCTGCTGGAATATCCACAGGTTCGGCTGGTTTTCGATTATTTCTCTGACCGCTGCCTTGTACAGCACGCGGTCCGCCTGGGCACGGGTCGCCCGGACTGCTGGGCCTTTACGGCTGTTGAGCACGCGAAACTGGATGCCGCTTTTGTCAGTGGCCGTTGCCATCGCACCGCCCAGTGCATCGATCTCTTTGACCAGATGACTTTTACCGATGCCACCAATGGCCGGGTTGCAACTCATTTGGCCGAGGGTTTCCACGTTGTGCGTAAGCAGCAGGGTGGTAGCACCCATACGTGCGGACGCCAGTGCTGCCTCGGTACCGGCATGACCGCCGCCGATGACGATCACTTGAAAACGGGAAGGGAAATCCACCACGCACCTCGTGCCTGTTATTTGGGGGAATAGGAATGGCGGCAAGTATAGGGACTTACCCCCCCTTAAGAAACCCGTTGCGCAAAATCTAACCAGCTGTGGATGAATGGCGGTTATAGAAATTAAAAAGAAAGAAATTTATAAGATCTTTGTTTTTATGTTTATTTCTACTGAGCCACATTTCTGTGGATAACGCTCTGAAAGCCTTTTATTTCCTGATGTACAGAGAATCAAAAGGCTGTGTCCATGTGCCAAAGAGCCCCTTGGATAACCTGCCGGAGCCTGTGGATTAAAACGATGGTTGTCCACAGGGCGGATTATCCTCAGCTCAGATGCCTGCTTATCAACCGAGCTTAACCGCGGTTATGCACAGGGCTTATCGGTGGACACAGGTGCTGAAGAGTGGAACTTGAGGCGCAATTGCGCCCTCCCGCCATTGATTGGGAGCCTGGAAAAGTCAGAAGAATGAATCGAGATGGGGCAGATCCGGAGAGATTGACCTGCCTGGGGAAAGAGCGGACCGTTATTTGCCGATGCAGAAGCTGGAGAAAATCCGTCCCAGCAAATCGTCCGAGCTGAATGCGCCGGTAATTTCTCCCAAGGACTGCTGCGCCTGGCGCAAATCTTCGGCAAGCAACTCACCGGCGCCCGCCAGGGTCAGCTGCGAGCGACCATGCTCAAGAGAGGCGCTTGCCTTGTGCAGCGCCTCGAGGTGGCGACGTCTTGCACTGAAGCTTCCTTCAGCGGTTTGCTGATACCCCATGCACGCCTTGAGATGCTCGCGCAGAAGCTCCACGCCATCCCCACCAGCCTTGGCGCTGAGACTGATGGTCACGTGGCCATCGATGCTGGTCACCAGTTCTACCGGCTCATCACTCAGGTCGACCTTGTTACGAATCAAGGTGACATGGGCAGGATCAGGTCGTTGATCAAGGAACTCTGGCCACAACGCGAAGGGATCGCCCGCCTCTGGCGCTGTCGCATCCACCACCAGCAAGATGCGGTCTGCCTGACCTATCGCCTGAAGTGCGCGTTGTACGCCTATCTTCTCCACCTGATCGTCGGTGTCGCGCAACCCGGCCGTGTCCACGACGTGGAGAGGCATGCCATCAATGTGGATATGTTCGCGCAGGACATCACGGGTTGTGCCCGCGATCTCAGTCACAATCGCCGCCTCTTTGCCTGCAAGTGCGTTCAGCAGACTGGATTTGCCAGCATTGGGTCTACCCGCAATGACTACATTCATGCCATCTCTGAGCAAAGCGCCTTGGTTGGCTTCGCGCAGCACTGTGGATAACTGACTGCGAACGTTGTCCAGCATAGCCAGAACATGGCCGTCCGCGAGAAAGTCGATCTCTTCCTCAGGGAAGTCGATTGCTGCTTCGACATAAATGCGCAGGCTGATCAGTTTCTCCGTGAGCTCATGCACTCGCTGGGAAAATGCCCCCTGCAGCGATTTCAACGCGTTACGTGCGGCCTGTGCAGAACTCGCTTCGATAAGGTCAGCGATGGCCTCGGCTTGGGCAAGGTCGAGCTTGTCGTTGAGAAATGCGCGCTCACTGAATTCCCCGGGACGTGCCAGACGGCACCCCAACTGCACGCAATGTTGCAGCAACATGTCCAGAACCACGGGCCCGCCATGCCCTTGAAGCTCGAGCACATCTTCTCCGGTGAATGAGTTAGGGCCGGAAAAGTAGAGAGCAATGCCTTCGTCGATAACTGCGCCGTTTTCTCCCTTGAAGGCGCCGTAATGCGCGTACCGAGGTTGTGGCAGTTTGCCGAGAATCGCCTCTGCACACTTGCCGGCCTGGGGACCGGAAATGCGGACGATACCGACGCCTCCTCGTCCGGGAGCCGTTGCAATGGCCGCAATGGTTTCAAAACGTACGTTCATGGGCCGACTCCTGGACAACCGACGGATAGCAAAACGCCCCACGAGGGGGCGTTTTGAATGACTTGTTAACAGGGTAGATCAGGCTTCAGCTTTCTTGGCTTTCGCTTCGATGCTGCGGGTGATGTACCACTGTTGAGTGATGGACAAGGTGTTGTTCACCACCCAGTACAGCACCAGACCGGCCGGGAACCACAGGAAGAAGAACGTGAAGATGATTGGCATCAGCTTCATGACCTTGGCCTGCATAGGATCCGGAGGTGTCGGGTTCAAACGCTGCTGGATGAACATGGTAGCGCCCATGATGATCGGCAGGATAAAGAACGGGTCCTTGATCGACAGGTCGGTTATCCACAGCAGCCAGGGTGCCTGGCGCATTTCGACGCTTTCAAGCAGTACCCAGTACAGCGACAGAAACACCGGCATCTGTACAAGGATCGGCAAGCATCCACCCAACGGGTTGATCTTCTCTTTCTTGTACAGCTCCATCATCGACTGAGAAAGCTTCTGACGATCGTCGCCATGTTGTTCTTTCAGCGCGGCCAAGCGCGGAGCGACAGCACGCATGCGTGCCATGGATTTGTAACTGGCCGCCGACAGAGGGAAGAAAAGCCCCTTGATCAGCATGGTCAGGAAGATGATCGACCAGCCCCAGTTACCCACGATGCTGTGGATATGTTGCAGCAGCCAGAAAATAGGCTGGGCAATGAACCACAGAATCCCGTAATCCACTGTCAATTCCAGACCTGGGGACAACTCCTTCAGGACTGCCTGACTCTTCGGACCGGCGTAAAGCGTTGCAGTCGTCTCGGCTTTCGCGCCAGGTGCGACCGTCAATGCCGGGCCTGTGAAACCGATGATGTAATTGCCGGCACTGTCCTTACGGGTGGTGACGGTGTTGCTGTCAGTCTTGTTCGGAATCCAGGCGGTCACGAAGTAATGCTGCAACCAGGCAACCCAGCCACCCTGAACAGTATCCTTCACCGACCCTTTGTCGATGTCCTTCATGGAAACCTTTTTGTAGGGTTCCGAAGGTGTCCACATGGCAGCACCCAGATAGGTTGCGGTACCAGTGGCAGTCGTCGAAGAAGGATCAGCGCTCGCATCGCGTTTCAGCTGTGCGAACAGGTTACCGTTCCACGGCTGAGCGCTCTGGTTGTCAATCACGTAAGAAACGGTCAGGTCATACAGGCCGCGTTTGAACGTGAAACGCTTGATGTAGTTAACGCCGCCGTCGCTGAATTTCAGGTCGACGACCAAGTCGTTCTGACCGTCAGCCAGTTGAAAACTTTTCTGCGTAGCCGAATAAACAGGACGACCGGCGGCACGGGCATCAGGACCGTTCGCGCCAGTCAGACCGCTCTGAGCCAGGAAAATCCGCTCGCCGCCGTTATCGAACAGTTGGAAAGGAATCTCGGGGTGATCCTGACGGCGTGGATAAAGTGGCAAACGAAGCTGCACCACGTCGCCGCCTACCGGATCAATCTCCAGATTGAGGACGTCTGTCTTCACCTGGATCAAATCTTTGCTGGTAGCCACCGGCATTTCCGCCGGCGCAGCCACTTCGCCGGTCGCGCTAGGAACGTCCGCATTGGCAGTCGCTGAACCTTGCGGAGCATCAGGAATAGCGGATGTATTGGTGTTGGCAGCAACATTCTGAGTCGGCAAGGCAGCCTGACCGTAGTCCTGGTTCCATTTCAGGACACCGACATAGGTCACGATTGCCAGGGCGACGATCAGGATCGTGCGTTTAATATCCATGATTACTCGGCCATCGAAGAGGAACGGGAGGTGGGAGCAGGTGGAACCGGGTCATAACCACCGGGATTCCACGGATGACACCGACCTAAGCGACGTAAGGTCAGCCAGCCACCGCGCACCAGACCATAATTTTCAATGGCCTCGTACGCGTAGCAGGAGCAACTGGGGTAGAAACGACAGTGACTGGCCATCAGAGGACTGATGGCATAGCGGTAAAACTGGATCGGAACGAGCGCCAGTTTACGCATCAGGACTGTCTACCCCCGCAGTTTCGGTTTTAAGTTCGGGATCGGGCCGGCTGCGCGCCAGACGTTTCCAGAGCTTGCCGAAATGCTGAATCAATTCGGGGTTTTCAATATCACCCAAGCCTTTGCGTGCGACGACGACGATATCCCATCCGACCAGTTTGTCCTGGTGAAGGCGAAACGACTCACGCATCAGGCGTTTCAAACGGTTGCGCTCGACGGAGAGCTTCACGCTCTTCTTCCCGATCACCAGCCCGAGACGGGGATGATCAAGGTCGTTGTTGCGCACAAGGAGCAGGAGATTTTTCCCCGGAACCTTGCCGGTGGGGGAGTCAAAGACTGCCTTGAAATGCCGGGGTGTCAGCAAACGCTTTTCCCGACTGAAGTCCTGACTCACCACCTGTGCCGATTAATCAAACTGCCAGACGCTTACGGCCTTTGGCGCGACGACGCGACAGAACTGCGCGACCATTTTTGGTGGCCATACGAGCACGGAAACCGTGGGTGCGAGCGCGCTTGATAGTGCTGGGTTGGAAAGTACGTTTCATGGCGTGTTACCTGGTTCGTCCACAACGGGCCGGAATGGCCCCCGTTTTAAGAGACCGGGGATTCTAGAGAAAGCGGGCACGCAGGTCAATTTCCAACCAACGTTTCTTGCATTTACTTGCTGAGTGCATTCCATCGACAGCGAGCGATCGGACGAGGCATTCTTGAAACGTAAATAATATAGAAATAAAGAAGGAAGGTATTTAAAGCTTCTTTGTAAAGCTTATAAATGCTTAGGGCGAGAATTTCTGTGGATAAGGTTCTGCAGGCCACGTAGCGCTTGATGTACAGAGCGAAGAAAGTCTGTCCACAAGCGGTGCTGCGGATGTGCGGCAGCTGGCTACAACCTGTGTATAGAATGTGTAGTTATGCACAGGTGCTTTATCCACAGATTTCAGGCGGGGGTTATGCAACGAGCTGAGGATGGGTTATCCACAGACCTTAACTATCCACCGGCGATCGTTTTTTTCAGGGATTTCTGTCGGGTTTGATGCCTTGGTGCCCTACCTTCATGTGGATAAGTCCGCTACGGGTGGTTACAATGGCCGCTTGTTTTTGCCGCGCCGGCTTCAGAATCTAGGGGATATTTGTGTCAGTGGAACTTTGGCAGCAATGCGTTGAGCTTTTGCGCGATGAGCTGCCTGCCCAGCAATTTAACACCTGGATCCGTCCGTTACAGGTTGAAGCCGAAGGTGACGAACTGCGCGTGTATGCGCCCAACCGATTTGTGCTGGACTGGGTAAATGAAAAGTACCTGGGTCGATTGCTCGAGCTGCTGGGCGAGCACGGTCAGGGAGTCACACCGGCGCTTTCCTTATTAATAGGCAGCAAGCGTAGCTCGGCGCCACGTGCGGCCCCGAATGCACCGCTCGCTGCAGCCGCCGCCGCATCTCAGGCCGCTCAGCTGGCAACCACCAGCGAAGCGCCGGTGGCCTCACGGGCACCGCAGTCCGTCGTGACGCCTGCTCCGATGATTCAGACCTCTTTGAATGTCGAAGACGAGCCCTCCCGGGCGAGCTTCGATCCAATGGCTGGCGCCAGTTCCCAGCAAGCCCCTGCTCGCGCCGAGCAGCGTAATGTTCAGGTTGAAGGCGCGCTGAAGCACACCAGCTATCTGAACAGGACATTCACGTTCGAAAACTTTGTCGAAGGTAAATCCAACCAACTGGCCCGGGCGGCCGCCTGGCAGGTAGCGGACAATCCCAAGCATGGCTATAACCCTCTCTTCCTGTATGGCGGCGTGGGCTTGGGTAAAACTCACTTGATGCACGCTGTGGGTAACCACCTGCTCAAGAAAAATCCGAATGCCAAGGTTGTGTATCTGCACTCCGAGCGTTTTGTCGCGGATATGGTCAAGGCGTTGCAGCTCAATGCAATCAATGAGTTCAAGCGCTTCTATCGCTCAGTCGATGCACTGCTGATCGATGACATTCAATTCTTTGCCCGCAAAGAGCGTTCCCAGGAAGAATTTTTCCACACCTTTAACGCCCTTCTCGAAGGGGGTCAGCAGGTTATTCTTACGAGTGACCGCTACCCTAAAGAGATCGAAGGCCTGGAAGAGCGCCTGAAGTCTCGGTTCGGTTGGGGCCTGACGGTCGCGGTCGAGCCGCCTGAGCTGGAAACACGGGTGGCGATTTTGATGAAGAAGGCGGATCAGGCGAAGGTCGACCTCCCTCATGACGCCGCGTTCTTCATCGCGCAGCGCATCCGATCCAATGTGCGTGAGCTCGAGGGTGCGCTGAAGCGCGTCATCGCTCACTCACACTTCATGGGCCGGGACATCACGATCGAGCTCATCCGGGAGTCGTTGAAGGACTTGCTTGCGTTGCAGGACAAGCTGGTGAGTGTGGATAACATTCAGCGGACTGTTGCTGAGTACTACAAGATCAAGATCTCCGACCTGCTGTCCAAACGCCGTTCCAGATCTGTCGCGCGACCGCGACAAGTGGCAATGGCATTGTCCAAGGAACTGACCAACCACAGCCTTCCCGAAATCGGCGATGTGTTTGGCGGCCGCGACCACACAACCGTGTTGCATGCGTGCCGGAAGATCAACGAATTGAAAGAATCCGATGCGGACATCCGCGAGGACTACAAGAACCTGCTGCGGACTTTGACAACGTGATGCCAACGCAGCTTATCAAGGCAAGGGACTAGACCATGCATTTCACCATTCAACGCGAAGCCCTGTTGAAACCCCTGCAACTGGTCGCGGGCGTTGTCGAACGCCGTCAGACCTTGCCGGTTCTGTCAAACGTGCTCCTGGTCGTAGAGGGCCAGCAGTTGTCTTTGACGGGTACTGACCTGGAAGTCGAGCTGGTCGGCCGCGTCCATCTGGAAGAACCTGCAGAGCCGGGCGAAATCACCGTTCCTGCGCGCAAGCTGATGGACATCTGCAAAAGCATTCCCAATGACGCCCTTATCGACATCAAGCTCGATGAGCAGAAGCTGATCGTTAAAGCAGGCCGTAGTCGCTTCACGCTGTCCACCCTGCCTGCCAACGACTTCCCAACCGTCGAGGAAGGCCCGGGTTCGCTTACGTTCAGCCTTGTTCAAAGCAAACTGCGCCGGTTGATCGAGCGCACCAGCTTTGCCATGGCTCAGCAGGACGTACGCTACTATCTAAACGGCATGCTGCTTGAGGTCCAGTCTGGCATTCTCCGCGCGGTTGCAACTGATGGTCACCGTCTGGCGATGTGTTCCATGGCTGCAGAGATCGAGCAGGCTGACCGTCACCAGGTGATCGTCCCGCGTAAGGGCATCCTTGAACTGGCACGACTGCTGACCGAGCAAGATGGTCTGGTCAGTATCGTGCTAGGTCAGCATCATATTCGTGCGACCACCGGTGAATTCACGTTCACATCGAAACTGGTTGACGGTAAATTCCCTGACTATGAGCGAGTCTTGCCCAAGGGCGGCGACAAGCTGGTTGTAGGCGATCGTCAGGCGCTGCGCGAGGCGTTCAGCCGGACCGCGATTCTCTCTAACGAGAAGTATCGGGGTATCCGCCTTCAGTTGGCGAACGGTCAGCTGAAGATTCAAGCGAACAACCCGGAGCAGGAAGAAGCCGAGGAAGAAATCAGCGTCGACTACAACGGCAGCACACTCGAGATCGGATTCAACGTTAGCTATCTGCTCGACGTATTGGGTGTCATGACCACAGAGCAAGTCCGTCTGATTCTTTCGGATTCGAACAGCAGCGCCTTGGTGCAGGAGTCCGGCAATGACGACTCGGCCTATGTCGTTATGCCGATGCGTCTGTAACAGCAGTTGATTAATGTCTCTTAGCCGCGTCTCGGTCACCGGGGTGCGCAATCTGCACCCGGTGACCTTCTCCCCTTCTCCCCGCATTAACATCTTGTACGGCGCTAACGGCAGTGGGAAAACCAGTGTCCTGGAAGCCATCTATCTGCTCGGTTTGGCGCGCTCCTTCCGCAGCGTTCGGCTGCAACCGGTCATTCAATACGAACAACCTGCATGCACGGTCTTTGGCCAGGTTGAACTCGCTGAAGGTGGCCACAGTAGTCTTGGCGTCTCACGTGACCGTCAGGGGGATTTTCAGATTCGCATCGATGGTCAGAATGCGAAAAGTGCCGCGCAACTCGCCGAGACGTTGCCACTGCAGCTGATCAATCCCGACAGCTTCCGGCTGCTTGAAGGTGCTCCCAAGATCCGGCGTCAGTTTCTGGATTGGGGAGTGTTCCACGTGGAACCTCGTTTTATGTCGACTTGGCAGCGGCTTCAGAAGGCCCTCAGGCAGCGGAACTCGTGGCTTCGCCATGGTACACTTGACGCCGCTTCACAGGCCGCATGGGACCGTGAGCTCTGCCTTGCGAGCGATGAAATTGACGAGTTTCGGCGCGCCTATATCAAGGCGCTGAAGCCGGTGTTCGAGCAAACCCTGAGTGAGCTTGTTCAGATCGATGGGCTGACGCTTAGTTACTATCGAGGATGGGACAAGGAAAAAAACCTGAGTGACGTACTCGCATCGTCCCTCTACCGTGATCAGCAGATGGGTCACACCCAGGCAGGGCCTCAACGCGCAGATTTACGGCTGCGACTCGGCGGTCACAACGCGGCGGACATTCTTTCTCGCGGGCAACAGAAACTCGTGGTCTGCGCCCTCCGCATTGCTCAGGGACATTTAGTCAGTACGGCCCGTCGTGGCCAATGTATTTACCTCGTCGACGATCTGCCATCAGAGCTCGATGAGAATCACCGCAGTGCGCTATGTCGCCTGCTGGAAGAATTACGCTGCCAGGTATTCATCACCTGCGTAGATCATGAATTGTTGAGGGAAGGCTGGCACACGGAAACGCCAGTTGCTTTGTTCCACGTGGAACACGGCAATATCACCCAGACCCACGGCCACCGGGAGTGAAGGCATGAGCGAAAACCAAACGTACGACTCGACCAGTATCAAAGTGCTGAAAGGGCTCGATGCCGTACGCAAACGTCCTGGTATGTATATCGGCGACACAGACGACGGCAGCGGCCTGCACCATATGGTGTTCGAGGTTGTGGACAACTCGATCGACGAGGCGTTGGCCGGTCACTGTGACGACATCAGCATCATCATACATCCGGATGAGTCGATCACTGTTCGCGACAACGGTCGTGGCATTCCGGTTGATGTGCACAAAGAAGAAGGCGTGTCCGCTGCCGAAGTCATCATGACTGTGTTGCACGCAGGCGGTAAGTTTGACGATAACTCCTACAAGGTATCCGGCGGTCTGCACGGTGTGGGCGTGTCAGTTGTCAACGCGCTGTCCGAGGTTTTGAATCTCACCGTTCGCCGTAGTGGAAAAGTCTGGGAACAGACTTACGTACACGGTGTTCCACAAGAACCGATGCAAATCGTTGGCGAAAGTGACACCACGGGTACTGAGATTCACTTCAAGCCTTCCTCTGAAACCTTCAAGAATATTCACTTCAGCTGGGACATCCTGGCCAAGCGGATTCGTGAGCTGTCTTTCCTGAACTCCGGCGTGGGTATCGTTCTTAAAGACGAGCGTAGCGGCAAGGAAGAACTGTTTAAATATGAAGGTGGTCTGCGGGCATTCGTTGAATACCTGAACACCAACAAGACGCCTGTGAACCAGGTCTTTCACTTCAACATCCAGCGTGAAGACGGCATCGGCGTAGAGATTGCTCTGCAGTGGAATGACAGCTTCAACGAAAACCTGCTGTGCTTCACCAACAACATTCCGCAGCGCGATGGCGGTACCCACCTCGTGGGTTTCCGTTCTGCCCTGACGCGTAACCTGAACAACTACATCGAGCAGGAAGGTCTGGCGAAGAAGCACAAAGTCGCCACCACTGGTGACGATGCGCGTGAAGGCCTGACGGCGATTATCTCCGTCAAAGTCCCTGATCCAAAGTTCAGCTCGCAGACGAAAGACAAGCTGGTGTCTTCGGAAGTGAAGACCGCGGTTGAACAGGAGATGGGCAAATACTTCTCTGATTTCCTGCTCGAGAACCCGAACGAAGCGAAAGCTGTCGTCGGCAAGATGATCGACGCAGCACGTGCTCGTGAAGCTGCGCGTAAAGCCCGTGAGATGACTCGCCGCAAAGGTGCGCTGGATATTGCCGGCCTGCCCGGCAAACTGGCTGACTGCCAGGAAAAGGACCCTGCCCTTTCCGAACTGTATCTCGTGGAAGGTGACTCTGCTGGCGGCTCCGCCAAGCAGGGACGGAACCGTAAGACTCAGGCCATCCTGCCACTCAAGGGCAAGATCCTGAACGTGGAAAAGGCGCGCTTCGACAAGATGATCTCGTCTCAGGAAGTGGGCACGTTGATCACGGCACTTGGCTGCGGTATCGGCCGTGACGAATACAACATCGAGAAGCTGCGCTACCACAACATCATCATCATGACCGATGCCGACGTCGACGGTTCGCACATCCGTACCCTGTTGCTGACCTTCTTCTTCCGTCAATTGCCGGAACTGGTTGAGCGTGGCTACATCTACATTGCCCAGCCGCCGCTGTACAAGGTGAAGAAAGGCAAGCAAGAGCAGTACATCAAAGACGACGAGGCCATGGAAGAATACATGACCCAGTCGGCCCTGGAAGATGCGAGCCTGCACCTGAACGAATCGGCCCCTGGCATTTCCGGTGCAGCACTGGAGAAACTGGTTCACGACTTCCGCATGGTCATGAAGACCCTGAAACGTCTGTCCCGCCTGTACCCGCAAGAACTGACCGAGCACTTCGTCTATCTGCCGGCTGTGCCAATGGAGCAGTTGTCGGATCACGCAGCCATGCAAGACTGGCTGGCGAAGTTCGATGAACGTTTGCGTGTGGGTGAGAAATCCGGCCTGGTCTACAAAGCCAGCTTGCGCGAAGACCGCGAGCGTAACGTGTGGCTGCCAGAGGTCGAGCTGATCTCCCATGGTCTGTCCAACTACGTGACGTTCAACCGCGATTTCTTTGGTAGCAATGACTACAAAACAGTCACTGCGCTGGGTGCTCAGATCAGCACGCTGCTGGAAGAAGGCGCTTACGTCCAACGTGGCGAGCGCAAGAAAGCGGTCACCGAGTTCAAGGAAGCGCTGGCCTGGCTAATGGCAGAGAGCACCAAGCGCCACACCATCCAGCGCTACAAAGGTCTCGGTGAAATGAACCCGGATCAGTTGTGGGAAACCACGATGGACCCAAGCGTGCGGCGCATGCTCAAAGTGACGATCGAAGACGCCATTGGCGCTGATCAGATCTTCAACACCCTGATGGGTGATGCAGTAGAACCACGCCGCGACTTCATCGAAGCTAACGCACTGGCGGTGTCGAACCTGGATTTCTAAGGTTCACCCGCTATCAAAACAGCCCCAACGATGCGAATCGATTGGGGCTTTTTTTGTCTAGAGTTTCAGCTCACGGTCTTCACTGGACTAATCGGCGATCGGGTCCGCCCTCTCCTGCTCAAGCGTTTGCCCCATTCGATACCGCGCTGTTCAATGAGGCGGTAGCTGACCGCAGAGATGCCCACGATGATGATTAACAGGCCAAGCAGCAGGAAGTTATCGGCCATTGCGTTATTGAATGAAAGCGTCGGGCCTGGCGCCGCAGCAGCGTAAGTGACAAAGGTGTGGCCGACGACTTTTCCTAAAAGAAGCATAGCCAGGGTGAAAGCGAACAGTACCATCGCATGGGTCATGTAGATCGAGTAGGACAGCACGCCCAGCTTCTCGAACTGGCGAGCTTTCAGCAAGGTCGAGATCACCCCTCCCTCGAAGGAGAAAATCAACATGACCGCGCAGAACACCAGCATCAGGCCGATCTGTTTGTGATCGATGTTACTCACCAGCACACTCACTGTAAGGCAAATCCCGACGACTTCCAGGCCAGTGTGCAGCCAGCGCGAAATGCTCTTGGTGTGGATAACCTGATAGAGGTGATAGGTCATCACCCCTGCAAAGAAACAGGACAGTCCCTGCAATGCGGGCTCCACCAGAGAGCCAAGTCCCAAGGACAAACAGACCACAGCTACCAACGAGATCATCAGAAATATCAGCGTGGCAAGGCGTGGCGTACACAAGAGTATCCCCGCGAAGATCATGTAGATGTAGTACTCGACACTGATGCTCCACGCCGGAAGTTGAATGACTGCGGATTGAATCCCGGCCACCACGATTGCAACAGAAGCAGGTTGGGGATGATTTCCCGGGGCGCGCGCTGTCCGGTGAAGCTCGGCTGATTGAACGCTATGCCAGCATGCTCTGCGGCCAGCTTCACCACCTCCAATGCGATGGCGAGCACGAGCACAAAGACGTGCAGGGGGTACAGTCGGAAGGTGCGGGTGATAAAGAACTGCCTAAACTGGTCCGTCGTTGCGAGCCGCTGTCCGTAGGTGTGGACCATGACGAATCCGCTCAGGACAAAGAAAAAGCTCACCAGGTAATGAGCATTCCTGAAGAACGCCCACTCGCCGAAGCTCTGTGGAATGTGGATGTGATAGACCGCAACGCTGAGCGCGCAGATGCCCCTAAAGCCGTCCAGCACTTGAAACCTCTTCATCCCCAACTCCCTGTTGAATCGATACTGGATGCGTTAATCGGTTCTTTCGGTACGCAGGTCGTTATGCAGTGCGCTTCCCGGTCCTTTCCCAGCGGGTTTTCAAGGTGTCCATTCCACTACCCAGAACCGTAGTCAGCCCACGGCGCCAGGCCATAGCTGGCTTCTCGATGAAATGCCAGGAGAAGACCGCTGCCACTAACGCAAGCGGGAACGCGAGCAGCATCATGCTGGCGGGGCCGATACCTTTGAGCAGGTGGGCGAGGATTTCCTGAATCGGGAAGGCATAGATATAAACGCCGTACGAGTAATCACCCAGCTGGTTGTAACGGTCGACCACGGGGTGGGTTGCAAACCCGAGGTAGAAAATCAGATACGTCCACGCCACGGTAAAGCACTCGAAGAAATACGGCGTGCGCCATGTGCAGGCGGCTAGTACGGCAAAAGGCAGAAAGCCGATAAATCGATGCGCGATGTGATGACGATATCGATAGAAGGACATGCCCAGCACAAACGGTAAACTCCACCTGAAGAAAAACTCGGCACGGTGGAAGTCATTGAGCAGAGCGCTGCTCAACATCAAGCATTTGAAGGCGACGTACAGCGCCGCGTAACACAGTAGAAAGCCGGCGAACTTACGCCCTTCGCTGAAAAAGGCTAATGCGCCAAGCGCGCCGACCAGAATGTAGAGAGCGACCTCATAGAAGAGCGTCCACAGTGACCCATTGATGCCGGGCCAAGGGGTATTCTCGAACACGCCCGGGAGCTGGAATTTCATGCTGAAGAGCGTCAAATTGTGGGTCAGATAACCGTATGTTTCACCTGACCGGAAATATTCCGACGCACTCAGTGTCGTAAACAACGGCCCGATCAGAAACGCGCTGAGCAGCAGCACGAGTGTCAGACCAGGGTAGATGCGCAGAAACCGAGCAGTGAAGAAATCCACCGTACTGCCGGCACGATCACGGCTAAGCGAGATAAAAAAGCCGGAGACGCAGAAGAATGTGATTACTGCCAGTTCCCCGAGGGAAAGGCCAATCCAGTCCGAGAGCGGCTCGACCGCATCATGGCCGAGTGCGAGAGGGTAACTGTGGGAGATCAGTACCGCAGTGGCGGCAAGCATTCTGATCAGGTTGAAGTTGTTGTTTCGTCTGGACGCCAGGTTACCCAACGTATTCATACTGCCTCCGCGCGCGATCAGGGTCATGTCGGTTCGATCCATTCACCGCTGTGACGCTCACGCTGTCGGAGACGCGCGATATCGCGAGGGTTGGAAATGGTGTTGAGCCTGAACGATACACTGGGCGTGGCGCGCGTCTAATTGGCATCCCTAATCGGGACGCGGATTACCTGCATGCCCTGTCAGCCAATAATTTGGCCCTGAAACTCGAACGATAGTTTTTGTTGGGCAGGACAGTGTCACTGCGCCTCGATTGGGCGATGACAGCGGCAAAAACTTAAAGAACCCGTCGAATGACCCGTTGCATCAGGACAGATGTAAGACCAAGGAGCCTCAGTTATATGTCGATTCGCAAATACCAGAGAGTGCTGGCCATCCCACGAGTGCTGCCCGCGACATTGTTCATGTTCGTTGCGGGTTTGCCGCTGACCATCATGGGGCTAACGCTCAGCCTGCATGTACTCAACGAAATGGGCGGTAGTTATTTTGATGCGGGCGTGGTGGGGACAGCGACCGCCCTCGGGTTTGCGGTGGGCTCTCCCCTCCTCGGCCGAATGATTGACCGTCATGGCCTGCGTCCGGTGGTGGCCGTGTGCGGGACACTGTCGACCCTCGCCTGGGTGTTGCTGCCGATGGTGAGTTACTGGCTCTATGTCTTTCTGGCTTTTGTTGCCGGTCTCTTTACTGTGCCAACGGGCTCGCTCGCCAGGCAGTTCATCGCCAGTCTGGTGCCGGAGGATCAGCGCCGGCCTGCGTATTCTCTCAACATGATGCTTATGGAACTCTCATTCGTCATTGGGCCGGCGAGCGGCATTTTGCTCATCACCACGTATTCGGCGACGGCCACGCTGGCGGGCATCGGCCTCTGGCGGGCGCTCTCCTATGTCGTGCTCTATGTGTTGAACTGGCCGACGCGCAATGTTGACGAAGTCGCCGCAAATCCTGATCGCGTCCGACCCAAACTCCGCACATGGATGAGCGGCCGTCTGCTGGCCGTGATGTTTGTCAGTGCGGGTGCGTTGTTCGTGCTCTACGGCACCGAGCTGGCACTGATCGCTGTGCTGCGCGCCAGTGACCAGCTTGCCTTCACTGGGTATGTCATCGCCGCCATGTCCATCGCGTCCATTGTGGGTGGATACGTTCATGGGATTGTCCACAGGTCGTGGTCGCAGATGAAACTCGCCTTGGCAATGAGCCTGCTGCTGCTGCCCGTAGTGTTTTTTGATGACGTCTGGTGGTGGCTGATGCTCGCGCTGCTGCCCACCAATCTGCTGTGCACACCGACGCTGGCCGCAGGTTCTGAAGCCGTCGCCAAGCTAGCGCCTTCCAGCGTGAGAGGTGAAGTAATGGGGCTGCACGATTCGGCGTATCGAATAGGCCAAACATTGTCCGCGCCGATTGTGGGATTCGCGATCGACAGTGTGTCCCCTGCCATGGGATTTGTCGCAGCGGCGTGTGGAGGGATTGTGCTGGTGGGTCTAGGAGCGCTCTGCAATCTGCGGATATCAGCGCCGGCCAGAGCGGCTTGATCCACAGATCGGTCTCGGCCGCACAGGCTCAAGACCGGTCTTTTCAGGTCATCGGCAGACGATGAGAAAAAACTTATGCACGTATTGGCGTTTTAAGCGCTCGAAGAAATAAGCATTAAAATTAATGAGTTAGAAGTGAATTTCTCGAATTTCTACTTATTCGTGCACAGGTTATCCACAATTCACACCGGTGATTTCTCGGGCGCAGGCGCAGGCATTGCGGGCGATCCCAAATTACGCTGGGTTTGCTCGTTCCAGGCCGAGACGCGATCGTTCAGCGCAGCGATTGCGCGAGGGCCAGTGCCCTCTGCGTACATCGGTTTGCCAATCACGACTTCGATGGTCCCCGGCTTTTTACCCCAGCCCTCTTTAGGCCAATAGCGGCCGGCATTGTGGGAGATGGGCAGGACGGGTAGGTCCGCGTTAACAGCCAGTGCCGATCCGCTGCGCGAGAACTTTCCGATCTGGCCGTACGGCACGCGTGTGCCTTCAGGGAAGATCAGCACCCAGACGCGATCTTTGAGCAACTCATCGCCTTTCTTCGCCACGACCTTCAGCGCCGCTTTGGGGTTATTGCGATCAATGGCGATGGGACGCAGCATCGCCATCGCCCAGCCGAAGAAAGGCACGTACAGCAACTCCCGCTTGAGCACTTGGCTCAACGGTTGAAAGTGGGCCGAGAGAAAAAACGTTTCCCACGTGCTCTGGTGATTGGAGACGATCACGCACGGCGTCTCGGGAATGTTTTCCTGGCCGGTAACATTGACCTTGATGTTGAGGAACACGCGGGTCAGCCACAAGGCGCAGCGGCACCAGTACACATTGATGAAGCGATAACGAAGACGGAACGGCAGGAAAGGTGCAATAAAGAAACTCAGCGAACACCACAGCAGGGCGGTAGTGCCCAGCAGCAGGTAAAAGAAGAAAATCCTGATGGCCTGCACAATCGACATAGCTGCTTTTACCGTTACGGGGCAATTGCCCGAATTGAGCGAGCCGTTGAATAGCCGTTAGCCGTTCAACGGGGCGCTGTTGTGGATTAGTTCTGCGGCAACCGCCGCCAGATCATCGAAAACCAACGTGCCTGCGGGCAATGCACCGCTTCGCGTCTTCTGACCTTTACCGGTCATGACCAGAACAGGTTGTGAGTCGACGGCCACCGCCGCCTCCAGGTCACCCTTGCTGTCGCCCACAAACCACACGCCGCGTAAATCGACGGCGTAATGGCGGGCAATGGTCTTCAGCATGCCCGGTTTTGGCTTGCGGCAATCGCAGCCGGCGTCCGGGCCGTGGGGGCAATAAACAATCAGTCCGATCTCACCACCCTCCTCCGCCACGAGTTCACGCAAGCGTGCGTGCATGGCATCAAGGGTGGCGAGATCGTAGTAACCGCGAGCAATGCCGGACTGGTTGGTGGCCACTGCCACCGTCCAGCCGGCTTTACTTAGTTGCGCAATGGCCTCGATGGAGCCGGGAATCGGAACCCACTCGTCCACCGACTTGATGTAGGCGTCGGAGTCCTGGTTGATCACCCCGTCTCGATCGAGAATCAGCAACTTCACTGGCATGCGCTCCGCTGTCAGCCCAACAAGGAGATGTCGGCGACGCCGAGGAACAGATTGCGCAAACGAGCGAGCAAGGCGTAACGGTTGGCCCGCACGCTGGCATCTTCCGCGTTGACCATCACGGCCTCGAAAAACGCATCCACAGGCTCGCGAAGTGCCGCAAGACGCGTCAGCGCTTCGTTGTACTGACGGCTGGCGGACATCGGCGCGACGGCCTGATCTGCCTGCTGAATCGCCGAGTACAGCGAGAACTCGTTGGCGTTATCGAAGTACTTCGGCTCGACGGTCTGGGCGATGTTGCCATCTGCCTTGCTCAGCAGATTGGAAACCCGCTTGTTCACGGCGGCCAATGCTGCAGCCTCAGGCAATTTGCGAAAGGCCTGAACAGCCTGAACACGTTGATCGAAGTCCAGCGCCGAAGCGGGCTGCAAAGCGCGCACCGACAGGTAGACAGAAACGTCGACGCCTTCGTCTTCATAGCGCGCGCGCAGACGATCGAAGATGAATTCGAGAACCTGCTCTGGCAGACCAGCAGGCTTGATCTTCACACCGAACTGAGCGACGGCGAACTGCACGGTTTTGACCAGGTCCAGATCCAGTTTTTTCTCGATCAGGATGCGCAGGATGCCCAGCGCGGCCCGACGCAAAGCGTACGGGTCTTTGCTACCGGTCGGCAGCATGCCGATGCCGAAGATGCCCACGAGTGTGTCGAGCTTGTCGGCAATGGCAACAGCGGCGCCAGTCAGAGTGCCCGGCAATTCAGCACCAGCGCCACGTGGCATGTACTGTTCGTTCAACGCCAGCGCGACGTCTTCGGGTTCGCCGTCGGCCAAGGCGTAGTAGTAGCCTGCAACGCCCTGCATCTCGGGAAACTCGCCAACCATTTCGGTCGCCAGGTCGCACTTGGAGAGCAAGCCTGCACGCGCGGCGCGCTGAGCATCGCCGCCAATGCGGGGCGCGATGAACGCAGCGAGCTTGGAAACACGTTCGGCTTTGTCGAATACCGTGCCCAGTTGCGCCTGGAACACCACGTTCTGCAGACGCTGGTTGAATGTCTCCAGCTTCTGCTTCTTGTCCTGCTTAAAGAAGAACTCAGCGTCGGTCAGACGCGGGCGAACGACTTTCTCGTTACCGTGGACGATCTGGGAAGGGTCCTTGCTGTCGATGTTCGCGACAGTAATGAAGCGCGGCAGCAGCTTGCCTTCGGCATCCAGCAGGCAGAAGTACTTCTGGTTGTCCTGCATCGTGGTGATAAGGGCTTCCTGCGGTACTTCAAGGAAACGCTCCTCGAACGAGCACACCAGCGGCACGGGCCACTCGACCAGCGCAGTCACTTCATCGAGCAATGCCGGCGGCACGATGGCGGTGCCTTCGTGTTGCGTGGCGAGCTCTTCAACGCGCTTGCTGATCAGCTGACGACGCTCGTTGAAGTCCGCGAGCACGTAGGCCGCGCGCAAGTCGCTGGCGTAGTTGGCCGGCGAGGTAATGCGCACGCTGTCCGGATGATGGAAGCGATGACCACGGGATTCACGGCCGGACGTCTGGGCAAGAAGGGTGCAATCGACGACTTGATCGCCAAACAGCATCACCAGCCACTGGGTCGGACGTACGAACTCTTCCTTGCGCGCACCCCAGCGCATACGCTTCGGAATCGGCAGGTCGTTGAGCGAATCTTCAACGATGGTCGGCAGCAGGCTCAACGTTGGCTTGCCAGGGATGCTCTGGCTGTAACGCAGCTTCGGGCCGCTCTGGTCGATCTCACTCAGGTCGACGCCGCACTTCTTGGCGAAGCCCAAGGCGGCCTGGGTCGGATTGCCATCGGCATCGAACGCGGCCTGGCGTGGCGGGCCGTCCAGATTGACGCTGCGATCCGGCTGCTCGGTGGCGAGCTGAGTAATCAGCACGGCGAGACGGCGTGGCGCGGCATAGACCTGCTTGGCGCTGTAGGTCAGACCGGCAGCCTGCAGGCCTTTTTCGATACCGGCCATGAACGCGTCGGCCAGGGTATTCAATGCTTTGGGTGGCAGTTCTTCGGTGCCCAGTTCAACCAGAAAATCTTGAGCACTCATTGCGCAGCCTCCAGCTTGGCCAACACTTCATCGCGGATATCGGGCGCGGCCATCGGGAAGCCGAGCTTGGCCCGGGCCATCAGGTACGCCTGGGCCACGGAGCGAGCCAGGGTGCGGACGCGCAGAATGTACTGCTGACGCGCCGTCACGGAAATCGCGCGACGGGCATCCAGCAAGTTAAAGGTGTGAGAGGCCTTGAGGACCATTTCGTAGCTCGGCAATGGCAGCTCGACTTCGATCAGGCGTACGGCTTCGCTTTCATAGAAATCGAACAGCTCGAACAGCTTGTCGACGTTGGCGTGCTCGAAGTTATAGGTCGATTGCTCCACTTCGTTCTGATGGAACACATCGCCGTAGGTGACTTTGCCGAACGGGCCGTCAGTCCAGACCAGGTCGTAGACCGACTCGACGCCTTGCAGGTACATCGCCAGACGCTCGAGGCCGTAGGTGATTTCGCCGGTGACCGGGTAACACTCGATGCCGCCGACTTGTTGGAAATAGGTGAATTGCGACACTTCCATGCCGTTCAGCCAGATCTCCCAACCCAGGCCCCAGGCGCCGAGGGTTGGGGATTCCCAGTTGTCTTCGACAAAGCGGACGTCGTGCACGAGCGGGTCGAGGCCCACGTGCTTCAGGGAGCCGAGGTACAGCTCCTGGAAATTGTCCGGGTTGGGCTTCAGAACGACCTGGAATTGGTAGTAATGCTGCAGGCGATTCGGGTTCTCGCCATAACGGCCATCGGTAGGACGACGGCTTGGTTGTACGTAGGCGGCGTTCCAGGTTTCCGGGCCGATGGCGCGCAGAAACGTAGCGGTGTGGAAAGTGCCGGCGCCCACTTCCATATCGTAGGGCTGAAGTACCACACAACCTTGCTCAGCCCAGTATTGCTGGAGGGCGAGGATCAAGTCTTGGAAGGTACGCACGGCTGGCGTAGGCTGGCTCACGAAATTCACCTGTACTGGGGGGCTGCGATTTAAAGAGCGGGAGTATACCCGATTCGGCCGCGCCTCCACCCTTGGGAGCCCTATGCCACGCTGCTTTTGGTGCAACGAAGATCCGCTTTACATGGACTACCACGATCAAGAGTGGGGTGTGCCGTTGCGCGATGCGCAGATGCTGTTCGAGTTCCTGTTGCTCGAAGGGTTCCAGGCCGGGCTGTCGTGGATCACCATCCTGAAAAAGCGTGAGCGCTACCGCGAAGTGATGTTCGGCTTCGACGTCCAGCGCATCGCCGCAATGACCGATGCGGAAATCGAAGCCCTGATGCTGGAGCCCGGCATTGTGCGCAACCGTCTCAAGCTCAACGCCGCGCGCAAGAACGCTCTGGCCTGGTTGCGGCTCGAGGATCCGGTCGCGTTTGTCTGGTCTTTTGTCGGAGGCGAGCCGAAGGTCAATCACTTCAAGGACCGCAGCGAGGTTCCGGCCATTACGCCTGAGGCCGAAGCGATGAGCAAAGCGCTGAAGAAAGCCGGCTTCACCTTCGTCGGCCCGACCATCTGTTATGCCTACATGCAGGCCACCGGCATGGTGATGGACCATACGGTTGATTGCGACCGATACGCCGAGCTGGTGGGTGATGTGGATAATCAGCTCCCATGAATGGTTACAATGGCCGCCTCATGTATTCGGGAGTGATCTGTGGATAAGTTCAAAGGCGCCTTGATGGTTGGGGCACTGCGCCTGTTTGCCCTGTTGCCGTGGCGCGCAGTGCAATGGGTCGGCACCTGCATTGGCTGGCTGATGTGGAAGTTGCCTAACCGGTCTCGCGACGTCGCGCGCATCAACCTGTCCAAGTGCTTCCCTGAACTTAGCCCTGAAGAACTCGAAGCACTGGTCGGCCGCAGTCTGATGGACATCGGCAAGACCCTGACCGAAAGCGCCTGCGCGTGGATCTGGCCGGCGCAGAAGTCGATCAATCTGGTTCGCGAAGTCGAAGGGCTTCAGGTGTTGAAAGACGCTTTGGCGTCGGGGAAGGGCGTCGTCGGTATTACCAGCCATCTCGGCAACTGGGAAGTGCTCAACCACTTCTACTGCAGCCAGTGCAAACCGATCATTTTCTACCGGCCACCCAAGCTCAAGGCCGTGGACGATCTGCTGCGCAAGCAGCGCGTACAGTTGGGGAACCGCGTCGCAGCGTCCACCAAGGAAGGCATTCTCAGCGTCATCAAGGAAGTGCGCAAAGGTGGCTCGGTCGGCATTCCGGCGGACCCGGAACCCGCTGAGTCAGCAGGCGTCTTCGTGCCCTTCTGCGGGACGATGGCGCTGACCAGCAAGTTCGTCCCGAACATGCTGGCGGGCGGCAAAGCGGTGGGCGTGTTTCTTCACGCGATGCGTCTGGAGGATGGCTCTGGTTACAAAGTCGTACTCGAAGCCGCGCCGGACGACATGTACAGCACCGATACCGCTACGTCGGCAGCTGCCATGAGCAAGGTGGTTGAGAAGTACGTGCGGGCCTATCCAAGCCAATACATGTGGACCATGAAGCGCTTCAAGAAACGCCCCGAGGGCGAGAAGCGCTGGTATTGAGCTTTTAAAAAAAGCTCAAACCCACCTGAAACAGTCGCTCGACGTCGCGGATGTACTTTTTATCCACAAGGAACATGACCACGTGATCGCCTGATTCGATCACCGTGCTGTCATGGGCGATGATCACCTGATCGGCGCGGGTGATAGCGCCAATGGTCGTGCCGGGCGGCAAGTTGATGTGCATGATGGCTTTGCCGATCACCTTGCTGGATTTGGCATCGCCATGGGCGACGATCTCGATGGCTTCCGCCGCGCCCCGACGCAACGAATGCACGCTGACGATATCGCCGCGCCGCACATGCGCCAGCAACGTACCGATGGTGGCGAGCTGAGGACTGACCGCGACATCTATCTCCCCCCCTTGCACCAGGTCGACATAGGCCGGGTTGTTGATGATCGTCATCACCTTCTTTGCACCGAGACGTTTGGCCAGCAACGACGACATGATGTTCGCCTCGTCGTCGTTGGTCAGCGCCAGAAACAGGTCGGCGTTGTCGATGTTCTCTTCCACAAGAAGGTCGCGATCCGAAGAGCTGCCTTGCAGGATCACCGTGTTGTTGAGCGTGTCTGACAGGTGACGGCATCGGGCGGGATTCATCTCGATGATCTTGACCTGATAGCGGTTCTCGATGGCCTCCGCCAGCCGCTCGCCGATCTGCCCGCCGCCGGCAATCACGATGCGCTTGTAGCTCACATCCAGACGACGCATCTCGCCCATAACGGCGCGAATATCCGCTTTGGCAGCGATGAAAAAGACCTCGTCGTCAGCCTCGATAACCGTATCGCCCTGAGGAATGATCGGACGGTCGCGACGGAAAATAGCCGCGACGCGAGTCTCGACATTGGGCATGTGCGTGCGCAGTTGACGCAGTTGCTGCCCCACCAGAGGGCCGCCGTAGTACGCCTTGACCGCCACCATCTGCACCTTGCCGCCGGCGAAGTCGATGACTTGCAGCGCGCTGGGGTATTCGATGAGCCGCTTGATGTAATGGGTGACCACTTGCTCAGGGCTGATCAGCACGTCCACGGGAATGGCGCCGTTGGCGAACAGGCCTGAGCGGGTCAGGTACGCCGACTCGCGAACACGGGCAATCTTGGTCGGGGTCTGGAACAGCGTGTACGCGACCTGGCAGGCGACCATGTTGGTCTCGTCGCTGCTGGTGACGGCCACCAGCATGTCGGCGTCGTCGGCGCCGGCCTGACGCAGCACGGTTGGAAATGAGCCGCGACCATGAACGGTGCGGATATCGAGGCGATCACCCAACGCTCGCAGACGATCCTGATCGGTGTCCACGACGGTGATGTCGTTGGCTTCGCTGGCCAGGTGCTCGGCCAGCGTACCGCCGACCTGCCCTGCGCCGAGAATGATGATCTTCAATCAGTCTCTCCTTGAAATGATGATTCCGTCACACCGGGTACTTGTCTTCACGCCGCCGCAATCTTGATCAGTTTGGCGTAGTAAAACCCGTCATGCCCGCCTTCCTGGGCCAGCAACTGACGGCCGTGGGGCTGCTTTAGGCCGGGAGGCGGATTGCCTTGCTGACCGGCAATGTCCAGCTCCCGAGCCCCCGACGTACGCGCCAGGAATGCATCAATGACTTCGGTGTTTTCAGTCGGCAGGGTCGAGCATGTGGCGTATAGCAAAATCCCGCCGACCTGCAGCGTCGGCCACAGCGCGTCGAGCAATTCACCCTGCAGCGCGGCGAGGGCAGGAATATCATCGGCCTGACGGGTCAGCTTGATGTCGGGGTGGCGGCGAATGACGCCAGTCGCCGAGCAAGGCGCGTCCAGCAGAATGCGCTGGAACGGTTTGCCATCCCACCATAGATCCGTGGCGCGGGCGTCGGCGGCGATGAGTTCGGCACTCAGGCCCAGGCGATCCAGGTTCTCTTTGACCCGCACCATGCGCTTGGCTTCAAGGTCCACCGCAACGACGCCTGCCAGGCCCGGTTGGACTTCCAGCAGATGGCAGGTCTTGCCACCCGGTGCGCAACAGGCGTCCAGCACACGTTGACCCGGCGCCAGCTCCAACAAGTCGGCGGCCAGTTGCGCTGCCTCATCCTGAACGCTGATCCAGCCCTCGGCGAAACCCGGCAGCGAGCGAACATCGCCCGGTTCGGTAAGCACGATGCCGTCCTGGCTGAACGTGCTCGGCGCCGCTGCGATGCCTGCGTCCAGTAACAGCTGAAGGTATTGCTCGCGGGTTTTGTGCCGGCGGTTGACCCGTAAAATCATCGGCGGGTGGGCGTTGTTTGCCGCACAAATCGCTTCCCAATGCTCAGGCCAGGCGGCTTTCAACGCTTTTTGCAGCCAGCGTGGATGAGCAGTGCGCACCACCGGATCGTGTTCAAGCTCCGTCAGCAGTGCCTCACCTTCCCGTTGGGCTCGACGCAGCACGGCGTTGAGCAGCGCTTTTGCCCACGGTTTTTTCAGTTTGTCGGCGCAGCCCACGGTTTCGCCGATAGCGGCGTGGGCAGGAATCCGCGAATAGAACAGCTGATACAGGCCCACCAGCAATAAAGCCTGCACGTCGTTATCAGCGGTTTTGAAGGGTTTCTGCAGCAGCTTGGCCGCCAGCGCGGAGAGCCTTGGCTCCCAACGCGCGGTGCCAAATGCCAGATCCTGGGTCAGGCCGCGGTCGCGGTCTTCAACCTTGTCCAGTTGCGTGGGCAAGGAGCTGTTCAGCGATGCCTTGCCACTCAGTACGGCAGCCAGGGCCTTGGCAGCGGCCAGACGCGGGTTCATTGAGCATCCACCGCTTGGCCGAGGACGGTGCCGACGGCGAACTTCTCGCGGCGGCTGTTGAACAGGTCAGCGAAGCCCAGCGGTTTGCCGCCGGGCAGTTGCAGACGCGTCAGACGCAGCGCGCCGTCACCGCACGCGACCAGCAGGCCGTCTTTGCTTGCGTCGATGATGCTGCCGGGCGTGCCCTCCCCGTCGGCGATCTGCGCGGCCAGAACCTTCAGCGCTTCGCCGTTGAGCGTGGTGTGGCAGATCGGCCATGGGTTGAAGGCGCGTACCAGTCGCTCCAGCTCGACGGCCGGGCGGGTCCAGTCGATACGTGCTTCATCTTTGTTCAGTTTGTGCGCATAGGTGGCGAGGCTGTCGTCCTGTACTTCGCCCACCAGCGTACCGTCTGCCAGGCCGGCAATGGCATGAATCACCGCAGGCGGGCCGAGCTCAGCGAGACGATCGTGCAGCGTACCGCCGGTGTCGTCGGCCGTGATCGGGGTCGTCACCTTGAGCAGCATCGGGCCGGTGTCCAGCCCCGCTTCCATACGCATGACCGTCACGCCGCTTTCGGCATCGCCGGCCTGCACCGCGCGCTGGATCGGCGCAGCACCGCGCCAGCGTGGGAGCAACGAGGCGTGGCTGTTGATGCAGCCCAGACGCGGAATATCCAGTACGGCCTGCGGCAGGATCAGGCCATAGGCGACCACGACCAGCAGGTCCGGTTGCAACGCGGCCAGCTCGGCCTGGGCTTCGGGTGCGCGCAAGGTGGGCGGCTGCATGACAGGAATGTTGTGCTGGAGGGCAAGCTGCTTGACCGGGCTCGGCATCAGCTTCTGACCACGACCGGCCGGGCGATCTGGCTGGGTGTACACCGCAATGACGTCGTGGGGACTGTCGAGCAGGGCTTTCAAATGCTCGGCGGCGAATTCCGGGGTGCCGGCGAACACGATGCGCAGTGGCTCAGTCATGGGCTTCTCTTGAGTATGACGGTAGAAACGCACTTGCCCGCGATGGCGTGGTGTCAGCCGAAAAATGCGGCAGAGGACAGGTCGCTATCGCGGGCAAGCGGGCTCCTACGGTAGAAAGGAGGATGGCGGGATCAGGCGTTTTGCTTGTGGAGTTTTTCCAGCTTCTTCTTGATCCGGTCGCGCTTGAGATTGGACAGGTAATCGACGAACAGCTTGCCGTTCAGGTGATCGCATTCGTGCTGGATGCACACGGCGAGCAGGCCTTCGGCGATGAACTCGTAGGGCTGGCCCTCACGGTCCAGCGCCTTGACCTTGACCCGTTGCGGGCGATCCACGTTTTCGTAGAAACCTGGAACAGACAGGCAGCCTTCCTGGTACTGGTCCATCTCGTCGGTGAGCGGCTCGATCTCGGGGTTGATGAAAACCCGCGGCTCGCTGCGATCTTCGGAGAGATCCATCACCACCACGCGCTTGTGTACGTTAACCTGCGTCGCGGCCAGACCGATGCCAGGCGCTTCGTACATGGTTTCAAACATGTCGTCGACCAACTGGCGAATGCCGTCGTCCACTTCAGCCACCGGCTTGGCGATGGTGCGCAGGCGCGAATCGGGAAATTCGAGGATGTTTAGAATGGCCATATGCGTAAGGGATGCACTGTAGGGTAAAGTCAAAATCGGCTGCTAGGCTTGGGACGTCACAAGCTGCAGCCCTAGTAAAACCGGAAGTCTCGCAAGACTCAGCGTTTCACGCGAAGCCAACATGATAAAGGGATTCACCGCATGAGGAAATCACTACTCGCCCTGCTGCTGTTGGCCGCGACAGGCCTTGTCCAGGCGCAAGTACAGCTCAGGGATGGCCATCCACAGAGTTACGCCGTCGTCGCCGGTGACACACTTTGGGACATTTCCGGAAAATTTCTTAACCAGCCGTGGAAGTGGCCCCAACTCTGGCGCGCCAATCCGCAGGTTCACGACCCTGATCTGATCTACCCCGGCGATACGCTCAACCTGATTTATGTCGATGGTCAGCCACGCATCGTCGTTAATCGCGGTGAGTCTCGCGGCACCATCAAACTGTCCCCGCGTGTGCGCAGTACGCCGATCGCCGAAGCGATTCCCACCATCCCGCTGGGCGCAATCAATGCGTTTCTGCTGAACAACCGAATCATTGATAACGCCAGCCAGTTTGAAGTCGCGCCTCACGTCGTGGCCGGCCCCGGCGAGCGGGTGCTCAGTGGCGCGGGTGATCGCATCTATGCGCGCGGGCAGTTCGAACCGAGCCATGTGTCGTACGGCATCTATCGCAAGGGCAAGACCTACGTCGATCCGGTGAGCGGCGTGGTGCTGGGCATCAATGCCGATGACATTGGCAGCGGCCAAATCGTTGCCAGCGAAGGTGACGTGGCGACGTTGCAACTGCAGCGCTCGACTCAGGAAGTACGCCTCGGCGATCGGCTCTTCGTCAGTGAAGAACGCGGAATCAATTCCACCTTTCTCCCTAGTGAGCCCCAGCAACCGATCAGCGGCACTATCATCGATGTGCCCCGGGGCGTGACCCAGATCGGCGAGTTCGACGTGGTGACCATCGACCGTGGCCGACTGGATGGCTTGGCCGAAGGCAACGTGTTGGCAATCTACAAGACCGGCGAGACGGTGCGTGACCGGGTCAACGGTGATCAGGTCAAAATTCCCGACGAGCGCTCAGGGCTGCTGATGGTCTTCCGCACGTACGAGCGACTGAGCTACGGCATGGTGCTGCACGCAACCCGATCTCTGGCGGTTCAGGACAAAGTCCGCAATCCGTAATGCTATGTATCAGCTGCAAATCACTTTTCTCCACCGGCATGCTTCACTTATCAAATTGTTGTTAACAGACTTATCCACAGCTTGATCCACTGATTAAGGTGGGTCTCGGATCAAGGAAGATGACATGCCGTTGTTCGAAAAGGCCGGTCAGTCGCCGGCTGAGCTGGAAGCCCGTTTGCGTCTGCATCGGCTGCCGGAAGTCGGTCCAAAACGTTTTCATACCCTCATCGATGCGTTCGGCAGTGCCTCTGCCGCATTGAGTGCGCCGGCTTCGGCCTGGCGATCTCTCCGGCTGCCGGCGGCCAGTGCCGAGGCCCGTCGCAGTGCCGAAGTGCGCGACGGTGCCAGTGCTGCACTGGCCTGGTTAGAGCGTCCGGGCCAGCATTTGCTGATGTGGGACGACCCTGACTACCCCGCGCTGTTGGCAGAAATCCCGGATCCACCGCCCCTGCTCTTCATCGCCGGAAACCGTGCATTGCTCGATCGTCCGCAGTTGGGAATGGTGGGCAGTCGACGCGCTTCCAAGCCTGGACTCGACACCGCTGCGGCGTTCGCGCGGAGCCTGGCCGGTGCCGGTTTTGTCATCACCAGCGGGCTGGCGCTGGGTATCGACGGCGCCGCGCATCAAGGTGCTCTGGACGTAAAAGGCGGGACAATCGGCGTGCTGGGCACCGGCATCGAAAAACTTTATCCACAGCGGCATCGTCAACTTGCAGCGCGTATGGTGGCCGAGGGCGGCGCAGTGATTTCCGAGCTGCCGCTGGACGCAGGCCCCCACGCCAGCAACTTTCCCCGGCGCAATCGAATCATCAGCGGTTTGTCCCTGGGCGTGTTGGTGGTCGAGGCCAGCGTTGCCAGCGGATCGTTGATCACGGCACGGCTTGCCGCCGAGCAGGGCCGTGAGGTCTATGCCATCCCCGGCTCGATCCATCATCCGGGCGCCAGGGGTTGTCACCAGCTGATCCGTGAGGGGGCAGTGCTGGTGGAAACCATCGACCATATTCTTGAGGCGCTGCAGGGCTGGAAAAACGTCGCGCCGAGTTCGGACGTCGTTGATAAACCGTCGACCCCGCTTCATCCGCTGCTCGCCCTCTTGCACGCAGCGCCGCAAACCGGCGAGGCGCTGGCCCACAACAGCGGTTGGCCGTTGCCAAAGGTCCTGGCGGCGCTGACCGAGCTTGAACTCGACAGCAGCGTGACCTGTGAAGCCGGGCGATGGTTTGCCCGGGCACGCTGAGGTTAAACTGCCCGCCTGCGTAATTTGGGAGAACGGACGATGGTCAGCAGTTGGCGAGTGCAGCAAGCCGCACGAGAAATTCGGGCCGGGGCGGTGATTGCCTATCCAACCGAAGCGGTGTGGGGGCTGGGTTGTGACCCCTGGGATGCAGAGGCGGTGTATCGCCTGCTGGCAATCAAGGCGCGGCCTGTTGATAAGGGCTTGATCCTGATCGCAGACAACATCCGTCAGTTTGGTTTCCTTTTCGAGGACTTCCCTGAGCTGTGGGTCGACCGCATGGCCAGCACCTGGCCGGGACCGAACACCTGGCTGGTGCCACATCAAGGCCTGTTGCCGGACTGGATCACCGGAACGCACGACACCGTCGCCCTCCGGGTCAGCGATCACCCGACCGTACGCGAGCTGTGCGCCTTGACCGGTCCACTGGTGTCGACCTCCGCCAACCCGACCGGCCGCCCCGCAGCCCGCTCACGACTGCGCGTTGAGCAGTATTTCCACGAGCAACTGGACATGGTGCTGAGCGGCAGCCTTGGCGGGCGTCGCAACCCGAGTGTGATACGGGATCTGGTCACCGCTGAGGTGGTAAGGGCAGGTTAATGCCCTTCCACTGTTTCGCAGGTTGAGATCAAGGCACCAGAATGATCGACCCAACCGTTCTGCGCCCTGCCAGTTCGGTATGGGCCTTCGCGGCATCCTTGAGGGGAAACTTCTGGATGTCGTCGACTTTCACCTTGCCGCTGGCGACCATTTCAAACACCTCATCCGCCATCGCCTGCAAGGCTTCCGGGGTGTTCGCGTAGGAGCCCAACGTCGGCCGGGTGACGTACAGCGAGCCTTTCTGAGCGAGAACCCCCAGGTTCACCCCGGTTACTGCGCCTGACGCATTGCCGAAGCTGACCAGCAGGCCTCGCAATTCCAGGCAATTCAGCGACGTTTCCCACGTGTCTTTGCCCACGCCGTCATAGACCACCGGGACCTTCTTGCCGTCGGTCAATTCCAGTACACGCTGGACCACGTCTTCCTTGCTGTAATCAATCACTTCCCACGCGCCGAGCGCTTTGGCGTGCGCGGCCTTCTCTGCCGAGCTCACCGTGCCGATGAGCTTGACGCCCAAGGCGTTGGCCCACTGGCAGGCGATCGATCCCACGCCGCCGGCAGCGGCATGGAACAGGATGGTTTCTTCAGGGCGGATTTCGTAGGTCTGACGAAACAGGTATTGCACGGTCAGGCCCTTGAGCATGACGGCGGCGCCCTGCTCGAAGCTGATACCGTCAGGCAGTTTGGCGATGTTCGCTGCCGGCGTTACGTGAACGTCCCCGTAGGCACCCAATGGACCGGTGCCGTACACCACCCGGTCGCCGACTTTGACGTGGGTGACTTCGCTGCCGACCGCTTCAACCAGTCCCGCGCCTTCGTTGCCCAACCCCGACGGGAACGAAGGCGCCGGGTACAGGCCGCTGCGAAAGTAGGTCTCGATGAAGTTGACGCCAATCGCCTTGTTACGCACGAGCACGTCTTTGGGGCCTGGTGCCGGGGGTTCGAATTCTACGTACTCGAGGACTTCGGGACCGCCATACGCCTTGAACTGGATACGTTTTGCCATTTGCTTTCTCCGTCATGGATCGGACTTGCAGAGGATGACTGTCGATGCGAAAGGGCTCTATCGGACTCCTTCGTTGGCGCTTCGTCAACTGCGGCAGCCGCCATGCCGGTGATATGCTACGGGCCGAATTTCGCCGACGGGGTTTGCTGAGCGAGGCGTGCTATCAACGCCAAGCCCGGTCGAATCCCGCTCCCGACGCACGTTTCAGTTTATGCAGGTACCGCCATGTCCTTTCGCACCGATGCCGTCAAAGCCTACTTGCTCGATCTTCAGGACCGCATTTGCGCCGCGCTGGAAACCGAAGATGGCAGCGCCCGTTTCGTCGAGGACGCCTGGGAGCGGCCTGCCGGGGGGGGCGGACGGACCCGCGTGATCGAGAATGGCCATATCCTCGAAAAGGGCGGGGTCAATTTTTCCCACGTCTTCGGCGCCGGCCTCCCCCCATCGGCCAGCGCCCATCGACCGGAGCTGGCAGGACGTGGTTTCGAAGCACTCGGCGTGTCGCTGGTGATGCACCCGCACAATCCTCATGTGCCGACTGCCCACGCCAATGTGCGTTTCTTCATCGCAGAGAAAGAAGGCGAAGAACCAGTGTGGTGGTTCGGAGGCGGCTTTGACCTGACGCCCTATTACGGCGTCGAGGAAGACTGCGTTCATTGGCACCGCGTCGCCGAGCAGGCCTGCGCGCCGTTCGGCGCTGACGTCTATCCCCGTTACAAGGCGTGGTGCGATCGCTACTTCCATATCAAGCACCGCAATGAACCGCGCGGCGTGGGCGGCCTGTTTTTCGATGACCTCAACGAGTGGGATTTCGACACCAGCTTCGCCTTCATTCGCGCCATCGGTGATGCGTTCGTCGAGGCGTATCTGCCCATCGTTCAGCGCCGTAGAGACACTCCGTACACGCCGCAGCAACGGGAGTTTCAGGAGTTTCGCCGTGGGCGTTACGTTGAATTCAATCTGGTGTACGACCGTGGCACCTTGTTCGGGCTGCAATCGGGTGGCCGGACCGAATCCATCCTCATGTCGCTGCCGCCACAAGTGCGCTGGGGCTATGACTGGAAAGCCGAGCCGGGCAGCGAGGAAGCACGCCTGACCGAGTATTTTCTGCAGGATCGCGACTGGCTGGCTGAGGCGGCACAGTGATGACTGATCAGTACGTTGTCTTCGGTAACCCCATCGCCCACAGCAAGTCGCCGCTGATCCATCGCCTGTTCGCCGAGCAAACCGGTCAGGCGCTCGACTACCAGACCTCACTGGCCCCGCTGAACGGCTTCACCGCGTTCGCCAAGGCATTCTTCCAGACCGGCCGTGGCGCCAACGTCACCGTGCCGTTCAAGGAAGAAGCGTACCGGATGGCTGATCAGCTGACCGAGCGCGGCCGTCGTGCCGGGGCGGTCAACACGCTGGCGCTTCAGGCGGATGGCAGCCTGCTGGGCGACAACACGGACGGAGCCGGTCTGGTTCGGGACCTGACGGTCAATCATGGCGTAACGCTCAAGGACAAACGCATCCTTGTGCTCGGAGCGGGCGGCGCGGTGCGTGGCGCGCTGGAACCCTTGCTGGCGGAAGATCCCTACGTGCTGGTGGTCGCCAATCGCACGGTGGAAAAGGCCGAGCGATTGGCCGAGGAGTTTGCCGACATCGGCCCGGTGCTGCCCGCCGGCTATGACTGGCTGGAAGAGCCGGTGGACATCATCATCAACGCCACGTCGGCGAGCCTGTCGGGCGAAGTACCGCCCATTGCGCCCAGTCTGATTCAGCCGGGCGTGACCATTTGCTACGACATGATGTACGCCAAGGAGCCGACCGCCTTTTGCCGCTGGGCCACGGAGCACAGCGCCGGACAGGCAGTGGATGGTTTGGGGATGTTGGTCGAGCAGGCCGCCGAGGCGTTTTACCTGTGGCGCGGCGTGCGACCGGAGTCAGCGCCGGTTCTGGCGGAACTGCGACGGTTGATGGTGCAGAACGGATAACGCTCACGTTCCAGGCTGACACTTATTTTGTGGTGGATGCCTGGTCGTCCAGACGCCGCACTGTCACGCTGCAAGCGCGCCCCCACAGACTGATGTTGGTCCTGTAGGAGTGAGCTTGCTCGCGATGCTTCTTGTCGGCGCTTACAACTTGGCCTTAACCGCTGGCAGCGCGTCTTTGTCGTCAACGGTTTTCAGGCCGTCGAGCCATTTGTCCAGCACCGCCGGATTGGCTTTCAGCCACGCTTTCACCGCCTCGGTGTTGCTGACCTTCTTGTCCACCACGGTCTGCATGATCGAGTTTTCCATGTCCTGGGTGAACACCAGGTTGGAAAGCAGCTTGGCCACATTCGGGCAGGCGTCGGCGTAACCTTTGCGCGTCACGGTGTAAACGCTGCCAGTATCACCGAAGTATTTCTCGCCGCCTTTCAGGTAGTGCATGCCTTTGATCTGCACGTTCATCGGGTGTGGCGTCCAGCCGAGGAACACCACGAATTCCTTCTTCTTCACGTTGCGCTGCACTTCGGCCAGCATCGCCTGCTCGCTGGACTCAACCAACTTCCAGTCACCCAGCTCGAACTCGTTCTTCTTGATGATTTCCTGAATCGACGCGTTGGCCGGAGCGCCCGAGCCGATGCCGTAGATCTTCTTGTGGAACTTGTCGGCAAATTTGTTCAGGTCGGCGAAGTCGTGAACGCCCGCGTCATAGACGTAATCGGGAACCGCGAGGGTGAACTCGGTGCCTTCCAGGTTCTTCGCGTATTGCGTCACGTCACCGGTGGCGATGAATTTGTCGTAGAAGCCCTGCTGCGCCGGCATCCAGTTGCCCAGAAAGACGTCGAGTTGCCCGTCCTTCAGACCGCCATAGGCAATGGGCACCGCCAGTGTGTCGATCTTGGTTTTGTAGCCCATGCCGTCGAGCAAAAAGCCTGCGGTGGCGTTGGTCGCAGCGATATCGCTCCAGCCTGGATCGGCCATCCGTACAGTGCTGCAGCTCGCGTCGGCGGCATAGGCCACGACGCTGCTCAAGCTCAAGACCCCAACCGCCAGCGTGGTGAACAGCTTATTCATGGTGTGCCCCTTTTTGATTTTCTAGGTGTTGGCAGGGTTCAAGGTTGCGGATAACGGGCCTTGCGCTCCAGATCGTCCAGATCAATATGGTTGCGCATGTACTGCTGACTGGCGTCGACCAGCGGCTGGTGATCCCAACTCTTCAGCTTGCCGATGGCCAGCGACTCGGCGACAAAACGCCGGCGCCGCTGACTGGCGAGCACCTGGTGGTGTATCGCCGGAATGTCCCACTTGGCCTGTGCTTCGGCCAGGAACGCAGCGAACAGGTCGCGATGAGCCTCGGATCGACTCAGCTCTTCCTGCTCCTTCGGATCGTTGCGCACGTCATACAGCAGACATGGGTCCCGTTCCGAATAAATGAATTTGTACGCGCCGCGACGAATCATCATCAGCGGACTGTTGGTGCCTTCGGCCATGTACTCGCCAAACACCTCGTCGTGACCGCCCTCACCTTCCAAGTGCGGCAACAGTGAACGGCCATCGAGCGGCAAACCGGCGTCCAGTTGACCCTCAGCCAATGCCACAAAAGTCGGCAACAGGTCAGCGGTGGACACTGCGGCCTGCACACGGCCGGCCTTGAATTGCCCCGGAGCGTACACCAGCAGCGGGACCCGCGCCGACATCTCGAACCAGTGCATTTTGTACCAGAGCCCGCGCTCACCCAGCATGTCGCCATGGTCGCCGGAGAACACAATGATCGTGTCGTCAGCCAAGCCTGTTTCTTCCAGGGTTTCCAGCAGTTTGCCGACATTGTCATCAATGTAGCTGCATGCGCCGAAATAGGCGCGGCGCGCATCGCGAATCTTTTGCTCGGGCAGCGGCTTGTCCCACAGGTCATAGACTTTCAGCAGGCGCTGAGAATGCGGGTCCAGTTCGGACTGGGCCAACGGCGCGTGGGGCATCGGAATGTCGTCGTCGCTGTACAGATTCCAGTAGGACTTGGGGATGGTGTAAGGGTCATGGGGATGGGTCATCGACACCGTCAGGCAAAACGGCTGATCGCCGTCTTCGCGCACATGGTCGAACAGATACTGCTGCGCCTTGAACACCACTTCTTCGTCGAAATCGAGCTGATTGGTGCGTACGCAAGGACCGGCCTGCAGCACCGAAGACATATTGTGGTACCAGGTCGGGCGCACATCCGGCTCGTCCCAGTTCACGGCCCAACCGTAATCGGCCGGATAGATGTCGCTGGTCAGGCGCTCTTCGTAGCCGTGCAATTGGTCAGGGCCACAGAAATGCATCTTGCCGGACAGCGCCGTGCGATAGCCAAGACGACGCAGGTAGTGGGCGTAGGTCGGCACATCAGCGGGGAAATCAGCAGCATTATCGTAAGCGCCGATCTTGCTCGGCAACTGACCGCTGACCAGAGTGAAACGCGACGGCGCGCACAGCGGACTGTTGCAGTAGGCGGCGTCGAACACCACGCCTTCAGCGGCGAGGCGACTCAAGTGGGGCATCTTGATGGGAGAAGAGGCGTACATCGGCAACATGGGCGCGGCCATCTGATCGGCCATGATGAAAAGAATGTTCTTGCGCTTCATGTTTTCGCGGCATCCCATAGTCATTATTTATGCGAAAGTGCTTTGACCGAGGATGGTGCCCATGCAGTCCACGGTAAAGCCCATGTGCGGCAATGCTTAGGATAAGTACAGCTTATGTTTGAATCCCTTGGTGCCATGTCACTGGATTTGCTACGCGGCTTTGAGGCCGCCGCACGGTTGCGCAGTTTTACCGCTGCGGCTATCGAGCTCGGCACCACTCAGCCGGCCATCAGCCAGCAAATCAAGCGACTGGAAGAGCAACTGGGGACGCGGCTGTTTGATCGCATCTATCGCGGCATTGAGCTGACGGACGCCGGGCAGATTCTCTTCAATCACGTACAGACCGGGCTCGAATCGATGGACGCGGGCCTCAGCGCAATCACCGAGCAGCATCAGCACGAGGTTTTGCAGGTGGCGACCGATTTCGCCTTCGCCGCCTATTGGCTGATGCCGCGCCTGCACCGCTTCCACAAGGACAACCCCGACGTCGACGTCAGCCTGGTCACCAGCGAGCGCAGTCACAGCATGCTGCGCGCGGATATCGATGTGGCCGTGTTGTTCGGCGACGGGCGATTCAAGCAGGGAGAGAGCCACTGGTTGTTCAGCGAGGAAGTGTTCCCGGTCTGTAGCCCGCGATTGCTGAAGGGGCGCGACCTGCCCTTGCCCACCAAGGCGCTGAAAGACTTCGCTCTACTGCACCTTCGTGGCGAAGGCGGCAACAACTGGTTTGACTGGAGTGGCGTGTTCCGCGCCCTGAATATTCCCCAGGCACCCGCGCCGGGGCAGCTGAGATTCGATAACTACACGCTGCTGATTCAGGCGGCGATCGGCGGCCAGGGCGTGGCCATCGGCTGGCGACATCTGGTGGATGATTTGCTGGAGCAGGGTTTGCTATGCCGCCCGATCGAAGCGAGCGCCGTCTCCGGATACGGTTATTACATCGTCCTGCCGCAACGCAAACGGCGCGTGCAGATCGTGCAGCGATTCGTGGACTGGTTAAGAAGTGAACAGGCGTTGAGTGGAGATCTTTTGAAGGGCAAGTCGCTGCCGTCGATTGCGGTTTAGGGCCTTCGTGACAAACATTGACGCTGATATGGCGGCCTATCGATGGTGCCGAAGTTGTAGCTGCGACGCACGACTTGTGGGAGCGAGCTTGCTCGCGAAGAGTCCGGTAGATCCGCTAGATATCCAGCACCGGAAATGCCGTATTCGCGAGCAAGACGGAGCGCCACTCCGGTCACTCCCACATGGACGTGCCTTAGTTCAGCACGCCATCCAGAATTTCATAAACAATCCCGCTGCCGATCGCGATCAGCACAACGTCCGGGCCCAGGCGGCGCCATTCGTAGCCATCGTATTGAGGCAGATATTGCAGCGAGCGTTGGTCCAGTCGACGGCCATAACCGCGTGGCAGCGGGTGGCCTTTGACGATGTGGACGCCGGGAGGCAGTGGCTGACCGCGACCGATGACTTCCCGGTGCTCGCTGATGGTCCGGCGCACATCGCCGAAGTCGGCAGGAGGACGCCCGCCACGCTGGTTGTTGCCACGGTTATCCGCACGCGGTTCGTTGCGATGGTCGTTGCCGTTGCCGCGATCGCCCTGCGGACCGCCTTGCGGACCATTGGGTTGGCCGTGGTCCTGATGCTGGCCCGGGCCGTTGTCATCGGCCCCGCGTTGATCCGGTGGTGCAGCCTGAACCAGCGCGCTGGCGCTGAGCATCAACACGCCCAACCCGGCGATCAAACGATTCGAGACTTTCATGTAGCGCACTCCTGAGCAAATACGGGCAGCAAAAAGGGGTTCAGGACGTGGTCCTGAACCCCTTCGCTGTACGGCTTAGTGTGCTGCCAGAGACCGAGATTCCTCTGTATCAGAAACTTTACCTTCGGCTACGCGGGCTTTACGCACGCCTTGGGACAACTGCGCGCACAAACCCAGCACGCCGCTGACCGCATGTTCCGGCGAAGACGCGTTGGCGATCTGATCGATCAGTGCCGAACCGACGACGACACCGTCGGCCACGCGCGCAATGGCGGCCGCTTGTTCAGCTGTGCGAATACCGAAGCCGACACTGATTGGCAGATCGGTATGGCGGCGAAGGCGTTGCACGGCGTCCTTAACGTGATCAATCGTTGCAGAGCCCGCGCCTGTCACGCCCGCCACCGACACGTAGTAAACGAAACCGGAGCTGCCGTTGAGCACAGTCGGTAAACGAACGTCATCAGTGGTCGGCGTGGTCAGGCGGATGAAGTCCAGACCTGCGTCCTGCGCTGGGTCGCACAACTCGGCGTTGTGCTCCGGCGGCAGGTCCACCACGATCAGCCCGTCGACACCCGACGAATGAGCTTCGGAGATGAAGCGGTCAATGCCGTAGTTGTGGATGGGATTGTAGTAACCCATCAGCACCAGCGGAGTGACGCTGTCCTCTTCACGGAATTCGCGAACCATCTGCAGCGTCTTCGCCAGGTTTTGCTTGGCGTTAAGGGCGCGAATGTTCGCCAGCTGAATTGCCGGGCCGTCGGCCATCGGGTCAGTGAACGGCATACCCAGCTCGATTACATCGGCACCTGCCTTCGGCAATCCCTTGAGGATCGCCAGCGAGGTGTCGTAGCCCGGGTCGCCTGCCGTGATGAACGTCACCAAGGCTGCGCGGTTTTGTTCTTTCAGTTCAGCAAAACGCGTTTGCAGGCGGCTCATCAGTGTTTCTCCTGCTGGGACAGATCCAGGTGGTGCATTACGGTTTGCATGTCCTTGTCGCCACGACCGGACAGGTTGACCACCATCAGGTGATCCTTCGGCAGGTTTGGAGCGCGTTTGAACACTTCAGCCAGGGCGTGGGCGGTTTCCAGCGCCGGGATGATGCCTTCGAGGCGGCAGCACTGGTGGAACGCAGCCAGGGCTTCATCGTCGGTGACCGAGGTGTATTCGACGCGACCGATGTCATGCAACCAGGCGTGCTCAGGGCCAATGCCTGGATAGTCGAGACCGGCGGAAATCGAGTGGGCGTCGATGATCTGGCCGTCGTTGTCCTGCAACAGGAAGGTGCGGTTGCCGTGCAGTACGCCCGGTACGCCGCCGTTCAGGCTGGCGGCGTGCTTGCCGGTCTCGATGCCGTGGCCGGCCGCTTCGACACCGATGATGCGCACACTCGTGTCATCCAGAAACGGATGAAACAGCCCCATTGCGTTCGAGCCACCGCCGATACACGCCACCAGACTGTCCGGCAGACGGCCTTCGTGCTCTTGCATCTGAACGCGGGTTTCCTTGCCGATCACGGACTGGAAGTCACGAACCATTGCAGGGTAAGGGTGCGGACCTGCAACGGTGCCGATCAGGTAGAAGGTGCTGTCGACGTTGGTAACCCAGTCGCGCAGTGCCTCGTTCATGGCATCTTTCAGCGTGCCGGTGCCAGCGACCACCGGAATGATCGTGGCGCCCAACAGCTTCATGCGGAACACGTTGGCTTGCTGACGCTCGATGTCAGTGGTGCCCATGTAGATGACGCACTCCAGGCCAAAGCGTGCCGCCACGGTAGCGGTGGCAACGCCGTGCATGCCGGCGCCGGTCTCGGCGATGATGCGCTTTTTGCCCATGCGCCGCGCCAGCAGGATCTGGCCGATACAGTTATTGATTTTGTGCGCGCCGGTATGGTTGAGCTCTTCGCGCTTCAGGTAAATCTTCGCGCCGCCACAATGCTCGGTCAGGCGCTCGGCGAAATACAGCGGGTTTGGACGACCCACGTAATCGCGCTGGAAGTACTCCAGATCTTTCAGGAACGAAGGATCATTCTTTGCGATTTCGTATTCGCGGTTCAGATCAAGGATCAGCGGCATCAAGGTTTCAGCGACGTAACGGCCGCCGAAGGCACCGAACATGCCACGGTCGTCCGGGCCTTCGCGGTATGCAGTTTGGGTCTGGGTCATGTGGACCTCCGGAGATACGAATAGAGTTAGCCGTCAGGCAGTGATCACACTCTAACCAGCGCCAGCGACGATGAAAACCGATAAGATCGGGGCAACCTGTCAGGAAAACTCACAAATCCCATGAGCCGAGACCTTCCGCCCCTCAACGCATTGCGTGCTTTTGAAGCCACCGCCCGGCTGAACAGTGTCAGTCAGGCGGCTGAGCAATTGCACGTCACCCATGGTGCCGTGAGTCGCCAGCTGAAAGTGCTGGAGGAACACTTGGGTGTGAGCCTGTTCAGCAAAGATGGACGTGGCCTGAAACTCACAGATGCAGGCATTCGGTTGCGGGATGCGAGTGCCGAAGCATTTGATCGTCTGCGCGGTGTCTGTGCTGAGCTTAGCCAGGGCAGCGCGAATGCGCCGTTCGTATTGGGCTGCTCTGGAAGCCTATTGGCACGCTGGTTCATTCCAAGGCTGGGGCGCCTGAATGCTGACCTCCCCGACCTGCGCCTGCACCTCTCCGCAGGAGAAGGCGACCTTGACCCGCGACGTCCCGGGCTGGATGCCCTGCTGATTTTCGCCGAACCGCCATGGCCTACGGACATGCAGGTCTTCGAGCTTGCCAGCGAGCGCATCGGGCCGGTGATGAGTCCACGATTCGCGCGGTTCGACGAGCTGCGACACGCCCCGGTCCATGCGCTGTTGGGCGAGCCATTGCTGCAGACCACATCGCGGCTGCAAGCCTGGCCGGCATGGGCGACGCAAAACGGCATCGAGCTCGACGCGCTGAGCTACGGACAGGATTTCGAGCATTTGTATTATTTACTGGAGGCGGCTGTTGCAGGGCTTGGCGTGGCGATCGCGCCGGAGCCGTTGGTGGCTGACGACTTGAAAGCCGGACGCCTGGCCGCGCCATGGGGTTTCAGTGAAACCCCGGCGCAGCTGGCGTTATGGGCACCAATGCGCGCCGCGGATGGGCGCGCTCAGCACCTGGCTCGATGGCTCAAGCAGGAACTCGAGCGATCGGGGCAGGCTTGATCAGCCGCGCTTGCACAGCAGGTAAGCTGCCAGCAGGCCGATTGCGCCAACGGCGACGCCTGCGGTAGTCCAAGGGTGCTCTTGGGCGTAGTCACGGGTCGCAACGCTGGTTTCGCGAGTTTTGACTTTGACGTCTTCGTAGACATCGCTCAACAGACTGCGCGAATGGCTCAGCGCGCTTTCAGCGTTGGCTTTCAGGTTTTTCAGAGTCTTGCGCGACTCGTCGGAAGCGTCGGACTTCAAGCCTTCCAGCGACTTGAGCAGACTCTCGATCTCGGCTTCCATGCTTTGCAACGACGCTTTACGGGATGACGTGAATGCCATGATTTGACTCTCCTGCTGTGATGAGTGGCGTGTGTTGTTTCCGACTACAGGGTTTCGAGAAAGTGCAGTGCGTAATGCGAAGTGCCGTTTCTTCTGAACTTTTAGGCCGCATTTCGGCACAGAGATAGTGAACACAATCACTGCGGCGCTGCCACCGCGCAACACCTTTCAGGAGAACTGCCATGTCTGATCATCACACCTACAAAATGCTGGAGCTGGTCGGGTCATCGACCGTGAGCACCGACGACGCGATCCAGAACGCTATTGCCCAGGCTGCCAAGTCCGTGAAGCTCATGGAATGGTTCGAAGTGCTGGAAACCCGCGGCCACATCGAAGACGGCAAAGTCGGTCACTTCCAGGTGACCATCAAGGTTGGCTTCCGCATCGACAACAGCTGAGTCGCTGAACTTTTAGAGTGGCCGAGTGCCACAACCTTCGCTATACATACCGCGCAGTCGTGACTTTTTCCAAGGTTCATGACGCTGGTTCATGTAGTCAGGCCGCCCCGATTGGAGCGGCCTTGTTGATCCGAAAATGCGCCTGACGAGGGGATGTACCGATGAAAAAAGTTCTGTTGGCCATAGGCTTGTTGAGCATTGCGGGCACTACGATGGCCGCTGGTAAATCGTGCGATGACGTGAAAGCCGACATCGACGCGAAGATCAAAGCCAAGGGCGTCGCCTCCTACACGCTGGAAGCTGTAGAAAAAGGCAGCTCGGCGGACGGTAAGGTTGTTGGCACCTGCGAAGGCGGCAACAAGGAAATCGTTTACAAGCGCGGCTGATCTCGGCCCGCTGATACAAAAAAACCGGCGCATATGGCGTCGGTTTTTTTGTTTATGGCAGGACAGGTTTCAGCGAAAGGCCGTGACTCAGCCCCTCGCCGCTTGCGCCAAGATCTCGTAAGAGCGTAGGCGATCGGCATGTTCGTACATGTCACAGGTGAAGATCAGCTCATCTGCGTCGGTCTGCTCAAGCAGCACATCCAGCTTCGCACGAATCTTCTCCGGACCGCCGACGACCGCCAGCCCCAGGAAATCCATCACCGCATCACGTTCATGGGGCAGCCACAAACCATTCATGCTCTCGACGGGCGGCTTCTGCATCAGACTCTGCCCACGCATCAGGCTCAGGATGCGTTGGTACACCGACGTCACCAGGTATTCAGCTCGCTCGTCGGTCTCTGCGGCGGCCAACGGGACGCCGAGCATCACGTAGGGCTTGTCGAGGACGTCCGAAGGTTTGAAGTGACTGCGGTAGACCCGAATCGCTTCGTGCATGAAGCGTGGCGCGAAGTGCGACGCGAATGCATAGGGCAGCCCCCGCTCACCGGCCAGTTGAGCACTGAACAGGCTCGAACCCAGCAACCAGATCGGCACATTGGTATTGGTGCCGGGCACAGCGAGAACGCGCTGATGGGGCTGACGCGGCCCGAGGTAGTTGACCAGTTCGGTCACGTCATCCGGGAAATCATCGGCACTGCCTGAGCGCTCGCGACGCAGGGCGCGGGCCGTCATCTGATCGGAACCCGGCGCGCGGCCAAGACCGAGGTCGATCCGCCCCGGAAACAAGCTTTCCAGCGTGCCGAACTGCTCGGCGATTACCAGCGGCGCGTGGTTGGGCAGCATGATCCCGCCCGACCCGACCCGAATGGTCGACGTGCCGCCGGCCAGATAGGCCAGCAGAACAGAAGTTGCCGAACTGGCGATGCCGTCCATGTTGTGGTGCTCGGCCACCCAGAAACGGTTGTAGCCCCATTTCTCGACGTGTTGCGCCAGGTCCAGCGCATTACGCAGCGATTCCGCCGGGCCTTTGTCTTCGCGGACGGGCACCAGATCGAGCGTCGAAATCTTCACATCAGCTAATCGTTTCATAGGCCGTTGTTGATCCTCTTGAGGCTTGAATCGGCGCATCCGTCGGGGACATCACGCGAGCAAACCGGCATTAAGACTAAATATTTGCGTTAAGCCATAGGATAAGGGCGGATTTCAGAGTTGCAATGGGTAAGGCGAAATTTCCTACTAATTTGGTCGGATTTAACGTTGCGCCCGTCCGCAAAAAAGCACATGGGGCATAAGCGTTGAACTAAGTCCCGCCTACACTCCTCAGAACTTTGGTCCGCGTGCGGGCGAAATCGCACTTTTCATGAGGAGACACCATGAGCATCGTCAAGAAAGCATCCGCCCACTGGGAAGGTGACCTGAAGTCGGGTATCGGCAGCATCTCTACTGAAACCGGCGTCCTGCGCGAAGCGCCGTACGGCTTCAAGGCCCGCTTCGAAGGCGGCAAGGGCACCAACCCGGAAGAACTGATCGGCGCAGCCCACGCTGGCTGCTTCTCGATGGCACTGTCGATGATCCTCGGCAATGCGAATCTGAAAGCTGACAGCATCGACACCACCGCTGACGTCACCCTGGATCAAGTTGATGGCGGCTTCGCGATCACTGCCGTGCACCTGACACTGAAAGCCAAAATCCCTGGCGCAACTCAGGAGCAGTTCGAGAAACTGACCAACGATGCGAAGGAAGGCTGCCCGGTTTCGAAAGTGCTCAACGCCAAGATCACGCTCGATGCCACGCTGGTGAGCTGATTCGCGTTACTGTTGCACTCGATGGCCCGCAATTGCGGGCCATCTTCGTTATGGACGCGCCAGAACCGGCGTGCGCCCCCACGGTCACATGCTAGGCCGATGCGTATCGCACGGTGCCGAAGGAGTCGAATATGAAACGTATCGCCGCAATCCTGATTCTTGGTGCTCTGACCACCAGTGCCTTCGCTGCGCCCAAGCCGTGTGAAGAGCTTAAAGCTGAAATCGAAACGAAGATCCAGGCTCAGAGCGTCAGCTCATATACGTTGGAGATCGTGGCCAATAAAGATGTCACCGACCAGAGCATGGTCGTCGGTACTTGCGAAAACGACACGAAAAAAATCATCTACCAGAATAACGGTCGCTAGTCCGGGCGTGAGCTGAAGTAGTTCGTAGGCTGTGTGTAAGCCATCTTGTGTGGGTGGCGAGGCCGAGATAACGCGTCACGGAATACAGAAAATGTCCCCCTCCTCCGCGAGCACGTTGCGTTGCTCGTCCCGCAACTGTGCGTCGATGCTGTTGGTAATATTGCGCACGTCGAGACGGTAGCGGTGGCCGGCTTCGAAGCGGTCGTAGTTGATCGTTACGTAGCAGGTTCGCTCGTTGTAGATGTCCATCGACAAGCCCATCGCGCCGGGAGCGTAGTCGTAGTCATACCGCACTTCGAGCTTGTGTTTGCCGGGCGTCACCTGAAAGAAGCGTCCGTCGTAGGTGCGCACGCCGTCCAGCTTGTCCGCCATCAGGGTTTTGCCGGTAAAGGTATGCAGATCGACCCACGCCTGCTGGGGATCAACCGCAGGCAGCGGCCCCGCGCATCCGGCCAGAAGACTCAGGGCAACGAGGGACAGAGGCAAGCGCATGATGAACTCCGCAGCAGGACAAATGGCGATGATGGTTGCGTCAGAGGCAGGCTGTCCGGCATAACGCTGAATGTTTGGACTTCATGAATATCGACGTTAAGGCTGCTGCATGATTCGATCGAAAAAGGCCTGGTTGCAACGCGGCCTGCCGGTGCTGGCGACTTTACTCCTCGGCGGCTGCTCCAGTCTTTCCTATTACTTGCAACTGGCCGGCGGCCAAATGGCCCTGTTGCGGGCGCGCGAGCCGGTTGCCGAAGTCATCGCTGACCCGAATCGCGACCCTACGCTGCGCGATCATCTGCGCACATCTCAGCAGGCCCGTGCCTTTGCCACCGAGCATCTGCATCTGCCGGATAACCGCAGCTATCGCCTTTACGCCGATATCCATCGGCCGTTTGTCGTCTGGAACGTATTCGCGACCGGCGAATTTTCCCTTGATCCTGTCACCCATTGCTTCCCCATCGCCGGGTGCGTGGCCTATCGCGGCTACTACACCCAGGGCGCCGCGCGGGGGGATGCGGCTGTTCAGAAGCTTGAGGGTAAAGACGTGTATGTCAGCGGCGTGGAAGCGTATTCGACGCTCGGCTGGTTCGATGACCCGATCATCAGCTCGATGATGAACTGGGGCGATGAGCGACTGGCCACGCTGATCTTCCACGAGCTGGCGCACCAGCGGTTTTACGTGAAGGACGACAGCGAGTTCAACGAGTCCTACGCCAGTTTCGTGGAGCAGGAAGGCACACGTCAGTGGCGCGCGGCGCGGGGTTTGCCTGCGGACGGCGGGTCTTCGGAAGCGCAACGACGCGATCAACTCACACAGTTGGCGCTCGACACCCGGGATCGGCTGAAGGCGCTGTACGCCGAGCCGCTGAGTCCGCAGGTCATGCGCGCACGCAAGGCCGCTGAGTTCGAGCGTCTGCGTAGCGAGTATCGGCAGCTGCGCGACAGTCAGTGGGGCGGCGACAAGCGCTTTGACGGCTGGGTGTATGCACCGATGAACAACGCCCGGCTGCTGCCCATTGGTTTGTATGATCAATGGGTGCCGGCGTTTGAAGCGTTGTTCAGGCAGGTGAACGGCGATTGGCCCGCATTCTATTCGGCGGTGGAAAAGCTGGGCGGACTGCCCAAGGATGAACGCAAGGCGGCGCTGCAGCGGCTGGCCCAAAAAGCCTAAGCGTAATGATCGTTCCCCTGCTCCGCGTGGGAACGATCATCGCTTGCCTGATTGAGTGCTCTCAGCTTTTGAGAAACGCCTGATGCAGTGCGCTCACCGAATCAAAATGATAGGTCGGCGCCTCGGCCTCCAGCTCTTCGCGACTGCCAAACCCGTAACCCACCGCTACCACATCCAACCCGTTGCGCTTGCCGCCAATCAAATCGTGTTTGCGGTCGCCGATCATCAGAGTCTGTTTCGGGTCGAGCTGCTCTTCATCCAGCAAATGCCGAATCAGCTCAACCTTGTCAGTGCGGGTACCGTCCAGCTCGCTGCCGTAGATCAGCTTGAAATGGCGCGCGAAATCGAAATGCCGGGCTATTTCATGGGCGAACACCCAGGGTTTGGACGTCGCGATAAACAACGTCCGGCCCTGATCCGAGAGCATGTCCAGCAATTCGAGCACGCCATCAAACACCAGATTCTCGTAAAGGCCCGTCACCTTGAAACGCTCGCGGTAAAAGCCCACGGCCTCCCAGGCCTTCGCTTCGTCGAAGTCGTAGGCGCGCATGAATTGCTGCAACAGCGGCGGGCCAATGAAGTGCTCAAGCCGGGTGATGTCGGGTTCGTCGATGCCCAGCTTGCTCAAGGCAAACTGGATGGACCGGGTGATGCCTTCGCGCGGATCGGTCAGGGTGCCGTCCAGGTCGAACAGAATATTCTGGTAATGCATGGGTGCTCTCAGCAGGGTTTGTCGAAGCCTTCGGCCAGGTGCTGGTCTTTCAGCTTTACGTAATTGGTCGCGCTGTAGGGGAAGAAGGCGATCTCTTTCTCGGTCAGCGGACGCATTTGTTTCACCGGACGCCCGACGTAGAGGAACCCGCTCTCAAGGCGTTTGCCGGGCGGCACCAGACTGCCCGCGCCGATGATCACCTCGTCCTCCACCACCGCACCGTCCATGATCGTGGTGCCCATGCCGATCAGGATGCGATTGCCGACGGTGCAGCCGTGCAGCATGACTTTATGGCCGATGGTCACTTCGTCGCCGATCAACAGCGGAAAACCGTCCGGGTTGAACGGCCCGGCGTGGGTGATGTGCAGCACGCTGCCGTCCTGCACGCTGGTGCGCGCGCCGATGCGGATGCGGTGCATGTCGCCACGGATGACGGTCAGCGGCCAGACCGAACTGTCGACGCCGATTTCGACATCGCCGATCACAACCGCCGAATGGTCGACAAACGCCCGCTCGCCAAAGGTCGGGGTGTGTTGCTGGAACGTGCGAATGGCCACGATAGGCTCCTTCTCTGGCGCCGATAGCTGCGGCCGACGCCGATTGTAATTAAGATGCGTGGGTGTTTCTTTTAGCCAAGGTGCCAAACCGTGAGCGCGAACAACCCTCTGTTGCAATCCTACGACCTGCCACCTTTCTCGGCGATTCGCGCCGAGCATGTAAAACCTGCCATCGAACAGATTCTCGCCGACAACCGCGCCGCGATTGCCGACATCCTCGCCAAGCAAGGTTCTCAGCCTACATGGGCTGGCCTGGTGCTGGCGATGGACGAACTCAATGATCGCCTGGGCGCCGCCTGGAGCCCGGTCAGCCACCTGAATGCCGTGTGCAACAGCCCGGAACTGCGCGAGGCCTATGAGTCTTGCCTGCCGGCACTGAGCGCCTATTCGACCGAAATGGGCCAGAACCGCGAACTGTTCCAGGCCTTCGAAGCCTTGGCCAACAGCCCGGAAGCGGCCAATTTCGACGTTGCCCAGAAGACCATTCTTGAACAATCGCTGCGTGATTTCCGCCTGTCGGGCATCGACCTGCCGCCAGAACAGCAAAAACGCTACGCCGAGGTGCAGAGCAAGCTGTCCGAGCTGGGCAGCCAGTTCTCTAACCAACTGCTCGACGCGACCCAAGCCTGGAGCAAGCACGTCACTGACGAAGCTGCCCTCACCGGCCTGACCGATTCGGCCAGGGCGCAAATGGCCGCCGCTGCCCTGGCGAAAGATCTCGAAGGCTACCTGATCACGCTCGAGTTCCCGAGCTACTACGCCGTCATGACTTACGCCGAAGACCGCGCGCTGCGCGAAGAAGTCTACGCCGCGTACTGCACCCGCGCGTCTGACCAGGGCCCGAACGCTGGCAAAAACGACAACGGCCCGATCATGGAGCAGATTCTCGATCTGCGTCAGGAACTGGCCAAACTGCTGGGTTTCGCCAGCTTCTCCGAGCTGAGCCTGGCCACCAAAATGGCCGAGTCCAGCGATCAGGTCCTCAGCTTCCTGCGTGATCTGGCCAAGCGCAGCAAGCCCTTTGCTGTTCAGGATCTGCAGCAGCTGAAAGCCTATGCTGCCGAACAAGGCTGCCCGGACCTGCAAAGCTGGGACAGCGGTTTCTACGGCGAGAAGCTGCGCGAACAGCGCTACAGCGTTTCCCAGGAAGCGCTGCGCGCCTACTTCCCGGTCGACAAAGTGCTGACCGGCCTGTTCGCGATCGTACAAAAACTGTACGGCATCGAAATCGCCGAGCAGAAGGGCTTCGACACCTGGCACCCGGACGTCCGCCTGTTCGAAATCAAGGAAAACGGCCAGCACGTCGGGCGCTTCTTCTTCGATCTCTACGCCCGCGCCAACAAGCGTGGCGGTGCGTGGATGGACGGTGCCCGCGATCGTCGTCGCACCGCTGAAGGCACGTTGCAAAGCCCGGTGGCCAATCTGGTCTGTAACTTCACCCCGGCGGTCAGCGGCAAGCCGGCGCTGCTCACCCACGATGAAGTCACCACCCTGTTCCACGAATTTGGTCATGGCCTGCATCACCTGCTGACCCGCGTCGAACACGCGGGCGCGTCGGGCATCAATGGCGTAGCGTGGGATGCGGTCGAGCTGCCGAGCCAGTTCATGGAAAACTGGTGCTGGGAGCCGGAAGGCCTGGCGCTGATCTCCGGCCATTACGAAACCGGTGAGCCGCTGCCTCAGGACCTGTTGGAGAAAATGCTCGCGGCGAAAAACTTCCAGTCCGGCCTGATGATGGTCCGCCAGCTGGAATTCTCGCTGTTCGACTTCGAACTGCACGCCACCCACGGCGACGGCCGCACCACGCTGCAAGTGCTGGAAGGCGTGCGTGACGAGGTGTCGGTGATGCGTCCGCCTGCGTACAACCGCTTCCCGAACAGCTTTGCCCACATCTTTGCCGGCGGTTACGCGGCGGGCTACTACAGCTACAAATGGGCCGAAGTGCTGTCTGCCGATGCATTCTCGAAGTTCGAGGAAGAGGGCGTGTTCAACGAGCAGACCGGCCGGGCGTTCCGTGAAGCCATTCTGGCGCGGGGCGGGTCACAGGCGCCGATGGTGCTGTTCGTCGACTTCCGCGGACGCGAGCCTTCGATTGACGCACTCTTGCGCCATTCGGGCTTGAGTGAGGAAGCGGCAGCATGACCGAGACACTACGGGTGATTACCAAGAAGCGCTTCATCGCCGGGGCGGTCTGCCCGGCGTGCAGCGAGCCTGACAAGTTGATGATGTGGAACGAAGACGACGTGCCGCACCGTGAGTGCGTGCACTGTGGTTATTCCGACACCCTCAATGCACAGGGGCAATCGATCCCGACAGAACTTGGCACCCGGGTGAACAAGCCTGTGGTAAAGCCGGCCGATCCCAAGGTGCAGGGCGTGCAGTTCTTCCCGAATCCGAAGCTGAAGAAGCCGGTTGATCCAAGCTGATATCGCTGCATTTCAGTGGGACCGGCTTTAGCCGGGAAGAGGCCGGTGCGAACACCCTCAATTTTGCGGCGTGGCGCGCGACGTCTTCCCGGCTAAAGCTGGTCCTACAAAATGCCTGCTAACGCCAGCCATACAATGTGCAAACTGTCCGGCTTCACAACCGCCACAGGATCGTCTGCACTCCCACCCCATCGGTTTTCTCGAACCAGCCCTTGACCGAGCACCGGGCAAACACGCTGGTGCTGCATGCGCCCGTGTCCATTGCCGACTTCAGCGCCGCCACATCGACGTTGTTGATGTAGGCAATCCCGCGCTTGAGGCTGTCTTCGTCGCCGTAACCGCCATGCTCCATCTCATCCAGCGCCGCCTGTTTGCTCCAGCCCTGAGCGACGATGCGGTACATCGCCGCCACCAGACCGGTCCGGTCCAGGCCATGCTTGCAGTGAATCAGCACCGGTCCGTTTTGCTGGGCCGCCTGGATGGCGCGCAGGCTTTCGATCACGTCCGCGTCGTCGATGTGGACCACCTGCAACGGAATCTGCACTTGCACGACGGAGGCGTCGGACAGCCATTTGCTGTCACTCTCCTTAAGGAAGTTGATCACCGTGTGAACGCCAAGCCGCTGCAGAAGCGGCTGTGCTGCGGCGTCCGGCTGGCGACTGCGGTAAAGCGTCGGCGTGATCTGGTAGAGGTTGTAGTGCGGGTCGACGAGTTGTGCCCACTGCGCCGGGCGTGACGATTGCGCCGGTGAAACATCCTCGGCTTGAGCGAGAGAGGCAGATGACACGACCAGCAGCAGGAGGAGTTGAGCAGCGAGCGGGCGAAGGCGCATGGAAGACGTACCGTGGAAACCAGCCATTTATCGATGGCGCAAGTTTTCGCTCCCCAGGGTCAAGGCGCTGTGAGGCGCGTGTCAAAAGTTGGTGAAAGCCATTGATCGGCGCCGAGGTGTTTTTCCGAATCCGCGCGTGAAGGCCATGAGTATTTCGCGATACTGTATGCATAACCAGTTATCAAGGAGTCGTCATGTCCAGTCAGTTGCCCCCACGCGGGCGCGGCACCGCGACCAATCCGCATAACCGCTTTGCGCCCAACCGATCAGTCGCCGAAGACGACGGCTGGTATCAGGAAGTGCCGCTGACCCAGGGCACCACCGTCACGCTGGAAACCGCCAAGAGCATCATCGCGCGCAACTCATCGCCCGACATTCCCTTCGACCGCTCCATCAATCCGTACCGGGGTTGCGAGCACGGTTGTATTTATTGCTACGCCCGGCCGAGCCACGCGTATTGGGACATGTCGCCGGGGCTGGATTTCGAGACCAAGCTAATCGCCAAAACCAATGCTGCTGCCCTCCTGGAGCAGCAGCTGTCCAAGCCTGGCTACACCGTTGCGCCGATCACCCTGGGCGCGAACACCGATCCGTATCAGCCCATCGAGCGCGAATACACATTGAGCCGGGCGACGCTGGAAGTGCTGCTGCGGTATCGCCATCCGGTGACGATCATCACCAAAGGCTCGCTGATTCTTCGGGATCTGGACCTGCTGGCCGAGCTGGCAAAGCTACGGCTGGTGTCGGTGTTCATCAGCCTGACGACGCTGGACGATGAGCTCAAGCGCATCCTTGAGCCCCGGGCTGCCGCGCCCAAGGCCAGGCTGCGGGCGATCAAGGTTCTGCGTGATGCCGGTGTGCCGGTAGGCGTTTTGCTGGCGCCGATGATTCCAATGATCAATGACATGGAGCTGGAGAAGCTGATGGCCGAGGCCAAGGCCGCCGGCGCGTTGAGTGCGAGCTACGTGATGCTGCGTCTGCCGCTGGAGGTCGCCCCGTTGTTCGAAGAGTGGCTCCAGGCGCATTATCCGCAGAGGGCCGAGCATGTAATGAGTCTGGTACGGCAGAGCCGCGGCGGGGAGGTGTACGACAGCCGCTTTGGCTCGCGAATGCGCGGTGAGGGGGTGTTCGCTGAACTGCTGGCCCAGCGTTACAGCCTCGCGATCAAGAAGCACGGCTTGAACCGGCGGGAAAGTTTTCAGCTGGACTGCACCGCGTTTTGCCCGCCTGGCGGTCAGATGTCGCTGTTGTGACTTGAGCGGCGTCTTAAGGGTGTTACGCCACGACAGGCGCTTGCGCTTTAGATTTTCTAACGCAAGAGCCCCGATCTAGAGCCACGCATTCAGTTTCAATTAAGTTTGCGTCGTTAAGGTGAGTCGGAAGTGACCGATTGGTCTTGTAGGAAAATTAACGCAAGAAGACCAGAAAAAAGTGGGTCATCCACAGGATTCGCCGGAAAATCCACTTAAATCCGTCAGAGAGGATGAAACATGAGTGACCAGGATAAGCAGCCCAAGGCTGCGACGACAGGCGTAACGCCTCAGGTGGAAACCGCCGAAATGGCGCTGAAGCAAATTGTTGATGGCTTCAAGCATTTCCGCCATGACGTCTTCCCTCAGCAGGAAGAACTGTTCAAGAAACTCGCCACCGCCCAACATCCCCGGGCCATGTTCATCACCTGCGCCGACTCGCGCATCGTCCCGGAACTCATCACGCAAAGCTCGCCAGGCGACCTGTTCGTCACCCGTAACGTGGGCAACGTCGTCCCGCCTTATGGCCCCATGAATGGCGGCGTTTCGACGGCCATTGAATATGCCGTCCTGGCCCTTGGCGTCCAGCACATCATCGTTTGCGGCCACTCCGATTGCGGGGCGATGCGCGCCGTTCTCAACCCCGACACCCTGGAAAAGATGCCGACGGTCAAAGCCTGGCTGCGCCATGCCGAGGTCGCCAAGACCGTTGTGCAGGACAACTGCAACTGCACCGGCGAGCACGAAACCATGCACGTGCTCACCGAAGAAAACGTCATCGCGCAGCTGCAACACCTGCGCACGCACCCTTCCGTGGCGTCCAAACTGGCCAGCGGTCAGTTGTTCATTCATGGTTGGGTCTACGACATCGAGACCAGCGAAATCCGCGCCTACGATGCCGAGCAGGACTGCTTCCTGCCGTTGGATGGCGACCATCCGGTGCCGATGGCGTCGATCCCTCGCGGTCGATATTGATCGCTGGCTGACCCGCTGCGCCTGAGTGCAGCGGCGTCGGCCCTGACGCTTCCACCCTCATACAAGCTCGTAGCGGCCGCGTTCAGCGCGTGCCGCCGGGCGTTGTCACGTCTGAATTCCGGAGAGTCGTCATGGCTACTACTGATCTGAAAGCGTTGTTACCACGGGAGCTGCTGGCTTCCGTGGTGGTTTTTCTGGTGGCCCTGCCGCTGTGCATGGGGATCGCCATTGCGTCCGGCATGCCGCCGTCCAAGGGTTTGATCACCGGCATCATCGGCGGTCTGGTGGTGGGCTGGCTGGCAGGTTCGCCGCTTCAGGTCAGCGGCCCGGCGGCAGGTCTGGCGGTGCTGGTGTTCGAGCTGGTCCGTGAACACGGCATGGCCATGCTCGGGCCGATTTTGCTGCTCGCCGGTGCGCTGCAGTTGCTGGCCGGTCGCTTGAAGCTCGGCTGCTGGTTTCGCGTCACGGCGCCGGCGGTGGTGTACGGCATGCTGGCGGGCATCGGCGTACTGATCGTGCTTTCCCAGGTCCACGTCATGTTCGACAGCGGGCCCAAGCCTTCCGGGCTGGACAATCTAGTGGCGTTCCCGCAGACCGTTATCGGTGCGATGGGGATGGGCAGTGCCATGCAGGCCGGTCTTCTCGGGCTGGGCACCATCGCCGTCATGTGGCTGTGGGAAAAGCGTCGGCCCCATGCACTGCGGTTCGTGCCAGGCGCGTTGCTCGGCGTCGGTATCGCGACGGTGGTGAGTCTGGTGATGAGCTTGCAGGTCAAGCGCGTCGAGGTCCCGGCGAACCTTGCCGAGGCCATCGACTGGCTGCGCCCTGCAGACCTGCTGAACCTGGCGGACCCTGCCATCCTGATCGCGGCCATTGCCGTGGCCTTCATTGCCAGCGCTGAAACCCTATTGTCAGCAGCGGCGGTGGATCGCATGCACGACGGCCAGCGTTCGGACTTCGACAAAGAGCTCAGCGCCCAGGGCGTGGGTAACATGTTGTGCGGTCTGGTCGGCGCGCTGCCGATGACGGGCGTGATCGTGCGCAGTTCGGCCAACGTGCAGGCGGGTGCGAAGACGCGGCTGTCGGCGATGTTCCACGGTCTGTGGCTGCTGGCGTTCGTACTGTTGCTGTCCAGCGTGTTGCAGAGCATTCCTGTGGCCAGCCTGGCCGGCGTGCTGGTCTACACCGGCGTGAAGCTGGTAAATATTCAGGCGCTCAAGGGGCTGGGGCGTTATGGCCGCATGCCAATGTTCATCTATGGCGCGACCGCCAGTGCGATTGTCCTGACCGACTTGCTGACGGGCGTGTTGATCGGCTTTGGCCTGACCCTGGTGAAGCTGGCGCTGAGCGCATCGCGCCTGAAGATCAATCTGGTCGACCTGCCAGCCGAGGGGGAAATGGAGCTGCGCCTCAATGGTTCTGCCACGTTCCTCAAGGTGCCGGCGCTGACGCAGACTCTGGAAACCGTGCCGCCTGGCACTACGCTGCATGTGCCGCTGGGCAACCTGAGGTATATCGACCATTCCTGCCTGGAGCTGCTGGAGGAATGGGGCCGTGCCAATGCCGCGCAGGGCTCGCGTTTGCTGCTGGAGCAACGGCTGCTCAAACGTCGCGTGGAAGGGCGGATCCGCACGTCGATCGGAGGGGCAGCGTTGCACTGAGGCGGGTGAAGGGGGTGCGGGGTCAGTCTTTCCCGCGCTCCAGTTCCAGCCCTACGCCCAACTGACGTGACAGGCTAGGCCAGCGTTTCCACGCCGCATCGGTGTCCGGGCTGGCGAGGCGCTCGCGGTAGGCTTCCACCGATTCCAGCGAGAAGCTGTCGTCATTGAGCATTTCGTCGATGGCGTGATGCACCACTTCGTCCAGCTGATTGGCAAACGATTCGCCGATCAGTTGGTGGGCGATGACGCTCGCCACCGTGGTGTTCATCGGGATCAGCGGCTGGCCGAAATGCTTGATGTACAGATCATTCACTTCTTCCACCAGCCGGTGGGCCAGATAGGCTTCGTCCAGCAGACCGTCCAGCCCTTCGTGGCCCGCCATGATGGCGGGAGGCGCGCTGAAGAATTGCTCGGCGATTTTCAGGACCGGCTTGATCTGGCTTTCAATGCCCGCCTGCAACGCCACGTCATGGGCGGCGTCAAGCAAGTCCGGCACCTGACCGATGTAGGCAATGACGAAACGCGTCAGCACGCCTCGCGCGTCTACGTCAGGCAGGTGAATGGAGGGGTGCAGATGAGGAAGTTGCGACTCCAACTGGCGCGCTAGCTGACCGGATTGGTTTTCGTGTTCCTGAGCTCGGGTGATCTGCTCGCGCAATGCGGCGGTGTTCATGGATGCTCCATAGGCAGTAAAACCAGACGGTGATTATAGGGAAGTCCATACCTTAGCTTGCCCACAAATGACGCTAAGACGTATTTGTCATAACAGTTTCATGGTTATGTGCATAATCGCGCGACCGTGGAACACTCATTGTGCTGAAGTCATGACCCGAACCCAGAAAACCGTTTTCATCCTGGCGGCCATCGTGGCGCTGGTGCTTGGCCTGACCGTCTACCGTGTGCTGTCCGGTCCCGATCAGGGCGACCAGACCGCGCTCGTCGACGCAGGCATTATCCTTCTCCCGCAGAGCCGCACTGTGCCGGATCTCTCGCTCACCGATCAGGACGCCCAACCCCTTTCACTGAGCCAATTGAAGGGCAAATGGACGGTGCTGTTCTTCGGTTACACCTTCTGCCCGGACATCTGCCCGACCACCCTCGCCCAGTTGCGTCAGATCAAAAGCGAGCTGCCCAGTGAGGCCGTCGACAAACTGCGCATTGTGCTGGTCAGCGTCGATCCCGATCGCGACACCCCGCAACAGCTCAAGCAATACCTGGGGTATTTCGACAAGCAGTTCATCGGCCTGAGGGCGCCGGTGGATACGCTGCAGAAGCTGGCGAATGCCGTGAGCATCCCGTACATCCCGGCGGACACCAGCAAGCCGGGCTATACGGTCGACCACAGCGGCAACCTCGCCCTCCTGGGCCCCGACGGTACCCAGCGCGGCTTCATCCGCGCGCCGCTGAACAGTCAGAAGCTGGTAGCGCAGTTGCCGGGGCTGGTTGAGAGAAAGTAAGGACTGATGATCTCGGCGTTGCGCCGAGATCATTGGTGTGTGGCGATCAGAACGCCGGAACCACGGCGCCTTTGTACTTATCAACGATGAATGCCTTGGTTTCCGGGCTGTGCAGCGCGGCGACCAGTTTCTGGATGGCCGGGGCATCCTTGTTGTCTTCGCGGGTCACCAGGATGTTCGCGTATGGCGATTCCGCCCCTTCGATGATCAGCGCATCCTTGGTCGGATCAAGCTTGGCGGTCAGGGCGTAGTTGGTGTTGATCAGCGCCAGGTCCACCTGCGTCAGTACCCGTGGCAGGGTCGCGGCTTCGAGTTCGCGGAATTTCAAATTCTTCGGATTCTGCTGCACGTCGCTCGGCTTGGCGGTGATGCTGGTCGGATCCTTCAGGGTAATCAGACCAGCCTTGACCAGCAGCAACAGCGCGCGGCCCTCGTTGGTGGCGTCATTCGGGATGGCGACATTGGCGCCATCCGGCAGCTCGGCCAGGCTCTTGAGCTTGTCCGAGTACGCGCCAAACGGCTCGATGTGAACCTTGGCCACGCTCACCAGATGGGTGCCCTTGCCCTTGTTGAACTCATCCAGATATGGCTGATGCTGGAAGAAGTTGGCGTCCATGCGGTTCTGGTCGACCTGCACGTTCGGCTGAATGTAATCGTTGAACACCTTCACGTTCAGCGTCACGCCTTCCTTCGCCAGCATCGGCTTCACGAACTCGAGAATCTCGGCGTGTGGCACGGCGGAGGCCGCGACGGTCAAGGTCTCATCAGCATGGGCAGACAGCGCCGCCACAGCCGCAAATACAGCCAACAACTTCTTCATTTCTACTACTCCTGAAATGCACGCGCAGCGGCGTGCACCTGCCGGTCAGTGACCGGCGAATTCGGTTAACGGTGTGAAAAGTGCGCGACCAGTCTGTCGCCAACGGTTTGCAGGATCTGCACCAGCACCAGCAGCAATACGACCGTCACAAACATCACATCGTTCTGGAAGCGTTGATAGCCGTAGCGAATCGCCAGATCGCCCAGACCACCGGCGCCGACCGCACCGGCCATGGCCGTGAACGACACCAGCGCAATCGCAGTCACAGTGATCGCCGCGAGGATGCCCGGGCGTGCTTCAGGCAACAGCGCCTTGATCACGATCTGTCGAGTCGTGGCGCCCATCGCCTGAGTAGCCTCGATGATGCCGCGATCCACTTCCCGCAGGGCGGTTTCCACCAGGCGCGCGAAGAACGGCGTAGCGCCTGCGATCAATGGCGGCAGCGTGCCGAGAATGCCCAGCGAGGTGCCGGTGATGACTTCCGTCAGCGGCATCATCACGATCAGCAGGATGATGAACGGCAGCGCTCGCAGCATGTTCACGATCAAGCCGACGGTGGTGTAGACCGGCTTGTTCTCAAGCAACTGACGCGGCGAGGTCAGGAACATCAGCACGCCGAGCGGCAAGCCCAGCAATACGGTGAAGGCAAGCGAGACACCAAGCATGATCAGGGTGTCGCCGGTCGCCAGCCAGATTTCGTACCAGTCGACGTTGGAAAACAGGTTGAGAAAAGTGTCCATCAGCGCAGGACCTCCATGTGAACGTCGGCTGCGGTGAAGCGGGCGAACGCGGCGTCCATGTCACCACCGGTGATGGCCAGCGTCAGTTGCCCGTAAGGCGTGTCTTTGATGCGGTCGATACGGCCGGCCAGAATGCTGTAGTCCACGCCGGTTTCCCGCGCGACCGTTCCCAGCAATGGCGCGTAGGTCGCGTCGCCCTGAAACGTCAGGCGCACGATACGGCCCTGAACATGGGCGAAATCGCTGTTCAGCTGGTTTTCGTCGACTTCTTCGTCTTCCTGCACAAACCGGCGAGTGGTCGGGTGCTTGGGATGCAGAAACACATCGGCCACAGCGCCCTGTTCGACGATCACGCCCGCATCCATGACCGCCACCTGATCGCAGACGCGACGGATCACGTCCATTTCGTGAGTGATCAGTACGATGGTCAGCTGCAGTTCGCGATTGATCTCGGCCAGCAGCTGCAGCACCGATGCCGTGGTTTGTGGGTCGAGGGCGCTGGTGGCCTCGTCGCACAGCAGAATCTTTGGCTTGGTCGCCAGCGCTCGGGCGATGCCGACCCGCTGCTTCTGACCGCCAGATAACTGCGCTGGGTATTTTTTGGCGTGATCGGAAAGACCCACGCGGGCGAGCAGCTCGGCCACGCGCTGATCGATCAGCGCGCGGGACATGTCCCCGGCCAGCGTCAGCGGCATGGCGACGTTATCGGCCACCGTCTTGGACGACAGCAGATTGAAGTGCTGGAAGATCATGCCGACCTGGCGGCGGAAGCCGCGCAGACCGTCGGCGTCCAGTGCGGTGACATCGACGTCATCGACCAGGATCTTGCCGCCGCTCGGCGCTTCAAGGCGGTTGATCAGGCGCAGCATCGTGCTTTTGCCGGCGCCGGAGTGGCCGATCAGGCCAAACACCTGGCCGTTTTCGATGCGCAGGCTGGTGGGGTGCAGCGCGGGAATTTCCCGGTCGGCGACCCGATAGATTTTGTGGACGTTTTGGAACTCGATCACGGAGCGAACCTTGTGGGGCGCGTTGAAAAATCAGCGTGGAGACTCGGGCCTTCATCACGCTGCTGAGCGATGCCATTTCGGCTTCGGCTGGGTAAACCGGGCGCGCATTTTAGCCTGTGAAATCCGGGTTGGGCCCAGCCTTCTTAGCATTTATTTCGCACTGCACCTGCCGAATGGTCATATGGATGGCCGCCTGTCAGTCTGGCGATGGAAATCGAAGAATCGGAAAAACAAACGGAACGGCTGATTTCATCGTCAGTCATTTACTTAGCGCCTGAATATTGCCTGGCTGCATGTCAGGCATTTCCGCCTACGAGCTTCTGCTGCCTCCACGTCGTTGGAGGCTAAAAAAGGAGCCGTCCGAACTGAGGAGTTTTGCCTGATGAGTAAGAACACCAATCCACCTGTTAGCCCCAACGGCAACAGTGAACTGGCTGGCACTGACACGCTGGACCGTGGCAACACCAACGCCAAGATCGAAAGTCTTGAAACGTTCCGCTCCGACGCTACCGGCGAGGCTTTGCGCACCAATCAGGGCGTTAAGATCTCCGACAACCAGAACACGCTGAAAGTCGGATCGCGCGGCCCTTCGCTGCTCGAAGACTTCATCATGCGCGAGAAGATCACCCACTTTGACCATGAACGCATTCCGGAGCGCATTGTTCACGCGCGCGGTACCGCGGCCCACGGTTACTTCCAGACCTACGAGAACCATTCGGCGCTGTCCAAGGCGGAATTCCTGCGTGACCCGGGCAAGAAAACCCCGGTGTTCGTACGCTTTTCCACCGTTCAAGGCCCACGTGGCTCCGGCGATACCGTCCGTGACGTACGTGGCTTCGCGGTCAAGTTCTACACCGGCGAAGGCAACTACGACTTGGTCGGCAACAACATGCCGGTCTTCTTCATCCAGGACGCCATCAAGTTTCCCGATTTCGTACATGCCGTGAAGCCAGAGCCTCACAACGAAATCCCTACCGGCGGCTCGGCCCACGACACCTTCTGGGACTTCGTTTCCCTGGTGCCGGAATCCGCGCACATGGTGCTGTGGACCATGTCGGACCGTGCGATCCCGAAAAGCCTGCGCTCCATGCAGGGTTTCGGCATCCACACCTTCCGCATGATCAACACCGAAGGTAAGTCCTCGTTCGTCAAATTCCACTGGAAGCCCAAGTACGGCACCTGCTCCCTGGTGTGGGACGAAGCGCAAAAGCTTGCCGGCAAGGACACCGACTTCCATCGCCGCGACCTGTGGGAGTCCATTGAGATGGGCGACTACCCGGAATGGGAACTGGGCGTACAGATCGTCGCCGAGGAAGATGAGCACAAGTTCGACTTCGACCTTCTGGACCCGACCAAGATCATCCCGGAAGAGTTGGTGCCGGTAACGCCGCTGGGCAAAATGGTGCTTAACCGCAACCCGGACAACTACTTCGCCGAAACCGAGCAGGTTGCGTTCTGCCCAGGCCACGTCGTGCCGGGTATCGACTTCTCCAACGATCCACTGCTGCAGGGTCGTCTGTTTTCCTACACGGATACGCAGATCAGCCGATTGGGTGGGCCGAACTTCCACGAGATCCCGATCAACCGTCCGGTGTCGCCGAACCACAACAACCAGCGTGATGCGCAACACCGCACCACCATTGACAAGGGCCGTGCTTCCTACGAGCCTAACTCGATCGACGGCGGCTGGCCGAAAGAAACCCCTGCGGGTCCGCAGGATGGTGGCTTCGAGACTTATCACGAGCGCGTCTCGGCAGAGAAGGTGCGTGAGCGCAGCCCTTCATTTGGCGATCACTTCTCCCAGGCCACGCTGTTCTTCAACAGCATGAGCGAGCACGAGAAAGAGCACATCATCGCGGCGTACAGCTTCGAGCTGGGCAAGGTTGAGCGTGAGCATATCCGCGCACGTCAGGTGAACGAGATTCTCGCGAATATCGACCTCACCCTGGCTGCACGTGTGGCTGAAAACCTTGGCTTGCCGGCGCCGAAAGCAGCGACTGTTCAAGCGCAAAGCAACGGCAAGCTGAGCGTCGACAAGTCGCCGCTGCTGAGCCAGGCGAACCTGCTGCCTGCCGACATCGCTTCGCGCAAAGTTGCCATCCTGGTCGCCAATGGCGTCGACGACAAAGCGGTAGCGGCGATGAAAGCGGCGGTGGAAGCCGAAGGCGCACACGCCAAGGTGCTGGGTCCTACCTCCGCGCCGGTCAAGACCGCAGGCGGCGCGTCCCTGGCCGTTGACGCTTCGATGGAAGGTTTGCCATCGGTTGCGTTCGATGCCGTGTTCATCCCGGGCGGCGACGCTTCGATCAAAGCCCTGAGCGGCGACGGCGTGGCACTGCATTACGTGCTTGAGGCGTACAAGCACCTCAAAGCCATTGCTTACGCGGGTGATGCACAGAAACTGATCGACCTGCTGCGTCTGGAAGCCGATGCCGGCTTGCTGCCCGTTTCGGACAGCGCCTCGTTCAAGGCGTTTTTCGATGCGATCCAGCAGCACCGCGTCTGGGCTCGTGAGCTAAAAGCGAAGGCCATTCCTGCGTAATCTGCAGGACTAGCTGCAACAAAAAAGGCGTTGCCCGCGAGGGCAACGCCTTTTCTTTTGATCAAAAATCGATCAGAGCTGAGCGGGTTTCAGCACGATCTTCGCAGGCTCGGTTCGCTCGATTTCACGCTGCATCTGCAATTCGAAATCGGGGTTGATCTTCGTGACACGCTTGGTCAGCAAGGTCGCCAGCCAAGGGTAGTCGTCGGTGCGCGGCACCTGCACAGTGACGTCGCAATTGAAGGCTGTCACGTCTTCAGCGATGTCGCTCAGCTGACGTCGCAGCTGTTTCATGTCGCTGAGCTTCAGCTCGATGGTCGTGCTCTCGGCGCTCGGGTCGATTACTTTCGCCTTGCGCTTGGCTTCGGCAGCCCGCAGATCGGCTTCTGCCTTCTCCAGCTCGGCTTTACGGGCGTGGGCGATGGCACCGTTGACGCCGCTGGTCAGCGCCGGGGCTTTTGGCATCAAGGCACGGGCGCGGCTGAGCGCGGTGGCGGCAGCGTTCATGTCGCCCTTTTGCAGCACGATCTGGCTACGGCTCAGGTACGCCTCGGCCAATTGACGCTGGTACTGCTCGAGTCGGGGATCGTCCGGGGATTTGCTTTGCAGCGCGGCGAGTTGATCTTCGGCGGTCGCCAACTCGCTACTGGCGATATTCTGTTCCAGCTGCTGATAGGCATCGGGCGCAGCCACAGGCGCGGGCTGCTCGACGGGCTTGCTCTGGCAAGCGCTCAACAGAACGGAAAATGCAGCAAGCAGCAGATAACGGGATGCGAACGGCTTCATTCCTGCGATTCTCTATTTGCGCAAAAAACGAGCAAGTCTACACACAAGTGACTTGCACCGAAAATAACTGATGACTATCGGTGGGCGCGCAAGGAGTCATTGCACATTGCCGCCATTGGATTATTGCGGAGTATGACTCTACCCGCCACCCAAGGTTCTACCGCTTGGGCAAAAGGAAGCTGAGCAGAAACAACGCCGCTGCCGAGACCACGATGGACGGGCCTGCCGGGGTGTCCTTGAACCATGACAACGCCAGACCCGCGCACACCGCAATGACGCCGATGATGCTTGCCCCCAGGGCCATTTGCTCCGGCGAGCGGGCGTGACGCTGTGCCGCAGCGGCGGGGATGATCAACAGCGAGGTAATCAGCAACACGCCGACGATCTTCATGGCCACCGCGATGACCACCGCGATCAGCAGCATCAAGGTCATGCGCAGTGTCGCCACCGGCAGACCTTCAACCGTCGCGAGTTCTTCATGCACGGTGATGGCCAGCAGCGGTCGCCACAGCGCACAGATCAACACCAGCACCAACGCGCTGCCCGCGAGAATCCACGCCAGATCGTTCGGGCTGATGGCGAGCAGGTCGCCGAACAGATAGCCCATCAGGTCAATGCGCACGTCACGCATAAAGCTCAACACCACCAGCCCGAGGGACAAGGTGCTTGGCGCCAGAATGCCCAGCAGCGTGTCGGAGGCCAGCGGTTGACGCTGCTGCAGGGTCACCAGCAAAACCGCCAATAGCAGGCAACCCACGGTGACGGCGATCGTCGGACTGATGTCCAGCAGAAAGCCCAGCGCCACGCCGAGCAGCGCGGCATGGGACAGCGTGTCGCCGAAATAAGCCATGCGCCGCCAGACCACGAAGGACCCCAAAGGGCCTGCCACTACCGCTAACGCGAGGCCTGCGAGCAAGGCGTAAAGAAGAAAATCAGCCATGCTTGCAGCTGTCCCCGTGGTCGTGAGTGTGGGTATGAACGTGATCGTGGACTTGAGCGGGTTGGCAGACTTCGCCATGCAGGTCGTGCGCATGATCGTGATGGTGGTGATAGATCGCCAGGCTCGGCGCGTTCAGGCCGAACAGCTCAACGAAAGCCGGATCGTTACTGACCTGCTCGGGGTGACCGGAGCAGCACACGTGGCGATTGAGGCAGACCACTTGATCGGTGGTGCTCATCACAAGGTGCAGGTCATGGGAAACCATCAGCACACCGCATTGGTGCCGATTGCGCAGCTGAGTGATCAGCGCGTACAGCTCGGCCTGTCCGGCGACATCCACGCCCTGCACCGGCTCGTCGAGCACCAGCAGCTCCGGTTTGCGCAATAGCGCTCGCGCCAGCAGCACGCGCTGCATCTCGCCACCGGAGATCCCTTGCAGCGGGCTGTCGATGACTTTCTCGGCGCCGACCTCGACCAGCGCTGCCCGAGCGGTGTCGCGATCAACGCCGGGCACCAGCCGCAGGAAGCGCAGGACCGACAACGGGAGCGTGGCATCAATGTGCAGCTTTTGCGGCATGTAACCGACGCGCAGTTTCGGCTTGCGCCAGATCTCCCCCGAGTCAGCCTTGAGCAGCCCGAGCACGGCGCGCACCAGCGTGGTCTTGCCCGCCCCATTGGGGCCGATCAGGGTGACGATTTCGCCCGAGCTGACGCTCAGCTGAATGTTTTCCAGCACGCTCTGGCCGGCGCGGGTCACGCTGACGTCCTTCAGGCGGATCAGTGCATCGCTCATCAGGCGGCCTTGCATCCGGCACACACGCCAACGACTTCGACGGTCTGGGCTTCAACGTCAAAGCCCACCTCGTTGGCAGCGTCGACGATGGCGGCGCTGATGGTGGCGTGCTGCAACTCGATGGCGGCGTGACACTCGCGACAGATCAGGAACTGGCCCTGATGCGCGTGGGTGGGGTGATTGCAACCTGCGAAGGCGTTCAGCGACGCGATGCGGTGAACCAGACCGTTTTCCAGCAAGAAGTCCAGCGCGCGGTACACAGTAGGCGGCGCGGCGCGGCGGCCATCTTCTTCGCTGAGCACGGCGAGGATGTCGTAGGCGCCCAGCGGCTTGTGGCTCTGCCAGACCAGCTCCAGCACGCGACGACGCAGGGCCGTCAGGCGCAGGCCTTTGCCCGCGCACAGCGTGTCGGCTTCAGTGAGCGCACTGTGCACGCAGTGGGAGTGATCGTGGGGGCGACTGGCCAGGGGTGTTTTAGACATGAGCGGCGACGGCCTTTGAGAGAGACGTTATTATGTTACCCGTTCCTGCCCCCATGAGTGGTTATCGTGTCCCGACTTTTTTTACTTTTTGTCGTATTTATTACCGGTTTTTCAACCATCACTGCCGCTGAAGCAAACGTCCGCGTCCTGACCAGCATCAAGCCGCTTCAGCTGATCGCCGCGGCTGTGCAGGACGGAGTCGCGGTGCCGGAAGTCCTGCTTCCGCCGGGCGCATCCCCTCATAACTACGCGCTACGGCCGTCCGACGTACGGCGCGTACAGGAAGCCGATTTGCTCTACTGGATTGGCCCGGACATGGAGACGTTCCTGCCTCGCGTGTTGTCCGGGCGCAGCAAAGCCTCGGTCCCGGTCGAGTCGTTGCCCGGCATGCACCTGCGTCATTTCACCGCCAGCGCCGAGCATCACGATGATGACGAAGACGAGCATGACCACGATCATCGCCCGGGCAGCGTCGATGCGCACTTGTGGCTGTCGTCAGTCAATGCGCGGGTAATTGCGGCGAAGATGGCCGCTGACTTGAGCCAGGCCGATCCGGCCAATGCGGCGCGTTATGAGAGCAACGTCAAAGCCTTCAGCGCACGCCTTGACGCGCTGGACGCCAAAATCAAACAGCGGGTCGCCGGTATTTCAGGCAAGCAGTATTTCGTGTTCCACGAGGCGTTTGATTATTTCGAAGAAGCTTATGGGTTGAAGCATGCGGGCGTCTTTGCCGTCAGCAGCGAGGTTCAGCCGGGTGCTCAGCACGTCGCTGCCATGCGCGCGCGGTTGACCGAATTCGGCAAGACCTGCGTGTTCAGCGAGCCGCCTCTTCGCCCGCGTCTGGCCGACACGTTGAGTGCGGGTCTGCCGGTCAAACTGGCCGAGCTGGACGGATTGGGCGGCTATACACCCGCCACCGCCCAGGGTTATGAGCAATTGCTGAGCAAACTGGCGGATGATCTGGCGGGGTGTCTGGAAGGTTTGTAAGTGCTGGGCCGATGCCTTCGCGAGCAAGCTCACTCCTACAGTTGAACGCGGTCCCTGTGAGAGTGAGCTTGCTCACGAAGCTTTCTGATGTCTACAACGCAAACGGCAACGGGATATGGGTTTCCTGCCGCTGTTCCAGGCGTTTGCGGAATTCGTCCGGATCATGGATCAGCACGTCCTGGCCGGCGAAGGTTTCGGCGGCAATGAGGCGTGACAGCCAGAAGCGCACGCAACCCACACGCAGCATCGTCGACCACAGCTCGGCTTCGGCGGCTGTAAACGGCCTCAGCGCGGCATACGCACCCAGAAACGCCCGGGCGCGCGGCGCATCGATGGTGCCGTTCTCAAACGAGCACCAGTCATTCACCGCAATCGCCACGTCGTACAGCATCGGCCCGGAACAGGCGTTGTAGAAATCGATCACGCCCGTCAGGTGGGTGCCTTCGAACAGCGTGTTGTCGCGGAACAGGTCGGCGTGCAGATTGGCCCGCGGCAGCGCCATGATGGCCGCCTTGCGACGCTGAATTTCCTCGACGGCTTTGGTCAGCAGCGCGCCCTGCGCCTCGTCCAGGTGAGAGATGAAATTACCGCCCTCCTCCAGCATCCAGTCCAGACCACGGTCGGTTTTACGCTCGATAGTCGCGCTGCGTGTGGCCATGTGCATGTGCGCCATGAACTCGCCAATTTGCACGCAGTGCTGGGTGTTGGGTTCGGCCGGGTGCTTGCCGGACAGACGCGGTTGCAGCAGCGCCGGTTTGCCTTTCAGCTCGCGCAGGGCCTGGCCGTCGGTGGTGCGCAACGCGTAGGGCACGGGTAAGGTGGCGTCGTGAAGAACGTCCAGCAGCTCGATGAAAAACGGCATTTCCTGAACCGGGCCGCGCTCGACCAGGGTCAGCACGAACTCGCCCTGCTCCAGGCTGATGAAGAAATTGGTGTTTTCACTTCCAGCGGCAATGCCCTGAAAATCACGCAGGGCGCCAAGCCCGTACGGGGCGAGAAAAGCTTCCAGCTCGGGCCGAGCCAGGGGAGTAAAAACGGACATAGAAGACTGCCAGCAAGAGAGTGAATGTAGGGCGTTACCAGCTGAATAGTACCCATTGGGGTATCAGCATGTCCGGTTGATCCGAACGTATGAATTGACCACTTGTGCCGTCGGCGCGCACCAGATAATAAGGCTTGCCGTGTTTGGGCGTGATCTTCACGGCGTACACGAATCCGTTCGCACGATACTCCTTGATGAAGCCGTCGCTGTCCTGACGGATGGTCACATCAGGCTCTGCCGATGGCGCTTCGTCATCCGCCGCGACCGCCAGCCACGAACAGGCCAGCAACCCGCCGAGCAGTAACAGGCGATTCAGCGCGCGCATGATAACCTTGTGCCTTTGTCGTCAACGGTCCGCGCATTCTAGCGCCGACCCCGCCGAAAAGGTTGATCTTGCACATGAGTCTTGCGCCCCTCGTCCTGGTGGACGGTTCTTCTTATCTTTACCGCGCGTTCCATGCGCTGCCGCCGCTCATGACCTCCAAAGGCCTGCCCACCGGTGCGGTCAAGGGCGTGCTGAACATGCTCAAAAGCCTGCGCAGGCAATATCCTGAAAGCCCGTTTGCCGTGGTGTTCGACGCCAAGGGCGGGACGTTTCGCGACGCGCTCTACGGCGAATACAAAGCCAACCGCCCCAGCATGCCGGACGACATGCGCGTGCAGATCGACTTCCTGCACAACTGCGTGCGAGGCCTCGGCTACCCGCTGTTGTGCGTTGAAGGCGTGGAGGCCGATGACGTGATCGGCACATTGGCGCGCAGCAGCGCTGCCGCCGATCGCCCGGTGGTGATCTCCACCGGTGACAAGGACATGGCGCAGCTGGTCGACGGCCACATCACGCTGGTCAACACCATGACCGGCAGCGTGCTGGATGTCGCCGGCGTGAAAGAAAAGTTCGGCGTCGGCCCGGAACACATCATCGATTACCTGGCGCTGATGGGCGACAAGGTCGACAACATCCCCGGCGTGCCCGGTGTCGGTGAGAAAACCGCAGCAGGCCTGCTGGTGGGCATCAACGGCGGCCTGAAAGAGCTTTACGCGAACCTCGACAAAGTGGCAGCGCTGCCGCTTCGGGGCGCCAAATCCCTGCCGGCCAAGCTCGAAGAACACAAGGAGATGGCCTTCCTGTCCTACGAGCTGGCGACCATCAAGATCGACGTGCCGCTGGACATCGAGCTCGACGCTTTGCACTGCGGCGAGCCTGATCGTGAAGCGCTGATGGCGCTGTACACCGAGCTGGAATTCAAAAGCTGGATCACCGATCTGCAGCGTGATGCCCGCCAGGAAGGCGCGGAAGTCGTCCCCGCTGCCGAGCCGGCGCCGATCATCGAAGCCACGTACGAGCTCATTCTTGAGCAAACCCAATTCGACGACTGGCTGAAGAAGCTCAACGCCGCGCAGTTGTTCGCCTTCGTGGTGCAGAGCAACGGCACCGACGCCCAGCGCGCGCAGATCGTCGGCCTGTCATTTGCGATCAAGACCCACGAAGCCTGCTACATCCCACTGACCCATTCCTATATGGGGGTGCAGCAGCAACTGGATCGCGACGCGGTGCTGAAAGCGGTCAAGCCCATCCTGGAGGACGCGAGCAAAATCAAGGTCGGCCAGCACGCCAAGTTTGCGATCAACCTGCTGGCCAACTGCGCCATTGACGGCGACCAGAGCCAGGGCATCAACGTGCAGGGCGTCAAGTTCGACACGATGCTCGAATCCTACGTGCTCGACTCCACCGCGACGCGCCACGACCGTGACAGCCTGGTCGCCAAGTACCTGGATCACACGCCGGTCAATTTCCAGGACATCGCGGGCAAGGGTGCGAAACAGCTGAGTTTCGATCAGATCGCGCTGGAGCAGGCCGGCACCTATGCGGCTGAAGAGGCTGACCTGACGCTGCGCCTGCACGAGGTGCTGCAGGACAGGCTGGCGAAGACGCCGAGTCTGGCGCCGGTGCTGAACGACATCGAAATGCCGCTCATGCCCGTGTTGGCGCGCATCGAGCGTCAAGGCGCGCTGGTCGATGCCAATCTGCTGGGCAATCAGAGCGTCGAGCTGGGCAACAAAATGACCGAGCTTGAGCGCGAAGCGTTCGCCATCGCCGGTGAGGAATTCAATCTCGGCTCGCCCAAGCAGCTCGGGGTGATTCTCTATGAAAAGCTCGGCATGCCGATCATCAGCAAGACCGCCACCGGCCAGCCGTCCACGGCTGAAGCGGTGCTCGCTGAACTGGCCGAGCAGGAATATCCGCTGCCGAAAGTGCTGATGCAGTACCGCTCGATGAGCAAACTGAAGAGCACCTACACCGATCGCCTGCCTGAGCAGATCAACCCGCGCACCGGGCGAATTCACACCTCCTACCATCAGGCGGTGGCGGTGACCGGACGTTTGTCCTCCAGCGACCCGAACCTGCAGAACATCCCCATCCGGACCGCCGAGGGTCGTCGCATTCGTCAGGCGTTTGTCGCCCCCCAAGGCTACAAACTGCTGGCGGCGGACTACTCGCAGATCGAGCTGCGGATCATGGCGCATCTGGCCAAGGACGAAGGCTTGCTGCACGCCTTCCGCAACGACCTGGACGTGCACCGCGCAACGGCGGGTGAAGTGTTCGGTGTCGAACTGCCGGACGTGACCAACGACATGCGCCGCAGCGCCAAAGCGATCAACTTCGGCCTGATCTACGGCATGAGCGCGTTCGGGCTGGCCAAGCAGATTGGTGTTGATCGCAAGCAATCCCAGGCGTACGTGGATCGCTACTTCGCGCGCTATCCCGGCGTGCTGGATTACATGGAGCGCACCCGTGCGCAGGCGGCGGAACAAGGGTATGTCGAGACCATCTTCGGTCGTCGCCTGTACCTGCCGGACATCAACGCGAAGAATCAGGCGCTGCGCAAAGGTGCCGAACGCATGGCGATCAACGCGCCGATGCAAGGCACGGCGGCGGACATCATCAAACGGGCGATGGTCGCGGTGAACGGCTGGCTGGAAGACTCAGGTCTGGATGCTCGCGTCATCCTGCAGGTTCACGATGAACTGGTGCTGGAGGTGCATGAGGATCTGGTCGAGCAGATCAGCAAGGACATCCGCGTGCACATGAGCGGTGCCGCCGAGCTGGATGTTCCGCTGTTGGTTGAAGTGGGTGTGGGGAACAACTGGGACGAGGCCCATTGATACTGGTTTGCCGTTCCGATTCTGCAGGGAGTCGGAACCGCGCCATCATTAAATTTCCGCCGGTTTTGAACTTCGGCGGACAAAACCCGGTCTGAGTTTGCGAATGGCTGACGTAGCCATTCATGCTCCTATGTTGTGTTAAGTGTTGGCAGATATCCGGACCCCTTCCGAGAGGTCTGGACTTGGACCCCGAACTTCCCCTCCCCACATGAAGTCCGGGGTTTTTTTTGCCTGCGATTCAGGCCGCCGGTGCCTTGTCTTCCAGTTCCATCCAGTCCGCCAGCACGGTGTAAGCCTCTTCCAGGCCCATGCGCTTGGGTGCCGAGAACAGCTGGATGGTGATTGCGTCACCCCAACCGCGATGGATTTCCGACTGGACTTTGAGCAGCGTGTTTTTCGCCGCGCCGAAGGTCAGCTTGTCGGCTTTGGTCAGCAGAATATGCATCGGCATACCACTGGCGATGGCCCAGTCGAGCATCAAAAGGTCGAAGTCGGTCATCGGGTGGCGAATGTCCATCATCAGGATCAGCCCCTTCAGACTTTCACGGCCGCCCAGATAGGCTTCGAGGTGGCGCTGCCAGTGCAGCTTCAGCGGAATCGGCACTTTCGCGTAACCATAGCCAGGCAAGTCGACCAGACGGCGGTCGTCGTCCAGGCTGAAGAAGTTCAGCAGCTGGGTGCGGCCAGGGGTTTTCGACGTGCGCGCCAGGCTGGCGTGAGTCAGGGTGTTCAGCGCGCTGGATTTACCGGCGTTGGAGCGGCCGGCGAACGCGACTTCAAAGCCTTCGTCATCCGGGCATTGGTCGACTTTGGCAGCGCTGAGCATGAACTTGGCTTGTTGGCACAGGCCGAGAATAGGGTTCTTGAGTTGCATGGGATATCCGGTGAGGGCGTTGCGACGTGCGCGGCAACGGCGTGTCTTTTTCCGTTCAATGGGCGCGAGTATATAATGCCGCGGATTTTCATGTGTGCCTTGTCCTGCCCCCGCAAGGGTGTTGTCGACGCAAGAGCCCGCCCGGCATCTGCACTGAAACGTCCAAAAACAGGCCGCTTCTTCTCAAGCCAGCCCATCATGAGGGCCGTACTTTCAGCCGCATCGGATCAACCCATGAACGCATTTCTGTCGAGCCTGCTGTTGACCCTGAGCCTGAATGGCGTCGTGCAGGCCGCTGACTCGCCCGTGGGCGATCCGCTCGCCGGCCAAGGGAAAACAGCAGTCTGCGGCGCCTGCCATGGGCCCGACGGTAACAGCCTGGTGCCCATCTTTCCGAAGCTCGCCGGCCAGGGTGAGCGTTATCTGCTCAAGCAGCTGCACGACATCAAGGACGGCAAGCGGGTCGTGCTGGAAATGACTGGACAACTTAATCCGCTCACGGATCAGGACCTGGCCGATATCGCGGCTTACTACGCTGGTCAGAAAGGCAGTGTCGGCACTGCCGATCCCGATCTCGCCGCCCGAGGTGAAGCGCTGTTTCGCGGCGGCAAGCTCGATGAGGGCATGCCGGCCTGCATCGGCTGCCATTCTCCAGACGGCGCGGGCATTGCAACGGCAGGCTTTCCGCACGTGAGCGGGCAGCACGCCGATTACATCAAGAAACAGCTCACGGCGTTCCGCGAAGGTGACCGCACCAACGACGGCGACACGCGGGTCATGCGCACCATCGCCGCGAAGCTGAGCGACGAGGATATCGACGCGCTCGCGGCTTACATTCAAGGGCTGCATTGAGCGTCAGGACCGCGATCCTGACGGACACGGTTGGTAAAACAAATTGCCGACAGACCTGCCCGGACGGGCCAAAAAGGGTAGCGAACGGCTGCCCTTTTTTGTGGCTGCAGGCGTTACACTTGCGAACTCATATCACCTCGGCCGGTCGAACTGCGGCCACCGAAGTGACCTTCCATGCCCAGGAGTTAAGCATGCGTAATCTGATTCTCAGCGCCGCTCTGATTTTCACCAGCCTGTTCGGTCTGACCGCTCAAGCAGCAGAGCCCATCGAAGCCGGCAAGCAATATGTCGAGCTGAAAAGCGCTGTTCCTGTTTCCGAGCCGGGCAAGATCGAAGTCGTCGAAATGTTCTGGTACGGCTGCCCGCACTGCTACGCCTTCGAACCGGTCATCAACCCATGGGTCGAAAAACTTCCCGCTGACGTCCACTTCATCCGCGTTCCCGCCATGTTCGGCGGCCCTTGGGACGCTCACGGCCAGCTATTCATTACCCTCGACACCATGGGGGTGGAGAAGAAAGTCCACACCGCCGTGTTCGACGCGATTCAAAAAGGCGGCAAGCGTCTGACCGACCCGAACGACATGGCTGACTTCGTTGCCACCCAGGGCGTCGACAAGACCAAGTTCCTCGAAACCTTCAACTCGTTCGCTGTGAAGGGCAAGATCGCCCAATACAAGGAACTGGCCAAGAAGTATGAAATCACTGGCGTTCCTACCATGATCGTCAACGGCAAGTACCGCTTTGATCTCGGCACTGCCGGTGGTCCTGAGCAAGCGCTGCAAGTGGCCGATCAGCTGATCGCCAAAGAGCGCGCGACGCTGACCGCCAAGTAAGCGCTGACCATGGCGCGCTGGGGAACTACTGAACGGGTCGTTGCCCGGCACAAGCCGAAGGTCAACGAGCATCATCTTCACGAAACAGGGTTGCCGGCCGACGGTCGGCTTCGCCTGCTCAGCTTCAATATCCAGGTGGGTAACAGCACCGAACGCTACCGGCACTACCTGACCCGGGGTTGGCAGCATCTGCTGCCCCACAATGGCAGAGCCGGGAATCTGCAGAAGATCGGCGATCTGCTGCGCGACTATGATCTGGTCGCGTTACAGGAAGCTGATGGCGGCAGCCTGCGCTCGGGCTACATCAATCAGGTCGAACACCTCGCCCAGCTCGGTTCTTTTCCGTACTGGCACCAGCAACTCAATCGAAACCTCGGACGCCTCGCCCAGCACAGCAATGGCGTGCTCAGCCGTTTGCGTCCGTGGGACATCGAAGACCATCCGCTGCCAGGCCCCGCCGGGCGTGGCGCCATTCTCGTTCGCTTCGGCGAAGGTCCGGACGCGCTGGTCGTAGTAGTCATGCACCTGGCACTGGGCGCGCGGACCCGTACACGGCAGCTCGCGTACATTCGCGAGCTGATTGGCGGGTATCGCCATCAGGTGCTGATGGGCGACATGAACACCCACGCCAATGACCTGCTGCAAACCTCGCCACTGCGCGATCTCGGCCTGCTCGCCCCGCAGATCGAAGCGACTTTTCCGAGCTGGCGTCCGCAGCGATGCCTGGACCACATCCTTCTGAGCCCGACCCTGACCCTTGAAAAAGTGCAGGTACTGGCGCAGCCCATTTCCGATCATCTGCCCGTCGCGGTGGAGATTCGCTTGCCGGCCTCATTAATCGGTGACTCGCTGCCGATAACAAGCACATCTCCTCGCGGACCTGTGGAATGACCGACGAAGCGCAGCGCTGGAAAGAAAAGTACCTCAAGAGCATCGAGCAGCAAGACAAACTGGAGCGGCGCTGGAACGCGCGGCTCGACTTGCTGCGTCGAGGCCTCGTGCGCAGCAGCCTGGCGGCCGAAGGTGCCGACAAGGCGGTTGATGCGTGCATGAAGGAAATGCGCGAAATCGTTCGCAAGGACGACATGGACGCAGGCCTGGCAGCCTTGATTCCGCGCCTGGAAAAAGCGGTGCTGGACTCCGAACAGCGTCGCGAGCAGCGCGTCGAGCAGATGGGCACGGCGTTGACCTCGTTGGTCACGCAGCTGCAGGCGTTGCCGCTGCCAAAGGACGTGAGCAAGCCGCTGAAGCGATTCGCCAAGAGCCTGGAAGATCGCATTACCCAAGCCCGTGAGCTACCGCTGTTATTGAGCGAGTTGAGCGGACTTCAGGGGCAGGCGCTGTCGCAGATCGAACACCCGGATGAAGCGTCCCGCCCGGGTTTCCTGCAGCGATTGTTTGGCAGTCACCGTGAGGCTGGCGGCGAAGGTGATGAGTCGGCCCCGTTGCCCCATTCCGTTACCGAGCCGGCCGGGCTGCAGGCTTCCGATGATGCGCCTCAGCATCCAGCCGCCGTGCCGGAAGCTGCCCCAGAGAACACTGAGCTGGAGGCTGAACTTCGCAGCACCGTCCCGCCGGTCCCTCAGCCTGTCGCCGAAGAGCCCGAGCGCTCCATCCCGACGCCCCCCTTGGAAGTTGCAGTCCAGCCGGTAATGCCCGAGCCCGAGCCCGAGCCGGCCCGGCCAGACGAAGAGCCCGAGATCCCGCTCCACACCGCTGATGTCCCACAGGCCTCCGCCGCCGAGTCTCCCCACGACGAAGCATCCGAGACTGCGGCTGAAGCGCCCTCTCCCGATCCCGAAGAGATTGCTGAAGCCGTTGTTATTGCCGACCATATCGAAGTCGTCGCTGAAGACGAAGAGCCTGACGAGACCATCGCTGAAGAGGACAGCTCCTACGCGCTGCCCTCCTCGCCCGAGCCGAGTTACAGCTCGGTCGCCGCCCATATCGAAGAAACACTGCTGGGCCTGCTCGACGAACTGACGCTGCCTGAACACCATCGGCCGCAAGCCGAAGCCATGCGCGCCCGGCTTGAACATGGGCTGAACTGGTACGAACTGCTGCCGATCCTCGACGATCTCGCCGTGCTGATGCTCGCCATCACCGACAGCGGCCAGCACGAATTCGAGGCTTATCTCAAGCAGCTCAACGAGCGCCTTGAGTCGTTTCAGAGCGGCTTGCTGGCTGCCAGCGAAGACCACGCCGATCAGCATTCGGCGTCGCGTCAACTGGATCATCAGTTGCGTGAACACGTCGACGATCTGCAAACCAGTGTGCAGCAGGCGGCCGATCTGGACAGCCTGAAGCACGTGTTGGAAAGCCGTCTCGAAGGGCTGATTGGCACCATGGATCATCATCAGCAGCAACGCGATCAGCGCGAACAGGAAGTCGCCACCCGCCTGCAAGCCCTCTCCAGCCGCGTGGCAACGATGGAGCAGGAAGCGCTGGGCTTCCGGGTTCATCTGGAAGAACAACGGCAGAAGGCGCTGATCGACACACTGACAGGCCTGCCGAACCGCGCGGCGTGGAACGAGCGGCTGGAGCATGAGATCGATCAGTTGCAGAGGAAGCGTTCAAGCCTGCTGCTCGGCATTCTCGACCTGGATCACTTCAAGCGCATCAATGACGGTTACGGCCATCTGGCGGGCGACAAGGTCTTGAAGATCATCGCCGGTCAGCTGCGAAAGCGGTTACGGGCTTCGGATTTCATTGCGCGTTTCGGCGGAGAAGAGTTCGTGATTCTGCTGCCGACCACGCCGATGGATGAGGGGCTGGCGCTGTTGGAGCGTCTGCGGGAGGGCATCGAACAATGCCCGTTTCACTTCAAGGGCGAGCGGGTGACGGTCACGGTGTCCATGGGCATCACGCTGTTCGCTCCGGGTGAGCGCAGTGATGTGGTGCTCAAACGTGCGGATCAGGCGCTGTACCGCGCCAAGCACGAAGGGCGTAACCGTATCGAGCAGGGCTGAACGCTTCGTCTGGTTGGCTGCGTAGGCTTGATGCATTTTTGAATGCGCCGCCGACGTTACGTTACACTGTTGCATTATTTGCCTACACGTCGTGCCGCCATGAAGTCTATTTCCGCCCTGTTTCTGTTGTTGCTGCTGACCGCTTGCAGCAGCGGTCCGAATATCGACACCAGCCACCCTTCCGTCAATTTCGACAGCCGCGTGCAGTTCGTGGTGGTTCATTACACCTCTGCTTCCCTCGACCGGTCACTGGCCTTGCTGACCCACGGTGAGGTCAGCGCGCACTACCTGATCGGCGACGGTCCGGCCACCACCTACAAGCTGGTCGACGAATCCCAGCGCGCATGGCACGCCGGTGAAAGCGAATGGGACGGGCGCACCTGGCTCAACTCAAGCAGCATCGGCATCGAGATCGTCAATCCGGGCTATCGCGACACGCCTACGGGTCGGCTTTGGTATCCTTACAGCGAAGCGCAGATTCAGGCGCTGATCGTTCTGCTCAAAGACATCGTTAAACGCAACCACATCGAACCCCGTCACGTCATTGGTCACAGCGACATCGCGCCGTTGCGCAAGCTCGATCCGGGACCGTTGTTCCCGTGGAAGCGGCTGGCCCAGGAAGGCCTGGGCATCTGGCCGGATGAACAGCAGGTCGCACAGCGTCAAACCCAGTTGATGGGCGTCGTGCCAAATATCGTGTGGTTCCAGCAGCAACTGGCGCTGCTGGGTTACCCGACGCCGCAGACCGGTGAGCTGGACATCGCAACACGTCACACGCTGGCTGCGTTTCAGATGCACTACCGACCACAAAAATTTGACGGTGAGCCGGATCTGCAAAGTGCAGCTATGCTGCAAGTACTTAACTTCAGGCAATAAATTCCGCTAATCGCCGGTTTTTTTTTCGGACTATTTCTGCGCTTGTTGCTATACCTCAGTGGTTATGGAAATACCACCATCTGGATGACTGCCGATGTTCACGGCGACGCCGCGACTGCGCTCTTTACTTTATCGTCCCTGGCTTCTGGCATTAGTGGCCGCGCTGTTAAGCGCGGCCGTCTTGCTGGCGGGCAGCTTCGGGCTGGCGATGCATCAGGCCCGGCAGGACGAACGTGCCCAAATGAATGCACAGGGCGAGCGCTTTCTGGTGCGATTGGAGCAATTATTCGGTCAGTTGAGGGCCGGGCTCGATCAACTTGAAGTGCAGCCGTTGCGCGGTTGCAGCCCCGCAATGATCGAGCAGTTACGTCAGGTGAACTCGCGCTACCGTTTTATCTACGAAGTGGCGTACGTCAGCGAAAGTCAGTTCTGTTCAAGCTGGACGCGGCAGAGCCTGATTGGCAAGCCCAGGCCGCCGGACATTCGCGGCCCCACTTATGATTACTGGCTGAATACCTCCACCCAGCCTGACGACAACCTGGCTTCACTGATGCTTGGGCGCGGGGAGTTTCGTGTTTCCACCTCCCGCGGCCATTTGACTGACGTCGTTGACCTGCCGGCGGGCGGCAGCCTGGTGGTGGTGTTAGATCGTGGCTCCAAGGCAGTCCCGGTCCTGGGCCCGCCTCAGACATGGCCGCCCACGCCGGACTGGTCGCCGACCTCCACCGAAACGCTGATGTCCACCCAAGACAAACTCGTCTACCGGATGCCGACCCAGAGCCCGGAATATCAACTGGTCCTGATTACCCCGCGCAGTGCCTTGCAACAGAAGATCACCGGTGCGTGGTGGCTGCTGGTCCCGGCCAGCCTGTTGATTTCGTTGTTCATCGGCATTCTCGTCCTGCAACTGGTGCGTCAACGGCAGTCATTGGGCGGTGAGCTGCACGGGGCATTGCGCCGCGGAGAGCTGAAGGTTTTGTATCAGCCGATTTTCGACCTCAACACGCGGCTGTGCGTGGGCGCCGAGGCGTTGGTGCGCTGGCGGCGACCGGACGGCACGTTGACCAGTCCTGACCTTTTTATCCCGCTGGCGGAAAACACCGGGCAGATCCGTCAGATCACCGATTTCGTGCTCCAGCAATTGCTGGAGCAGCTCGGCCAGCTTTTACGCGCCAATCCGCACCTGTACGTGTCAGTCAATCTGGCAGCGTGCGATGTCATGGCCCCACGCATCGGCCGAGTGACGGCGAAGCTGCTGGCGTTACACCGGGTGGCGCCTCGGCAGATTGCGTTTGAAGTCACTGAGCGTGGCCTCGTGGACGTGGTAGTCGCGCGCAATCATCTTCAGGCGCTGCGCGATCGGGGCCATCAGGTGTTGATCGATGACTTCGGCACCGGCTATTGCAGCCTCGCCTATCTGCAGACGCTGCCGGTGGACTGTTTGAAAATCGACAAGGCGTTTATTGACGCCCTCGGCCACGATGCCGCCAGCAGTGGCGTGGCGCCGCATATCATTCGGATGGCCCATGCGCTGCAACTACGGGTGATCGCCGAGGGCATCGAGTTCGAGTCACAGGCGATGCTGCTGAAAAGCGAAGGGGTGATGTATGGCCAGGGCTGGCTGTTCGCCCGGCCCCTGAGCGCGACCAAGTTCACTGAACTGGTGACCGGCGGCAGACGCAGCGCCGGGCGGCGTGCGGATGATGTGGCGTAGCGCAGCAATGCCGGTCTAGAGCGGCAGCGCCATGTAGAACTGCGTGCCCTGCCCAGGTCGGGAATAGACGCCCATTCGCCCGCCGTGCAGTTGAACGATTTCCTTGCACAGGGCCAGCCCCAGGCCTGCACCACCTTTCTTGCGTCCAACCTGAACGAAAGGCTCGAAGATTCGGGCTTGCTGGCCGTAGGCAATGCCCTCGCCGTTGTCTTCCACGCTGATGATCAACCGCTCGCCATGACGGCGCGCCTGCAACCGGATCAGGCCGGATTTCGGGGTATGGCGCAAAGCGTTATCAAGCAGGTTGTCGAGCACGCGGTCCAGCTGCGCCTTGTCCGCCTGTACCCGCGGCAGTGGCTCCTGGGTTTCCAGCAGCACCATGACGTCCTGATCGTGGGCGGTATCGGCAAAGCGCTGACGCGCCGCTTCGAGTAATTCGTTGATGTCACAGGGCTCGAGCGTCAGCTTCTGCAGGCCGTTCTGGTAGCGCGAGAAGTTGAGCAGGTCGTTGATCAACTGCATCAGGCGCTGCATTTCTTCATTGACGGTGTCGAGCAGGTCCTTCTCTCGCGAATCCGGCGGGAAATGCACGCGCTCCTGAAGCAGGCCGAAAGCCATGTGCATGCCGGTGACAGGCGTGCGCAACTCGTGGGAAGCGCGCAGCACGAACTCGCTGCGTACCCGTTCGAATGCCCGCTGCTCGGTGACGTCGTGCAGCACCATCACGGCGCCGACGATGTGCCCTTTGGTGTGGCTGACCGGCGTGAGGCTGTAGGTCAGCAGGCGGACTTCACCGTCGATCTCGATGGAAAGGTCATCGGGTGCCCGTTCCAGCGTGCCGCCGCGCAACACCAGATACAGCTGCTCGTCCAGTTCCGGGCGTTGCAACGCTTCGCCGAGCCCTTGGCCCAAGCGACTTTCTTCCCAGCCCAACTGTCGTTGCGCGACCGGGTTCAGGTGCTCAAGCCGCCCTTGTCTATCAATCATCAGCAAACCGTCGTCAATGCTGTCCAGCACCGCCTGCAAGCGCTGTTGGCCGGCGAGCAGTTCATCGACATTGGTTTTCTGATGCTGGCGCAATGCGTCGGCCATCATGCCGAAACGGTGAGTCAGCAGATTCATTTCATCCGACGAGGATGTGGGCAGCGTAACGTCGAAATCCCCTTGGGCAATCCGGTCCGCCGCCTTGGCCAGCTGCTCGATGGGGCCGCCGAAACGCCGGGCGATGCCGTGGGCGGTGACGAAGCCGATAACCAGCACAGCCAGCCCCACCAGTCCCAGCAGCGCGGAAACCCAGAGCGCTCGCGATCTTGACGCGGTTTCAGCCTGGCTGATGTTCTCAAGCGCCTGACGATGGGCGTCGAGCAAGCCGTTACGCAACGTGTTGAACGCCTCTGTCACGGCCTCATCGTCGCGGATCGCGTCACCATGTTCGCTGGATTGCTCAATGGTTTTGACGAAGCGGGCGTAGTTCACCCGTGCCGCTTCGAATCCGCTGGGAACGCCGGTCTGCTGATCATGATCAATGCCCTGATCGAGCAGGTTCTGGAACTCCTCCTGATTGCGCTTGATCGCCGCTTGATCGGGGTTGTCCTGGAGCATCAAGACCAATTGGTCGCCCAGGTTCTGTCGCAGCTTCAGGCCGATATCGAGGGTGATGAAGTTGTGCCGAATTGATGATTCCTGAGATTTGGCCATCTGCATGACGCTGACGAGCCCCAGCACCAGCCCCAGCAGGGCAACGGTGATAAGCGCGGAAATACTCAGGAAGAGTCGGGTGCGCAACTTCATCGCAAACATCATCGGCGCCCTGTCACAGGTTGTACTGCTTGCGTTTTCGGTACAGCGTCGAGGCGTCGATGCCCAGCGTGCGCGCGGCCTGATCCAGCGTATCGCTGGTGGCCAGTACTGCGCCGATGTGGGCTTTCTCCAGCTCATCCAGGCTCAACGCTGCGCCGACACGCGGGGCATTGTTGACCGGTTGTTCTGCCATGCCCAGATGCGTGATTTCGACTTTTTCCTGTGGGCAGATAATGCTCGCCCGCTCGATCACGTTACGCAGCTCTCGGATGTTGCCGGGCCAGCGGTAGTTGAGCAGCGCACTGCGCGCCTGTTCGCTGAAGCCACGCGCCGGGCGGCTGTATTCCTTGACGAAGCGCGCCAGAAAGCGGTCCGCCAGCGTCAGGATGTCTTCGCTTCGTTCGCGCAGCGGCGGCAGGTTCAGGGTGATCACGTTCAGGCGATACAACAGGTCCTCGCGGAAACGCCCTTCGCGGACCATGTCTTCGAGGTTCAGGTTGGTCGCCGCCAGGATGCGCACGTCGGCACGACGGGTGACCGGGTCACCGACGCGTTCGTATTCCTTGTCCTGAATAAAGCGCAGCAGTTTCGGTTGCAACGTGAGCGGGAAGTCGCCGATTTCATCAAGGAACAATGTACCGCCGTCTGCCTGACTCACCCGACCGAGGGTGCTTTCGCTGGCGCCGGTGAAGGCGCCACGGCTATGGCCGAACAGTTCGCTTTCCATCAATTCGGCGGTGAGCGACGGACAGTTGATGGTCACGCAGGCCTTCTTGGCGCGCTTGCTCCAGCCGTGAATCGCCCGCGCCAACTCACCTTTACCCGTACCGGATTCGCCGAGGATAAGGATGTTCGCGTCAGTGTTGGCGACCTGGCGGGCGGTTTCGAGGATCGCCATCATCGACGGGCTGTGTGAATCAAGGCCGTCCTTCGGTTTGCGTACTTCGCCTTCCAGCGCTTCAAGTCGCGCGGACAACTGGCGGACTTCAAGCTGCTTGGCAGTGGCGAGGCGCAGTTGATCCGGGCTGCAGGGTTTGACCAGGTAATCGGCAGCGCCGGCCTGTATCGCATCCACGGCGGTGTCGACCGCTGAGTGCGCAGTCACTATCACCACGCGCATCCAGGGCGCCTGCACGCGCATTTGCGCCAAAACGTCCAGCCCGTTGTCCTCGCCCAGACGCAGGTCGAGGAAGCACACATCGAATACCTGACGCTGCAGCAGCGATTCCGCCTGCGCCGCGCTGTTGGCGGTGGCTACGCTGTAGCCCTCGTCTTCCAGGCAATAACGGAAGGTGCGAAGGATGGCGGATTCATCATCCACGAGCAGAATACGGCCCTGATTCTCAGCGGCTGCTTCCATTTTTCCTACGCTCCTTAATGAATAGTCTGTGTTAGTCCCGGAAACATCGGGCAAGTTGCATGGTTCATTCTGATTGATTCTTTACGCTGCATGGTAGCGATCTTCTGAAAAAAGCCGTTATGCGCTGATCCATGGCAGGGCACGTGGGATTACCGTTGCCCCGAATCTCCATGTGGGCAAAATCAGGCCGCGCCGAACATCTGGGCGAAAGACCAGTCTGTCCAGAGGTACCTTTTGCAATTGTCTGGAGATTCCCATGCCCCCGTTGAAGAAGATCGCCCTGGCCATCACTACCGCCAGCCTGCTCGGACTGACGCCCGTCATCGCTCACGCCGCAGCCGCCGATCTGCCGACCCAACTGGCCGAAGCGCGCCAAGAGGGGTCGATCTGGACCGCCTTTGCCCTGAACCGGCATTTGAGTCCCTTCAAGATCAGCGTGGATGTGGAACAGGGCACGGCAATCCTCAAAGGGAAGGTCGAAAACCAGGTCGACAAGGATCTGGCCGCGCAGATAGCGGGCGACATCCAGGGCATCAACAAGGTCGATAATCAGCTTGAGATCGATCCGCAGGTCGCGGCCGATCCGGGCACCAAAGCCACCATGGCCCAGCGTTTCGACGACGCAACGCTGATAGCAACCATCAAATCCAAGCTGCTGTGGAACAGCGTGACCGAGGCATTGAATATCGATGTCAGCGCTGCTCAGGGTGTCGTCACCCTTAAGGGACAGGCGAAAGACGCAGATGCCAAGCAGCTGGCCGGAAGCCTGGCCACCAATACGGACGGCGTGACGGAGGTGAACAACCTCATCAGCGTCAGTGCGCGAGATACCCAGGCCATCAAAGAGCAGAGCGAACTCCAGGCCAACGCCGTTCGCGAGGAATTCAGCGATGCATGGATAACCAGCAAGGTGAAATCCAGCCTTATATATAGCCGCACCCTCGATGGCTTGAACATCAAGGTTGAGACCAAAAACGGAGTAGTCACGCTGGACGGTGTGGTGGCCAATTACGCCGAGAAGGAACTCACGGTCGAAATCGCGCGCAACATTCGCGGGGTTAAAGGCGTCGATGCCGACACGCTGCGCGTCACGGCGCGCAGCGCAGGCTAGAGCGTTACGCGGCGGTCGAATGACGGTTCTGAGATTAGAAATTACATCCTGAATGAATTCGGCCGCCAACGTGGTGTCAGGCGGTTCGTGCATTCCGCACGATGGCAAATGTTCAATCGTGCAGCTTGCGCGTAAGACGCTTCCGGGTGGTAGTTATAAGTCATTGATTTATAAAGGTTTATTGGCCCGCAGAAAGCTGGCACACAGCGTGCAATACCCTTGGTAACAAAGGCCCGAACAGACGGCCGACAAGATTGCCAGGAGTCCGCTGAATGAACGCTCAACATCTCGCCAACAAACTGCGTATCTCACCTCTGCATTTGCAGCAGGTTTTGTTTGCGAGTCTGGCGCTGATGATCACGCTCATTGCTGTGCAGCAGTTCAATCACTGGAATCAGAAGCAGGAAGTGACTCAGGTCCACTACTCCCATGCCCACACCGTACCGTTTGCCAAGGCAAGTGCGCTGAAAGCCTCGGATGTCGCCCTGAGCATGCAAGTTGATGACGCGACCGCTACTCCTGATGAAGCGCCACGTCAGCAAAGCTGGGTTTTCTGAACTTCCAGGTCGAAGACGCGATCTACCCCGAGGGTCATTCCGACGCCTCGACGTAGCAAAAAAATCAATAAACAGTAAGGAGATTCACCATGTTGAGTTGGGCAATCACATTTCTGATCATCGCTATCGTTGCAGCCGTCCTTGGTTTTGGTGGTATCGCAGGTACTGCTACCGGCATTGCCAAGATCCTGTTCGTGGTCTTCCTGGTTATGTTCGTGGTGTCGTTCTTCTTTGGCCGTCGCGGCCGAGGCTGAATATGGGCTTCAAGCATTTCCATGCACTGACATTGGCGCTCCTTGGGAGCGCCAGCGTTACAGCTATGGCGGCCAACGACGGTCAGTCTCGGGCGAACGAGCTTTTGAGCTCCAATCCCGAGTACCGCGAGACGTGGTCGAGCGTCGTGAAGAAGGAAGAGCGACTGCCCGACTGGGTGATCAATCTCTCGGGTGCCGCGGAGCAAATGAACGCCGTGACCGAAGACGGTGACAAGTATCTGGTAGGGCCGCTCTGCGAAACCCAGGACACTTGCCGCAACAAGCGTCTCATCGTCGCTTTCAGTCTCGACAAATCCCGTGCTTACGCCATGTTGGTCGAGGTGCCGGCGGGACTTCCCGCAGACAAATCGCCGACGCGTCATGCGGATTACCGGTTTTTGGGCAAACCGGACGAAGGCATGCAAGGCCTTCTGAAAGAGCAGCTCAAGAAAGACCCGAACTGGTACTGATTTGAATGAGGGGAGACCTGTCCCTGACAGACCTTCCTAATAGGCGCGCAGCCCGAAGACGGTGCGCGTATGACCAAGGGGCCGGGGCGTTACGATCAACGGAGTGATTGAAGCGTCCTAGGTGTACAAGGAGTACTCCCACACGTGGGCCGGGTCAGGCAAGCCGCAACGCAAGTCCATCGTCCGATACGGTTTTAGCCTTTATCCGACAGTGGACTTGTGAGGCGCAAATATCCTCTATTTCCTCAAAGGTCTCCGGTCTTCAAGAGTCCTACAGAGCTGCTTCTACGTTTCCTACGACCGTATATCGCCAAAAATCCCCCGCTTAAATGGCTTGTCGGCCACCTTTGACCAATCTGTCATATTGCCATCGCGCCTCGCGTAAATCGGCTGCAGACGACGTTTTAGCCACTTCTCAGCATTCTCCAGTCATCTAAGTTCGCCCTCTTTTGGCGCACTGCAACGTAAGTGATTGATTTACATCATGCCGATTCGGCATGGGGTAGTCATTTACGGCATTAGACGATGACAGTCACCGTGGGAATAGTTGCGCCTTTTTCGCCTGCTCAGAGCTCGGATGCTCGCCTGCGGCCACTTACGAGACAGTCCTGACGGCGACCGCGGCGTCGCGCTTGCTGGCAAGCGCAATGATGAACGTGTGGTTGGGGGATGTCCCGGCAATGACAACAAGGTAATGACATGAAGAAGGCAAAACTGAGCCTCGCCTGGCAGATCCTCATCGGCCTGGTCCTGGGTATCGCCATCGGCGCCGTCCTGAACCACTTCAGCACCGAGAAGGCCTGGTGGATCAGCAACATCCTGCAGCCAGCGGGCGACATCTTTATCCGCCTGATCAAAATGATCGTTATCCCGATTGTGATCTCCTCCCTGGTTGTAGGCATTGCGGGCGTTGGCGACGCCAAGAAGCTTGGCCGCATCGGCCTGAAGACCATTCTCTATTTTGAAGCCGTCACCACGATTGCCATCGTTGTGGGTCTGCTGCTGGCCAACGTCTTCCATCCCGGTACCGGCATCGACATGAGCACGCTGGGCACGGTGGACATCTCGCAGTACGAGAAGACCACCTCCGAAGTGCAGCATGACCATGCTTTCGTCGCGACGATCCTCAATCTCATCCCGTCGAACATCTTCGCGGCGGTTGCCCGTGGCGACATGCTGCCGATCATCTTCTTCTCGGTGTTCTTCGGGCTTGGCCTGTCGAGCCTGAACGCGGAAGTGCGTGATCCGCTGGTGAAGGTCTTCCAGGGCGTGTCGGAGACCATGTTCAAGGTCACCCACATGATCATGAATTACGCGCCGATTGGCGTGTTCGCCCTGATCGCCGTGACCGTCGCCAACTTTGGCTTTGCCTCGTTGCTGCCATTGGCCAAGCTGGTGATTCTGGTTTACGTCGCCATCGCCTTCTTCGCCTTTGTGGTGCTGGGCCTGATTGCGCGCCTGTTTGGCTTTTCGGTGCTCAAGCTGATGCGCATCTTCAAAGATGAATTGGTGCTGGCCTATTCCACCGCCAGCTCCGAGACCGTGCTGCCGCGCGTGATCGAGAAGATGGAAGCGTACGGGGCGCCAAAAGCGATCAGCAGCTTCGTGGTGCCGACCGGTTACTCGTTCAACCTCGACGGTTCGACGCTGTACCAAAGCATCGCGGCGCTGTTCATCGCGCAGCTGTATGGCATTGATCTGTCAATCGGCCAGCAGTTGATGTTGGTCCTGACCCTGATGGTGACGTCCAAGGGCATTGCCGGTGTGCCGGGCGTATCGTTTGTCGTGCTGCTGGCGACCCTGGGCAGCGTAGGCATTCCGCTGGAAGGCCTGGCATTCATTGCCGGCGTCGACCGCATCATGGACATGGCGCGCACCGCGCTGAACGTGATCGGCAACGCGCTTGCGGTGTTGGTCATCTCGCGCTGGGAAGGCATGTACGACGACGCCAAGGGCGAGCGCTACTGGAACTCCCTGCCGCACTGGCGTGGCAAGGACCCTCTGCCGGCGGGTCAATCGACGGTGGAGTAATCACTGTCTGGCGTGAATCATCAAACCCTGGCCCCGGCCGGGGTTTGTTGTTTCTGCCCCCGCCGTTATCATCGCCGCATCTTGCGAGGGGATTTGTATGCTGAACGGCCTATGGCTTGGTTTTTTTGTGGTCGCGGCGATTTCTGCGCTGGCGCAGTGGCTGGTCGGGGGCAACGCTGGCGTTTTTGCCGCCATGGTCGAGAGCATCTTCGCCATGGCCAAGCTGTCTGTGGAAGTCATGGTGCTGTTGTTCGGCACCCTGACCCTGTGGCTGGGCTTTCTCAACATTGCCGAAAAGGCCGGAATCGTCGACTGGCTGGGCAAAGTCCTGGCGCCGCTCTTTCATCGCCTCATGCCCGAAGTGCCGCGCGGCCACCCGGCGTTGGGCTTGATCACCCTCAACTTCGCCGCCAACGCGCTCGGTCTGGACAACGCCGCCACGCCCATCGGTCTCAAAGCCATGCGCTCACTGCAAGAGCTCAACCCCAGCCAGACCATCGCCAGCAACGCGCAGATCCTCTTTCTGGTGCTCAATGCCTCTTCGCTGACGCTGCTGCCAGTGACCATTTTCATGTACCGCGCCCAGCAAGGCGCCGCCGATCCCACCATGGTCTTTCTGCCGATCCTGCTCGCCACCAGCGCCTCGACGCTGGTCGGTCTGCTGTCAGTGGCCTTTATGCAGCGCCTGAAGTTATGGGACCCGGTGGTGCTCGCTTATCTGATTCCCGGCGCGTTGCTGCTGGGCGGCTTCATGGCGGTACTGGCCGGGCTGTCCGCTGCTGCGCTGTCGAGCCTCTCGTCGGTGCTGGGCAACGTGACGCTGTTCGGCATCATCATGCTGTTCTTGGTGGTTGGCGCGCTGCGCAAGGTCAAGGTGTACGAAACCTTCGTCGAGGGCGCGAAAGAAGGCTTCGACGTTGCCAAGAACCTGCTGCCGTATCTGGTCGCAATGCTCTGCGCTGTTGGGGTACTGCGAGCGTCGGGCGCGCTGGATCTGATTCTTGAGGGCATTCGTCACGGGATTCAGTGGGTCGGCCTGGACACGCGCTTCGTTGATGCGCTGCCGACGGCGCTGGTCAAGCCGTTCTCCGGCAGCGCAGCGCGGGCGATGCTGATCGAAACCATGAAAACCCAGGGCGTCGACAGCTTCCCGGCCCTCGTCGCGGCGACGATTCAAGGCAGCACGGAAACCACGTTCTACGTCCTGGCCGTGTATTTCGGAGCGGTAGGGATTCAGCGCGCGCGACACGCAGTGGGCTGCGCGCTGCTGGCGGAATTCGCCGGTGTGGTCGCCGCGATCGCCGTCTGTTACTGGTTCTTCGGCGCGACGGTGTAACGCTTCTCGCCCTGCTCGACGGTCCATTGCAACACTTGGGCAGCCAGCGCATCGCTGGCCTGGCCGAACGCCGAGACCACCGCCGACACCTGCTTGTCGGCCACCGGCTGATGCACCTCAAAACGCCGGCTCGTCACAATCCGCTGGCGATCATCAGCGAGCCGCGCATCCAGGCGAATCACCACTTCAATGGCGGCCCCGCGATACTCGCTCTGAAACGCCTGCAGCTCCCCGCCCAATTCAAAATCAGCCTGCAGATTACTGTCGTCGGTGCTGATCGACTGCACTCGCCCGTCACGGTAGAAAGCATCAGTCAGTCGGTTGCGCAGCAGAACCGGCGCTGGATCACTCCATCGCGCGCCTTTGTAGCTGCTGATGACATTGCCCTCGGGGATAACGGCAATGCGCGGGCTGTCCAGGGTCTCGCTGGATTTGGGCCGCACCACCCGCAACGACCACGCTACCGGCGCCGCCCCTTTGCTGGCGGGCGATGCCGTCGGCAAACGGTAAACGTCTGACGGCGCCTGCTCGGGGAGGATCGAGCAGGCGCCGAGGGACAGCACGGCGGCCGCCAATAACAGCCGAGTGATGGACTGACCGACAAGCCTCATGGCTCGAACTCCTTATTCTTCTCGCTGCCCAGCAAGTAGCCGCTCGGGTTGGCGTTCAGGCTGCGCGAGATGGTTTTCAATGAGCTGAGGGTTTCACGCAGCTCGCGAATCGCCGGGCCCAGTTCGCCCAGCCCTTGCAGGCCATCGTTCACCGAATTCTGGTTGTTCTTGAGCAGCGTATTGATGGTCTGGCTGCTTTGTTCGAGGGACTTCATCGCCTGTTGCGCACTGGCGATGGTTTGCCTGCCATCGCTGGTCAGCAGCTGGTTTGCATTGCGCATCAGTGTTGAGGTTTGCTCCAGCGTCGCACCGGCCTGCTTGCTCAGCAGCGTCATCTGCTTCAACGCCTGACGAATGTCGTCGCGCTGATCGGAGATCGCTCCGGTGGTCTGTTCAAGGTGTTGCAGCGTGCGCGACAGCGTTTCCACGTTGTTCGACGAAAACATCGCGTTGGCGTTGTGCAGCAATGCAGTGCTGCCACTGAGCAAATCATCGCTGTCGTTCAACAGGCGCGAGATGGGCGACGGCGAAGCAATGATCACTGGCAGGTTGCCGCCCTCGCCTTTCAGCGCCTCGCTTTGCGGTGTGCCGCCGCTGAGCTGAATGAGCGATGTACCGGTGATGCCGGCCAATGCCAGCTTGGCAAAGGTGTCGCGCTTGATCGGGGTTTCACCGGCCACACGGATTTGCGCCAGCACGCGGCGAGGGTCCTGGGGATCGAGGCGCAGCTGCACGACGTCACCCACCTTGATCCCGCTGTACTGTACCGGACTGCCGCGAGACAGACCGGTGACCGCCTCGTTAAACACAACCTGATAGTCCTTGAAAGCCGAGTCGACGCTAGATTTGGCAAGCCACAGACCGAACAGCAGCGCGGCAGCGACCACGATGACCGTGAACAGGCCGATCAGAACGTGATGGGCGCGGGTTTCCATCATGAGACCTCGTGTGGGTGGGTGGCCGCCGAATAGGCCGAGCGGCCGCGCGGGCCATGAAAGTATTCGTGAATCCAGGCGTCCTTGGTCGCCGACACCCTGTCGATGTTGTCCGCAACCAGCACGCGCTTCTGCGCCAGCACGGCGACGCGGTCGGTGATTGTATAAAGCGTGTCGAGGTCGTGGGTGACCATGAAAACGCTCAACCCCAAGGCGTCGCGCAGGGTTAGGATCAACTGGTCGAACGCGCCGGCGCCAATTGGATCAAGTCCGGCAGTGGGCTCGTCAAGAAACAGAATGTCCGGATCCAGCGCCAGCGCTCGCGCCAGTGCCGCGCGTTTGATCATGCCGCCGGAGAGCGACGCGGGGTATTTATGCGCCGCCGACAACGGCAGCCCGGCCAACGCCATTTTGATCCCGGCCAGATGCTCTGCTTCCTCGCGGCTCAGGCCGGCGTGTTCGATCAGCGGTAGCGCGACGTTCTCCGTGATGGTCAGCGAGGAGAACAGCGCGCCCTTCTGAAACAGCACCCCGAAACGTCGTTCAACCTGGGAGCGCGCTTTGTCGGACAGATTCAGCAAATCCTGACCCAAGACGCGGACGCTTCCTGCGGCAGGCCTTTGCAGCCCGACAATGCTGCGCAGCAACACAGATTTGCCGGCGCCGGAACCGCCCACCACGCCAAGGATCTCCCCGCGATACAGGCCCAGATCGAGGTTCTCGTGCACCACCTGCGGGCCGAACCGATTGCTCAGGCCGCGGACCTCAATCACCGTCTCGACGGGCTGTACGCAACGGCGGGTCACCAGCCGATCTCCATGCAGAACATCGCGACCAATGCGTCCAGTACGATGACCACGAAAATGGACTGCACCACGCTCGACGTCGTGTGTGCCCCAACGGACTCAGCGCTGCCCTCGACCTTGAAGCCCTCCAGGCAACCGATCGCTGCGATGAAGAATGCAAAGATCGGCGCCTTGGCGATGCCGACGAGAAAGTGTTGCACGCCGATGTCGGCCTGCATCAACGACAGAAACATCGCCGGCGATATGCCCAGCGACAACGCGCAGACCACGCCGCCACCGACGATGCCGCAGATCATCGCGAGAAAGGTCAGCATGGGCAGCGAGATAAGCAACGCGATCACGCGGGGCAATACCAGCAGTTCTGTAGGACTTAGCCCCAGGGTTTGCAGCGCGTCCAATTCTTCGTTGGCTTTCATCGAGCCGATCTGCGCGGTGAAGGCGCTGGCCGTGCGACCGGCCAGCAGGATGGCGGTCAACAGCACGGCGAATTCCCGCAGGAACGAGAAGCCGATCAGGTCAACGGTGAAAATCGTCGCGCCAAAAGCTTTCAGCACCGTGGCGCCGAGAAAGGCTACCACCGCGCCAACCATGAACGTCAGGAGCGCCACAATGGGCGCGGCGTCCAGGCCGATTTGCTCGATGTGGGCGATGACGGACGTGGTGCGCCAGCGTTTGGGGCGAAACAGGGTGGACGCGAAGGTCTGCAGGATGAGACCGATGAAGCCGAGCAGCTGCAGCGTGTCCTTCCAGATAACCTCCACTGCCGAGCCAATTCGCGACAGCAGCTGCATGCCCACGGCCGCCTCGGGCTCTCGGACTGGCTGGCAATAGTCTGCCAGTGCGCTCTGGATGGTCTGCATCAGCGCGCGGCTGGATTCCGGCAGGTTGGGCGCTTGCACGGCCAGTAGGCGCAGGCGCTGTACGCCGAGCAGTTCCACGAGCAGCGACGCACCGGCGGTATCGAGGGCGCCGAGTTCGTCCATGTCCACGAGGGTGGCTGGACCAAATCCGGCGCTCAGCGCATCGGTCTGGCGCTTGAGTTCGCGGTAATGGGCAAGCGTCCAGTCTCCGGCAATCCGCAGTTGCACGGGATTGATCGAAGTGTCCAGTAAGACGCGTCCTGGAACCTTGGGCGCGGAGGAAGCCTGCGTGGTCAGTGGGGTCATAGCGACGAGCTTAGTTGGTTTTGGCCGGGGCAGATGGGCTCTCGGCTGGCGCACTGTCCGCAGGTTTTTTCGCCTCCGAATCATCCGGATCCGCAGCGTCGGTGCCTGGCTTCAGGCCTGCCGGCTTGATCTTGTTGCGCGTGACGGCAGGCTGGTCGCGCTCGGTGACGTCAAAGCGCAGCACACCAATCATCTGCCCGTCCTCAGTGAGCACCCTCACCTGCCATTTACCCAACACGTCCGGCGGAAAATTCTGTTTGTGCGTCCAGGCCCGGTAGCCTTCCTCACGACCGCCCTTGATGTCTAGAGCAATGCGCTCTATTTCCTCGCCGTTATGGCGCCACACATGATAAATCCGTTCATTCAGGCCGCGCGGGGCGTTGATCGAGGTGTAGGCGTAGAGCCCGGCGCTGCGCAGCTGGTTGACGCCGATCTCCTGAATGCTCTCGCCGGGGGTGCGATTCTGGTTATCGAAGCGCGTGCTGATCGCCGCCTCGGTCAGCCAGAGCGTCGCCGGCGGCACCCAGAATCGCGCCATCCAGCCCACCCCTCCGATGGCCAGTGTCATGGCCACCACACCGAGGCCGCGTTTCCAGTTGTTGATCGGGTAGCCCGATGCCAGGCTCGGGAACGACAGCAGCATCGCAATGCCCAGTGCCAGCTTGTAGCTCTCGGCCGTGGTCAGGTGAACGATGATCGGCAGCGCCGTGAGCAGTGCGGCGAACAGCGTCAGGGTATGCAGGGCCATGAACAGCCAGCGGCGCGGCGCCAGCCATTTGTAGTACAGCGGGTCGATGATCGAAATCAGGCCTGCCGCCCCGAGCAGCCCGGTGAACGCCAGCTGGCCGCTGTACCACGTGGTGGTGACGAAGAAGAACGGCAGTACGAAAAACAGGCTTTCCTGATGAATCATCTGAGTGCCGTAGCGCAATAGCGGCTGCGGGATCTCGCGTTTGAACAGCTTCGCGAACAGGGCGACGGCGCTGTTTTCAACCATCAGCCAGATCCAGCTCACCAGCAGAATGACCGCAATCCAGGTCGCCAGCTTGGCCTGGCGATCCACCAGAATGAAGCTGCCGATGCCTGAGCAGAACCCGAAGAACGCAATCAGCCCGGGGTAGCGCTTGATGAACTCCAGCACGCGCTGTACCAGCGAGTGCTGAATGATTGCGTTAATGTCTGGCATCTCGGGGCGTCGCTCTTCGTGGGTGAGTCTTGGTGTTGGAGTATGGATGTACGGAGCTGGGTGTATAAAAAATAACCAAGCCGGACTGCGCCCACTTCGTCGAAATATTGAAACGCCAAGCGCCTCGCTTACAACGGTCTCTTCTTGTATACCCGCCACCGCCAGAGGATCAGCAACGCCACCAGTGCCGTCAGAAGGCATCCGACTGCGTACAGCTCGTCGTAGCTGAGCAGTGGCTCCTCAACGCGAAGATACCCGGGTTGCGCCAGCAATTGACGCATCGCCTGATTGGCCAGATCCAGACTCACGCCTCGGGTCCTCTTGGCCGGATCCTCAAAGCGGCCATCATCGTAATCATTCAGCGCACCCCAGTAATAGTCGGCCAACGCGCTGTTGCCTTGAACCGCCCAGGCCTGCTTGGCAATGGACGCCTGCTGTAGCCGAGCAAAGGTCGCCGGGTCCATACCTTCCTTGCGCAGCCGCTGGAGCATCGAGCGTACCGCCGACGTGGCCGAATCGACGTCTTCGCGGTTGAGATCAGCGTTCAGGCTGAGAAAACCGGTGTCCCCAAATGCTTCGCGATCGGCCCATGGCCCGTAGGAATAACCCTTGTCCAGACGCAGTTCGCTGTACAGCGCCCAGTCCAGATACGCTTTCACCAGATCCCAGGTTTGATCGTGCTGCTCGCCCATGTCTGGCTCGGGGAACAGCAGATGCAGCTTCGCGCCATCGCCCAACGCGCCCCGCACTAGCGTGCGCTCAGGATCGGCCTTTTCAGTGATCGAGCGCAGCGGCGGATGTTCCGTAGGATCCACCGCATTGAGCTGACCGAAGGTGCGCTCAAGGTAGGCAGGCAGCAGTTTGTCGAGGTCGCCCACGATAATCAGCGTCATGTTGTTGGAGGCGTACCAGTTGTCGTGGATATTCTCGATCTGCTCCAGCGTCAGGTGATCGACCTCAGGCCGCTCCGGGCACTTGAGGCCAAGCTCCACGGCAAGCTGGCTGCTGGCGCCGTGGCCCAGGTCGCGTTTGTCCAGCCAGCGTTGCAAATGCGAATAATGGCCCCCGTCTTCACGGGCGACGATGCGCTTGGCGGTGTCCAGATTGGCTTGATTGATTTGCGTGTGGGTCAGCAGATTGAGCAGCAGGTCGAGCACCTTGCGCTGATTCTGCGCCGGCGCCTCGATGACGAAGGTGGTGTCGGTGTTGCTGGTGAACGCGTTCCACTCCCCGCCCAACGCCTGCATCTGCTGCTCTAGGCCGCCCTCACCGCTGTTGTCGATCCCGCTGAACAGCAGATGCTCAAGCAGGTGCGGCAGTTCTTTGTCTTCGCATTTGAAGTCATCGAAGCCAATGCCCACGACCAAGCGAATGGCGACGTGACCTTTGTCCGCAGGCTTGAGCAGCAACTGCAAACCGTTGGGCAGCACGTAGCCCTCGACCTGAAACCGGTCGAGGGCCATGGAAGAAAGGGATGTCAGAATCAGACAAACGAACAGCAGGCAACGCATAAAATCGGGCTTCCTTGCGGGCCGGTATGTGTAACAGACTTCGCAGAGGCCCCTGCGTTCACCACGACTAATCCGCGTTGCCCTCGCTGGACAAGGCGCCTGTGTCGGTGGTTTCAAGGACCGCGTAGGCGCTGCTGCAGAACAGCGAGTTCAGGCGTTTCATGTCGGAAATCAGCTCAAGGTGCAGAGAACTGGTCTCGATGCTCTGCACGATCTTGCGTTGCAGTCTGCTGACATGGGCGTGGGCCAGACGCCGCTCCTGTGCCCGAAAACGACGTTTCTCGCGCAACAGCTGGCGCGCGCTTTCCGGGTCACCGCTGAGGAAGACCGACAGGCCAAGACGCAGGTTCGCCATCAGTTGCTCGTGCAGCCCTGAGAGTTCTTCCAGGCCGACGTCGGAAAACGACCGTCGCTGCGACGTTTTCTGCTGCTGGACCTTGCGCAGCATGCGCTCGATCAGCCCGCTGGCCAGCTCCAGATTGATCGCCAGTTCGATGATCTCGGCCCAGCGGCGATTGTCCTGATCGCTGAGGTCGTCGCGCGGCATCTGCGCCAGGTACAACTTGATGGCGTTGTAGAGCACCTCGACATCGTCGTTGAGCCGGCGCACTTCCTGAGTGACCGCCGTCTGGTTGCCACGCAGTACTTCTTGCATGGCATTGAGCATGCTGTCGATCAGATCACCCATGCGCAAGGTTTCGCGCACCGCGTTTGCCAGCGCCAGGCTTGGTGTGGCGAGTGCGGTCAGGTCCAGATGGCGAGGCTTGGTCTGGCCGTTGATCTCGGCCTGCTGCGGCAGAATCGACGCGCACAGACGCCCCATCGGCCCCACCGTCGGCAGCATGATCAGGCAGCGCAGGGAGTTGTAGATGACATGAAAGCTGATGACCAAGCTCGACGGACTGACATTCAGCGTGTCCATCCACGCCACCAGCGGGGTCAGCACCGGGGTGATCAGCAGCAGGCCGATCAGCTTGTACAGCAGGCTGCCCAGCGCCACTTGTCGACCGGCCACGTTTTGCATGCTGGTGCTAAGGAACGCCAGCAGACCACTGCCGATGTTGGCGCCGATCACCAGACCAATCGCCACCGGCAGGCTGATGATTTCCGCGCCTGCGAGGGTCGCCGTCAGCAGCACGGCCGCAAGGCTTGAGTAGGAAATCAGCGCGAACATGGCGCCGACCAATGCGTCGAGCAGAAGATCGCCCGTCAGTGACGCAAACAGCACCTTCACACCTGCAGCCTGGGTAATCGGCGCGGCGGCAGTGACGATCAGTTGCAAAGCGAGAATGATCAGGCCCAGGCCAATGCCGACACGACCCAATTGGCCCACACGGGTTTGTTTGCGCGACAGAAAGAAGATCACGCCCAGAAAGATCAGCAGCGGCGACAGCCACGACAGGTCGAACGTCAGTATTCGCGACATCACCGCTGTACCGACGTCGGCACCGAGCATGATGGCCAGCGCGGGCGTCAGGCCCATCAAGCCCTGGCCAACGAACGACGTCACCAGCATTGCCGTGGCGTTACTGCTCTGCACCAGCGCGGTGACGAGTATCCCCGCGACAAATGCCAGCGGGCGTTTGGACATGTTCTGGCCAATGACTCGGCGCAGCTGCGAGCCGTAGACACGCAGAATGCCGGTCCGAACGATGTGTGTGCCCCAGATCAACAGCGCGACGGCGGAAAGCAAATCGAGCAGGGTCAGCATACGGAGAGCCCCCTGTTGGTTGCCCATTGGGCAAAGTTAAAAGGTCCAGCGTGTAGCGAGCGTAAGCGCTTGAGGTGCATCGAACAGCGCGCTCAACTAAAGCTTTAGTCGGCCTGTGGCCTTAATGCCAGCATGGCACAGCGGATTATTTCTTGAAACAAATCTGTCATAAATCAGGTGTTTGAACGCCACACTTTTGCGCTCTGCCAATAAAAAACGGGGCATTCACAGCCCCGTTGTTTTCACGTCTGTGCGGCGGACGTTATTGACCCGGCACGTCCTTGTGAAGTTTCACAGGGTCCTGCATCGCACGTTTTTTAGCCATCGACGTGCGCATCTTGATGTTGATCGCTTCGACTGCCAGCGAGAACGCCATGGCGAAGTAGACGTAGCCCTTCGGCACATGCACATCGAATGACTCGGCAATCAGGACCGTACCGACGACGATCAGGAACGACAGCGCCAGCATTTTCAGCGACGGGTGCTTCTCGATGAAGTCGCTGATGACGCCCGCGCATAGCATCATGATCAGCACCGCCACGATGATCGCCGCCACCATCACCGGTACGTGGGACACCATGCCGACAGCAGTGATGACCGAGTCCAGCGAGAATACGATGTCGATGATTGCAATCTGAATGATGGTGTACAGAAACATGCCGCCCTTGCCTTTCGGCTCGTCCAGCGTCTCTTCTTCGCCTTCCATGCCGTGGTAGATCTCTTGCGAGCTCTTCCACAACAGAAACAGGCCACCGAAAAACAGAATCAGGTCGCGTCCGGAAATGCCCTGGCCCCACACCACGAACAGGTCGTCGGTGAGGCGCATGACCCAGGTGATCGACAGCAGCAGCAGAATCCGCGTCACCATCGCCAGCGCCAGGCCGAAGATACGGGTGCGCGGCTGCATTGCCTTGGGCATGCGGCTGACCAGGATCGAGATCATGATGATGTTGTCGATGCCCAGCACGATTTCCAGGGCGGTCAGCGTGAAGAAAGCAACCCAGATCTCAGGGTTGGTCAGCCATTCCATTACGTATTCCTTTGAGCGTTCGTTTTCCCTCCGGCACGGTTGCGCCAGAGGGAGCGTTGAGTTGCGTTTATAGGCTGCTGAAGAACGGGAAGATTCCCATCAGCAGCGCGGCGATCAGAATGCACACGCACACCAGCACGGCCCATTTGAGGGTAAAGCGCTGGTGATCCCCGAATTCGATGCCCGCCAGTGCTACCAGCAGATACGTCGACGGCACCAACGGACTCAACAGGTGGACGGGCTGGCCGACGATCGAGGCACGTGCCATTTCCACCGGGCTGATGCCGTAATGCGAAGCGGCTTCGGCCAGTACCGGCAGCACGCCATAGTAGAACGCGTCGTTGGACATGAAGAAGGTGAACGGCATGCTGACCACCGCTGTGATCACGGCCAGATAAGGGCCCATCGCTTCAGGGATCACGGCCAGCAGGCTCTTCGACATCGCGTCGACCATTCCGGTGCCGGACAGGATACCGGTAAAGATCCCCGCAGCAAAAATCAGTCCGACCACTGCCAGCACGCTGCCGGCGTGGGCAGCGACGCGGTCTTTCTGTGCTTGCAGGCACGGGTAGTTGACGATCATGGCGATACTGAACGCAATCATGAACAGCACCGGCAGCGGCAACAGGCCCATGATCAGTGCCACCATCAGCGCCAGCGTCAGTGCGGCGTTGAACCAAATCAGCTTGGGACGGCGGGCTTCAGGAAACTGGGAAACGCTGATGTCGCTGTGATCGCCTTCGTCACCGGGCAAGTGCAGTTCGCCCAGGCGCGCACGTTCACGTTTGCCGTAGAAGTAGGCAATCACCAGAATCGCCACAACGCCCGCCAGCATCGCCGGAATCATAGGCACAAAGATGTCGGATGGATCGACATGCAGGGCACTCGCCGCACGCGCGGTCGGGCCGCCCCATGGGGTCATGTTCATCACGCCGCCGGCCAGAATGATCAGGCCCGCCATGATGCGCGGGCTCATGCCCAGACGGCTGTACAGCGGCAGCATGGCGGCCACGCAGATCATGTACGTCGTGGCGCCATCACCGTCCAGCGAGACAACCAGCGCCAGCACCGCTGTACCGACCGACACTTTGACGGGGTCGCCTTTCACCAGCTTGAGGATCTTGCGCACGGCCGGGTCGAACAGCCCGGAGTCGATCATCAGCGCGAAATAAAGGATGGCGAACATCAGCATCACGCCCGTTGGCGCAAGTTTGGTGATGCCGGCCAGCATCATCGGGCCGATTTCGGAGGCAAAACCACCGAACAGAGCGAAAACAATAGGAACGATGATCAAGGCAATCAGCGCTGACAGGCGCTTGCTCATGATCAGGTACATGAAGGCGACGACCATGGCGAAGCCGAGGAAGGTCAACATAGCAATACTCCAGCGTTACGCGGCGGGGAACGGACGAGACGAATCGATCAGCTCAAAACGAGCGGCGCGTGGAGTCGGGGATTACGGAGGGGGTACTGCAGGGCACATGCAAGCATCGGGAATCACCTAATTGTTGTTGTAGATGGGCCGGAGAACGTCAAGCGCGTTCGTCTGGCCGACCGGTCTGTCGCCGGCGGTGAGGTGATGCTAAACGGGGAAGCTTTCAGCCAGCTTTCGTTGCACTTCTGAAGTTGACGAGCGGGAGTTTGAGTTATCGACCCCAGGATGCGGTCAGACCCCTACATAACCTGGAGATTGCTCATGAGTGAATTGCATACCGGCGGATGCCATTGCGGCAATCTGCGTTACCAGATCGATGGGCCCGTGGATGACGTTGCCCACTGCCACTGTACGATTTGTCGGCGCACGTCAGGGGGGATCGTCATGACGTGGACCAGCGTGCCGGTCGAGGCTTTCAAATGGTTGGCGGGAAGTCCGACCCCCTATGATTCAGGGCCGACGTGCGTCAGGTATTTTTGCAATAACTGTGGGGCGCAGGTCGCGCTGTTCAGCCGCAACAGCCCGGAGACTATGGACGTGACTATCGCCACCCTTGATCGCCCGGAGCTCACGCCTGCCGATCGGCATATCTGGACCGACAGCCGCCTGCCCTGGCTGCACCTGGACGAGCATCTGCCGGGTGAGCCTGGGGAAACTGACTGAATCATCGCGGGGCGTGCAGTTGCGCAACGATCAAGGCAGCTCCAGGCCGCCGGCTGCTTTGTGCAATGCCCGCAGATGATCACCGACCTGCTTGAGATTGTCTTCGGTCGCAGCAATCTCGGCGGCGCGGTCGGGATCAAGCAGCGCCCTCACCTCTTTATCCAGATCACCGCTGAGCCGCTGCAGTTGTTTCTGGCGCTGGCTACTTTCGTCTTCCAGACGCTGCCACTCGCCTTCCTGCGGCAGACCGTAGCCGCCGCTGCCGAGCAATTCCGCCGGGCGACTCAGGAATCCGCTGTTGGCCAGAATGTCCTGCAATGTGCCGGTCGCCTTGGAAACGCCGTTATCCTTTTGCTCCACAGCACTTAGATAACGCTGTTTCACCTCATCCTGCGCGAGCAATAGTTGACGACGCAGTCCGGCCTGTTCCAGCAGCAGCATTGCCGCGCTGGTACGCAGGTCAGCCTGAGCGAAATACGGACGCCGTTCCTGCGGCGTCAGTGCCAGCCAGTCTTCAACGGTGGTCTGCTTGACGTTGGTGGTCTTGCGCAGCACATCGAACATCGCCTGATAACGGTCGCGGTACGAGTCGAAGCGGTAGCCCATGCGCAGCGCCTTCTTGGGATCGTCCAGCACGCTGGTATCCGCCAGCCCCCTGCCCTTCAGCACTTCCAGCAGCCCGTTGGGCATGATGCTGTCCAGCCCGACAAGCCGCGGATCGTTAGTGCCACTGCGCAGCAGCTTCAGGTTTTCCACCGCGCAGTTATTGGACAGGAACCAGTAATCCCCGTCATAGGCCCAGTGCATCTCGGCTGCGTGCTGAACCAGACCGTTGATCTCCTCACGGGAGAGTTTCAGCGGGACCGAGGCCAGGCCGCGCAGTTCGGTCTTGGTGTACTCATCGATCACCTGACCCAGTGGCAGGACAAACAGGCGCGACGGATATTTGCCGGTCAGGCCGCTCCAGCTGGACAGCTGGAGATCATTGACGAACGCGCGATACGAAAGCACCAAGTGCTGATCCAGGTCCAGCCGGCAGTCAGGGCCGCGTGGGCGACCGGGCTTGCAGATCACCAGCCGCAGCATGCTGTGACCCCAACGGCTCGCCAGATTCTGGTTGGCCTCAGCCAGCAGGTAATCGACCTCATACACCCGCTCGGGGTCGAGCTTGCCCAGTGGCTTTCGGGCAAAGTCGTTACCGGCGTTGAGATAAGGATAGGACGTCGGGCACTGATCCTTCGTCGCTGGCGCCCAGTCGAACCGAGCCTTGTAATAGTCGTACAGCGCCGGACGGCGGCAGGCGTAGGCCGGATCGAGGAGGAAGTACTCCATGTTCACCGCAACGAATTCCAGCGGGCTGCTGATTTCGTAGATATCCGGGCTGCGCGCGACCTGGCCATTGCGCTCTTCCCTGTCACCGCGGCGGCCGACGTACTGCGGCCATCCCGCCAGATCCAGAAGGCGCGGATCATCACTCAGCGTGAAACGTCGGTCGGTCTGCCCCCGGCAGCTGTCACGCAGGCCAACCTTCCCCACGCTCTTGCCCTGCCGGGCACACGCAACGATCAGCTTGCGGTCTTCAGGGGACCAGAGCTGCGCGTGATCATAAATATGGGTCAGCTCATGCAGGACCGTGGCGAGCATTTCCTCCCGCACGGTGCCGTGAGGACGGCTGGTTCGTGTCGTTGCGGCGCTGCCGTCGGTCAGGCCTGCGAGCAGGTGCTCATTCAGGTCCAGACGGTAGGGACCGTCTGCACGGCCGTAGGCATTGGACGGCATGTCGTCGGTCCAATGCACTTCCACCTTGCGATCAAGCTTGCTGACGAACAATGGCGGCAGGTGCGCCATGGCTTCGTCGAGCAACGTCTGGCTGGCCTTTTGTTGCGCAGGACTGAGCCCGTCGTTATGCAGCGACAGGCTGAGGTCGGCGAAAGCGCTCGTGCAAATCAGCGAGAGCGCCGACGTCAGCAGCCAGACAGCGAGGCGTTTCACAGTGCGAGGATGGCCTCGGCGAGGTCCTGATCACTGGCATTACGGGCTTCAGGCAGGCGGTCACGCAGTGTGATGAACGCAGCGTCGAGCAGTGCGCCATGGATGTCACCGTTACTGGCGACATAGCTGGCGGCGTCGTCGCGCGCTTCGAGCACGAGTTTCCAGTTGCGCACGGATGAGGTGGTGTCGGAGGTGAAATCGATGCTGCGGCCGAGGGCGCGAACGACGATGTTACTGGTGGCCTTCAGGGTTTGTGCCTGTGCCATATCAGTCAGCAAGAGCAGGCCAAGGGCGGCAGCGATCAACGGGGTACGCATGGAACGTCTCCAAAATACGGTAGTTACAAAAAAAGTGACTATTGGACGAGGATTGCCTGCGCCAGTTCAAGGTCGCTTGCATGAAGTTTTGGGCGGGTTTGACGCAGGTACGCCAGCGCAGACTCCAGCCGTGCTCCTCGCAGTTGGCCGTCACTGGCGACAAACACTGCAGCATCATCCTGGGCGGCAATTATCAACTTGCTATCGAAAGGCCCGGTTGTCACCTGGCTGGTGGCGTATCCGGTTTTAACCAGGCTCTGTGTTGTCACGTCGAACGCCAGAACCTGAGTTGAAATACTCAAGGCTGCGGTGACGGCAAGCACGAGGCGAGACAACGAATGCATGGCTATTCAGGGCTGTTCAGGTTCGGCGAAACGAGTCGCAAGGCTAGCGCAACACCCGGGCCAGAGCTAGTGCAAAGACCCGGGCTCGCGTTTGAGAAACCTGTCGCGAAGCTGAATCAGATGGCAAGAATCGCTTGCGCGAGTTGCGCGTCCGACGCTTGCAGGCCCGGTGCAACCTCGCGGATGTGTTGCAAGGCGCCCTGGAGCTTCACGCCTCGGATCTCGCCTTCGCTGGCAACGAAGCTTGCGGCGTCGTCGCGGGCGGCCAGAACGATCTTGTCATCGTGGAAGGAGGACGAAATTTTAGACGTGGCGTTGGACGAAGCATCGAGCGCACGGACGATGGTGTCCGTTGTAACCACAAAGCTGGAAGCCTGGGCTCCGGTGGCAGCGACGATCAGGAAAGCGGCACTCAACAGGCGAACGCGAGACATACAGGCACTCCAAAAATAACGGGATTCGAAAACCACAGACGCATAAATCGGGAAGCTCAGCGAGAGCTGTCTTGTGACTGCGTGGTCAAGGTGGCGCAAGATTAGCTTATAAGCGGGCTGCCGAACTATCCCGGCCTTGTGCCAGTGGCCGCTACGTAATTCCATATCTGCCGCGATTACCCGTGATCGTTGGACTGTAATGGGATTTTCTGAGTTGCGTAAAACTGTACTGGTTGGCCCTTAGCGTGGTTTGCCCGACCCAAGAACGACAAAACCCGCCAGCAGTGACCTGCTGACGGGTTTGTTTGAACAATTCGGGTTGCTGGTGAGAGGCGCTCGGCCTGGGACCAGCAGACGCTAACTTAGCGCCAGAACGGCTTGCTCAGCTCTTCGTAACGCTGGGATTCGCTGATACCGGCGTCAGCCAGCAAACGTGCATCCAGGCGAGCCAGTTGATGGCGGCTGGACAGGCGACGCTGCCAGAGCATCAGGTTGGCGAACATTCGCAGCGGCAACGAGGCTTGTGCAGTTTTTGCGGTGTCTTCGTAGAACAATTCGGAACTGACGGTGCGTTCCATGATGCTTCTTCCTTCCGCTTGTGGCGGGATTAGAGATTGACTTGATTGGTGACAATATTCCTCTCATTGCCCGTCTCTCTCTAGACACAGTTCATTTGTATTGTGCTGCTCCAGTTAACTGTTAATCACCACTGTTTTGTTCGGAAGTGGGGCAACTGTACGGGTCTGCACCAGAAGTGTGCTTTTTTGGCCATCTTGTCAGTCATTTGCCGTTAGACCTACGTGAAACCACCCGTACAGCAGTACAGTTTTTGCAGAATTTGCGTTCAGGCTGCGAACTGTGACGACGAAAGGTCGTCGCCACTCACAAACTGTGTTTTCAGATCGCCAACATGCGGCCGGTTTCTTCCAGGTTTAGGTGCCAGCTGAGTGCATCCTGCAGCACATGCGGTGTGTGACCGCCAATTGCACAGGCGCGGCGGAAGTAGTCATTCAGCGCCTCGCGATAGGCCGGATGCACACAGTTGTCGATGATGACCCGGGCGCGCTCGCGGGGTGCCAAGCCTCGCAGGTCTGCCAGTCCGATCTCGGTGACCAGAATGTCTACATCGTGTTCGGTATGGTCTACGTGGCTGACCATTGGCACCACGCTTGAAATGGCTCCGGCTTTGGCAATGGACTTCGTCACGAATATGGCGAGATGGGCGTTGCGGGCGAAGTCGCCTGACCCGCCTATCCCGTTCATCATCCGTGTGCCGCCCACGTGAGTGGAGTTGACGTTCCCGTACAGGTCGAACTCCAGGGCAGTGTTAATACCAATGATGCCCAGGCGGCGGACGACCTCCGGATGGTTCGAGATTTCCTGGGGGCGCAGTAACAGTCTGGATCTGTACTGCTCCAGATTGTCGTAGACCGCGGCGTGCTTGCGCTCGGACAGCGTCATGGAGCAGCCCGAAGCAAAATCCAGCTTACCCGCCTCGAACAGATCGAACGTCGAATCCTGCAGCACTTCCGAATACATGGTCATGCCGTGAAAGGGTGAATCGATCAGCCCGGTCATGACGGCATTGGCGATCGTGCCTACCCCCGCCTGCAGCGGCATGAGCTGATTGGTCAGGCGGTTCAGCCGCACTTCGCCTTTGAAGAACTCGACCAAGTGGCCCGCGATAGCCTGAGTGTCAGTGTCTGCCGGCAACACAGTCGACGGCGAGTCGGGTTGATTGCTGATCACGATGCCGACGATCTTGGCCGGATCGATCTTCACGGCCTGACTGCCGATTCGGGTATCGGTCTTGAGCACCGGGATCGGCAGGCGTGTTGGTCGGTAGGTCGGTATATAGATGTCATGCAACCCTTCGAGCTCCATGGGTTGGGCAAGGTTGATCTCGATAATCACGTGTTCGGCAAGAATGGCGAAGCTCGCCGAGTTGCCGACTGACGTGCTGAGCACCAGATGTCCCTCTTCGGTGATTGCTACGCATTCGATCACGGCGATGTCCACGGCCTTGATCTGGCGATTGCGCAGCTGCTCGACGGTGTCCGACAAGTGCTGGTCAATGAACATCACGGTGCCGTCGTTGATGGCCTTGCGCAGGGTGCTGTCGACCTGAAACGGCATGCGGCGGGAGAGCACGCCTGCTTCCGTCAGTTGCTTGTCCAGATCGTTGCCCAGGCTGGCGCCCGTCATCAGGCTGATCTTCAGCGGAACAGTCTTGGCGCGTTCGGCCAGCGCCTGGGGCACGGCCTTGGCTTCGCCGGCGCGGGTGAAGCCGCTCATACCGACGGTCATGCCGTCCTTGATCAAGGAAGCGGCGTCGGCCGCGCTCATTATCTTGCTCATCAGCGAGGGCAGACGGATTCGTTCACGGTGCATGTTGTTTAATCTCATGACAAAGATGCGTGAGCGAAGTCTAGAGATTTGAGGAGTGTTCGTCCCGCTACCAAGGTCGCACTAAAGGCTCTAATTAGCGCCTTTGCGCGAGAAACACTTTTACCCGGGCTGTAAAAAACCCTCGGCCATGACCTGCGCCGAGGGTTGTTTCATCGCGAGTTGCAGCGATTATTCGATCGCTTTGACCATGTCCTCGATGACCTTTTTGGCGTCACCAAAGACCATCATGGTTTTGTCCAGGTAGAACAGTTCGTTATCCAGGCCTGCATAGCCGCTGGCCATGGAGCGCTTGTTGACGATGATGGTCTTGGCCTTGTACGCCTCGAGAATCGGCATGCCGGCAATCGGCGACTTGGGATCGTTTTTCGCCGCCGGATTGACCACATCATTGGCGCCCAGCACCAGGACGACGTCCGCCTGACCGAACTCGGAGTTGATGTCCTCCATCTCAAACACTTGATCGTAAGGCACCTCGGCTTCCGCCAGCAGCACGTTCATGTGCCCCGGCATCCGGCCGGCCACCGGGTGGATCGCGTACTTCACCGTAACGCCCGCGTGGGTCAGCTTTTCGGTCAGCTCTTTCAGCGCGTGCTGCGCTCGAGCAACCGCCAGCCCGTAACCCGGCACGATGATTACGGTGTCGGCGTTGGTCAGCAGGAAGGTTGCATCGTCAGCCGATCCCGATTTAACCGGACGGGCTTCCTTGCTGCCGCTCGTAGCACCGGCATCCACTGCGCCACCGAAGCCGCCGCCGATCACGTTGAAGAACGAGCGGTTCATTGCCTTGCACATGATGTACGACAGAATCGCGCCGGATGAGCCGACCAGAGAGCCGGCGATGATCAGCATCGAGTTGTTCAGCGAGAAGCCAATACCCGCCGCTGCCCAGCCCGAGTAACTGTTGAGCATCGACACCACAACCGGCATGTCTGCGCCACCAATCGGGATAATCAGCAGCACGCCAATCACGAACGCCAGGATCAGCATGACGCTGAACGCGAACAGGCTACCCGTCAGCATGAACGTGATGCCGAACAGCAGCGTCGCCAGACCCAGAACCAGATTGAGCTTGTGCTGACCGGCAAACTGCACCGGTGCGCCCTGGAACAGGCGGAACTTGTATTTGCCCGACAGCTTGCCGAAGGCGATGACCGAACCGGAGAACGTAATCGCCCCGATCGCCGCGCCCAGGAACAACTCCAGACGGTTGCCCGCAGGAATCGGATCGCCCAAGTGGTGAACGATGCCCAGCGACTGTGGCTCGACCACCGCAGCGATGGCGATGAACACGGCTGCCAGACCAATCATGCTGTGCATGAAGGCGACCAATTCAGGCATCTTGGTCATCTCGACGCGCTTGGCCATGATCGAACCGGCAGTACCGCCGACCAGCAGACCGATAAGGATGTAGCCAATGCCTGCGCTGGCGCCGTCGGTAGATAGCGCAGCCAGTTTGAACACCAGTCCTATCGTAGTCAGAACAGCCAGGCCCATGCCGAGCATGCCGAACAGGTTGCCTCGACGCGAGGTGGTCGGGTGAGACAAGCCCTTCAGCGCCTGGATGAAGCAGATGGCCGAAACGAGGTACAGCAAGGTGACGAGGTTCATGCTCATTACTTGGCCACCTCGTCTTTTGCCTTGGGCGCTTTCTTTTTGAACATCTCAAGCATCCGCCGGGTGACCAGAAAACCGCCGAAGACGTTAACGGCCGCCAGCGCAACGGCCAGGGTGCCCATGGTTTTGCCCAGTGGCGTCACTGTCAGCGCGGCGGCAAGCATGGCGCCGACGATGACGATGGCCGAGATAGCGTTCGTGACTGCCATCAGGGGCGTGTGCAGTGCAGGCGTCACGTTCCAGACCACGTGGTAGCCGACGTAAATGGCCAGCACGAAGATGATCAGGTTGTAGATACCGGGTGAGATGAACTCTTCCATTATTTTTATCCTCAGCCGTTCTTGCGGATGACTTGGCCATCGCGGCACATAAGGCACGCGGCAACGATGTCGTCTTCGAGGTTGATCTGGAACTGGCCTTCCTGGGTGAAGAGCAGCTTCATGAAGTCCAGCAGGTTGCGGGCATAAAGAGCAGACGCATCCGCCGCGACCATGGCGGGCAGATTCGTGTGGCCAACGATGGTCACGCCCTGCTCGACCACCACTTGATCGGCTACCGTCAGAGGGCAGTTGCCGCCCTGCGCTGCGGCCAGATCGATCACCACCGAGCCGGGCTTCATCTGCGCGACCGTTTCAGCGCTTAACAGCACCGGAGCCTTGCGACCGGGAATCAGCGCCGTGGTAATCACGATGTCCGCCTGTTTGGCGCGCTCATGAACGGCCACAGCCTGACGCTGCATCCAGCTGGCCGGCATCGGGCGGGCGTAACCGCCGACGCCCACGGCAGCTTCCCGCTCCTCGTCAGTCTCGTAGGGCACGTCAACGAACTTGGCCCCTAGCGACTCGATCTGCTCCTTCACCGCTGGACGTACGTCCGAGGCTTCAATGACCGCACCCAGTCGTTTGGCAGTGGCGATGGCCTGCAGCCCCGCAACCCCCGCTCCGAGAATCAGCACGCGCGCTGCTTTCACCGTACCGGCCGCTGTCATCAGCATGGGCATAAAGCGCGGGTAGTGCTGCGCCGCCAACAGCACAGCCTTATAGCCAGCGATGTTGGCCTGGGAAGACAGCACGTCGAGGCTTTGCGCGCGAGAGGTACGTGGCGCGGCTTCGAGGGCAAAAGCGGTGATCCCGCGTTCAGCCAGCTTGGCGATCATGTCGTTATTGAAAGGGTTGAGCATCCCGACCACCACTGCGCCGCTTTTGATCAACGGCAACTCGGCGTCGCCGGGAGCGGAGACCTTGAGGATGAGTTCAGCGCCGAATGCATCGGCGGTGCTGCCGATCAATGCACCTGCCGCCTCATAAGCACTGTCGGTCACGCTCGCCGCAATGCCCGCGCCGTTCTGCACAGTCACGGTGTGGCCTTGGGCGATGAGCTTTTTGATGGTTTCGGGAGTGGCGGCGACCCGGGTTTCACCAGGCTGGGTTTCGAGGGGGACTCCAATGTGCACGTCAAATCTCCTGCGTGATCTTATTGTCTTAATTAGGCCAGCGCGCTACGGCCCGAGGGCTGGGATTGCGATCACTACGCCCGTTAAAACAGCCGGGCGCGGCATTTTGCAGGGGATGCCAGAGGCCTTCAAGGGTTTCTGTAACTGAACGAAAAATGTACTACAAGTCACCCTGTGACCGATTGACGCACAAAACCGATTAAGTCATTGATACCAATCATATTTACTTGGTTACGGGTGCTCACAACCGTGTTAAGGCAAAATTCCTAAAATGAATCGAAATCAGGCTGTAGAGCGCTATTTGTATGACTATTGGGATAACGCGAGCACAAAGAAACGTGTGTCGCAAATGCGACAAATCAAGATATATGTAGGTTTTAGGATCTTCGTACTACACGGAAACGTGCGTGTTGTGGATAGGCATTCAGGGCAGGGAGTAGGTCTTGGCCTGCTGAATCAGCCAGTCGCGAAACGCCTTCAGCGACGCTGATTCCGTTTTGCGCTCCGGAATCATCAAGTAATACGCCTTTGAGCTTGAAAGCTGGTGAGGGTTGGCAATCACCAGGCGTTTTTCGGCCAGTTCATGCTGAATAAGAAATGGTGGTATGAGCGCCACACCCATGTCGTGCATGGCTGCCTGAGCGAGCATGGAGAATAGCTCGTATCGGGGACCTGTCATGTCGCGAGCCACCCCCATGTCCAGCGAGTTGAACCACTGCCGCCAGGCGTAGGGCCGAGTGGTTTGCTGGAGCAGCGGCATCTCGGCCAACTCTTGAGCGCTGATGCTGTGCCGTGCCCCAAGCAGTGCCGGACTGCAGACCGGCATGGGATTTTCGCCCATCAGTCTGTGGGACTCGGTACCAGACCAATCAGCATCACCAAAGTAGATCGCTGCGTCGAATTCGGTATCGGCAAACAAAAACGGCCGCGTGCGGTTGGTCAGGTTGATAGTGACGTCAGGGTGTTTCTTCTGAAAATCCTTTAGGCGTGGCAGTAACCATTGCGTGCCAAAGGTGGGCACTACCGCCAGTTCGATCACATTGACGCCCTGATGACCCATCACTGACAGCGTGTCGCGTTCAACAGCGTCAAGTTGCGTTGCGATGCGCCGGCTGTAGGAAAGGCCAGCCTCAGTAAGCTTCACGCCCCGTCGCGAACGTCGGAACAGGCCGACATTCAAGAACTCTTCCAGGCTCGCGACCTGACGGCAGATCGCGCTCTGTGTCAGAGAAAGCTCCTCAGCCGCCTTGGTGAAGCTCTGGTGCCGCGCGGCTGCCTCGAAGCTCACCAGCGCAGCGGTGCTTGGGATTTTACGACGCATGTACCTTTGCCTCACTCACAGCGACGGCCCGGTGGCACCGGCCGTGTCTCGGAGTGATAAATTAGCACAGGATGGTGCGAAATCGTCGTTTGCTCGATCCAGGGTTCAGGCCTAGGCTCGCTTCATTACTTCTCCGGCAGGTCCGGAAGCGCATTTGGTGAGGAGAGAGTCATGAGCGGCAAGGCAAGTTTCAGTTGGATCGACCCCCTGTTGCTGGACCAGCAACTCACCGAAGAAGAGCGCATGGTTCGCGACAGCGCCGAGCAGTTCGCCAGGGACAAACTGGCACCGCGTGTGCTTGAAGCCTTCCGCCATGAAAAGACAGACCCGGCGATCTTTCGCGAGATGGGTGAGATAGGTCTTCTCGGCGCCACGATCCCGGAGCAGTACGGCGGCAGCGGTCTGAACTACGTGTGTTACGGCTTGATCGCTCGCGAGGTCGAGCGCGTCGATTCCGGTTATCGTTCGATGATGAGCGTGCAGTCGTCCCTGGTCATGGTGCCTATCAACGAATTTGGTACCGAAGCGCAAAAGCAGAAATACCTGCCAAAGCTTGCGTCCGGTGAATGGATTGGTTGCTTCGGCCTTACCGAGCCCAATCATGGTTCGGATCCGGGCGCGATGATCACCCGTGCGCGAAGCGTCGAAGGCGGCTACCGTCTGACCGGCAGCAAAATGTGGATCACCAACAGCCCGATTGCCGATGTCTTTGTTGTCTGGGGCAAAGATGACGCCGGCGATATCCGCGGCTTCGTACTGGAAAAGGGCTGGCAAGGCCTGACTGCTCCGGCGATTCACGGCAAAGTCGGCCTGCGCGCTTCGATCACTGGCGAGATCGTGATGGACAACGTGTTTGTGCCGGAAGAGAACATTTTCCCGGACGTCCGCGGTCTTAAAGGTCCGTTCACGTGCCTGAACTCCGCCCGCTATGGCATTTCCTGGGGTGCCTTGGGGGCTGCCGAGTTTTGCTGGCACACCGCGCGTCAATACACACTGGACCGTCAACAATTCGGCCGTCCCCTCGCAGCTAACCAGCTGATCCAGAAAAAGCTCGCTGACATGCAGACCGAGATCACGCTGGCGCTTCAAGGCTGCCTGCGTCTTGGCCGAATGAAAGACGAGGGCACTGCAGCGGTTGAAATCACCTCCATCATGAAGCGCAACTCCTGCGGCAAGTCGCTGGACATCGCGCGTATGGCGCGTGACATGCTGGGTGGCAACGGCATCTCTGATGAGTTCGGTATCGCCAGGCATCTGGTCAATCTGGAGGTGGTAAATACCTACGAAGGTACCCACGACGTCCATGCGCTTATCCTTGGTCGCGCGCAAACCGGCATCCAGGCCTTCTATTAAGGAGCCAGCAATGGGCGCGTTATCGCATTTGCGTGTGCTGGACTTGTCCAGGGTCCTCGCCGGCCCTTGGGCAGGGCAGATTCTGGCTGACCTCGGCGCCGAGGTGATCAAGATCGAGCGCCCGGGTAACGGCGACGACACGCGCGCGTGGGGGCCGCCCTTCCTGAAGGATCCGCGCGGAGAAAACACGTCTGAAGCTGCGTACTACCTGTCAGCCAACCGCAACAAACAGTCCGTCACCATCGACTTCACCCAACCCGAAGGCCAGAAGCTGGTCCGCGAACTGGCGTCGAAGTCCGATATCGTCATCGAGAACTTCAAGGTTGGCGGGCTGAAGGCCTACGGTTTGGATTACGAATCACTGCAACTGGAGAACCCCAGGCTCATCTATTGCTCCATTACCGGGTTCGGTCAGACGGGACCCTACGCCAAGCGAGCAGGTTACGACTTCATGATCCAGGGGCTCGGCGGGCTGATGAGCCTTACCGGTCGTCCTGAGGGGGAGGATGGCGCGGGACCGGTGAAGGTTGGCGTGGCGCTGACGGATATTCTGACGGGGCTGTATTCGACTTCTGCGATTCTTGCTGCTCTGGCGCATCGGGATCAGGGAGGGCCTGGTCAGCACATCGACATGGCGTTGCTGGATGTGCAGGTCGCCTGCCTGGCAAATCAGGCAATGAATTACCTGACGACGGGCGTATCGCCAAGGCGACTGGGTAATGCTCACCCGAATATCGTGCCCTACCAGGATTTCCCCACCGCCGATGGCGATTTCATTCTCACGGTGGGGAACGACAACCAGTTCCGCAAATTCGCGGAAGTAGCCGGGCAACCGCAGTGGGCCAGCGATCCGCGGTTTGCGAGTAATGAGCAGCGCGTGGCGCATCGTGCCGAGCTGATCCCGCTGATCCGGCAGGCCACCGTCTTCAAGACCACGGCTGAATGGGTCACGGCGTTGGAGGGGGCCGGCGTACCGTGTGGGCCTATTAACGATGTCGCCCAGGTGTTCGCAGATCCGCAGGTGCAATTCCGCGGTCTCCAGGTCGAGTTGCCTCATGCATTGGGCGGGACTGTTCCTCAGGTTGCCAGTCCGATCCGTTTATCTGCCACGCCTGTTGAATATCGGCGTGCGCCGCCGTTGTTGGGAGAGCACACACTGGAAGTTCTAACCGGATTACTAGGATTACCTGACGCTGAGGTAATTGCCTTGCGTCAGAGGGGCGTTCTTTAAGGGCTGGTGCTCTTGCAGGAGTCTTTAGCCGGTCTCTATATAAACAGAAGGAAGTATCGGATTTCCTTAGGGTTTTGGCTTTTTCGCCAAAAGTTCAAATTAGGTGTTGACGCTCCTCTGGATCTGTCTATAATTCGCCCCACTTCCGGCGCAGACGAAACGGAAAACTCCTTGATAATCAACGAGTTGGACGAAGTAAGCAGCGAGGAATGCTTCGATTCAGATGCTTGAATCGACAGCGGTGAAAAAGGCAGTTGACA
>NZ_JBWKQL010000006.1:0-90608 GCF_059418765.1 Pseudomonas sp. GW821-FHT07F05
TATTCCGACGAAGGAGGAACCCAACCAGGAGCACGGCCTTTTTGGTTACTTTTTTCTGGGCCGGCAATCCGGGCTGTAGGAAAAAGTGAACCGCCGTAAGGGCGGAACCATAACAACAGCGCACACAAATATTGGATATGCACAGAGGACTCAATCACTAACCCTTCTTGCGATACGCCATCGAATCATCAATCCGCTTGAGTATGTAATCCCCCGCCGCCACCGCCGGATAAAGGCTGGCAGCCGCCTCGATTCCCAAATCGCACGGATCTACAACCGCCCCATAGGTCGGGTCATAAAACGTCGCGATCGAATACCGCTCATGCCCCGACTGATTGATCACCCGATGCAAGGTCGACCGAAACCGATCGTTCGACCAACGCGCCAGCAAATCCCCCACGTTCACCACCAGACTGCCCTCGATCGGCGTTGCGTCAATCCACGCCCCGCTGCCCAACTCACGCACCTGCAGACCGCCGCTGTTGTCCTGATGCAACAACGTGATGCAGCCATAATCCGTGTGCGGCGCCACGCCGAACTGATCGGCTTCGGCCCGGGGTGGATGGGGCGGGTAATAGACCATCTGCGTACGCTGCAAACGCTTGCCGTATTTCGGCGTGAAGAAATCGGGTTCGATGCCCAAGCCCACGGCCACAGCCCTCAACAGATCAGCGCCGGCCTTGCCCATCTCCTCGTAATACGCCTCCAGCGCCACCCGCAATGCCGGCATGAAATCCGGCCACTGGTTCGGCCCGCGCAACGCCTCCCCCGCCAGCACACTCGGGTCATCCTCTGGCAGCTCCAGGCCGATGCTGAAAAACTCCTTGAAATCCGGTTTGGTCGCCTCGTACATCAGCGCCCCACCCAATGCGTGCCAACCGCGGTGGCGCTTGTTCACCGCCACCTGGCGCTTTATTTCCGGCGCGAAGGCGAAGAAGGTTTTCGCGGCCGCCATGGTGCTGTCGATCACGTGTCGGGGCACACCGTGGTTGATGATGTAGAAGAAGCCGCTCTCGCTGCAGGCAATGCGGATGGCTTCGCCGGCGCGACGGATCGCGGCCTCGTCGCCTTCACGGACGCCGGCCATGTCGATGATAGGAAGGTTGGCGGTGACGGTCATGGCAGGCTCCGGGCGCAGGAAATGGACTGGGCGGTATAGACCGGATCAAGCATTTACTGTGCCGCGCCGCTTCTTTGAGTGGGACTGGCTTAAGCCGGGAATGCGCGAGTGCGTGCACCCTCAATTCTGCGGTGTGACATACGACGCCTTCCCGGCTAAAGCCAGTCCTACAGTCATCTCACGATCACTGGGTAGGACCGGCTTCAGCCGGGAAGCTTTTAGCGGCCCTGACCTACCGGCGTCGATCAACTGGCCTGCATCTTGCCTCAGCTGTCTATACAGCCTCCCCGCTTTCAGGCACGCCCCACCCCTGACGCGAATTGATCGAGTGGATTCCATGAGCGACCTGCAACAGACCATCAGCCAGTTGCGCCAGGCCCTGGGCGATGCTCAGGTGCTGACCGGCGAGGCCATCAGCCCGCGTCATTACAGCGACTGGACCCGCCACGCGCCGGCCTGCCCCGCTGCGCTTGTCCTGCCGACCAGTACCGAACAGGTTTCCCTCGCCCTGCGCATCTGTAACGCGGCGGGGCAAAGCGTGGTGCCTCAGGGCGGCATGACCGGCCTCGCGGGCGGCGCCGTTCCGCGCACCACCGACATCGCGCTGTCGCTGGATCGCCTGCGCGGCATCGAGGAGATCGACACGGCCGCCGCCACCGTCAGCGTGCGCGCGGGCACAACGCTGGAGGACATCCAGCACGCCGTGGCCGAGGCCGGTTTTTTGTTTCCGCTGGATCTGGGCGCCCGGGGCTCGTGCCAGATCGGCGGTAACATCGCTACCAATGCCGGCGGCAATGCGGTGATTCGTTACGGGATGACCCGCGACCTGGTGCTCGGTCTGGAGGTGGTGCTGGCGGACGGGCGTGTGCTCGACCTGATGAACAAGATGATCAAGAACAACTGCGGTTATGACCTAAAACAGTGCTTCATCGGCAGCGAAGGCACCCTTGGGGTGATTACCCGAGCAGTATTGAAAATGGCGCCGCCACCCGGTCCGACCACCACGCTGCTCTGCGCCCTGCCCGATTACCCCAGCGCGGTCGCCCTGCTGCGGCGGATTCAATCGAGCGTCGGCACGCCCCAGGCGTATGAACTGATGTGGCAGGATTTCTTCCGCCTCGGTGTGTCGTGGCTAGAGAAGCCCGTCGCGCCGATGCCCGATCATCATCCGCTGTACGTGCTGCTGGAGTCGTCCGGCCCAAGCGATGCGCTGGAGGAAACCCTTGAAGCGGCGATTGAGGCCGGTGAAGTGGTCGATGCCATCCTCGCGACCTCCCAGGCCCAGGCCCGCGGGCTGTGGAAGATTCGCGAGGCGACCGGCGAGTTTCCCCAGCGCATGGCGCCGCTGAATTTCGACATCAGCCTGCCCATCGGCCGCATCGGTGAGTTTGCCGAACGCTGCCGTGAGCGCATCGACGCGCGCTGGCCGGGTAACCGAAGCGTGTATTTCGGCCACATCGGTGACAGCAATCTGCACCTGACCGTGGACTGCAACTCGCTGCCGCAGCCCGCGCCGGTGCTGGAAATCGAGGAGCTGGTGTACAGCGCCGTCGGCGAGCTGGGCGGCGCGGTGTCGGCCGAACATGGCATCGGCCTGCTCAAGCGCGAGTTTCTCCATCACTCGGCGAGCGCAGAAGCGTTGCAAGTAATGGCCGAGCTCAAGCGCAGTTTCGACCCCAACGGCATTCTCAATCCGGGGAAGATCCTCAGCTGATAGCCCCATGCCGGTTGTCTATACCGGTATGGCACGCTAACTGCAGTTGCAGAATCATTCACCCGCTCACCCAACATCCCACAGCCTTCGACGAAACACACCGCATCCACCCAGGAGCCATCCCATGTCACTCGACTCTGTGTTCCGCAGGACGTTTCAAAGCTTGAGTATCGCTGCCACGTTGACGCTGCTGCCATTCGCGGTTCAGGCCGACCAACTGGCCGATGTGAAGAAGGCCGGTGAGCTGGTGGTCGGCACCGAAATGCAGTTTGCGCCCTTCGATTTCCTCGAAGCGGGCAAACAGAAAGGCTTGAACGCCGAGTTGTTCGAGGCGCTGGGTCAAGAACTGGGGGTCAAGATCAAGTTCCTCGACCTGCCGTGGCCGAGTGTGCTGCCCGGCCTTGAGGCGAAGAAATTCGACGTGGTAGCCGGTCCGATCATCGTGACCAAGGCGCGCAAGGAGCGTTACCACTTCGTGTCGCCGATTGCCGAAGCGACCGTGGCGCTGCTGGCCGGGGCCAAGGACGACAGCATCGGCAAGCCTGAAGACATCGCCGGTAAAACAGTCGGTGCCGGCAAGGGCTCGGCGCAGCTGGAAGAGCTGAAAGCCTTCGCCGCGACCCTGCCGCAGAAGGTCACCATTCGTGAATACGTCGACAACAACCAGGCCTACGCCGACCTGGCCGCCAAGCGCATCGTCGCCGTGGCCAACTCGCTGCCGAACATCTCCTTCGTCGCCGCGCAGAAAAGCAATCTGTACAAAGTGGTGCAGCCGCCGTTCGGCAAGAAATCCTACTTCGCCTACCTGGGCCGCAAGGACGCCGATGCCGACAGCCTGATCGCTGCGCTGGATGCCGCCCTGATCAAGATGCATGACGACGGCCGCCTGGCCGCCCTGCAGAAGAAATGGCTGGGGGCGGAAATGGACGTGCCGAAGGGTGATTTCGAGCCGACGTGGTAAGGCGCGTTTGATCCCTGTGTGTCGACTCGGGATTTCCGGGGCGACACCTAACGTGTAGGAGTGAGCTTGCTCGCGAATGCATGCTTGCAGCGAAAGAGGTGTCGCCTGACACACCGCTTTCGTGAGCAAGCTCACTCCCACATTATCCGCGCGCCGACTCCGGATTTGCGGGGCGACACCTATCGTGTAGGAGTGAGCTTGCTCGCGATTGCGGTATGCCAGACACCCCATACGTAGCAAGCAAACCGCATTCGTGAGCAAGCTCACTCCCACAAGGTCGGCGCCTGAAGATCTACCCAGTGATGACTCATACAGTGATCATCCACAGTGTGACGATTCACTCAGTGACAATTCACCGGCTGGAGTACCACCGTGTTCGATTGGCCCTTGCTGCAGCAAAACGCGCCGCTCTTGCTTGGCGCCCTGTGGGTGACGCTACAGGTGTCGATGGCCGCGCTGGTGTTCGGCTTTGTCATCGGCATCGTCGTCGGCAGCCTGCGCCTGTCGCCGATCCCCTTGCTGCGCCGCCTCGGTGGCGCCTACATTTTCGTGTTCCGCGGCATTCCGCTGCTGGTGCAATTGCTGTTCATCTACTACTTCCTGCCCCGGGTAGGCCTGCCCAATGTCTCGCCCACGGTGGCGGCGATCATAGGCCTGTCCCTGGCCGCCGGCGCCTATATCGCCGAGATCATGCGTGGCGGGTTTCTTGCGATTCCCGGCGGTCAGCTGGAGGCCGCAGGGCTGTTGGGCATGAGCGACGCGCAAATGCTCATGCGCATCCGCGTCCCCCAGGCCGTGCGCCTGACGCTGCCGGCGCTGGTCAACGAAATGATTCTGCTGATCAAAGCCTCGTCGCTGGTTTCGGTGGTCGGGCTGGCCGACCTCACCCGCACGGCGCAGAACCTCGCCGCCAGCGATTACATGTTCGTCCAGGACTACCTGATGCTGGCCGGCTTCTACTGCCTGATCAACGTGCCGCTGGCCTACGCGGCGAGCCTGCTCGAACGACGAATGAAGGAGCGCACGGCATGACCTTCGACCCGAGCATTTTCACCGACCACCTGGGCGACATCGGCTCGGGGTTTCTGGTCACCCTCGGCACCTGGAGCAGCGGCGTCGTGCTCGGCCTGGCGCTGGGCATGCTGATCGCGGTCGCCCAGGTGTTCGGCAACCACTTCGTCCGTGCGCCGCTCCGGGTGTTCATCGAGCTGATCCGCAGCACGCCGTTTCTGGTGCAGCTGTTTCTGGTGTATTACGGCGGGCCGTCGTTCGGCATCAGCCTCGACCCGATCCCCGCCGGCATTCTCGGCCTGGGGGTTTACGGCGGCGTGTACTTCGCCGAGATCTTCCGCACCGGCTTCGAGTCGGTCGCCCGGGGTCAGCTGGAAGCCGCCGATTGCCTGGGCATCACCCGCCTGCAATGCATCTGGCGCATCCAGTTGCCGCAGATGCTGGTGATGATTCTGCCGGCGCTGGTGAACATGGTCACGGTGATGTGCAAGGAAACCGCCGTGCTGTCGATCATCACTATCCCCGAGCTGACGATGGTCCTCACCGGCATCGGTTCGGAGACCTTTGCCTTCGTCGAAACCCTGCTGATGCTGTGTATCGGCTACCTGATTCTGGTGGAGCTGTGCTCGCGGCTGGGCATGCTGCTGGAAACCCGCGTCGGCCGCTTCATGAGCAGGCAAACCCGATGAACAGTCTTCTGATCCCCGGCGGCAACGTGCCCGCCCCGACCGGCGAAACGACCGGCCAATCCCTGGATGAATCTATGAAAACCAACGGCGAGCCCTCGACCGTCCTGGCCCTGAGCCAGGTGGGCAAAAGCTTCGGCACCCTGCGCGTGCTCAAGGGCATCGACTTGCAGGTGCGGCGCTCGGAAGTGGTGTGCCTGATCGGCCCGTCGGGCTCGGGCAAAAGCACCCTGCTGCGCAGCATGGCGTTTCTGGAGGAGTACGACGAAGGCGAGATCCGCATCGAAGGCCAGTTGCTCGGCTGGCAGGACACCGACAAGGGCCGTCGCCGCGCGCCGCAATCACAGATCAACCAGGTGCGGCGCAACGTCGGCATGGTCTTTCAGCAGTTCAACCTGTGGCCGCACATGACCGCCCTCGGCAACGTCTGCGAAGCCTTGCGGCGGGTGCGCAAACTCTCGGCCGACGACGCGAAGAAGCGCGGCATGGCGATGCTCGACAAGGTGGGCCTGGCGCACAAGGCCGAGGCGTACCCCGCGCAATTGTCCGGTGGTCAGCAGCAGCGGGTGGCGATTGCCCGGGCGCTGGCGATGGAACCGCACATCATGCTATTCGACGAGCCCACCTCGGCCCTCGACCCGGAGCTGGTGGGTGAAGTGCTGCAGGTGATGAAGACCCTTGCGAAGGAAGGCATGACAATGGTCGTGGTCACCCACGAGATGGGCTTTGCCGCCCAGGTCGCCGATTCGGTGATCTTTCTCGATCAGGGCGAAATCGTCGCACGCGGCACGCCGCAACAGATTTTCCACAACGCCGAACAACCCCGGCTGCAGCAGTTCTTGCAGAACTACCTGGACCGCAACGCGTTCTGGCAGGACGCCAAAGCGTGATGCGCTTTTTTTAGGGCCGTCGACGCACGCCTGTTCGGAAAGGGAGAGAAACGATGGACAAGCCGGCACCCCAGGCCCTTTATCGGCGGGCGAAATCCTTCGTTCACGGCAAGCTGTTGTCCGGCGAATGGAAACCCGGCGACCTGATTCCGTCGGAGAACCGCCTGGTGGTCGAGCTGGGCATGTCGAGGATGACCGTCAACCGGGCGCTGCGCGAGCTGACCGAAGAAGGCCGCTTGCTGCGGGTGTCCGGGGTCGGCACCTTCGTCGCCGCGAGCAAGCCGCAATCGAACCTGTTGCGCATCACCAACATCGCCGACGAAATCCTCGCCCGGGGCCATCGCTATCGTTGCCAGGTGCTGCATCTGGCACGGGAATCGGCGTCCATGCCCATCGCCTCGGCCCTCTCGCTGGCCACTGGCGCGTCGGTGTTTCACCTGTTGTGCGTGCATTACGAGGATGACGTGGCGGTGCAGTTGGAAGACCGTTACGTGAACCCGCACGCCGCGCCGGACTTTCTGAACCAGCCCTTTGGCGACGCATTGCAGTCGGCGCGCTATCTGTTGCAGATCATTCAACCCGATGAGATGGAGCACATCGTCGAGGCCAGCCACCCGAGCGCCGAGGAGCTCAAGCATCTGCAGATCGAGCCGGGCGAGCCGTGTCTGGTGCTGATGCGCCGCACCTGGAACAGCGGCAACGTGGTGACCTACGTGCGGTTGGTGCATCCGTCCTCGCGCTATCGACTGGGCAGTCGCATGCCGGTGACGGGTGCGTATCGCGACAGCTGAAGCCTGCCGGTCAGCACATGGATCGAACCCTTGCGCGCCGTTGCCCTCGATATCTGTACGTCCTGTGAACGGGACATGACAGAAGAGGTGCGTATGGCTACCCAGAACAACGATCAAACCGTCAACCGCAACGACCCGGCGATTAACCCTGCCGTTGAGAAAGTCAGGCCAGACAGCAGCCTGGCGCAGAACGATGCGCTGAAGAACCAAAGTGGATCACAGAGCCAGTCCGGTGGCGGCGCGCAGAGTCAGGAGAACAACGGCAACCTGACGGGTGAGAACAGCTTCACCCCTGATTTCAAGCCTGAAGAGCATGAGTCGCCGGATACCACCAAAGAGGAACGGCAGACGGGTGAGCTGGACAAGGACATTGATACAGCGGGGGGTTGAGGGCGGCCTTCTGGACCGGAGATTCAAAGCAGGTTAGTGAGCTTGCTCAGAAGGAGGACGGTACAGCCGCTGAATTTCTAGCGGCTGGGCCTGAGGCTTCGCGAGCAAGCTCACTCCTACAGGATCTTCATTGGCTGCGAAGCCTCAGCTCCGCACCTTTGTACGCCGCCATCTGCTTATCCCGCGTATCTTTAATTGCGTAGCACCCTAACAAAACGGCACCATCACGCTTTCGTCTGCGACTGCAGACCCGCCTGAAGTTCATCCCCCGGAGCGTTGTCGATAATGGTCCAGCCCGCCACTCAGGATGCCCCGCGCGTCGGTAATAAACTTACACCCCGCGAGTTTCGCGGCATGGCGGCGATTCTGATGTCTATCGCCCTCGCCACCCTCGACACCGCCATCGCCAACACCGCCCTCCCCGCCATCGCGGCTGATCTCAACGCCTCGCCGGCCGCATCGGTGTGGATCATCAACGCCTACCAGCTCGCCGCCGTCGCCACACTGTTGCCGTTCGCGGCGCTGGGCGGTGTGCTCGGTCATCGCAAGGTCTATCTGGGCGGGCTGATTCTGTTCGTGGTGTCGTCGGCGCTGTGTGCGCTGTCCTGGTCATTGCCGACGCTGACCATCGCCCGCGTTCTTCAGGGCATCGGCGCCAGCGCGATCATGAGCGTCAACGCCGCGCTGATCGGCTCGATTTTCCCCCACGAACGGCTGGGCCGCGGCCTGGGCATGAACGCGCTGGTGGTCGGCACTTCGTTTTCCATCGGCCCGACCGTGGCCTCGCTGGTGTTGTCGGTAGCAAGTTGGCCGTGGCTGTTCGCGATCAACCTGCCCATCGGCCTGTTCGCCCTGGCGTTCGCCTGGAATTCGCTGCCCGCCACACGGCTCGGCAGCCCGACCTTCGACCGCATGACGGCCGTGCTCAATGTCATCACCTTCGGCGCGCTGATCTTTGCCCTGAGTCAGGCGGCGCAACTGGGTTCCATGGCCAGCGTGCTCATCGCCCTGGCGATCTTTCTGGTGGGCGGCGCGCTGATGCTAAAACGCGAGGCCGGGCACCCTGCGCCGATGTTTCCCCTGGATTTGCTCAAGCGACCGCTGTTTGCGTTGTCGGCGCTGACAGCGTTCTGCTCGTTCGCCACCCAAGGGCTGGCCTTTGTCTCGCTGCCGTTCTTCTTTGAAAGCACCCTGGGCCGCGACCCGATCCAGACCGGGTTTCTGATGACGCCGTGGTCTGTGGTGGTGGCGATGATCGCGCCGTTCGCCGGGCGCCTGTCGGACCGTTATGCGCCGGGGCTGCTGGGCGGGATTGGCTTGGCGATGCTCTGCCTGGGAATGATTTCCCTGGCGATCATGCCCGCCGACGCCAGCGTGATGTCGATCATTGCGCGGATGATGCTGTGCGGCATCGGCTTCGGTTTCTTTCAGGCGCCGAATCAGAAAGCCCTGATGACCAGCGCGCCAAAGGAACGCTCCAGCGGCGCCAGCGGCACGATTGCGACGGCACGTTTGATCGGTCAGGCCACGGGCGCGGCGTTGGTGGCACTGAGCTTCGGGATTTCCAATACCCACGGCCCGGTGCTGGCGTTGAGCATCGGCGCGGGCTTTGCGGCGGTGGGCAGTGTGGCGAGCGGCTTGCGGTTGGTGACCAAGAACACGGCCAATCCGCGGGCTTGATACGCCCACGATCTTGTAGGAGTGAGCTTGCTCGCGATTGCGGCGTGTCAGTTGCAGGTGAGTTGACTGACACACCGTGATCGCGAGCAAGCTCACTCCTACAGGGATCGGCAGCAGCCATCGTGGCATCCAGCCAGAACAGGATCAGGCAATCATCGCGTAGAACTGGGTCATCGGTTTTGGGCGAAGGGTTCCTACCATGGGGGCCTGCCATCAACGGCTTAGGCCACATGAGGAAACGCACAATGAGCAAAACCAAAACCCTGTTCGTCACCGGTGTCAGCAGCGGCTTCGGCCAGGCATTGGCGCAACGGGCGCTGGCGGCGGGTCATACCGTGATCGGCACGCTGCGCAACGAAGACGCCGTGCAGGCATTCGAAGCCCAGGCACCCGGTCGCGCCCACGGCGTGTTGCTGGACGTCACCGACTTCGACGCCATCGACCGCGTGGTCGCCGAGGCCGACAACGCGTTCGGGCCCATCGACGTGCTGGTTAACAACGCCGGCTATGGCCACGAAGGCATTCTGGAAGAGTCACCGCTGGAAGATTTGCGTCGGCAGTTCGACGTCAACGTGTTCGGCGCGGTGGCGATCATCAAGGCCTTCGTGCCGCTGTTCCGTCAGCGCCGCAGCGGGCACATCCTCAACGTCACCTCCATGGGCGGCTTCATCACGATGCCGGGGATTTCCTACTACCACGGCAGCAAGTTCGCCCTGGAAGGCATTTCTGAATCCCTGGGCAAGGAGCTGAAGCCGTTCAATGTGTTCGTCACCGCGGTGGCACCGGGTTCGTTCCGCACGGATTGGGCCGGCCGTTCGATGCAGCGTACCGCGCGGCAGATTACCGACTACGACGCCAGCTTCGACCCGATCCGCAAGGCCCGCGAAGAACGCAGCGGCAAGCAGCCAGGGGATCCGGTCAAGGCTGCCGATGCGATGCTCAAGCTGATTGATAGCCCCAACCCGCCGGCGCATCTGCTGCTGGGCAGCGATGCGTTGAAGCTGGTGCGGGAAAAGCTGGCCCAGCTGGAAGCCGAGTTTGCGGAATGGGAAGAGGTGTCGCGTTCGACGGATGGGTGAGACGTCATGGAAAGGTGGGCCATGCCGAGGACCTGTGGGAGTGAGCTTGCTCACGAAAGCGCCGGTCCAGCCACTGCATATTTAGCGGCTGGAAGTCAGCATTCGCGAGCAAGCTCGCTCCCACAAGTTCTCCGTTAACAGCGACATCTGCTGTGTTCCCGCTTTACGAGCTAAACCCCGCCGCGGCTGAATATCCGGATGACTTCATCCAGATGCCCCGCCATCGCCTGCCTCGCAGCGTCTGCATCTCGATTTTGCAGGGCGTCGAGGATCAGGCGGTGTTCGTGTTCGGAGCGGAACGGCATGTCGTCGGAGGTGTAGTGCGCCTGCAAACGCTGGAACATGCTGCCGTACTGATGCCCGAGCAGGTGTTTGATCATCAGCCCATAAGCCGGATTGCCGGAGGCCTGGGCGATGCGAATGTGGAACAGGCGATCGCCGGGGTGGGTGTGGGAATGCTCGCGGTTGTCGCGGGCGTTACGTTCGAAGGCCTCGCGGATGGCTTCAAGCTCTTCATCGCTGGCGTTTTGTGCCGCCAGCGCCGCCGCTTCCGGTTCGATCAACCGCCGCGCCTGGAGCAAGGCAAACGGCGGGATCTCCGCACTGAAATCCACCTCGATGCCCAGCTCGGGGTCGACGTCTTTCCACTGATCGCGGGTGACCTGGGTCATCACCGGTTCATCGGACAGCTTCTGCACGGGCGGCTCACAGACCAGCACGCCATTGCCCACGCGCACATCCACCAGCCCGATCACCTCAAGGGCAATCATCGCTTCGCGCACCGACGCCCTGCTTACGCCCAACATCTTCGCCAATTCACGTTCGGCCGGCAGGCGGCTGCCCGGTGGAAATTCGCCGCTGTCGATCAGCGCGCGGAGCTGATCGGCGATCTGGCGATAAAGTCTCTGGTTATCAATTACTTGGATTGGCATCGGGAATCGGCTCGGAATTTTACAGCGCACTGGATCGAAAAATGGCCTTGTTGCAGTCCATGACTAGTGCTAAAAACAGGACCAATGGCCTGACCATTGGAGCGCTGCAGTGAGCGGAGCATAGCAAAACCCGTCGGGGTTCGGCGTGCTTCAAATCTCATGACGCGCTGCCCGGTTCGATCAGCAGACCTCCACGGCAGCATGGCCAGTCAGGTCGTCTCAACAATAAAAACAAGGGATCAACATGGACCTCACCGGTAAGCGAGTGCTCATCACGGCCGCCGCCCAGGGCATCGGTCAAGCCAGCGTCGAGGCTTATCTGAAGGCCGGCGCGGAAGTCTTCGCCGTGGATATCAACGGCGCAGCGCTGGATCACCTGCAGGGCGTGCACAAACGCGTGCTCGATGTCACCGATCACGCCGCCATCGAACGACTGGCCGCCGAAGTGGGCGCGCTGGACGTGCTGTTCAACTGCGCGGGCGTGGTGCACAGCGGCAACATCCTCGAATGCTCCGACGACGACTGGCGCTTCGCCTTCGACCTCAACGTCACCGCCATGTACAAGATGATCCGCGCATTCCTGCCGGCCATGCTGGCCAACGGTGGCGGCTCGATCATCAATATGTCGTCGGTGGCCTCGGCCATCAAGGGCGTGCCCAACCGCTTCGCCTACTGCGCCAGCAAGGCCGCCGTGATCGGCATCACCCGTTCGGTCGCTGCCGACTTCGTCGGGCAGAACATCCGCTGCAACTGCATATGCCCCGGCACCGTGGAATCCCCTTCCCTGCGTCAGCGGGTGGCCGATCAGGCGGCGCGCGAGGGCCGCGAAGAGGCCGAGGTGTACGCCGCGTTCGAAGCGCGCCAGCCCATGGGACGCCTGGGCACCCCCGAGGAAATCGCCCAACTGGCGCTGTACCTCGGCTCGTCCGCCAGCGGCTTTACCACCGGCACGGCGCAGATCATCGATGGCGGCTGGAGTAACTGAGCCTGTTCACGACCTTCACCAATACCCACACCGAATTCTGATCAATCACCATTAGAGGACACCCCATGAAATTGCTGCGTTACGGCGAACCCGGTCAAGAACGCCCTGGCCTGCTGGACAGCGACGGCCGCATTCGTGATCTGACCGATCTCATCGGTGACCTGTCGGGCACCGCCCTGAGCCCGGAAAGCATTGCCCATTTGCAGTCCCAGGACGTCAACAGCCTGCCGCTGGTTGAGGGCAATCCGCGCCTCGGCCCATGCGTGGGCAAGATCGGCAAATTCATCTGCATCGGCCTGAACTACGCCGACCACGCCGCTGAAACCGGCGCGGATATTCCGAAAGAGCCGATCATCTTCAACAAGTGGACCAGCGCCATCGTCGGCCCCAACGACAACGTGGAAATCCCGCGCAACTCGAAGAAGACCGACTGGGAAGTCGAGCTGGGCGTGGTCATCGGCAAGGGCGGTCGGTACATCGACGAAGCCGATGCCCTGGAGCACGTGGCGGGTTATTGCGTGATCAACGACGTCTCCGAGCGTGAATTCCAGATCGAGCGCGGCGGCACCTGGGACAAGGGCAAGGGCTGCGACACCTTCGGCCCGATCGGCCCGTGGCTGGTGACCCGCGATGAAATCGCCGACCCGCACCAGCTCAACCTGTGGCTGGAAGTCGACGGCAAGCGCTACCAGAACGGCAACACGCGCACGATGATTTTCCAGATCCCCAGGCTGGTGAGCTACCTGAGCCAGTTCATGAGCCTGCAACCGGGCGACGTGATTTCCACCGGTACACCGCCGGGTGTGGGCCTGGGCATCAAGCCGGAGCCAGTCTTCCTGCGCGCCGGCCAGACCATGCGTTTGGGTATTGAAGGGCTGGGTGAACAGCAGCAACTGACAGTCGACGCCTGAAGCAGCAAACACCGTCGCTGTGGGAGCGAGCTTGCTCGCGAAGAGGCCAGTGCATTCCCTGCATATTCATCAGGAGTAAAGGCTTCGCGAGCAAGCTCGCTCCCACAGTTTCTGCATGCACTTGAGATCAGTGTTTTCCTCAGTTTTTCCAATACGCCGCGCTGCCCATAACAATGCCAAAGGGACCCGCCATGACCACCATCACCGCCTTGCGCGTTGAAGACATCCGTTTCCCCACGTCGCAATTCCTCGACGGCTCGGACGCGATGAACCCGGACCCCGATTACTCGGCGGCCTACGTCATTCTCGAAACCGATCACCCCACCCTGCAGGGCCACGGCCTGACCTTCACCATCGGCCGCGGCAACGAGGTCTGTTGCGCCGCGATCAAGGCGCTGGCGGGCGTGATGGTCGGGCTGAAGCTGGAATGGATCGCCGAAGACATGGGCCGTTTCTGGCGTCACGTCACCAGTGACAGCCAGTTGCGCTGGATCGGCCCTGACAAGGGCGCGATTCACCTGGCGACTGGCGCCGTGGTCAATGCGACGTGGGATTTGTGGGCCAAGTCCGAGGGCAAGCCGGTGTGGCAACTGGTCGCGGAAATGACCCCGGCGCAACTGGTGCGCTGCATCGATTTTCGCTACATCACCGACTGCCTCACCCCGGACGAAGCCCTGACCCTGCTGACCGAGCGCGCCGAGGGCAAAGCACAACGGTTGCGGACGCTGCTTGCCGACGGTTACCCCTGCTACACCACCTCGGCGGGCTGGCTCGGCTACCCTGACGACAAGCTACGCCGGCTGTGTCAGGAAGCGGTCGACGGCGGTTTTTCCCACATCAAACTCAAGGTTGGCCGCGACCTGCAGGACGACATCCGCCGGGTGCGCATCGCCCGGGAAGTGCTGGGGCCGGATCGTCATCTGATGATCGACGCCAATCAGGTCTGGGAGGTCGGCGAGGCCATCGACTGGATCCGCGAGCTGGCGTTCGCCAAACCGTGGTTCATTGAAGAACCGACCAGCCCGGACGACGTCGAAGGCCATCGCACGATTCGTCTTGGCGTGCACCCGGTGAAGGTGGCGACGGGCGAGATGTGCCAGAACCGCATCGTCTTCAAGCAACTGATCATGCGTGGCGCCATCGACGTGGTGCAGATCGACGCCTGCCGCCTCGGCGGGGTCAACGAGGTGCTGGCGGTGATGCTCATGGCCGCCAAATACCGGCTGCCGGTCTGCCCCCATGCCGGCGGCGTCGGGTTGTGCGAGTACGTGCAGCACCTGTCGATGATCGACTTTCTGTGCATCGCCGGCACCCATGAAGGTCGGGTGGTGGAATACGTTGATCACCTGCATGAGCACTTTGAAGACCCGTGTGTGATTCGTGATGCGGCGTATTTGCCACCGGCCGCACCGGGGTTTTCGATTCAGATGAAAGCCGCCTCGCGGGCGCGGTATGCATACAAGGGCTGAGCACACTGCCGAACCCTTGTAGGAGCGCGCTTGGTCTGTGCGGCAACCGGACGAAATGGCCGGGACACCCGATGCAGGTGTGTCGTTTGTACCTAAGCCTTCGCGAGCAAGCTCACTCCTACAGTAATTGCGTGAGGCCATGAAACGGACGGAGTACAACAACAATGTCGTCCCGACACTCAAGCGTTCCGGCACCGCCCTTGCGGGTGGATGCCCATCAGCATTTCTGGACCTATGACGCCAGGGATTACCCCTGGATTGACCAGCGCCATGCTGCGTTGCAACGGGATTTTCTGCCGGGCGATTTCAAACCTCTGCTCGATCGGCATGGCATCGATGGCTGCGTCGCGGTGCAGGCGCGGCACAGTGTCGACGAGACGGACGCACTTCTAACCCATGCGGCCGAGCATCCGTGGATCTTCGGCGTCGTCGGCTGGGCGGACCTGCGGGCGGATGGTGTCGACGAGCAATTGGCACGCTGGGCGGACGCGGAAAAACTGGTCGGCCTGCGTCACCTGGTCCAGGACGAACCGGCGCCGTCGCTGTTCCTCCAGGACCCGGCCTTCGCCCGGGGTATGCGGCAGCTGCAAACCCTCGGGCTGACTTACGACGTGCTGATAAAAGACAAAGACCTCCACGCCGCCACCGACTTCTGCCAACGCCACGACCGGCATCACCTGATCCTTGATCACCTCGGCAAACCGGATCTGTCCCTGGAAGACCCCATCGCCTGGGCCGATCGCCTTGCCCCGCTGGCCGCCCTGCCCCACGTGGCGTGCAAACTGTCGGGGCTGATTACCGAAGCAGACTGGCAACGCTGGCGACCGGTGGAACTGCTGCCGTATTTCTATCTGGCGCTGGAATTGTTCGGGCCGCAGCGACTGATGTTCGGCTCCGACTGGCCGGTCTGTCTGGTGGCGGGCAATTACAGCGACGTCCACCAATTGTTCGAAACCGCCATCAGCTCGCTCTCCGTCGATGAGCAAAACGCGCTGCGCGGCGGCACCGCCATTCGCCTGTACGGCCTGCAAGGAAACTGCCCATGAATCTGCACCTGCAAGACAAGGTCATCATCGTCACCGGCGGCGGCTCGGGGATTGGCGCCGCGATCTCACTGGGGCTGGCCGAAGAAGGCGCGGTCCCGGTGATCTTCGCCAATCAGCCGCTGCCTGCTGAATTGGCCGCCGAGCTGGACAGACGCCAGCCGCAGACCCTGTTCGTCCAGGTCGAGCTGCGTGACGAGGCCGAATGTGCGGCGGCGGTGAGCAAGGTGCTGGAGCGCTTTGGCCGCATCGACGGGCTGGTCAACAACGCCGGGGTCAACGACAACGTCGGGCTGGAGGCCGGTCGCAGCGCGTTCATCGAGTCGCTGGAGAAGAACCTCATTCACTACTACGTCATGGCCCATCTGTGCGTCGACGCGCTGAAAGCCAGCAAGGGCGCCATCGTCAACATCGGTTCGAAGACTGCACTCACCGGCCAGGGCGGCACCAGCGGCTACACCGCCTCGAAAGGCGCGCAACTGTCGCTGACCCGGGAATGGGCGGCGTCGTTGCTGAGCGATGGCGTAAGGGTGAACGCGGTGATTCCGGCCGAAGTGATGACGCCGCTGTACGAGCGCTGGATTGCCAGCTTCGACGACCCTGACGCGAAGCTGGCGAAGATCGTCGAGAAAGTCCCCCTCGGCCAGCGCATGACCACGCCGACGGAGATTGCCGACAGCGTGCTGTTTCTGCTGTCCCCGCGGGCGTCCCACACCACCGGGCAGTGGCTGGTGGTGGACGGCGGCTATACGCATCTGGATCGGGCACTGACATGAGCGCGCAGCGTTTTTGTCTGGCCCTGGACATGGCTGATGACGAGGCGTTGATCGCCGAGTATGAGCAACTGCACCGGCGCATCTGGCCGGAGATTGCCGAACACCTGCGCAGTCAGGGCATCTTGGACATGCAGATCTGGCGACTGGGCACGCGGCTGTTCATGGTCATGGACACCGCCCAGGGCTTCAGCGCCGACGCGATGGACCAGGCGTCGGCGGCCAACCCCAAGGTGCTGGAATGGGAGGCGTTGATGTGGCGGTTTCAGAGACCGACGCCGTGGACGGATCCGGGGAATAAGTGGCAGCCCATGGCGCAGATTTTCAGCCTGTCGGATCAGCCGCCTTAAAGCCCTTCAATGGTGGGAGCGAGCTTGCTCGCGAAGGCGCCGAAACACCCCCTACATCTTTAGCGCCTGAAACGCCGTCTTCGTGAGCAAGCTCACTCCCACAGGTACGAGTGCAAGGCGTCGATCTCTGCTCAACCGAACATCCGCTTCGTCACGCTTCACGCTTGAACAACAACAAAAAAGGAGAGCGTTATGTTGACCAAACACAGCAAAGTCCAGACCCCGGTGTACCGGCACGCAGCGCCGTCGGTGCGGGTGGCGTTGATGCTGGTGACCAGCCTGTTTTTCCTCTGGGGCCTGTCGTACGGGCTGCTCGATGTGCTGAACAAGCACTTTCAGGAGACGCTGCACGTCAGCAAGGCCCAGTCGGGTTTGCTGCAGGCGGCGTACTTCGGCGCGTATTTCATCATCGCCCTGCCCGCCGGCTTTCTGATGGACCGCTTCGGCTACAAGGCCGGGATTCTGCTGGGCCTGTGCCTGTACGCCGCCGGCGCGTTGCTGTTCATGCCAGCGGCCAATGCGGCGAGCTTCCCGTTCTTCCTGTTTGCGCTGTTCGTCATCGCCCTGGGGCTGGGTTGTCTGGAGACGGCGGCGAATCCTTACGCCACCGTGCTGGGCGATCCGAACGGTGCGGAGCGTCGGCTCAACCTGGCGCAGTCGTTCAACGGCCTCGGCCAGTTCGTCGGGCCGCTGCTGGGAGGCGCGCTGTTCTTCGGCGGCAGCAACGCCGGCAGTGACAACAGCTCGCTGCAAACCACCTACGTGGTCATCGCGGTCATCGTCCTGCTGGTGGCGGCGCTGTTCGCCCGCACGCCGATGCCGGATCTGCGCGAGCAGGAGTCGAGCATCCAGCGCCATGACAACAAGACCCTCTGGCAGCACCGGGAATTCGTCGGCGGCGTGGTCACGCAGTTTTTCTACGTGGCGGCGCAGGTGGGCGTGGGCGCGTTCTTCATCAATTACGTGACCGAACACTGGGCGAGCATGACCAGCCAGAGCGCCGCGTACCTGCTGTCGGTGGCGATGATCTGCTTCATGTGCGGACGTTTCTTCAGCACCTGGTTGATGGGGCGTATCCCGGCGCAGCGGCTGCTGATGGTCTACGCGTGGATCAACGTCGCGCTGTGCGCGGTGGTGGTCAGCGGCGTGGAAAGCGTGTCGGTGGTGGCGCTGGTGGCGGTGTTCTTCTTCATGTCGATCATGTTCCCGACCATCTTCGCCATGGGCGTGAAAAACCTCGGCCCCCACACCAAACGCGGCAGCTCGTTCCTGATCATGGCCATCGTCGGCGGCGCGCTGATGCCGTATTTCATGGGGCTGGTGGCGGATCATTTCTCAACAGCGCTGGCATACCTGCTGCCGCTGGGTTGCTTTGTGGTGGTGGCGTTTTATGGGCGCAGCGGGTTGCGTGGGCGGGAGTTATGATCTCGTTTTTGCGCCGTGGCGAGTGACGCCTTCCCGGCTGAAGCCGGTCCCACAGTTTGTAGGCGGTCAGTCAGGACAGCGGGCAGTTGGCGCAGTAGTCGAGGCCGTTTACACGGTAACGGATGCAGCACACCCGGCGTTGGCGCTTGGGTTCGTCCTGGCCGTCGACCTTGATGTAGCGCACGGGCTGGTAGAGCGGATTGCGGCTTCCGTCGGGGAGAAGTTGCACGTTGAGCAACTGGTGACCATGGGTCAGATCGCCGTGGGGCATGGCATTTGCGAGCACACCCAACAGCCACTCGAAATAGTTGCCGGCGTTGCTCCACAGCACTTTTGGCGAAAGTCGAAAATGCCGCGCGAGGGCATCAATGAACGGTCTGAGGTGCTGCTCCAGCAAGTCATCGAAACGCTCGAAAGCATCGGCCGGGGTTGGCGTCCAGCGCTGTCCCGAGTGAGGCAGCTTGAACGCGGCAGGCAGGCCATCGTCGTTGAGGATCAGTTGTACTTGATCGAGGTGCAGCGGCAATTGCTGGTCGAGGATCAACGACGCCGCGACCACCGGCGGAATCAGTTTGATGAAGCAATACTTGCTCCAGATCGACGCCAGCCCGCGAGGGTCGCTGTCGGGGTAGGCGCTGGCGAATCGCGTGAGGACATCGTTCAGGTAGTCGCCGGTGAGAAAGGTGCGCATAGGCACGCCGACGCGGGGATCGTCCGGCAGCACGAGCGCGTCGCGGTAATGCTCGAAATCGGCGATGAACAGCGGCGCCAGCGCAGGAATCATGTGCTGACTCGCTGCGCTGACCGCCCGTTCAACGGAGCGCGGTCAATGAGACCGCTGCCGCGCCAGTACCCACAACCCCTGCTCCAGCGCGGGAAACAGGCTGTTGTTGAAGTTGTTCCAGCGCAGTTCGAGGATGGTGTCGTCCGGCGCGATGGGGGTGTCGAGCACGTCGAACACCACCTCACCGGAATCGATGCCGGTGTCGACGTAATGGAACGACGCGCCGGTCATGTTCACCACCGGCGTGTCGACCATCTCCCGCGTGGTCCAGTCGACCACTTTCTTGCCCCGGGCGCCGTACAGCGCGTCGAGGGTGGCGTAGGCGCCGCGCCGCTCGTAAGGCGATTCCAGACGCGTGATGCCCGGGTGCACGTTGAAGATGCGCCGATGGAAATCAGCCCCTTCGCGCACCAGTTCATCGAGGATCACCAGCAGCCCGTCGAGCACCACGACATCGGCTTGCAGTGCGTGCAGCCGCTCGCCCAGACGTCGCTCGAAATCCGACTTGCCGGCCGGCCGCGCGCTGTCGCCCAGGGGCAAGGCGCGGTAAGTTGACGGCACGTTTTCCAGCAGGTCATCGACCTTGCGCCCCTGCACCGTCAGGCCCGCCGGGTAGAACCAGTGAGCGCCCTGCCCCGGCTTGAAACCGTAGTCCTTGATGCTCTCGCGGTCCCGTGCGAACTCGGGGTTTTCGTCGTAAATGATCGCTTCCAGGGAGTAATGGTCGCCGAGGGCGGTGTCGTTGAGCGCCTTGACCAGGTACTCCAGCGGCGAGGTCATGTAGCGCTGCTCGCCGTGGTAATCGACGTATTGACCGGCCTTGTCCGCCGCGGCGTTACGCAGCGACCAGACGTAAACAAGCTTGGTTTTCTGCATGAATATCGGACTCAGGAAAGGGTGTGCAGGGTGTTGCCGCTGACGCCTTCAGCCATGGCGACCACGACTTTTCGTTCGCCGCTGAACGGCTTGCGCGAGTGCGCCGTGAGCATGTTGTCGAGCATCAGCACGTCGCCGGTCTGCCACGGGAAGACCACTTCGCACTCGCTCAGCACGCCGCGAATTTCCGCCAGCGCATCGGCCTCCAGCGGGCTGCCGTCGCCGTAGTAGACGTTGCGCGGCAGGCCTTCTTCGCCGACGGTGTCGAGGAGGATTTCCTGCATCTCCTCGTCCAGGTTCGACAGGTGAAACAGGTGCGCCTGATTGAACCAGACCCAATCCTTGGTGCGCGGATGCTGGGCGACGCCTTGCACCAGTTGTCGTGTGCGCAGGTCGCCGTCCTCGTTCCAGTCGCACTGGATGCCACGGGGGCGACAGTAATCTTCGACGTCGCTGTGGCGCTCGGTGTTGAAAACCTGTTGCCAGGTCAGGTCCAGGCCGTTGCCGTAGTTGCGCACGTACATAAGGCGCTTTTCTTCAAAGCGTTTGCGCAGCGCCGGACTGATGCGCTGGAACACCCGGCGGCTGTCGGCAATCGGCGTCTCGCCTCCGCTGACGGCGGCTTTGGCGCAGTAGAAAAAGATGCGCATGGGCCATTCGGTGGTGTAGGCCTGTTCGTTGTGCAGCGGAATCGAGCGGTGCGCCGGGTATTCGGTGGAGGTGTAGACGCCTTTGCCATCCACCTGGCTGCGCGGGGTGGAGCCGAATTCGTAGTTGAGCAGCGGGTGGCCGAAGGAGGCGGCAAACTGCTGGAAGCCTTCGACGCCTTCGCTGGAGAAGCCGCTGAAGAGGATGGCGCCGTCGCGCTCAAGCGAGTGGTCGACGACGCTGCGCAGGGCGTCGATTTCGGCGGCCAGGGAGACGCCGGTCTGGCCGGGCTGGACGCGCAGGGGGAAGCCGGCTTCAAGGCGCAGGCGTTCGGGGGTGAGCATGCGCATGTTCATGGGCGATACGCTCCTGATGCGGCGGAAGTTGGTGGGTCAGGCCATGGCCTTGCGCAGGCTGAGGGGGCGCATGTCGGTCCAGACGCTTTCGATGTGGTTGAGGCAGGTCTGTTTGTCGCCTTCGACGCCGACGCTTTTCCAGCCGTCCGGGATGGCTTTGTAGTCGGGCCAGATGGAGTACTGCTCTTCGTGGTTGATGACGACCCGGAACTGTGTGTTTTCGCTGTCGAAGCTCATGTGTAATCCCTCGTGGTGTTGGAACGGCGCAGGTAAGCGCGCCTTACCTGAAAGACGAACGAGGCGGCGAAGTGGTTAGTCTTTTTTGGTGAAAAATGTAAAAGCGGATCAAGGGCAGATCGAGGGCAGAGCAAATGCTGAGGACCTGTGGGAGTGAGCTTGCTCACGAAGGGGTCGATACATCCACCGACTATCCGGTGTTTGAAATACAGCATTCGCGAGCAAGCTCGCTCCCACAGGATGGGGTGCAATCAGCAAAAATTGCTGGCGCTTGGGCTGGCCTCTTCCCGGCTGAAGCCGGTCCTACCAAGGCATCGCATGCGTCCAGTGGGATCGGCAGTGACATCGACTGTAGGACCGGCTTCAGCCGGGAAGCCTTTCCATCAATACAGGGAGGGGGTGCGATCAGCAAAAATTGCTGGCGCCTGGGCTGGCCTCTTTCCGGCTGAAGCCGGTCCCACCAATCAGACCGCGCGCGCCTTTAGGACTGGCTTCAGCCGGGAAGCCGTTGCTATTGCCGTTGCCGTTGCCGTTGCCGTTGCCGTTGCCGTTGCCGTTGCCGTTGCTTTTGATCTTCGTACACAGGAAGTCCAGACGACACCCATCGCGACTTGGGTGCAGGCTGAATGGAGGTTTCGCGGAGTGGGCCGAGCGGCATGGATGCGGCGAGAGCTGCCCCCCCGCCATGGATGGCGGATGGCAGCGGGCCCACGGAGCGAGACCGGAGTGAAGGAACCCTGACGAAGGAAGGGCCAAACCAGGAGCAAGCACCCTTGGTTACTTGGGGTGCTTTTCCAAGTAACTCGCCGAAGGCGAAACGTCTGCCCCCAGGCAGACGCTCTTGATCTTCTCGAGCCTGGCGCGTTACCAGCGGAACGCCACAGTCCCGAGCACGGTCCGCTCTTCGCCCCAATAACACCGACCCGCGTTATTGCAACCGCTCACATACTCCTTGTCGAACAGATTCTTCGCATTCACATCCACCGACCAATGCTTATCGATGTCATACCCCACCAACGCATCCACCAGCGTCACATCACCCGTCTTCAACTTCCCGTACAGCGTCGGCGCGGTATACGCGAACGTATTATCGAAATAACGCACCCCGCCACCCACACGGAAACCGCTCATCGGACCGTCGAGGAAGCGATACGTCGCCCACGTACTCGCCTGATTACGCGGTATGCCGGTCAACTGATGATCCTCGTACAACGAACCCGGACTGTCCTTCGTCACCCGCGCATCGGTGTAGGTGTACGACGCCGTCAGGCTCAGGTTCTTCGTCACATCACTGTTGACCTCAAGCTCCACGCCCTTGGACTCGCTCTTGCCGATCTGACGGCTGAACCCATTCGAACCGGCAATCACGTCATGGGTCTTGGTCAGGTCAAACACCGCCGCGCTGAACGTCGTGTTCCAGCCAGCCGGCTCGTACTTAAGACCCATCTCGTACTGTTCGCTGAGAATCGGATCGAGCAACTCGCCGTTCGGTTGCGACGACTGCTGCACCGGCGTGAACGCCGTCGAGTAACTCACGTACGGCGAAATGCCGTTCTCGAACTGGTACATCAAACCCGTCTGCCAGCTGAAACGATGGTCCCAGCCGTCCAGGTCCGATACGCCACTGATGGTCCCGGCGCGGTTGCGGTACTGGCTGTTGACGAAGTCCTGACGCCCGCCCAACAGGTAGATCCAGTTGTCGTACTTGCTCTGCAACTGGCCGTAAACGCCGTACATCTGCTGATCCAGCTGCGAGTTCTGAACCGTCGCGAGCATGCGCGGCTTGGCCGACGGGAACACCGGATTGAAGGCGTTGTACGTGCCGCCGTTGCCGGCTGCCCAGTCCTGGTTATACGAAGTGCGGTCGTAACTGGCGCCCAGCAGCACGGTGTTGTCCAGGGCGCCTGAGGTGAAGTGGCCTTCGAACTGGTTGTCCAGCGAGTAGGTGATCGACTTGTTGTCGCGATCGTACGCGGTGCTGGTCAGGGTGCTGCCGAAACCGGCGTTGTTCAGGTTGTTCGGCCAGGTCTCGTGACGGTCCAGGCGCGATTCCATGAAGCGCGAGTTCTGGCGGAACTGCCAGGTGTCGTTGAGCTGGTGCTTGAACTCGTAACCCAGGGTCCAGGTTTCGCGCTCGAAGTCGTCCCAGTTCGGGTTGCCGTTGAACTGGTCCTTGCCGATCTTGCCGTTGACGTTGTTCAGCAAGGTGCCCGCAGCGGGGTAGCCGAGCAGCAGCTTGGTGCGGTCGCGCTGGTAGGACGACAGCAGGGTCAGCGCGGTGTCTTCGTCGAAGTTGAAGGTCATCGACGGCGCGATGTAAATGCGGTCATCCGGTACCGAATCGACCTGGGTGTCGGCGTTGCGACCGAGCATGACCACGCGGCCGAGGATGCGGTTGTCATCGGTCAGCGGGCCGGAGACGTCGAGGGACAGCTGGCGGCGGTTATTGCTGCCGTAGGTGAATTTGGCTTCGCCCTGAGCGGTTTCGGTCGGGCGCTTGCTGACCAGGTTGACCAGCCCGCCCGGCGCGTTTTCGCCGTAGAGGATCGAGCTCGGGCCACGGAACACTTCGGTGCGTTCCAGGCCATAGGGTTCGGTGGTGGTGTCGTAGCGGTTGCCTTGCAGACGCAGGCCGTCTTTGAGCAGGCCGTAACCGTAGTCGGTGGCGTTGTAGCCGCGAATGGAGAACAGGTCGCCCGCGAGGCCGTCGCCGACGGCAAAGGGCGGGGCGAAGATGCCGGGCACATAACCGAGAATGTCGGTCAGGCTTTGCGAGCCCTGATCCTGAATGCGCTGGCGTGTCACCACTGACACCGAGCGCGGGGTTTCCGACAGCGGTGTGCTGGTCTTGGTGCCCGCCGTGCTGTTTTTCACCTGATAGCCAACGGTTTCCTGCCCTTCGGGCGCTTCACCGGTGACCACCGAATTCTGCAGTTCGATAGTGGCGCCCTGCTCGGCCTTGGCCGGGGCATCCGCCGCCCATGCCGCGCCGTGACAGGCGACCGTTGCGACCAGCGCTGCCAAGGCATTGACCTTGAATTGACCCTTGTTATTGCTCGCCATCCGAACTCCCCCTCCCTTTAAAATCACACGGGGCAAAGCCCCAAAATTGACCACCAATGTCAAAAAAGCGTGAAAATGTAACAAAGAACGTTTCTCATTACCATTCTTATCATAAAAAAAGGGCGAAGGGCCATCGCTGGTCCTACGCCCTGTTTCAACGCTGTTACAACAAGGGTTTAACGCTGCTTGACGGCCGCTGAAACGGCGGCGGCAAAGATGTCGGCGATCTGGTCAATCTGCGCGGCAGTGACAATCAGCGGCGGCAGGAAGCGGATGACCGACGAGTGCCGCCCGCCCACTTCGATGATCAGGCCCCGCTGCAAACATTCACGCTGGATGGTCGAGGCCAGTGCGCCGCTGTGGGGGAAGTGGCCGAGGGCGTCGGGGCGGCCATCGAGGTCGACCATTTCCACCCCGAGCATCAGGCCCATGCCGCGCACATCGCCCATCTGCGGAAAGTCTTTCTGCAACGCGCGCAGGTGTCCGACCAGACGCTCGCCCATGGCGGCGGAGTGCAGGTCCAGTTGCTGTTCGCGGACAATGCGCAGCGTTGTCGACCCGGCCACCATCGCCAGTTGATTGCCGCGGAAAGTGCCGGCGTGGGAGCCCGGTTTCCACACGTCCAGGGACTTGTTGTAGACCACCACCGCCATGGGCTGGCTGCCACCGATGGCTTTGGACAGCACCAGCACGTCCGGCACGATGCCCGCATGTTCGAAGGCAAACGGCTTGCCGGTGCGGCCCACGCCACACTGGATTTCGTCGAGAATCAGCGGCACGCCGGCGTCGCGGGTGATGCGGCGGATTTCCCGCAGCCAGTTCGCCGAGGTCGGCACCACACCGCCCTCCCCCTGCAGGGTTTCCAGAATCATCCCGGCGGGGGGCAACACACCGCTTTCCGGGTCGGTCAGCTGGTTCTCGATGTAATGCAGGCCGATGCGCTCGCCGGCTTCGCCACCGACGCCGAACGGACAGCGGTAGTCATAGGGAAACGGCAGGAACTGCGCGCCACCGGCCATGCCGTCCAGATAGGTCTTTGGCCCGAGATTGCCCATCAGCGCCAGCGCGCCCTGGGTCATGCCGTGATAGGCGCCGTGGTAGGCCATCAGGTTGCTGCGGCCGGTGGCGGTGCGCACCAGTTTCAGCGCCGCTTCCACCGCATCGGTGCCGGCCGGGCCGCAGAACTGGATGCGCGCGTCCTTGGCGAATTCCTTTGGCAGCAACGCGAACAGCTCGTTGATGAAATCGTCCTTGGCTTCGGTCATCAGGTCCAGGGTGTGCAGCGGACGCTGGCCGTCGAGGGTGGCGCGCATGGCCTGGATCACCTCGGGGTGGTTGTGCCCCAGCGCCAGGGTGCCGGCGCCGGCCAGGCAATCGATGAACCAGCGCCCTTCGCTGTCCTGCACGTGAATGCCCTGGGCGCGCTTGAGTTCCAGGGGGATGCGCCGCGGGTAGCTGCGCGCGTTGGATTCCACGGCGGCCTGCCGCTCCAGTCGCGGGGTCGGCGCAAAGCGGTAGTCGGCGTTGGCGACGGCGGCGTCCGGGCTGCTCGACAGCGCCTCGCTGTGGCGGGCGGCAATCGGCGTCACGTTGTGTTGGCTATGCATGTTCGTGCTCCTGGAAATCGTGGGAATGGGGGCGTTCGTTGACCTGCGCGAGGGCCTCGGCAAGTTGAGTGATGAACAGCTGATCACGGACGATCGAAAGGTGGTCGGCGTCGATCCAGGCCGAAACCTGCAAGCGAACACCCATGCCCTGCTCCAGAAGAGCCGGTGCGTTATCGTTATTTTCCGGCGAGCGCTCGGCCCACCAGGCGTAGACCGGCACGCTGAGGGCGTGGATCTGGCGGCATTGATTGGCCAACTGGCGCATGTGCCGCTCGACGCCGAGCAGCTGTTGCCAGTGCGCGTCGGCTTCCAGACCCTCGTCATCGGCGTCGAGAACCGGGGTTTCCGGCACGGCAGGACGCGGCTGACCGGCGCCCGGCACGTAACCGTCGATCAGGCCGACGAACTCGACGCGCTTGCCGAGTCGGGTCAGCAGCCGCGCCATTTCCAGCACCATCGTCCCGCCCATGGACCAGCCGATCAGCCGGTAGGGGCGGGACGGCTGCTGTTCGAGCAGGGCCTTGACGTAGTCGCGGGCCATTTGCTCGATGGAACTGTCGCGCCACTGGCCGTCCAGCACCTGGCGGTTCTGAATGCCCCACACGTCCCACTGCGCGGACAAACGCCGGGCCAGCGCGTAGTAGCCGACCACCGTGCCGCTGACCGGGTGCACACAGAACACCGGAGGCTTGTCGCTGGCGCCGCTGCTCAGACGAATCAACGGATTTGGCGCACCGTCGCGGCTGACGACCACGCTTTGCGGCGCGGCAGGTGTTGATGAAGGCAGGCTCTCCAGCAACGCCACCAACCCGTCGCGATAGGCCGTTTGCAGGCGTTCAATGGTCTGACGCTGATAGCGCTGACCGCTGAAACGGAAGGTCAGCCCCAGTTGCCCGGCGAACACCTGACCATTGATTTCCAGCTCGCGATTGAGCGGCGTGGACGGGTCGACCAGCGCGCCGGCCGACACCTTCGACGGCGAGAAGCGGCCATCGCCCAGGTCCTGATCGAACTGGCCGAGGTAGTTGAACACCACCTTGGGTTCCGGCAGCGCGGCCAGTGACTGCCGCGCCGAATCGTCGCCCAGATAGCGCAGCAGACCGAAGCCGACGCCTTTGTCCGGCAAGCCCCGCAGGCTGTCGCGCACGCCAATGAGGGTCTGGCGGATGTCGTCAGCAGCACGCACCCGCAGCGGGAACAGACTGGTGAACCAACCCACCGTGCGCCCGACGTCCAGGCCATCGGCCAAGGCTTCTCGGCCATGGCCTTCCAGCGCAATGAGGGTGTCGGACTGGCCAGTCCAGCCCTTCAGCGCGTCGGCGAGCACCGCCAGCAGGATTTCATCGGTGCGCGCTGCCAGTGCCGCCGGGGCTTCGCGCAGCAAGCGACGGGTCAGACCCGCGTCCAGCAGCAGTTCGCACTGCACAAGGTCCTGTTGCGTGGCGCGGCCTTCAGGGTGGTCCACCGGCCAGACCGGCTCGGCGGTGCCGACCTGTTCCCGCCATTGCGCAACTTCGGTTTGACGCTCAGGCGCTTGTGCCGCGTCGACCAGATGCCGCGCCCAGCGCTGGAAGCTGCTGGATTTCGGTCCGAGATCGACCGCACCGCCCGAAGCGATCTGCGCGTACGCCCGCGCCAGATCCTCAAGCAGCACCCGCCACGACACGCCATCGACCACCAGGTGATGGGCGACCAGCAACAGCTTTTGCCCTTCCGGCATCTGCGCCAGCACCACGCGCAACAGCGGGCCGTCGTGCAGATCAAGGCTGCGCTGGGCCTGTTCGCACAGCGCAGTCATGGCCTGGTCGTCGGCCACGTCACGCAGCCAGAGATTGTCGGCAGCCGAAGCGACTCGATACTGCTGTTGCCAGCGCCCGTCGGCGTGCTGCTGGAAACTCAGGTTCAGGCCGTCGTGATGGCCCAGCAGCGCGACCAGCGCCTGGCTCAACAGCGCCGCCTCCACCGGACGCTGCACGTCCAGCAACAACGCCTGGTTGAAGTGAGCGCGGTTGGCCATCGGTTGCTCGAAGAAGTGCGCCTGAATCGGCGTCAACGGCAGCTCGCCCTTCGGCGCGTCTTCGATCAACAGCGCTGCGCTGGCTTCGATGACCGTGAGGCGCAGGGCCAGATCCTTGAGCCGGGGATGGCTGAACACGTCCTTCGGCAGAAGCTTGAAACCGACCTGACGCAGGCGAGTAATGACCGCCAGCGACTGAATCGAGTCGCCGCCCAGCTCGAAGAAGCTGTCCTGACGGCTGATGTTCTCGACGCCCAGCAACTGCTGCCAGACCCGCGCCAGCTCGACTTCGCGCTCACCTTCCGGCGCTTCGAAGGCCTGACTGCCGACCTGCGGATCAGGCAGCGCGTTGCGGTCCAGCTTGCCGTTGGGCAACTGCGGCAAGCGCGCCATGACCACGATGTGCGCCGGGACCATGTATTCCGGCAGGGTGTTTTTCAGCTGATCCTTCAGGCTGTCTTCAGACAAGTCGTTGCCGCCGACGTAGCCCAGCAACTGCTTGCCGTGGCCTTTGTCGCGGACGATCACCAGCGCCTCACGCACACCGTCGCAGGCCTTGAGTGCCGCTTCGATTTCACCGGCCTCGATGCGGAAGCCACGGATTTTGATCTGGTGGTCGATACGGCCGAGGTATTCCAGCAGCCCCTCGCTGTTCAGGCGCACGCGGTCGCCGCTGCGGTAAATGCGTTCGCCGGCACGGAACGGGTGCGGCAGGAAACGCTCGGCCGTTGCGCCGGGACGGTCCAGATAACCCCGCGCCACGGCGCCACCCAGATAGAGTTCGCCGGCAATCCCTTGGGGCAGCGGATTGAGGTCTGCGTCCATCACGTAACCCTGACGATCCCCCACCAGATCACCAATCGGCGCATAGGCGGTGGTGAAGTCAGCGGTCTCGGCGGAGGCCAGCCACAAGGTCGGCGTCACTACCGTTTCGGTCGGGCCGTAGCCGTTGATGATCCACAGCGGCTGCAAATTGCGGATCACGTCGTGGAGCATTTCCCGGCTGAAGGCTTCACCGGCAAAGCAGTAAGTCTTCACGCCAGGACCCTTGCCCTGCACCCCGGCCCAGTCCGACAGCTGACGCAGGTAGCTCGGCGGGAACGACGCCACGGTGATGCCTTCGCGAATCAGGGTGTCGTAGGTCTGCTCGACGCTCCACAGTTCCTGATCGCGCAGCACCACGCGGGCGCCGTAACACAGCGGCATCATCCAGCCTTCGTGGGCGCCGTCGAAGCTGATCGACAGGAAGTGGAACTTGCGGTCTTCCGGGGTAAAGCGGTACCGCTCGCCGATGGTCTGGATGTGCATGGAGATATCGGCGTGGGCGATGGCCGCACCCTTCGGCTTGCCTGTCGAACCCGAGGTGTAAATCAGGTAGGCCAGTTGCTGCGGATGGATCGTGACGTCCGGGGCCGTGAATGGCTCAGACGAGCAGTCCAGTTCGTCCAGATTGAGCAGCGGCACGTCACCGACCGGCACACGATTCAGCGCCGCATCGTGGCTGATCAGCAGCTTCACGCCGCCGTCTTCGAGCATGTAGCGCAGGCGTTCGGTCGGGTAATCCGGGTCGAGCGGAATGTAAGCACCGCCCGACTTCAACACGGCGTAGAACGCCAGCCACAAATCAATCCCGCGCTCCATGGCAATCGCCACGCGCACTTCGGTACCGATGCCCCGGGCGCGCAAGGCGTGGGCCAGTTGGTTGGCACGACGGTCAAACTCGGCAAAGGTCAGGCGCTGTTCGCCATGGACCACCGCGATGGCGTCGGGCCGAATGCGCGCGTGGTCGGCGATCAGCTCATGGATCGGGCGATCGACGTAAGGCGAGAACGGCGGCGTGTTCCATTGATCCAGCGCGGCCAGGTCGGTTTCGCCGAGCAACGGCAGGTCGCCGATGGCGGCATTGGGTTGCGCGCAGATCGCCCGCAACAGCGTGACCAGTTGCTCGAACAAACGCGACACGGTCGAGGCGTCGAACAGGTCGGTGGCGTAATCGAGGTAGCCGCTGATGTGGCCATCGCGGTGCTCGAAGGTGCCGAGGACCAGATCGAATTGCGCGCCCTTGATGTCCCACTGGCGGGCTTCGCAGCTCAGGCCGTCGAATTGCAGCAGCGACAGATCCGGCTGTTGCTGGTGGTTGTAGCTGACCTGGAACAGCGGGTTGACGCTCAGGCTGCGCGCCGGTTGCAGCGCTTCCACCAGTTGCTCAAACGGCAGGTCCTGATGGGCGTGGGCGCCGAGCAGGTTGTCCTTGACATGGGCCAGCAGCGCGGTGAACGGCTGGTCGCCGCTGACCTGGGCGCGCAGCACCAGGGTGTTGACGAAGAAGCCGATCAGGCCCTGGGTCTGCACCTCGGCGCGGCCTGCCACCGGCACACCGATGCGCAAATCGCGCTGGCCGCTGAGGCGATAGAGCAGCGTGTTGAACGAGGCCAGGAACAGCATGAACAGCGTGGCGTCGTGGGTTTTTGCGGTCTGGCGCAGCGTGTCGGCCAGGTCTTGCGGCAGCACAAAGGCATGGCGCCCGCCCTTGCCGTCGCGCTCGGCGGGACGCGAACGGTCCGCCGGCAACTCCAGCACCGGCTGTTCGTCACCCAAGGCTTCACGCCACCAGTTCAATTGGCGCTCGCGCTCGGCGCCGCTCAGGTGCTCGCGCTGCCAACTGGCGTAGTCGGCGTATTGCACGCTGAGCTCTGTAAGTTGCAGCTCAGCCAGTTGCACGTCGCTGCCCTGGGCGAACCGGCGATACAGCGCGGCGAAGTCTTCGAGCATGACCTGCACCGACCAGCCGTCGGAGATGATGTGGTGCATGCACAGCAGCAGGCGCCATTGATCGTCCGCCACCCGCGCCAGGGCCACCCGCCACGGCGCGCGCTCGGCGTCGAGGTCGAAGGGCTGATTCATGAACGCTTCGGCCAGCGCGTCGAATGCGGCTTCTGGCGCAGCGTTGTCGCGCAAGTCGTGGCGGGCTATATGCACGCTGCTGATCGGCAGAATCCGCTGCTGCGGCACCGCCTCCCCGTTTTGCATCGGCGAGGGGCGGAAGCAGGTGCGCAGGGTTTCGTGACGAGCCGCCAGCGCGTCGAAGGTTTGCTGCAGGGCGTCGAGTTTCAGCGTGCCGCTGAGGTTGAGCACGCACGGCAGGTTGTACGCGACGCTCTCGGGCTCCAGTTGCGCGAGGAACCACAGGCGTTGCTGGGCGAACGACTGCGGCGCGAACTCGCGGTCGGCACGGGGCTGCAGGGCCGGCATCGCCGTGGCGACCGCCTGGGTGTTCAGGTAGTGGGCCAGATCGGCGAGGACCGGCGACTCGAACAGCGCACGCAGGGGCAGCTCAAGCTTCAGGTCGCGGCGGATTTGCGCCACCAGTTGAATGCCCAACAGCGAATGCCCGCCCAGGGCGAAGAAGTTGTCCTGACGCCCGACCTGGGCGACGCCGAGCAGCTCTTGCCACAGTGCGGCCAGTTGGGTTTCGACGCCGGCCAGTGGCGCTTCGAAGCTGCGCTGCTGGATCTGTGGATCGGGCAGCGCCTTGCGATCGAGCTTGCCGTTGGCGGACAGCGGCAGAGTGTCCAGCGTGACGAAGTGGGCCGGGACCATGTAGTCCGGCAGGCGCTGTTTCAGCTGGGCGCGCAGGTGTTCTTCGTCGAAATCGTCAGCGACCAGATAGCCCACCAGCTGCATGCCGGTCGCCAGTTCACGGGCAACAACCACCGCTTCGCTGACCGCCGGGTAATCCAGCAGCGCCGCTTCGATCTCGCCGATTTCCACGCGCAGGCCGCGCAGTTTGATCTGGTGATCGAGACGACCGAGGTATTCCACCACGCCGTCGGCACGCCAGCGGGCCAGGTCGCCGGTGCGGTACAGCCGCTCGCCGGTGCCGAATGGGCTGGCAACGAAACGCTCGGCGGTCAGGCCGGGACGCAAGTGGTAACCGCGAGCGAGGCCGTCGCCGCCGATGTACAGCTCGCCCGGTACGCCGATGGGTTGCGGATTCAGGCGGCTGTCGAGGATGTGGATCTGCAGGTTGTTGATCGGGCGGCCGATAGGCACGGAAATGCCCGGCTCATCAACGCAGGTCCAGTGGGTGACATCGATGGCCGCTTCCGTCGGGCCATACAGGTTGAACAGGCCGGCATTCGGCAGGCGCTGCAGGGTTTCCCGGGCCAGATCGGCAGGCAAGGCTTCGCCGCTGCACACGATGCGTTTCAGCGAAGCGCAGCCGGTGAGATCGTCCTGGGCCATGAAGGCGCCGAGCATCGACGGGACGAAGTGCAGCGTGGTGATCTGCTGTTTTTCGATCAGCTTGGTGAGCGCAACAGGATCGCGGTGATCACCCGGCTGAGCGACCACCAGACGCGCACCGACCATCAACGGCCAGAAGAACTCCCAGACCGACACGTCGAAACTGAAGGGCGTTTTTTGCAGCACGGCGTCGGTTGCATCGAGCGCGTAGGCTTCTTGCATCCAGGCCAAACGGTTGAACAGCGCCGCGTGAGTGTTGCCCGCGCCTTTCGGTTTCCCCGTCGAACCGGAGGTGTAAATCATGTAGGCCAGTTGCTCGGGGTGCAGATCAACCATCGGGGCCGTAACGGGATAAGCCGCCAACGCCAGATGATCCAGATTCAGCACCCGCAGTTCTTCAACAATCGGCAGGTCATTGATGACCCCATCGTGGCTCAGCAACAAACCAATCGCGGCATCTTCCAGCATGTAACGCAGACGATCAGCGGGATACTCAGGATCCAGCGGCACGTACGCCGCGCCTGCCTTCAGCACCGCATACAGCGCAACCACCATCTCCACCGAGCGCAACGCCGCCACGCCCACCAGGGATTCGCGCCCGACGCCCTGCTCGCGAAGGTAATGGGCCAGTTGGTTCGCGCGCTGATCCAGGTCGCGATAACTCAACACCTCCTCGCCAAAGCGCAACGCTTCCCGCTCGGGATACAGCTGCGCCAGACGCTCAAACTGACGATGTACAAACGGCTCAGAATCCCAATCCCGCGCCGTGTCATTGACCAGCGCCAACTGCGCGCGGTCTTCAGCATCCAGCAACTCGAAGTCGCCAATCGCCGCATCCGGCCGCTCAATCAACTCGGCAAACAACTGCTCAAAGCGTCCATGCAAACGCTCAATACTGCCGTGATCAAACAGATCCGTGGCGTAATTCCACGACCCACCCAGCCCGCCGTCGGCGTCCTCAAAGGTGTTCAGCGCCAGGTCGAACTGGCTGCTGCCGTCGTCCAGCGGCAGCACCTCGGCGCGCAGGCCGGGCAATCCAGCGAGGGATTCAAAGTTCTGCTGCTGATGGTCGTAGGCCACCTGGAACAACGGGTTGTGGCTCAAACTGCGCGCAGGTTGCAGCGCCTCGACCAGTTGCTCGAACGGCAGGTCCTGATGGGCCTGGGCGCCGAGGGTTCGCGCCTTGGCCTGTTCCAGCACCTGGCGATAGGTCAGCTCGGCAGACACCTCGGCCCGCAGCACCTGGGTGCTGACGAAGAAGCCGATCAGCCCTTCGACTTCCAGCCGCGAACGGCCGGCAATCGGCACGCCGATGCGCAGGTCGTTCTGGCCGCTCAGGCGGTGCAGCAACACTTGATAGGCCGACAGGATCGCCATGAACGGCGTGATGCCCTGTTGTCTGGCGAACTCGCGCAGGCGCTGAGTAAACGCGCTATCGAAGGCGAACAGCACGCGATCACCGCGATAGCTTTGCTGGGGCGGACGCGGTCGGTCGGTCGGCAGTTCCAGCACGGGATGCTCGTCACCCAGTTGCTCGCGCCAGTAGTTCAACTGCCGCTCGCCCTCACCCGCCGCCAGCCACTCGCGCTGCCAGGCGGCAAAGTCGGCGTATTGCACCGGCAATGGCGCGAGTTGCGGCGCGCGGTTTTCCACGGCCGCGCGGTACAGCTCGCAGAATTCCTGCAGCAGCACGCGCACCGACCAACCGTCCGAGATCATGTGGTGCAGGCACAGCAGCAAACGCTGTTCATCGGCCGCAACCCGCACCAGCGCCAGTCGCCAGACGGGGCTGCGCGACAGGTCGAACGGACGCTTGACGAAGTCTTGAGCCAGGGCGTTGAAGGCGGTTTCGATGTCTGCTTCGGCGGTGATGTCTATCCGTTCAATCTGCACGGACCGGGCAGGCTCGATTTGTTGCATCGGCACGCCCTCGACCGCCAGGAACCGCGTGCGCAGCACTTCATGACGCGCGGTCAGGCCGTCGAATGCCGCTTGCAACGCAACCTCGTTCAGCTCGCCGCACAAGCGCACGGCGCCCGGCAGGTTGTAGGCGTGACCGCCGGGTTGCAGCTGATCGAGGAACCACAACCGCTGCTGGGAAAAGGACTGCACGGCGCGGTTCTGCTGGCGCGGGGTCAGCTCAAGCTGCTTGGCTTCGGTGGATGCCAATCCGGTGATGCGCTGGGCGAAATCACTGAGGCGCGGCGCGTCGAACAGCGCGCGCAACGGCACGCTCAATCGATGCACATGGCGCAGGCGGGAGATCAGCTGCATGGCCAGCAGCGAGTGGCCGCCGTGTTCGAAGAAGTGATCGTTGCGGCCGACGGCGTCGATGCCCAGCAGTGGCTGCCACAGCGCCGCCAATTGCTGTTCAAGGCGCGTTTGCGGCGCTTGGTAGTCGCTGGAGATCACCTGTGGATCGGGCAGCGCGTTGCGGTCGAGCTTGCCGTTGGGCAACTGCGGCAGGCGTTCCATGACCACGATGTGCGCCGGAACCATGTATTCCGGCAGGGTGTTTTTCAGCTGCTGCTTGAGGCTGTCCTCGGCCAGACCGTTGCCGCCGACATAACCGAGCAAGACTTTTCCGTTCGCGCCGTCACGGACAACGACCAAGGCCTCGCGAACGCCCTTGCAGGTTTTCAGCGCGGCTTCGATCTCACCGGCCTCGATGCGGAAGCCACGGATCTTGATCTGATGGTCGATACGGCCCAGATACTCCAGCAGCCCTTCACTGTTCAGACGCACGCGGTCGCCGCTGCGATAGAGGCGTTCACCGGCCTTGAAAGGATGCGGCAAGAAACGCTCGGCGGTTGCGCCGGGACGGTCCAGATAACCCCGCGCCACGGCACCGCCGAGGTACAGCTCACCGGCAATGCCTTGGGGCAGCGGGTTCAGATCCGCGTCCATCACGTAGCCTTGACGATCGCCGACCAGATCACCGATCGGCGCGTAGGCCGTGGTGAAGTCGGCAGTTTCAGCAGACGCCAGCCACAAAGTCGGCGTGACCACGGTTTCCGTCGGACCGTAGCCGTTGATGATCCACAGCGGCTGCAAATTGCGAATCACGTCGTGAAGCATCTCGCGGCTGAAGGCTTCACCGGCGAAGCAGTAGGTTTTCACCCCAGGACCCTTGCCCTGCGCGCCGGCCCAGTCGGACAGCTGACGCAGGTAGCTCGGCGGGAAAGAGGCGACGGTGATGCCTTCGCGAATCAGCGTGTCGTAGGTCTGCTCGACGCTCCACAGTTCCTGATCACGCAAGACCACACGGGCGCCGTAACACAGCGGCATCATCCAGCCTTCGTGGGCGCCGTCGAAGCTGATCGAGAGGAAGTGGAATTTGCGGTCTTCAGGGGTAAAGCGATAACGCTCGCCGATGGTCTGGATGTGCATCGAAATGTCGCGATGGGCAATGGCCGCACCCTTCGGCTTGCCTGTCGAACCCGAGGTGTAAATCAGGTAGGCCAGTTGCTGCGGATGGATCGTGACGTCCGGAGCCGTGAATGGCTCAGACGAGCAATCCAGTTCGTCCAGATTGAGCAGCGGCACATCACCGACCGGCACACGATCCAGCGCGGCATCGTGGCTGATCAACAGCTTCACGCCGCCGTCTTCGAGCATGTAGCGCAGGCGCTCGGTCGGGTAATCCGGGTCCAGCGGAATGTACGCCCCACCCGCCTTGAGTACGGCATAAAACGCCAGCCACAGATCAATCCCGCGCTCCATGGCAATCGCCACGCGCACTTCGGTGCCAATGCCTCGGGCGCGCAAGGCATGGGCCAGTTGATTGGCGCGACGGTCGAACTCGGCGAAGGTCAGGCGCTGCTCGCCGTGGACCAGCGCGATGGCGTCGGGACGGATGCGCGCGTGATCGGCGATCAGCTCATGAATCGGACGATCGACGTACGGCGAAAACGGCGGCGTGTTCCAGGCGTGCATGGCGTCGATGTCGCCTTCGGTGAGCATCGACAGCTCGCCGATGCGCGCCTCGGGGAAGCGGCAGAGGCCGTCCAGCAACGCCTGAAAATGCCCGCACAGACGGGAAATCTGTTCGGCGCTGAACACGTTGCTGTGGTAGTTGACGTGAACGTGGGCCTGCTCGCCCGCCACCACCGCCAGGCTCAGCGGGTAGTGGGTCTTGTCGCTGAGTTCGACGGAACCCAGGTTGACACCGTTGGACTGCTTGTCCCGCAGCACCGCGTCCACCGGGTAGTTTTCGAACACCAGCAGGCTGTCGAACAGGTCACGGCCGGCGTGACCCGCGTAACGCTGGGCCTCGAACAGCGGCGTGTGTTCGTGCTCGCGCAGTTCCAGGTTGTGGGCTTGCAGGTCATTGAGCCAGTCGCCGACCTTCTGCTGCGCTTGCGGCGCCTGCACCAGCGGCAGGGTGTTGATGAACAGCCCGAGCATGCGCTCGATGCCCGGCACCTGCGCGGAACGACCCGACACGGTGGCGCCGAACGCGACCCGCTGCTGCCCGGTGTAGCGCTGCAACAGCAGGACCCAGACCGCCTGAATCAGCGTGTTGACGGTCACGCGCTGACGGCGGGCGGCGCTGTTCAGCAGCTCGCTGTTGAGGTCCATGGAAGTGACCCGCACCTGATTCGGCAACGGTTCGCCAGTGGCGGACGTCGGCGCGGTCAGGGCTGCAGCCATCATGGTCGGTTGGTCGAAACCGGCCAGGTGGGTCTGCCAGAAGGTCTTGCTGCCCTCGGCATCGCGGCTCAGCAGCCAATCGACGTAATCCGCGTAATGCCCGGCGGGCTGCGGCGTGGTGTCGGACATCGCCGCCTGAATCACCTCGCCCAGCACCGCCGCGCTGCTCCAGCCATCCAGCAGAATGTGGTGGAAGGTCCAGACCAGTTTCCACAGCGTCTCGCTCTGGCGAACCAGCAACACGCGCATGAGCGGCGCCGCGTGCAGGTCGAAAGGGGTTTCGCGCTCGGCCACCAGCACGTCCGCGAGGGATTGATCGCCAGCGCGCAGGTCAAGTTCGCGCACGACCAGCGCCGCATCGCGACGAATCAGCTGCACTGGCTGTTCGCTGCCAGGCACGCGCAGGAACGCCGCACGCAGGATCGGATGGCGCTGAACCGCCGCCGCCCATGCCGATTTGAAGCGGGCCACCGGCAAGTGTTCGATGTCCAGCGCCACCTGATTGATGTACAGGTCGCGAGCGCTGGCGGGATCGGCGAACTCGCTGCCGCTCAGCTCGGTGTGGAACAGCAGGCCTTGCTGCATCGGGGTCAGTGGGTACAGCTGTTCGATGTCCCAAGCCGCAACCGGGAGTGCATCGAGTTGTGCCTGAGTCAAAGCGAGTGCCGGGAAGTCCGACGGCGTGACCGCAGAGTGCCGACGGCAGTGTTCGATCACCTCGTCCAGCGCTTCGGCATAGGCGTCGAGCAGGCGCTGAACCGACGCGGACTCGTGGCGCTCGTCGCTGAAGCTGCAGGTCAGGCTGAATTGGCCGTCACGGATCTGCGCGTCGATGGACAGCTCGCCATTGAGCGGCGCATCGGCGGCGCGCTGGGCACCACTGCCCTCCTCGGCCAGGCTGAAAAGCCCGCTGCTGTGTTGCAGCCGGCCCATGTAATTGAACAGCACGCAGCCGTCCAGCGCCGGCAAGGCTTCGCCGCGCAGATGGCGCAGCAGGCCGTAACCGAGGCCGCCATTGGGCACGGCGCGCAGGGTTTCCTTGGTGTGTTTGAGTGCCGCGTCGAGGTCGTCGTCGGCATGCAGGCTGACCGGGTACAGGCTGGTGAACCAGCCGACGGTGCGCGCCGGATCAACGCCGTCGAACAGGTCTTCGCGGCCGTGGCCTTCCAGGGCAATCATCGCCTGGGCTTCGCCGCTCCAGCGCTTCATTGCACGGACCAGCGCGGTCAGCAGCAGGTCGTTGATCTGCGTGCGATACGCCGCCGGGGCCTCGCTGATCAGCCGGTCAGTGCGCGCGGCGTCCAGTTGCAGGTGGTTTTGTTGCGCTTCGCCCTGGGGATTGGCGCAAGGCAATGCGGGGGCTGACGGCAGGTTGCGCCAGTAATCGGCTTCGGCCAGCACGGCGTCGCTGTAGGCGAAATCCAGCAGGCGGTTGGCCCAGCGCTGGAAGGACGCGGTTTTGTCGCCGAGGTCGATAGCGAGGCCCGCTTGCGCCTGGGTGTAGGCGCTTTGCAGGTCCTCGAGCAGGATGCGCCACGACACGCCGTCGACGACCAGGTGGTGAACCACCAGCAACAGACGCTCGCCGCCTTCGGCCAGGGTGAAATGCACGGCGCGAAGCAGCGGGCCGTCTCTCAGATCGAGACTGGCCTGGGCTTCGTCGCAGGCCGTGGTCAGCTCGTTCAGGGGGATTTCACGCTGCCAGATCAGGCCGTTTCGGGACTGCTCGTCAGTAGAAAGCTCTGCACGATAGCGTTGCTGCCACTGGCCGTTGTCCTGCTGCACAAACCTCATGCGGAGGGCATCGTGATGGTTAAGTATGGCGTGAAGGGCCTGAGTCAGCGCCGGCAGGTCCAGCGCTTCGCTCGGGTTCAACAGCAGCGACTGGTTCCAGTGGCTGCTGTTCTTCATCGGTTGCTGGAAGAACCAATGCTGAATCGGGGTCAGCGGGATGTCGCGGTTCAGCTCGATGCGCTCAACTGCGGGCGCGTCCTGAGTGACCACCTGCGCGACCTGGGCCAGCTCGGCGATGGTCTGGCGTTCAAACATCTGCCGGGGCGACAGCACGATGCCGGCCTTGCGGGCGCGAGAGATGATTTGCAGGCTGAGGATCGAGTCGCCGCCGAGGGCAAAGAAGTTGTCCTGACGACCGACCTGGGCGACGCCGAGCAGGTCTTGCCACAACGCCGCCAGTTGGGTTTCGACCCCGGCCAGCGGTGCTTCGAAGGCGCGCTGCTGGATCTGCGGGTCTGGCAGTGCTTTGCGGTCGAGCTTGCCGTTGGCCGACAGCGGCAGGCTCTCCAGGGTGACGAAGTGCGCCGGGACCATGTAATCCGGCAGGCGCTGTTTCAGCTGGGTGCGCAGGTGTTCTTCGTCGAAATCGTCGGCCACCAGATAGCCCACCAGTTGCATGCCATTCGCCAATTCACGGGCGATGACCACGGCTTCGTTGACCGCTGGGTGATCCAGCAGCGCCGCTTCGATTTCGCCGATTTCAACCCGCAGACCGCGCAGTTTGATCTGGTGATCGAGACGGCCGAGGTATTCCACCACGCCTTCGGCACGCCAGCGGGCCAGGTCACCGGTGCGATACAGCCGCTCGCCGGTGCCAAACGGGCTGGCAACGAAACGCTCGGCAGTCAGTCCCGGACGCAGGTGATAGCCGCGAGCCAGACCGTCGCCGCCGATGTACAGTTCGCCGGGAACGCCGATGGGCTGCGGATTGAGGCGGCTGTCGAGAATGTGGATCTGCAGGTTGGCGATGGGGGCGCCGATCGGGACGGAAACGCCCGGTTCATCAACGCAGGTCCAGTGGGTGACGTCGATGGCCGCTTCCGTCGGGCCATACAGATTGAACAGGCCAGCGTTGGGCAGGCGCTGCAGGGTTTCCCGGGCCAGATCGGCAGGCAAGGCCTCGCCACTGCACACGATGCGTTTCAGGGAGGCGCAGCCGCTCAGATCGTCCTGAGCCATGAAGGCGCCGAGCATTGAGGGGACGAAATGCAGCGTGGTGATCTGCTGTTTTTCGATCAGCTTGGTGAGCGCAACAGGATCGCGGTGATCCCCCGGCTGAGCGACCACCAGACGCGCACCGACCATCAACGGCCAGAAGAACTCCCACACCGATACGTCGAAACTGAACGGCGTTTTTTGCAGTACCGCGTCGGTGGTGTCGAGGGAATAAGCGTCCTGCATCCAGGCCAGACGGTTGAACAGCGCGGCGTGGGTGTTGCCCGCCCCTTTCGGTTTCCCCGTCGAACCCGAGGTGTAAATCATGTAGGCCAGTTGCTCAGGGTGCAGCTCTACTACCGGCGCCGTGACGGGATAATCCGACACTGAAAGCTGATCCAGATTGAGCACCCGCAGCCCTTCGACAATCGGCAGGTCATTGATGACCCCATCGTGGCTCAGCAGCAGACCAATTCCGGCATCTTCCAGCATGTAGCGCAGACGATCAGCGGGATATTCAGGGTCCAGCGGCACATACGCGGCACCGGCTTTCAGCACTGCGTACAGCGCAACCACCATCTCCACCGAACGCAACGCCGCGACGCCCACCAGCGACTCCCGCCCTACGCCCTGCTCGCGGAGGCAATGGGCCAGTTGATTCGCCCGCTGATCCAGCTCCCGATAACTCAACACCGCATCGCCAAAGCGCACCGCCTCCCGCTCGGGATGCACCTGCGCCAGACGCTCAAAGTGGCGATGAACAAACGGCTCGGCACCCCAGTCCCGCGCTGTGTCATTGACCAACGCCAGTTGCGCGCGGTCTTCAGCATCCAGCAATTCGAAATCGCCAATCGCAATGTCCGGACGCTCCAGCAACTCGGCAAACAGCTGTTCAAAACGCCCATGCAGCCGCTCGATGCAGCCGTGATCGAACAGATCCGTGGCGTAATTCCAGTTGCCCGCGAGTTCCCCCGCCGCGTTTTCCCAGGTGTGCAGCGCCAGGTCGAACTGCGCGCTGCCGTTGTCCAGGGGCATCAGCGTCGCGTTGAGGCCGGGCATCAATTGCAGCGCTTCGTCCTGGCGTTGCTGATGGTTGTAGAGCACCTGAAACAGCGGGTTGTGGCTGAGGCTGCGTTCCGGCGCCAGGGCGTCGACCAGTTGCTCGAACGGCAGGTCCTGGTGGGCTTGGCCGCCTTGGGACGCCAGGCGAACGCCGTCGATGATCTGCTTGAAACTGGCGTCGGACTGGACATCGCCGCGCAGAATCTGGGTGTTGACGAAGAAGCCGATCAGGCCTTCGGTTTCGGCGCGCTGACGCCCGGCAATGGGTACGCCAATGCGCAGATCGGTCTGGCCGCTCAGCCGTTGCAACAGCACTTGATAGGCCGCGAGCAGGACGGTGAACAGTGTCACGCCGCGCTGCCGGGCCAGTTCACGCATGCGGCCGGACAGCGCCGCGTCGAAGCTGAACGGCAGGCGCGCGCCACGGAAACTCTGGCGTGCCGGACGCGGACGGTCCGCCGGCAATTCCAGCACCGGCGGCTCGTCACCCAGTTGTTGCTGCCAGTAGGCCAGTTGCCGGTCACCCTCGCCCGCGTCCAGGCAGGCGCGCTGCCAGAGGGCGACATCGGCGTAAGTTAGGGGCAGCGGTGGCAGTGAGTCAGTGTCGTTTTGAATGGCAGCGCGATAGGCTTCGACGAAATCCAGCAACAGCACTTGAATCGACCAACCGTCGGCGATGATGTGGTGCAGGCACACCAGCAGAACGTGCTCATCTGCCGCGCGTTCGATCAACGCCACGCGCCATAGCGGGCCCTGGGCCAGGTCGAACGGGCGGCGGGCGAAAGCGTCGGCCAGCGCCTGCACCTCGCCCTCGTCAGCTGCGTGCAGACGTTCGAATGGCAACGACTGATCGCCGAGAATCACCTGCTCCGGCGTGCCGTCTTCAGCGGTAGCGAACACCGTGCGCAGGCTGGCATGACGCTCGGCCACGCGCTCGAACGCCGTTCGTACGGCTGCAACATTCAGCTCGCCCTTCAGGCGCAAGGCACCCGGCAGATGATAGGTGCTGTTGCCCGGTTCCAGTTGTTCCAGGAACCACAGCCGCTGCTGGGAAGACGACGCCGGGCTGCGCTCGCCCGCCACGCCCGGTGGCACCGGCAACGACGACGCGTCCAGGCCCTGCTCGCGCAGCTTGTTCAGAAACACCCGACGCTGAGCGCTGCCAAGGCTGAGGAAACGCGTGGCCAGGGCCAGCAGCTTGCTCCGGGAAGTCATGCTCGGTTGCGACATCAGTTGCTTTCCTCCAGCTCATTCATTAACTCGTCCAGGGCATCGAGCCGGTCGAGTGTCAGGGTCTGCCCCTGCAAGGTGTCGATCAGCGCCGCCTGAGCGGCGACGGTGGTGGCCTCGAAGGCCTGGGCCAGCGGGATGCTCACCCCGAGACGCTCGCGAATCCGCGACAGCAGCCGCGTCGCCAGCAACGAATGGCCACCGAGTTCAAAAAAGTTGTCGTGACGACCCACCTGCTCAACCTTCAGCAGGCTCTGCCACAGCTCAGCAAGGACTTCCTCGCGCTCGCCCTGTGGCGCTTCGAACTCGCGTTCTTCCAGGCTCGGCGCCGGCAGCGCCTTGCGGTCGAGCTTGCCGTTGACGTTGCGCGGCATCTGCGCCAGCACGACGATGTGCGCCGGCACCATGAACGCCGGCAGGGTTTGCGCCAGCGCGGTTTTCAGCACGTCGCTGGACAGCGCCTGCCGGGCCTCGGCGACCACATAGGCCACCAATTGCGGGCCGTGGGCCGTCGGTTGCGCGCTGACCACCGCGTCGTGCACCGAGGGTTGCGCCAACAGCAGGTTTTCGATTTCGCCCAGCTCGATGCGCTGGCCGCGGATCTTCACCTGGAAGTCCGCACGGCCAACGTATTCCAGCGCGCCGTCGGCGTTCCAGCGGGCCAGGTCGCCGCTGCGATACAGCCGCGCACCCGCCTCGCCAAACGGATCCGGCAGGAAGCGCTCGGCGGTCAGCCCTGGCCGCGCGGCATAGCCACGGCCCACGCCGACGCCGCCGATGTACAGCTCGCCCACCACACCGGGCGCCGCCAGTTGTAGATGGGAATCCAGCACGTAAAGGCAGTTGTTGTCGGTGGGTCGGCCGATCGGCATGTTGGCGTTGAGCGCCGGCGCGGCGATCAGGGTGTGCAGCGCGACATCGTCGGCGCACTCGGCGGGGCCATAGGCGTTGACCAGCGGCACCTCGGGGTAGCGCGCGAACCAGCGCGCGGCGAGGTCCGTGGTCAATGCTTCACCCGTCGGCAGCAGCCAGCGCAAGGCATCGAGGCGCTGGGGCGCGACCGCGAGCATGGCGTCGATCACCGCCGGCACGCACTCTAGGACGCTGACCTGATTGGCCGCCACTTCTTCCAGCAGGCGTTGCGGGTCCTGCACCACGGCGTCCGGCAGGATTTCCACGCGCCCGCCGAACAGCGGCGCGGTCAGGAATTGCCATACGGAAATGTCGAACCCGGTGGCGGCGGTCTGGGCAATGACATCGCCCTCGCCCAGGCGCAGATACGGCAGCTTGGACATCTGGTTGTTGAGCATGCCGCGCTGGTTGACCATCACCCCTTTCGGCTCGCCGGTGGAGCCGGAGGTGTAGATGACGTAGGCCAGTTGCTCGGCGGTGGCGTAGCGGCCGGGGTTCTGGTCAGCGAGGGAATCGCTTCCGGCCAGCACGTCCTCAAGCACCCGCACACGGGGCTTGCGTTCAGCCAGCGCAACGATCGCCTCGACCTGGGGCAGACATTCGCGGGGCGTCAGCAATACCGGCGCAGCGCTGCTCACCAGCATGCGCGCGCTGCGCCCGGCCGGATGGCGATCATCCAGGGCCAGATAGGCCGCACCGGCCTTGAATGCGCCGACGATCATGCTCAACAACGGCAGGCCGCGCGGAGCAAACAGCGCCACTACGTCATCGCCCTGCACGCCCGCTGCGATCAGGCCGTGACCGATGCGGTTGGCCTGACGATTCAGCTCGCGGTAGGTCAGGCTGTGACCCTGACAGCGCGCCACTTCCTGGGCAGGATGGGCCAGCACCCGCGCCTCGAAACGCTCCAGGTAGCTGATGTCGTACCAGTGCTTTTGCACCGGGCCGAGCCCTTGGGCCAGCAACTGCTCGCGCTCCGTTTGCTCAAGGATCTGCAACTGGTTCAGCGTTTGCTGCGGATTGTCGATCAACTGCGTGAGCAGACGACGGAAGTGGCTGACCAGCGTGCCCATGTCGGCGTCGTCGAAGTGCCGGGTGTCGTAGGTCAGCTGCAATTGCAGGGATTCGCCCGGCAGCAACACCACGGTCAGCGGATAGTTGGTGTGGGTGCGGTTGGCCAGCGGATTAATGCGGTATTCGTTCACGGCCTGCTGCACCTCGGCGCCCAACGGAACGTTCTCAAAACAAACAGGCTGTCGAACAGCGGCTGACCGCGCGGGGTGTCGGCGAGCAGCTGAATGTCGGCCAGGGACAAATGTTCGTGCTGGCGCATGTCGGCGTTCTGTCCCTGCAAGGCGTTGAGCAGGTCCAGCGCCGAGGCGCCGATGCCGGGCCGACGGATGCGCAGCGGCAAGGTGTTGATGAACAGCCCCAGTGCGCCTTCGATGCCTTCCAGCTCGGTCGGACGACCGGCCACGGTGACGCCGAACAGCACTTCGTCGCGGTCGGCATGGCGCATCAGCAACAAAGCCCAGGCGGCCTGCACGAAGGTGTTGGCGGTCAGGCGATGCTGACGCGCTTGTTCGGCGAGTTTTGCGGTCTGCTCGACGCCCAGCGCCAGGGTGACGTCGCGCATCTGCGTTTCACCCTGCTGGTTACGCTGCACACTGTGGCGATACGGCAGCGGCGTGACGTCGGTGAAGCCCGCCAGCGCGTTGCGCCAGTAATCGCGGCTGACCGCTTCGTCCTGCTCGGCGAGCCAGGCGAGGAAGTCGCGGTACGGCCGGGCCGGCGGCAGGCTGACCTGACGACCCTCCAGGAGCGCGCGGTAATGGGCGAAGAATTCGGTGAGCATCAGGCCCCGGCACCAGGCGTCGATCAGCGCGTGGTGGTGGCTCTGGACGATGCGAAAATCCGCTTCGCCGAACATGATCAGGCGCAGGCGCAGCAAGGGCGCGCGGGCGAAATCGAAGCCCTGTTCGCGCTCGCTTTTCAGCAGCTCATCAAGCTCGGCTTCAGCGGCTTCGCGAGACAGATGGCTGAGGTCGATCAGTTGCACCGGCGACGGCACGCGACGCATGACAATCTGACGCTGCACGCCGCTTTCCAGCCCATGAAACGCCGTGCGCAACGCAGGGTGACGCTGCACCACGTGCTGCCAGGCGAATTTGAACGCGTCGAAATCCACGTGGGCGCCGACGTCGTACTGGTCCTGCATCAGGTAGATGCCGTTGCCCTGCTCCAGCAGGCTGTGCAGCAAAATGCCCTGCTGCATCGGCGCCAGCGGCAGGATGTCTTCGATCTCCCGCGCAGGAATGCCCAGCCCGTCGAGATGTTCCTGATTCAAGCCCGCCAACGGGAAATCCGAAGGCGTGAGGCCGGCGTTGGTTTCGTCGCTGCAATGGGCGATCAGCTGCAGCAACTGCGCTTCATACAGCGCCACCAGTTGCTCGATGCTGTCGCGGCTGAAGCGTTCGCGGCTGAAGGTCCAGCCCAGTTGCAACTCGCCGTCGCGCACCTGACCATCCACCGCCAGGGCATTGGCCAGCGGCCCTTGGGGGTCACGCAGAGTGTTCGGCGTGCGGCTCGACAATGCGAACAGCGCGCCCTCGCTGTCGTCGAAGCGACCGAGGTAGTTGAACGTCACGCCCTGCCCGATCAGCTCCGGCAACTTTGCGCCAGCCAGGTACTTCAAGACGCCGTAGCCGAGGCCTTTTTCCGGTACCGCACGCACGGTTTCCTTCACCGACTTGAGGGTGGCGATTGCGTCATCCTCGGCGTCCAGCGCCAGCGGGTACAGGCTGGTGAACCAGCCGACGCTGCGGCTCAGGTCTAACTCGCAGGTGACGTCCTCGCGGCCATGACCTTCGAGGCTGATGACGTGGCGACGGCGGCCGCTCCACTGCCACAGCGCCTGGGACAGCGCCGCCAGCAGCAGATCATCGATGCGTGTGCGGTAGGCGGCCGGGGCTTCGCTGAGCAGGCGGCGGGTGGCGGTCGCATTGAGGGTCAGGTGCAGGGTTTCGCTGTCGCCGACAAGGCTTTCCACCGACGCATCACCGGGCAGGACGGCATCGGCGGCGTGCAGCCCTTGCCAGTACGGCAGCTGTTTTTGCAGTTCAGGGCTGTGCGCCAGGGTGGTCAACGACTGCGACCAGGTCTGGAAGCTGGCGGTTTTATCGGCCAATGCCACGCGCTTTCCAGCCGCCAGTTGGCTGTAAGCCAGTTGCAGATCTTCCAGCAGCACCCGCCACGAGACGCCGTCCACGGCCAGGTGATGGATCGCCAGCAGCAAACGCGCTTCGCCCGACGGCAGGCGCGCATGGACCACCCGCAGCAGCGGACCGGTGTCGATGTTCAGGCTGCGCTGGGCTTCGTCGTTCAGTGAATCGAGGTCTTCTTCGCGGCTAAGTTCACAGGTCCACAGCACGCGCTCGGCACTTTCGCTGTCGCGGTAGCGCTGCTGCCACTGCCCTCCATCGTTCTGATGGAAGCTCAGACGCAGGCTGTCGTGATGGGCCAGCACGGCCGCGAGGGCCTGTTGCAGACGCGCGGTGTCCAGCGCCTCGGGCACGTCGAGCAGCAACGACTGGTTCCAGTGTTGACGCTGGGCGATGGGCAGGCTGAAGAAGCGCGCCTGAATCGGCGTCAGGGCAAACTCGCGGGGTGCAACGGCTGCCGTAACAGGCGCGGCTACAGGTTTGGCTTCGGCCACCGTGGCGACCTGGGCGAGTTCGGCGATCGTCTGTTTTTCGAACAGCTGCTTGGGCGTCAGGCGAATGCCCTGACGCCGGGCACGGGCGATGATTTGCAAGCTGAGAATCGAGTCGCCGCCGAGGGTGAAAAAGTTGTCGTGACGGCCCACCGCCTCGACGTTCAGCGCCGCTTGCCACAGCGCGGCGAGTGCGGCTTCGACCCCTTCACGGGGCGCTTCGAAATCGTCGGACGCCAGGGCCGGCGTCGGCAGCGCGTTGGCGTCGAGCTTGCCGTTGGCGGTCAGCGGGAAGGCATCGAGGGTCAGGATGTGGTTCGGCACCATGTAGTCCGGCAGGCTCTGGGCCAGCTGTGTGCGCAGCGCCTCGCCGTCCACCGTTGCACCACTCGCCACCAGCGCATAAGCGATCAATTGGCCGCGATCATCGACGCGCACGTGGGCGTCACGCAGGCCGTCCAGCTGGCGCAGGCGCTGGGCGATTTCACCCAGGGCCACGCGGTAGCCGCGCACCTTGACCTGATCGTCGGCACGGCCGAGGAATTGAATCTGCCCGTTGGCCAGCAAGCGCGCGCGGTCACCGCTGCGGTACAACCGCGTGCCGTTGCCGCTCGGATCAGGAATAAACGCCGCAGCGGTCATCGCCGGACGCTGGTGATACCCGCGCGCCAGACCCGGCCCGCCGATGTACAGCTCACCGACGTCGCCCTGCACCACCGGCTGCAGTTGGTCGTTGAGAATCAGCGCCACGGCATTCGGCAGCGGCCGGCCGACGGGCACGCTGTCGCCCATCGACTCTTCAAACGCCTGATTGCTCAGCACGCCGACGGTGGTTTCGGTCGGGCCGTAGTGATTGATGACCCGGCAGCCGGGTTTCAGGCGTTTGACCTGGGCCACCAGCTCCCACGGCAGCGTATCGCCGCCAAGGATCAGCGCGTGTTCCGGCAGCACATCGGCCGCATTCGTCGCCTGCAACAGACCGTTCAAATGGGTCGGCACGATCTTCAGCACACCCACCTTGTGCTCGGCCATGTACGCGGCGAAACGGTCGGCGTCGTTGGTGCGGTCGGGGCTGATCAGGTGCAGCGAACGCGCCGAGCACAGCGCGCCGAACAGCACGGTGTGGCCCAGGTCGGCGCCGACGGTGGAGACCATCGCCATGCTCGCCTCGGGCGCCAGATCAAGACGGGCAAACAAGCCCTGGACGTAATTGGCCAGGGCGCCGTGGCTGATGACCACCCCTTTCGGCGTGCCGCTGGTGCCGGAGGTGTAGATCAGGTACGCGGCTTGATCGGCGTTTACGGGCACATCTAGTGCTGTCGCCTTCAACGAACGCCACGCGGCATCGGCAGCCACATTGATAACGTCGCCAATGAAGTCGTCCGGCGCCGCCACATCGCTGATCAACCCGCTTGCGCCACTGTCGGCCAGGACAAACGCCTGACGTTCGGCCGGCCATTTCGGGTCCATCGGCACAAACGCGGCGCCGCTCTTGAGCACCGCCAGCAGGCCGACGACGAACTCCTGCGAGCGCTCCAGCAGAATGCCCACACGACTTTCCACGCCCACACCGGCCTGACGCAGATGCTGCGCCAGTTGGTTGGCCTGGGCATCGACCTCGGCAAACGTGGCGCTGCGCTGTTCGTCTTGCAGGGCCAGACGATTCGGTTGTGCGCTGACACTGGCATTCCACAGGCTCAGGACATCGGTGGCCGGGAACGTCACGGATTCGGCAGCGATGGAGGAAGGTTCGGCGCCGATCTGCAGATCAGCCAGCCGAACCTGAGGTTGCGCCACCACTTGCGCGCAGATCCACAGCAGATCACCCGCAAGACCGGCGATGCGCGGCTCGTCAAACAGGTCGCAGGCATAGGTGAACACCGCCTGAATACCGTCGGCGTCGTCGGTGATGTCCAGGCCTAAATCGAAATGCGCCGAGTAGTCGTCGAGCTGGCTGACGTCCATGCGCACGCCGGCCATTTCAACGTTCTGCGGCAGCGGGAACTGTTGGGTGAATTTCACCTGGCACAGCGGGTTGTGGCTGAGGTTACGGGACACGCCGAGGGCTTCGACCAGTTGCTCGAACGGCAGGTCCTGATGGTGTTGCGCGCCCAGCGCGGTGTGGCGCACGGCCTCAATCAGCGTGCTGAACGACTGCTGCGGCGACACCTCGCTGCGCAGCACCAGGGTGTTGACGAACAGGCCGATCAGGCCTTCGGACTCGGTGCAGGTCCGCCCCGCCACCGGGACGCCGACGCGCAAATCGGTCTGGCTGCTGTAACGCTGCAACAGGGTTTTGTAGGCGGCGAGCATGACCATGAACAGGGTCGCGCCGTGTCGGCTGGCGAGGTCGCGCAGGCTTTGGCTCAAGTCGCGGTCGAGGGCGATGGCGTAGCGGGCGCCGCGGTGGCTTTGTTGCGCCGGACGCGGGCGATCGGCAGGCAGATTCAAGACGGTCTGGGCATCACCCAATTGCTCACGCCAGTACGCCAGTTGGCGCTGCCCTTCCCCACCGGCCAGACGCGCGCGCTGCCAGGCGGCGAAGTCGGCGTATTGAATCGGCAGTGGCGGCAGCGCCGGATCTGCGCCCTGTACATGGGCGCTGTACAGCGCGGCGAACTCCTTGAGCATCACTTGCACCGACCAGCCGTCGGCGATGATGTGATGCAGCACCAGCACCAGTTGCTGCCGATCCGCCGCCAACCGCACATTAAGCACACGCCACAGCGGACCGTTCTGCAAATCCATCGGTTGCTCGACGGCTGCTCTGGCCAATTCGCTCAACGCGTCCTGCGGGTTAGTGTCCTCACTCAGGTAATGCCGTTCAATCAGCACCGGGCCCGGCGCGTGAATGCGCTGCACCAGCTTTTCGTTGGCGTCGATGGCGAAGGTGGTGCGCAGGCTTTCGTGGCGGGCGGCCAGATCGTCGAAGCTGCGTTGCAGCGCGGCGTCATCCAGTGCGCCGCTGAGGCTCAACTGGCCGCACAGGTGATAGGCGCTGCTGTCCGGCTCCAGCTGCGCGAGGAACCACAGGCGCTGCTGGGCAAAAGACTGCTCGGGGTCACTGTCACGGGACATCAGCGGTACGCCAGCAGGGCGTTCGGCGCTGCGGGGCTGGGTGGAGACGTGGACAGCGACGTGGGCGTTGAAGGCGCCGAGGGTCGGGTGCTCGAACAGGTGCGCGGGCTCAAGTGTCAGGCCCAGCTCACTGTTCAGGCGCGACAGCACTTGCACCACGCCGACCGAATCACCGCCACGGGCGAAGAAGTGGTCGGCGGCATTCAGGTCGCTTTTGCCGAGGACTTCCTGCCACGCGGCCAGGACTTCTGGCAGCAACGGCGATGCATCAGCGGGAACGTCTGCGCTGTCCGTATCGAGCAAGCGGCCGTCCTGCCAGATCGCGAAGCTGTCGAGGCTGCCGTTCTGCCAGCCGCTGCGGCAGGCGGAACGTTGCAGCTTGCCGCTGGTGGTGCGCGGCAGTGCGCCCGGCTCCAGCAGCACAATGACTTTCGGCGCCACCAGAAACAGCTCGGACACCGCGTCGCGCACCGCTTCACAAATCATCGGCGGCTTCATCAGACGGCGCACGTTCCGGCTGATTTCCAGGGCCAGGCCAACGCCTTCGACGCCCTGCTCGTCCGTCACCGGGAAGGCGGCGATGCGCCCGCGACGCAGCAGCTCGACGCTTTTCTCCAGCGCCTGTTCGATGTCCTGGGGGTACAGGTTCTGGCCGTTGAGGATGATCAGATCCTTCAAGCGACCGGTGATGAACAACTCGTTGTCGCTGGCAATGCCCAGATCGCCGCTGCGCAACCAGCGCTGGCCGTCTTCCTCGACGAAGGTCTGCGCGGTCGCTTCGGCGTTCTGCCAATAGCCCTGGGCGACGCTTGGCCCGGCTATCCAGATTTCGCCGACGTGGCCGGACGCGAGGGGTTGCAGCGTGGCCGGATCGACAATCCGCAGGTCATGATCGGGCCGGCACCAGCCGCACCCCGGCAGACGACTCTTCGCATTCTGATTGGCGAACACCGCCTCGGCTGCATCCCCGGCGGCGAGCTGGCTGCCGTCGAAATGCTTGATGCCGAACGGCCTGTCGCGCTCGGCGGCGCTCACGTACAGCGTCGCTTCGGCCAGACCATAGCTCGGGGTCAGGGCGCGGCGGTTGAAACCGGCCGGCGCAAAATGCTCGCTGAAGGCATCCAGGGTGGCGATGCGGATCGGCTCGGAGCCGGAAAACGCCAGGCTCCAGTTGTCCAGTGTCAGGTTTTTCACCGCACTGGGTTTGATGCGCTCGACGCACAGGCGATAGGCGAAATCCGGGCCGCCGGAGAAGGTCCCGCCGTACTGACTCATCGCTTCCAGCCAGCGCGCCGGGCGGCCGAGGAAGTAGTTCGGCGACATCAGCGTCAGCGTGCCGCCGTAGTACAGCGGCAACAGCAGACCGCACATCAGGCCCATGTCGTGGTACAGCGGCAGCCAGCTGACCCAGCTCTCCAACCCCGAATCGGAGACGAAGTGCCGGGCCATGGCGACTTCGTTGGCCATGAGATTGTCGTGGGAGACCATCACGCCTTTTGGCGCGCTGGTGGAGCCCGAGGTGTATTGCAGAAACGCCAGCGACGCGGTGTCGATCAGCGGCGCCTGAAAGCCTGCGTGGCTGTCGCTGATCTCCTCGACTGCCGCGAAACGTCCGCCAGCGGGCATGAACGGCTGCAACAGGTGTTGGAATTTATCCAGGTCTTCCCGGCGCCCGAGGACCATCTGCGGCGCCGCGTCGTGGAGGATGCCGGTCAACCGGTCGAGATGGGTCTGCCGGTTGTACTCGGGGGCGAAGGCCGGCACCGCGATGACCCTGGCGTACAAACAGCCGAGGAACGCCGCCGCGTAATCGGCGCCGGTCGGCAGGATCAGCACGCAGCGCTCGCCGCCCTGCACACCGAGGTGCTGCTGCAGGCAAGCGGCAATCGAACGCGCCTTGGCATCCAGTTGGGCGTAGGTGGTCAGCAGCGGCGGCTGGTCCTCGTGGACGATGTGTCGAAGGGCAATCCGGTCCGGCTGGGTCTGCGCATAAAAGCCCACCAGTTCGGGAAAATGCGCGGCCTGATCTCGTATGGATTTCATTCTTTCACCTGTTTGTATCGGCAAGGCTCAACCCGCAGGCCGCGCAAAGGCGGCCCACAACGTTGTGAGAAAAGAGTGGGTGGCCGTTTACGACCACCGCAGTGACGGGCTTTTTTGAAGGCCCGGGCTTAGCGCGCGAGCTTCAGCGCTACGCGAGGCTCAGCCTGCAACGACCCATGCCCAGAGCGCGCCGAACACGGTTGCGCCTGATCGCCGAAGATCGATTCGACGACTTCCTGAGAACGGATCGCCAGCACCGACAACAGCGTGTCGCTCAAGCCGTGGCTGTCTTCGCAGCAACCCTGCAGGAAAATCCCCGCTTCGCTGCCGGGGGTCAGGGGCAAGCGGTAGTGACGGTCGACGTTGGCGCCCTGGATGTATTGCTGAATGCCCGAGAGCAGCTCCAGGTGATAGTCGCGGCGATAACCGGTGGCAAGCACGACGACGTCGAAGGTCTCGCTGTGCATCTGGTCATGGGGCGCATCGCGCAGGAACAGTTCGATGCCGTCAGCGGCGACTTCGGCGTGCACCACTTCGCGGTTGGTGAGCATGCGGTGACGCTCTTCGCCGCGCACCTTCTGCTGGTACATGCGCTGGAAGATGGTCTCGATCAGGTCGGTGTCGACCACCGAATAGTTGGTGTTGCGGAACTCGTCGAACAGCGCGACGCGGCGCTCCTGACTGTGGTTGAAGATGGTGTCGGTGAACGACGGGTTGAAGATCTGATTGACGAAGGGGCTGTCATCGGACGGTTTCAGCGCACTGCCACGAATCACCAGGGTGGCCTCGACATTGTCGAAGCGCGAGGCCAGGTCTTCGAAGATTTCCGCCGCGCTCTGGCCGCCGCCGACCACCGCCACGCGCACCGGGCCAGGGCGATTGGCGAGGAGTTTTTCGATGCCGCCGCGATAGCCGGCAGAGTGCAGCACGCGCGCGTCTTCAAGTCCGTCGAAGGCCGCCGGCGACTGGGGAATGCCGCCGATGCCGAACACCAGATTGCGCGCGCGACGACGGGAGATTTCGCCATGCTCATCCCGGGACAACACGTCCATGGCGACAAAGCGGCCGTCTTCGAAATGCGGCTCCACCGACATCACTTCGGCGCCGTAATGGGCCTGTTCGTTAAAGTGGGAAGCGGCCCAGGTCAGGTAATCGGTGTATTCCTCGCGGGTCGGAAAGAAGGTCTTCAGGTTGATGAAGTCCTGCAGGCGGCCGCGCTCGTTGAGGTAGTTGACGAAGGTGAAACGGCTGGCCGGATTGCGCAGGGTCACCAAGTCCTTGAGAAAGGAAATCTGCATGGTGGAACCGTCGATCAGCATGCCTTCGTGCCAGTTGAACGCCGGCTTTTTCTCGAGGAAACAAACGTGGGGCGCCAGACCGCTGCGCTGGGCATGCTCCTGGGTGGCGATGGCCAAAGCCAGGTTCGACGGGCCGAAACCGATGCCGATGAAGTCGTAGACGAGTTCCATGCTTCCCTCTCGTAAGGCGCGATGCGCGATCGACTCCGGCAGCCGGACGACAAGGTCGCTGGCGCCGGATGGCAGTTCACGCGCATCAAAAATGTTTAAGACTGATTCTCATTAACATGACGACTGAGGCTGACGGCTGTTTAGTCCCGGTCGCCGAAAATTCTTACAACGCCTCGGCTGTGTTCATCTGGTAGGCGGCACCGATCTCCTCCACCGCGTCGCGGCTGGCGTTTTCGCGGCGATCACCCTGCAGCTCGCTGAGCTGCCCGGACTCCATCTTCACCAGACGGTCGGCGAGGTCGAAGTACTGGTCGTCGTGGCTGATGGCAAACACCGTGACGCCAGCCTTTTTGAACATCGGCAGCAGCTCGCGGTAGAAAAAGCGGCGGAACAACGGGTCCTGATCGGCGGCCCATTCGTCCAGCAGCAGAACGTCGCGCTTCTCCAGCAGCGCCAGCATCAGCGCCAGGCGCTTGCGCTGCCCCTGGGAAAAACGCGTGTCGAGCAAGTGCCCGTCGGCGAGCTGCACCTTGTGCTTCATGTGCAGCTTTTCCAGCCAGTGCTCGACATCCGCCACGTCAGCGTTCTGCCCGTCGGGACCGAGCAATTGCGCAAACAGGTGGAAGTCGGTGAACACGCTGGCGAACAGCTGACGATAAGCCAGCCAGTCGTCCGAACCGATGACCTGGCCGTCGATCAGGATCGCCCCCGCCGACGGTCGATACAGCCCACTGAGCAAGCGTGCCAGGCTGGATTTGCCGCTGCCGTTGCCGCCCATGAGGAAGACCGTTTCGCCCCGGCGCAGGATCAGGTTCACGGGACCGACATCAAAACCGGGCTCGTCGCCTTGGGGCGCGTAGTGGTATTCGACGTCGCGCAGTTCGAGGGTCTGCCAGTGACCGGCGATGTGGCTCGGGGCGACGTCGAAGCTTTCGTGGTGCTCGGCCAGGGCCAGGGACTCGACTTTATCCAGCGCCACGCGCCCGGAGATCTGCGCCGGAATCGCTGCCACCGCCAGCACCAGCGGCGTGCGCATGAACAGCACGGTCAGCGCATAGGTCGCCGCCACTTCCGTCGGCGCCCAGCCCAGGCCGTTGGCCAGGTAAAACGCCAGGCCGATGGTGCCGAGGACCATGATGTTGGCCCAGTTGCTGGCCAGGCCGTGATACCGGTCCGCCAGGGTGAAATGCTCGCGGTAGCGCTGGGCGGCGACGTCGAAGGTTTCTTCGTACAGCCGCCGGGCGCGGTCGCGATTAAGGGTCAGCTCCTTGCGCCCGTCGATCACGCCCTGGTAGCTCTGATAGAGCTTGTCTTCGGACTCACGCAGCGCGCGGATGTGGGCGTTGAGCTTGCCCACCAGCAACCAGCCCACGCCCAGGGTGAACGCCATCCAGCACAGGGTGGTGATGAACAGCGACGGCGACAGCCAGGCCAGGTAACTGAACGACGCGACGCTGAGCACCGAGCCGTAGATCAGGTCCGGCAGCTGCACGAAAGCCATGGTCACGGCGCGAATGTCGCTGGACAGGCTGGCGAAGATCTTCGCCCCGCCGATGGATTCGATGCGCTCGATGTTGGTGTCCAGCAGGCGTTTGACCATCACCCGGCGCAGGCCATAAACAAATCGATGACCCAACGCCGTCAGCGACAACGACGCACCGGACGCCAGCGCCAGCAGCACGGCGAGCATCAGGCCAAATTGCCACAGCGCCGTGCCGAGGCCTTCGTGGCTGCTGATCATGCGTTGGTTGACGAAGGCAATCACGCCGACGCTCAACAGCCCGCTGCTGACGCTCAGCAACAGCACCATCGCAAGCGGCCAGCGGTATTGCTGGAAGACCAGACGAACTAATTTCATGAATGACTCCGGGCAGTGAAAACGAAAGACATGACGCGGCGATGCCTAGAGCTCGCCGAGCCGCGCGCGGCAGTGAGACAGGGTGTCGCGCAGGAGGAAATTGACCATGGTCGGCGAGGTGCCGATGACCTTGGCCACGTCGCGCTGGGTGTAGCCCTGGATCTGGCTGAGGTCGAAGACGATGCGCATGCGCTTGGGCAGTTCGTTGAGCGCGCCGACCAATTGACCGAGGGACTCGCGACCGGCCAGCACGCGCTCCGGGGACACCTCGAAACGGATCTGCTCTTGCTGCTCGGCTTCGGCGCCGTGGTTGCGTTCGAGACGCTGGCGGCGAAGACGGTCAATCGACAGATTGCGCACGACGCGAAACATGTAGCGCGCAGGTTCCGTGGACGCGAGGTCGCTTTCGAGCATCTTCACGAAAGCGTCCTGGACCACATCTTCGGCGCGGGCACGACAGCCGAGGAATTTCGCCGCGAGGCGCAACAGTGCCTCGCGGTGGGTGTTGTAGGTGCCCATCAGCGCCTCGAGGCGCGGGTCTCTCGCGCCACGGGTGGCGCCAACACAAGGTGAGCCAAGCCGGGTGGGCTGGCTCATTGCAGGGCGAAAATCCATCTTGTTCGACATCCCTGGTAACAAAGGAACGCGAAGGATAACGCAAACGATTCTCATTGCAACGTAAGAAAGTTTACCGATGGGTGAAACTTTTTCGTCGCGCTCCGAGTCGTTCTGGCCCTGCCGTCTTCACTTCATCAGGCGCAGCTCCAGGTATTGCAAGAGCATGATGGTCTTGCCGTCGTTGATTTCGCCGCTTTCCACCATGGCGATGGCCCGCTCGAAATCCAGCTCCAGGACTTCGATGTCTTCGCCCTCCTCTTCCAGCCCGCCGCCATCGCTGACCCGATCATCGGGCTGATATTCGCCGATGAAAAAGTGAATGCGCTCGGTCACCGAACCCGGACTCATGAAGGCGTCGAAGATCTTCTTCACCGAACGCACGACGTAGCCGGTTTCTTCTTCGGCTTCCATGCGGATGCGCTCTTCGGGGCTGGCGTTGTCCAGCAAGCCTGCTGCCGCTTCGATCAAATAACCATCGTGGCCGTTGACGAAGGCCGGCATGCGGAACTGGCGGGTCAGCACCACGGTGCGGCGTTCGAGGTTGTACAACAGAATCGTCGCGCCATTGCCCCGGTCGTAGACCTCGCGGGTCTGCGATTGCCAACTGCCGTCACGGCGTTGCAGCTCGAAGCTGTATTTCTTGAGCACGTACCAGTTGTCGGAGAGGAGTTGTTCATCGGTGATGCGAATGGGGGTGGAAGGCATGGTGGTCCTTATGGGTAGGGGGTGGTTGGATTGGGCTCGGGCGGCTACCGAGGATTAGGCAATGACGCAAACCTTGTGGGAGCGAGCTTGCTCGCGAAGGCTTGGGTACATCCGCCGACTAACTCAGCGGACAAGACACCGTCTTCGTGAGCAAGCTCACTCCCACAAGGGCAGCGTTTGCCTTGCGAAAGCAGCGCGTCAGAAAGATGGGCTCTGCTCAATCATGACCACACCAGAGATGTATCAGTTGCCGCAAATCCTGTGGGAGCGAGCTTGCTCGCGAAAAGTGGCGCAGCTGCAAGGGCATCTCTCTGAAAAACCCCGAACTATTATTTCCATCGATTGCCAACATAGGCACGAACGCCGTTCTGTTTGCCCGTGCAAATCCGGATGATGGCGGCACTGATTAACCAGACAAGGATTTGCCCGCAATGTCCATCAACATGACCATTCTGTTGACCCTGATCGTTTCGTTCTCAATCGCTCTGGCCGGCGTGGTGCATATCTGATCTGACACTGGCCGCACAAGCGCAGTCAGCGCCGAAGCCCGATCCAGCACACAAGACCGGGCCATCGATCGTCTTTTTTTATTCGTAAAAAGCCGCCACCGTCTCCTTGCCGCCAACAAAAAAGCTGTCGGCGACGATGCGCAGCGGCTGCAAATCCAGATCGCTCTTGCCCGCGTCGATCAGCCGCGCGAAGTGCCCGTACATGGCCGGGTACTCGCCCTCCTCCGACACGGTCTGCGCCACGCCGTCGATGCTGACCTGCGCGCCGCCGGCGTCCAGGCGCATGACGCCGTCGTTGCAGTGCAGCTCAATGCTCCACTGCTCGTTGACGCTGTGATCGAAATCCAGTTCGGCGATCACCCGCACCTCCTCGCCGGAACGCATCTGCAGCGACGCCGCAATCGGCGACTGGCAGTTGCTCGGCACGCTCAGGTTCGCCGACTCGACGAACAGCGCATGGGGAAGCAATTCGGTGACGATCGACAGCGCGTTGATCCCCGGATCGAACACCCCCAGCCCGCCCGCCTGCCAGATCCACGCCTGACCCGGGTGCCATTTGCGCACCTGCTCTTTCCAGTCAATTCGTACCTGCTTGAGGGTCTTGCCCTCCAGCCATTGCGCCGCATTGCTCACGCCCGGGGCGAAGCGTGAATGCCAGGCAAATAGGCCACTGACGCCCGCTGTATTGACCTCGTCGATCAGGGCAAGGGCTTCGCCCAAGGTCGAGCACGGCGGTTTTTCCACCAGCACGTGTTTGCCGGCCTTCAGCGCTTCTTCAACCAGCGCAAAACGCCCCTGAGGCGGCGTGCAAAAGGCGATGGCGTCCACTGCCGGACCTTCTGCCAGCAGCTCAGCCAGCGAGCTGAAATTGGGCACGCCCGGACAGTGCTGACCCAGCGTCGCCACGGCCACCAGCTCAAAGCGGTCACTGGCGTGGATCGCCGGCACGTGCTGGTCCTGGGCGATCTTGCCGTAACCCACCAGCCCTAAACGAATCGGATGCATCGATGACTCCTGTGATGTTGTCGTTGTTATGACAGACGCGCCCCAAACGGGACGCCCTAAAGCAAATCAAAGAATCGGTACTGCCTCGCCCTGCTGATATTGGCGGGGGGTGCAGCCGAACTCCCGGCGGAACACCGTGTGCAGGTATTGCGCGGATTTGAAGCCACAGCTTTGCGCGATGTCGGCGATGGCCGTATCACCGTGTTTCAGCCCTGACGCGGCGGCGGTGAGTTTGAAGCTCAAAATCTCGTCATGCACGCTGCAGCCGCGCTCCTTGCGAAAGTGCGATTCCAGGGAAGAGCGGGAAATACCGACGTAGCCCGCGACCTGGGCGGTCTTGATGCCCTGACACGCGTACTGGCGAATGAAGTGCAGCGCCTGCATGACGTGCGGATTGCCCAGCGGCTGATGCAGGCTGGAGGCCTGAACGTTGATGGCCTCGGGCGGCACCAGAATCTGGCTCGCGGTCGAGGGCATGCCGTGGAGCATTTGGTGCAGCAACTGCGCCGCCGTGCGCCCCATCAGTTGAGTCCCCTGAGTGACCGAACTGAGCGGCACCCGCGTCAGGGTGCGGGTCAGCGGGTCGTTGTCGATGCCGATCAGCGCCACCTGCTCGGGCACCGCAATGCCCGCTGTCAGGCACGCCTGCAGCAACTGCCGCGCGCGGGCGTCGCTGACGGCGATGATGCCGATGGGTTTGGGCAGGCTTTGCAGCCAGGTGATTTGCTGTTCGACGGCGCTGTCCCACAATGGCGCGCTGGTGCTCAGGCCGCGATAGACCTCGCCGTACAAACCGTCGCGCTGCAACAGCCGGCGGAAGGCTTTTTCACGCTCCTGGGCCCAGCGATTGCTTTGCGCTTCCGGCAGGCTGAAACAGGCGAAGCGCGTCAGGCCAGCCTCGATCAGGTGCTCGTAGGCCAGCTTGATCAGGGCGAAGTTGTCGGTGGCGACGTAGGGAATGTGCTTCGGATAGGCCCGCTTGTCCTCGTAGGAACCGCCCACGGCCACCACCGGCACCGTGCTTCCGGCCAGGGCCTCGCCGATCAGCGGATCGTCGAAGTCGGCAATGATGCCATCGCCCTGCCAGCGCTCGATGCCCTTCAGGCGGCAGAGAAAGTCCTCTTCCAGAAACAGATCCCAGGTCGCGCGGGTGCTGCTCAGGTAATTGCCGATGCCGGTGATGATGCCGCGGTCGTAGATCTTGCCGCCGTTGAACAACAGGGCGATGCGGTGAGCGGGCGGGACGGTTTTCATTATTGTTCCCCGGGCCTGTGAAGCGAGTCGGCACAGACTAGGCCTGCGCCGGGGGAATCTCAATACTCAAAATCGAACACCGGGTTGGTGATTTTCGCAATCGGCGCGGACGGGGCCGTTGCTAGTATCGGGATCAGCCAAGAACAAAACCATGAAGACCGCCGTCAACAAAAACAATAAGGAAACCCCGATGCCCTGCTTCCCCGATGTCGACACCATTCGCTACGAAGGTCCCGGCAGCGAGTCGCCCCTCGCCTTCCGCCATTACGACGCCAACAACATCATCCTCGGCAAGCCCATGCGCGAACACCTGCGCATGGCCGCCTGCTATTGGCACACCTTCGTCTGGCCGGGCGCTGACATGTTCGGCGTCGGCACCTTCAAGCGTCCGTGGGTCAAGCCGGCGGACGCCATGGACCTGGCGCGTTTGAAGGCCGATGCGGCGTTCGAATTCTTCTCAAAACTGGGCATCGACTACTACAGCTTCCACGACACCGACGTAGCACCCGAAGGCGCGAGTCTGAAAGAGTACAGCCACAACTTCGCGCAGATGGTCGACGAGCTCGAACGCCATCAGGAACAGAGCGGCATTCAACTGCTGTGGGGCACCGCCAACTGCTTCAGCAACCCGCGCTTCGCCGCCGGTGCCGCGAGTAATCCGGACCCGGAGGTGTTCGCCTTCGCCGCCGCTCAAGTGTTCAGCGCGATGAACGCCACCCATCGGCTCAAGGGTTCGAACTACGTGCTGTGGGGCGGTCGCGAGGGTTACGAGACACTGCTCAACACCGACCTCAAGCGCGAGCGGGAGCAACTGGGCCGCTTCATGGCCATGGTGGTCGAGCACAAACACAAGATCGGCTTTACCGGCGACCTGTTGATCGAGCCCAAACCCCAGGAGCCGACCAAGCACCAATACGATTACGACACGGCCACGGTGTTCGGCTTTCTGCAACAGTTCGGTCTGGAGAAAGAGATCAAGGTCAATATCGAGGCCAACCACGCCACCCTCGCCGGGCACAGCTTTCACCATGAAATCGCCACGGCGGCGTCCCTTGGCATCTTCGGCAGCATCGACGCCAACCGTGGCGATCCGCAGAACGGCTGGGACACCGACCAGTTTCCCAACAGCGTCGAAGAGCTGACCCTGGCCACCTACGAGATCCTCAAGGCGGGCGGTTTCAAGAACGGCGGCTATAACTTCGATTCCAAAGTGCGCCGGCAGAGCCTGGACGAGATCGACCTGTTCTACGGCCACGTCGCGGCCATGGACGTGCTCGCGCTGTCGCTGGAACGGGCGGCGGCGATGATTCAGGACGATAAGCTGCAGGCGTTCAAGGACCAGCGCTACGCCGGCTGGGACCAACCGTTCGGGCGCGCCGTGCTGTCGGGGGATTTCAGTCTGGATGCCCTGGCGCAACATGCCATGGACAACGAACTCAACCCGCAGGCCGTGAGCGGTCGCCAGGAAATGCTCGAAGGCGTGGTGAACCGGTTTATCTATCCCTGACAACAGGCGCCCGCGATCTGCTGGATGGATGCTATGTCTTTCGTAGGACCGGCTTCAGCCGGGAAGAGGCCAGTGGTGGCACCCTCACATTTGCAGTGTGACGACTGACGCATTCCCGGCTAAAGCCGGTCCTACAGTCGAGGTCATCGCCAATGCCGTTGGATGGACGCGATGGGTGAGCAGGACCGGCATCAGAGGGGAATTACGTTGGTTACATTCTCACGACAATTCCCCGCTCGCGGCGCACAACCAGTATCTACAGTTTCACCGGAAAACCCGTACACGCTCGGACAGTGTCTCTAAACAAAAATAACAGGACGCACCCCCATGAAGAGTTTCAAGACCACCCTGCTCGCCAGTGCCCTGGCCCTGCTCAGCCTGCCCGTCATGGCCGATTCGGCCCATCCGAAAATCGGCTTTTCCATCGATGACCTGCGCCTCGAACGCTGGGCCCGGGACCGCGACTACTTCGTCGCAGCGGCAGAAAAAATGGACGCCAAGGTGTACGTCCAGTCCGCCGATGCCAACGAAGGCAAACAGATCTCCCAGATCGAAAACCTGATTTCCCGCGGCGTCGATGTCATCGTCATCGTGCCGTTCAACGCCACCGTGCTGACCAACGCCGTCGCCGAAGCCAAGAAGGCCGGCATCAAGGTGGTGTCCTACGACCGGCTGATCCTCAATGCCGACATCGACGCCTACATCTCCTTCGATAACGAAAAAGTCGGCGAAATGCAGGCGGCTGGTGTGCTCAAGGCGGCCCCGAAAGGCAATTACTTCCTGCTCGGCGGCGCGCCCACCGACAACAACGCCAAGGTCCTGCGCGAAGGCCAGATGAAAGTGCTGCAGCCGGCCATCGACAAGGGCGACATCAAGATTGTCGGTCAGCAGTGGGTCAAGGAGTGGAACCCGACCGAAGCCCTGAGCATCGTCGAAAACGCCCTGACCAAAAACAGCAACAAGATCGACGGCATCGTCGCTTCCAACGACGCCACCGCCGGCGGCGCCATTCAGGCCCTCGCCGCGCAGAAACTGGCCGGCAAAGTGCCGATCTCCGGCCAGGACGCCGACCTGGCAGCGGTCAAGCGCGTGATCGACGGCACCCAGACCATGACCGTCTACAAACCGCTGAAACTGATCGCCTCGGAAGCGGCGAAACTGTCGGTGCAACTGGCACGCAACGAGAAGCCTACGTACAGCTCGCAGTACGACAACGGCGCGAAGAAGGTCGACACCATCCTCCTGACCCCGACGCCGCTGACCAAAGACAACATCGATCTGCTGGAGAAGGACGGGTTCTACACCAAGGATCAGATCGCGGGTAAGTAGCCTTCTTGTCATTTCGCCCGCTTTCTCAGCAAGTACGGGGGCCATGTGGGAGCGAGCTTGCTCGCGAATGCGGTGTTACAGCCAAAAAGTTTGTCAGGGCTGTCTGACCTCTTCGCGAGCAAGCTCGCTCCCACCAACGCTCATCTGCCGTGAGAGCTGCTGTGTGAAAACCAGTGCGGGCGGAGCTCGATCCCTTACTGGCTGCTTCTGCACGAGATCCCGCAATGTCCGATTACCTGCTGCAAATGAATGGCATCGTCAAATCCTTCGACGGCGTCAAGGCGCTCAACGGCATCGACATCAAGGTGCGGGCCGGCGAATGCGTCGGCCTGTGCGGCGAGAACGGCGCCGGCAAATCGACGCTGATGAAGGTCCTCTCGGCGGTCTATCCCCACGGCACCTGGGAGGGTGAAATCCTCTGGGACGGCCAGCCGCTGAAGGCGCAATCCATCAGCGAAACCGAGGCTGCCGGGATCGTCATCATTCATCAGGAACTCACCCTCGTCCCCGACCTGTCGGTGGCGGAAAACATCTTCATGGGCCACGAACTGACCCTGCCGGGCGGGCGCATGAATTACCCGGCGATGATCCACCGCGCCGAAGCCTTGATGCGCGAACTGAAAGTGCCGGACATAAACGTCGCCTTGCCGGTCTCGCAATACGGCGGCGGTTATCAGCAACTGGTCGAGATCGCCAAGGCGCTGAACAAACAGGCGCGCCTGCTGATCCTCGACGAACCCTCGTCGGCCCTGACCCGCTCGGAAATCGAGGTCCTGCTCGACATCATTCGCGAGCTCAAAGCCAAGGGCGTCGCCTGCGTTTACATCTCCCACAAGCTCGATGAAGTCGCCGCCGTCTGTGACACCATCTCGGTGATCCGCGACGGCAAGCACATCGCGACCACCGCCATGGCCGACATGGACATCCCGAAGATCATCACGCAGATGGTCGGCCGCGAGATGAGTAACCTCTACCCCACCGAACCCCACAGCGTCGGCGAGGTGATTTTCGAGGCGCGCCACGTCACTTGCTACGACGTCGACAACCCCAAACGCAAGCGCGTGGACGACATCTCGTTCGTGCTCAAGCGCGGGGAAATCCTCGGCATCGCCGGGCTGGTCGGCGCCGGGCGCACCGAGCTGGTGTCGGCGCTGTTCGGCGCCTACCCGGGCCGCTACACCGGCGAAGTGTGGCTGGACGGCAAACCCATCGACACCCGCACGCCGCTCAAATCAATCCGCGCAGGCCTGTGCATGGTGCCGGAGGACCGCAAGCGTCAGGGCATCATTCCGGACCTGGGCGTGGGCCAGAACATCACCCTGGCCGTACTCGACAGCTTCGCCCACCTGACCCGCATCGATGCCGAGGCCGAATTGGGCAGCATCGGCAAGGAGATCGCGCGCATGCACCTGAAGACCGCGAGCCCGTTCCTGCCGATCACCAGCCTGTCCGGCGGCAATCAGCAAAAAGCCGTGCTGGCGAAGATGCTGCTGACGAAGCCGCGGGTGCTGATTCTCGACGAGCCCACCCGCGGCGTGGACGTTGGCGCCAAGTACGAGATCTACAAACTGATGGGCGCGCTGGCGGCCAGCGGCGTGTCGATCATCATGGTGTCGTCGGAGCTGGCCGAAGTGCTCGGCGTCTCAGACCGGGTGCTGGTGATCGGCGACGGCCAGTTGCGCGGGGACTTCATCAACCAAGGCCTGACCCAGGAACAGGTGCTCGGGGCCGCGCTCAGCCAATCCGGCGACACTGCGTACAACAAAAACAATAACGACCGGCCAGGTGCTGTGGGAGACGCGCGTCAATGAATCAACTCAAGCAACTGTTCACCCGCTACAAAATGCTCGCGCTGGTGATCGCCATCGCGGTGATCTGGCTGTTCTTTAGTTGGCAAACCGACGGGGGGTTTCTGACGCCGCGCAACCTGTCCAACCTGCTGCGGCAGATGTCGATCACCGGGATTCTCGCCTGCGGCATGGTGCTGGTGATCATCAGCGGCGAGATCGATCTGTCGGTGGGTTCGCTGCTCGGCTTGCTCGGCGGCGTGGCGGCCATTCTCGACGTGGTCTACCACGTCCCGCTGCCGCTGAACCTGTGCATCGTCGCCGGATGCGGACTGTTGATCGGCCTCGCCAACGGCTGCATGACCGCGTACCTGCGCATCCCTTCATTCATCGTCGGCCTGGGCGGCATGCTGGCGTTTCGCGGGATTCTGCTGGGGATCACCGGCGGCACCACCATCGCGCCGGTGTCGCCGGAACTGGTCTACATCGGCCAGGGTTATCTGCCGCCGCTGGTGGGGATCGTGCTCGGCGTGCTGCTCTTCGCGCTGACGCTGTTCCTGACCTGGCGCCAGCGCAGCAACCGCGCGTTGCACGGGCTGGCCGCCCATTCGCTGGCACGGGATGTGGTGCGGGTCGTGGCGATCGGTGCCGTGCTGGCAGGCTTCGTCTACACGCTGAACAGCTATGACGGGATTCCAGTGCCGGTTCTGCTGCTGTTGGTCCTGCTTGGGGTGTTCAGCTACATCACCAGCCAGACCGTGTTCGGCCGGCGGATCTATTCGGTGGGCAGCAACATGGAAGCCACGCGCCTCTCCGGGATCAACGTGCAGGCGGTGAAGTTGTGGATCTTCGGGATCATGGGCGTCATGTGCGCCCTCGCCGGCCTGGTCAACACCGCCCGTCTGGCCGCCGGTTCACCGTCGGCGGGCAACATGGGTGAACTCGACGCCATCGCCGCCTGCTTCATCGGCGGCACCTCCATGCGCGGCGGCTCGGGCACCGTCTACGGCGCCCTGCTCGGCGCCCTCGTCATCACCAGCCTCGACAACGGCATGTCCATGCTCGACGTCGACAGTTACTGGCAGATGATCGTCAAGGGCAGCATTCTGGTGCTGGCGGTGTGGGTGGATGTGAGTACGCGGGCGGGACGGCGGTGAGGGGTGGATCAGGTCAAGCCGCTGCATTTTCGGCGCTTGGCAAACCGCCTTCGCGAGCAAGGTGAAGCGCCACCCCGGTCGCTCCCACAGGATGGTGGTCTGGCTAGGGATTTCCGGTTGGCACAAAACCTGTAGGAGTGAGCTTGCTCGCGAAGAGGCCGGTACAGCCGCCGCATTTTCAGCGCCTGAAATACAGCCTTCGCGAGCAAGGTGGAGCGCCACCCCGGTCGCTCCCACAGGATGGTGATTCGGCTAGGGATTTTTCGGTTGTTGCAAAACCTGTGGGAGTGAGCTTGCTCGCGAAGAGGCCGGTACAGCCGCCGCATTTTCAGCGCCTGAAATACAGCCTTCGCGAGCAAGCTCGCACATGTTGGCTATCGTCTGCCCCGACGCGGCAGACCGCGTAACATTCGGCCAACTACTCAAACAGGAGGTTTCCATGACCGGACCATCGCCGAACCATCCGCAAGACCTACTTCACTCCCCCACCCATCTTGCCAAGCCTCAGGAACAAGACAGTGCACTGACCGCCGAGATCGAACAGGCCGTCAGAGCGGCCGACGCAGGTAAATTCGCGACCGATCAGCACGTCGCAGAAATGCGCGCACGGCGCTGGACGCGATAATCTGCTCACCGCCCCTCCAGCAACTCCCCCGCCCGGTCCAGCAACCCCAGCGGGTCGTCCGTCTTGTGAATGTCCACCGAGAGCATCTGCCGAAACTTGCGCGCCCCGGGGAAGCCGGTGCCCAGGCCCAGCACGTGGCGGGTGATGTGGTGCATCGAGCCGCCGTCGCGAAGGTGCGCTTCCACATAGGGCCTCATCAGCGCCAAAGCTTCGGCGCGAGTGATCTGCGGGGCATCGCTGCCAAACAGTTCGCGGTCCACGCCTGCCAGCAGGTACGGGTTGTGATACGCCTCGCGACCGAGCATCACGCCGTCGAAGGTGTTCAGGTGTTCCTGGCACTGCTCCAGGGTTTTGATGCCGCCGTTGAGGATGATCTCCAGCTCGGGAAAGTCCTGCTTAAGCTGCGCGGCGATGTCATAGCGCAGAGGCGGGATGTCACGGTTTTCCTTCGGCGACAGGCCTTCAAGAATGGCGATGCGGGCATGCACGGTGAAGCTGGTGCAGCCGGCATCGCGCACGGTGCCGACGAACTCACACAGCTGCTCGTAGCTGTCGCGTCCGTTGATGCCGATGCGGTGCTTGACCGTCACCGGAATCGTCACCGCGTCGCGCATTGCTTTGACGCAATCGGCGACCAACTGCGGATGCCCCATCAACACTGCGCCGATCATGTTGTTCTGCACGCGATCGCTCGGGCAGCCGACGTTGAGATTGACTTCGTTGTAGCCCGCCGCCTGTGCCAGCCGCGCACTGGCGGCGAGGTTGGCCGGGTTGCTGCCGCCCAGCTGCAGGGCCAGCGGATGCTCCGCCTCGTCGTGGCGCAAGAAGCGCTCGGTGTCGCCGTGCAGCAATGCGCCGGTGGTGACCATCTCGGTATAAAGCAGCGCATGCTTCGACAGCAGACGCAGGAAGAAACGGCAGTGACGATCCGTCCAGTCCATCATCGGGGCCACGGAAAAACGCCGTGAAGGCTCGGACGGCAGGCGGTCGGTGCGGGGTTCTGTGATAGGCAGCATGGGAGCAATAAGCAGGTCGGTCGAAGAGGACGCGCATTCTAACAGCTTGCACGCCCGGCTGAAGGGGACGCTGCTGAAACACGCCCCCCCTTGCAGGACCGACTTCACCCGGGACTTGAATAAGCCGGTGGTGAAAAAAACGTTTAACAACTAACTCGACAACACGCAGTCATAACCTGAACTCACTTTCCAAACATTAGCAAGCTAACAACCTCCCGTTTAAGCACCCCCCCATTAATTCTCAATAGACGCTATTTTAATAAGTCCGCTTCCTGGCAGATAATTTGACGCCATTGATTCGCACCCCTCTTGCGCCACCGCCTTTTAAACAAACTTATTTAAATAAGTACGTAAGTTGACGCCAACAAAATAAATGAACTTTATTTTAATTAACCACTGGCAAAGTATTTTTATTGAGATATAACAAGTAACAACCTGCACACACGAACGTACAAACATGACAACCCGTAAAGTCATCGGCTTATGGCTGCTGCCCCTGTGCGCCGCCACCACGGTGTTTGCCCAGCCCAGCGTGAACACTTCCACGACGGTTGAACAGCACCGGACTCTTAACCACCGTGATGTCGGCGGCATTGTGATCGGGCAGACCATGACCCTGGCAGGCCGGACGTTTTATGACAGTTTTGCAAACACCTGGCGGGAAAAAGATGAAGCGGAAACATTCACTGTGACCATCACCGAACGCCCTACTGCGCGTTTAGGCAGTCAGGTATTCGTGGATTATGGCAATCGCCGCTTGTTTCAAATGTTCCTGCCGCCCAACCGCACGCTTATTCCGGCCATTGCAGCCGACGCGGCCGGCCAGGTGTACCAGGCCATTCTTGATTATCAATTGGCACAATTCTTTGGCGACCCGGACATGGGACGAGACGAGCTATGAAAGCACTCACTATTAATCGCAGTTTGGTGGTTGTCGCCAGCCTCGCCTTGTTGGCCGGCATCTGTTCAGGCGTTCAGGCAAGCGAACTGGCGTATGTGCCGAACAACCCGTCATTTGGCGGCAATCCGCTGAACGGCCCGGTGCTGCTCAATCAGGCCCAGGCGCAAAACCATTACGTCGAGAAGTCTTCATCGTCGGGCGCTTCCGGGCAGACCGCGCTGACCCAGTTCAACAGCATGTTGCAGAGCGCGATTCTGAGCCGGGTGTCGTCGGCAGTGACGTCCAGCATCGTCGGTGCCAACGGCCAACTGGTGCCAGGCACCGTCGAAACCACCGACTTCCGCATCGCAATCACCAATCTGCAAGGCGGCCTGTTGCAAATCGTCACGACCGACAAGAACACCGGCCAGACCACCCAGTTTCAAGTGAATCAACCGTAACACCCGTCGCATCCGCTACCCCGCAACAACCCACTACAACATTGAATAAGGAAGATCATCATGCAAGCACGCAAGTCTTTACTGTCTCTGGCCATCCTGTTTGCTGTCTCCGGTGCGGCCATGGCCGACTCAAGCACCGTCAACACCACCCAGGCAGGTTCTGACAACGGACTGAACGTCGAGCAGCGCGGCGCCACCCAGTCCACTGTCACCGTCAATCAGAACGGCGGCCGTAACACCGCAGGCGCTATCAATCAGACGGCCACTTACAGCAACCTGACGATCAATCAGACCGGCTACTACAACCTCACCAGCGCCAAACAGGCCGGGAACAACAATACGGGCTCGATCACCCAGAACGGTGGTGGCCCTCAACCGCAGATCGCGAGCCTGGATCAGTCCGGTGGTTACAGCAAAGCGACCATCGATCAACAGTCCAACTACAGCACCAGCGCCTCCATCACCCAAGGCGGCGGCAACAACAACACCGCCAGCACTTCGCAAATCGGCAATAGCACTCGCGTCGGCACGACTGTCTCCCAAGCCGGCAGCTACAACCTGGCGAGCGTCTCGCAGCAGAGCAACAACAACACCGTCACCAGCAGTCTCACCCAGGCGGGCAACGGCAATACCGGAATTGTTTCGCAACAGCATAACTCCCAGCAGGTGTCCGCCACCCTGCAACAGAACGGCAACAACAACCTCGGCTCGATCCAGCAGAACGACACCCTCGTCACCACCGCCAACGCTCAACAGCGCGGCGACTTCAACACGCTTTCCGTTTCGCAGAACGGCGCTTTGCTGAAAGCCGACGTCCAGCAGAACGGCAACAACAACTACGCGTCCAGCACCCAGACCGGCCTCAACAACGAAGAAGCCCTGCTGCAGACCGGCAACAACAACCGCGCTGTCGTGAGCCAGACCGGCACGGGCACTTATCAGTCCGTCAACCTCGTCGGCCTGACCCAAACAGGCAACAACATGGTCGCCAACGTCAGCCAGACCGGCGGCAGCGGCAACAGGGCAACTATCTACCAACACTAAGATGATGTACCCCGCCAGGGTCTGGCGGGGTTTTCTTGCGGGAAGAAAAAGAATGCGCGTCCGCCCCCTCATGTTGATGTTCACTGCCGTCATACTGCTTGCCGGCTGCACCACGTCCCGGCCTGCTGCGACCATTTCCCCGGCCACGCTGTCGCCTGCGACCCAGAGCCTGCGTGACCTGACTCATCTGCCGGCACCCGCAGGACCGATCAGCGTCGCGGTCTACGGCCTGCGCGACCAGACCGGGCAATACAAACCGTCCCCCGACAGCTCGTTTTCCACCTCGGTGACCCAGGGCGCCGCGTCGTTGCTGATCAGCGCCCTGCGCGACTCACGCTGGTTCAAGCCGGTGGAGCGCGAGAATCTTCAGGACCTGCTCACCGAGCGCAAGATCATCCGCGCGCTGGAACAGCCCCAGGATCAGGCCCAGGTGCAACTGCCTGCCCTGCGACCGGCGAACATGATCATCGAAGGCGCCATCGTCGCCTACGAAAGCAACGTGCGCACCGGCGGCATCGGTGTTCGCTATCTGGGTGTCGGGCCGTCGGAGCTTTACCGCCAGGATCAGGTGACCGTCAACCTGAGGGCGGTGGACATCCGCACCGGCGACATCATCCAGAGCATCACCACCACCAAGACCATCTTCTCGATTCAGGTCGATTTCGGCATCTTCCGCTTCGTCTCCCTCAAGCACCTGCTGGAGGTCGAGACCGGGGTGTCGCGCAACGAACCGGTGCAACAATGCGTGCGCGAAGCCATCGAAACGGCGCTGATCCACATGATTGCCCAGGGTGCGCGTGACGGCAGCTGGAACCTGAAAAACCCCGCTGACCTGAACAAGCCGCTGCTGCAGGGCTATCTGCAGAGCTACGACGAACAGATGACCACCTTGCCGCTGGCTGATGCGGACAAGGACATCGTTGCCACAGGAGATAAGAATGGAACGCAACGCTAAAGGATTCGGCCGGTTCGCAGCGGCACTGCTGCTCACCGGCTCGCTCGCCCAGGCGCAGGATCTGGTGCGCGAAGCACGCTACGCGGACATCACCGTCGGCAACAGCGTCGCCACCATTCTGCAGATCGGCGCCCATAACAATGCCCGCGTCGATCAAAGCGGGGCCCGACAGAATCAGGCCGTGAGTCAGACCGGCAGTCGCAATCAGGCGGTGGTCAATCAGAGTGGCGTGAACAACGCAATCACTGCACAGCAGAACGGCACGGCGAACACCGCGCAGGTCAGTCAGTCGGGCAACAACAACCAGACCGGCGCGGCCCAGCACGGCACCGACAACGCCGCGAGCGTGGTGCAGACCGGCGCCTACAATCAGGCCTTCATCGGGCAGTATGGTCAGGCGAATCAGGCCAGCGTCACCCAGGCCGGATTCGGCGGCGCCATCTCCATCAAGCAGTTCGGCGACAACATGAACGCCAGCGCGACCCAACGGTGACCTCGATGATGGACTTCACGCAGTTGGTGGTGACGGTTGACGCCCAGCGCAGCGGTTCGACGGTGGTGATCCGCCCGCACCTGGAAAATCCTGCGCCGCTGACGCTGCAGTACCGAATGACCGTCAGGCAGACCAGCGCGCAAGGCACGTCGGCCATCAACCAGCAGGGAGATCTGCAGAACGGCGTGGCGGCAAACAGCGTGAGCCTCACCCTGCCGGCCGAGGCGACGTGTCAGGTTCATCTGGAAGTCTTCGACCGGACCACGCTGATCAAAGCGGTGGACAGCGATTGCGGCGAGACACCCGCTCGCTGATTCAGACCGCGGCAGGTTTGCGAAGATCAGCCGGTCAGAGCACCCTGCCCGGGCCAGTCCCTGACCGTCGGCGGATTAGATGCCAGGCGCCGGGAACATCCCGGGCGGTCCGGGCTCCAACCAGTCTGGATCGAGTATCCGCCCTCCTCGGGAACCGACAGACCATGACCCCGCGCCGCTCTTTGTAAAAAGCTCGCATCGCCCGGATCAAGGCTGACGCGCAGGCAGGCCGTTTGCGCAAACGCAGGCGTCTAAACCGGCGTGTCTGTCGCGGTTTACGCCCTTGAGTGACCGGCGGCGCTCGGGTAATGTCAGCACAACCACAGGACAGAGCACGCTCATGACTTCCAAGCTGGAACAACTCAAGCAATTCACCACCGTCGTGGCCGACACCGGCGATTTCGCTGCCATCGAAAAACTCAAGCCCGTCGATGCCACCACCAACCCTTCCCTCTTGCTCAAGGCCGCTTCCAGCGACAGCAACAGCGACCGGTTGAAAGAAGCGTTCACCGGCAGCAACAACGACATCAACGTCGCCAGCGACCGTTTCGCCGTCGCCATTGGCCGCGAGATTCTGAAAGTGGTCCCCGGCCGCGTCTCCACCGAAGTGGACGCACGCCTGTCATTCGACACCCAGGCCTGCATCGAACGCGCCGACCGCATCGTCGGTTTGTACGAAGATTTCGGTATCGGTCGCGACCGTATCCTGATCAAGCTGGCGTCGACCTGGGAAGGCATCAAGGCCGCCGAGGCGCTGGAAAAGAAAGGCATCCAGTGCAACCTGACCCTGCTGTTCTCTTTCGCTCAGGCCCAGGCCTGTGCCGACGCCGGCGTGTTCCTGATCTCGCCATTCGTGGGTCGCATCTACGACTGGTACAAGAAAGCCGAAGGCAAAGACTACGTCGGTGCGGAAGATCCGGGCGTGCAGTCGGTGACCCGCATCTACAACTACTACAAGGCCAACGACTACAAGACCGTGGTCATGGGCGCCAGCTTCCGTAACCTCAGCCAGATCGAAGAACTGGCCGGCTGCGACCGTCTGACCATCAGCCCTGACCTGCTGCAGAAGCTGGCAGAAGACAACGGCACGCTGGTGCAGAAACTCAAGCCAGGCAATGGCGGCGAGCCACGCGTGACCCTCAACGAAAGCCAGTTCCGCTGGGCTTCCAACGAAGACGCCATGGCCACCGAGAAACTGGCCGAAGGCATTCGTCAGTTCGCCCGTGACCAGGTGGCACTGGAAAAGATGCTGTCGGCCAAAGCCTAACGCGTCAGGCATGTAAAAAGGGCGGCACCTGTGAGGGTGCCGCCCTTTTTTATTGCCTCGGTTCAGGACCGGGGCGTGTTACTGATCTTGCTGATGGCGTTGCTACTGGTGTTCGAGGGCGTTGACCAGATCACGGAAGGCTTCGCGGTTCGAATCGTTCAAGCCCATGAGGATCTTGTGGGCCTCCAGCACCTTGGCCTTGACCACGTCTTCGCACTGATCCTGGCTCGGCAGGTCGCTCAGGGCCTCAGGGCGGGGAATCGGCCGACCGACGATGTTGAACACCTGATCGAAGCCCATGGACTGCAACAGGCGCGTGATGTCTTCGTGGGTGGTCACGACTGTCGGCAACAACCCGGCCTTCTGCCGCGAGAGGATCGACAGCTTGGCCAGCAGACCGAGGGTCGTGCTGTCGATGCTGCGGGTTTCGGTCAGATCGATGACCACCGTCGAAAAGTTCATCGAGGTGAAGATCCGCTCAATTGTCGCATCCAACGCCGAGCACAGTGTCAGACGCACTTCACCCACAAACTTGAGGACGAATGTGCCATCTTGCTCGGCGAACTGGATTCTACCGGTACTCATTAAAGGTTCCTGCTCAACACTAACAAGGCGATATCATCCGGCATCTCCCCTAGCGTGGCCAATCCAAACGTCTGGCGCAGACCATCCAGGCTGCCCCCCGCCGCCTTGACCAGTTCGGGCAAGTTGGCTTCTTTCTCTTTGAGTGTATCACCTGGCAGAAGGTCCAGAATGCCATCGGACAGTAGCGTCAGACTAAAGGACTCGGGCAGATCGATGACGTGATCCGTGTAAGTCGCTTCGTTGAACAGCCCGACGGGCAGACCGCGGCCCTCAAGGTAATGCGTGTCGCCCGGGGTGTAAAACACCGGCAGCGGCAGATGACCGCCGACGCTGTAGGTCAATTGCCCGGTTTCTTCGTCGATCACGCCGCCCACCATCGTCACGTGCTTGCCCAGCTTGCAGCTGATCAGCCCGCGATTGATGTGGCCCAGCACGTCGGACGGCTTGAACTCCGGCAGGCTGCCGCCGCGCTTGGACTCGAACAGCAGACGCGTGGTCATGAACTTCAGCAGCACGGTGATGAACGCTGACGATGCGCCATGGCCGGACACGTCCGCCAGATAGAACGCAACACGTCGCTCATCGACCCGAAAATAATCCACGAAATCGCCCGACAGGTACAGCGACGGAATGATCTCATGTTCGAATTCGAACGCGTCGATGGCCCAGGGGCTGGTGGGCAGCATGTTCATCTGCACCTGACGGCCTGCGTCCTGGTCTTCCTGCAGCAAATGCAGACTGGCCTCGAGCTCGCGGTTGGCGGTCTCCAGCTTCTGTCGGTATTCCTGGTTTTCGTGAAGCAGGCGCGCCCGATCCAGCGCGCGTCGGACCGAGTGCTCCAGCACGGCGAGGTCTTCGAGGGGTTTGATCAGGTAATCGGCAGCGCCAAGGCGCAGTGCTTCGACGGCATCGCTCATGACGCCCGCGCCAGACACCACGATGACCGGCGTTTCCGGCGCGAGGCTGGTGACCTGACGAATCAGTTCGAGACCGCCCACCTGCGGCATGCGCAGATCGCAGATCAGCAGATCGGGCTTTTCCTGCTCGAAAGTCTGTAGACCCTGCAGGCCATTACCGGCTTGCAGAACGCTGAACCCGCTGTCTTCCAAATAGGCTGCGAGACTCGCGCGCACTACTTCGTCGTCATCGATGATCAGCAGCGTGGCACTGGTTTTTTGCATGTGGGCAAACGGCGCCAGATTAGGTTGGCGTAGGCGGCTGGTTGCAGTCAGCCCGCGTACTGGATTCGCTTCTAGCCTCTCTGGCTCAGGTAGCGGACTTTTGGTCAAACGCTTCACATGACAGAGCTGCCCTTCAAGGCGCAGACGGTACTCCCATCCGCCTGGCGTTTCAAGCGGGCCCCGCTGCCGAGCGGTGTCTTTACATCGCAAATCGCCCGGAGTTATAAGAACCCTTAAATCAGCAATCAAAACAAAGGATGTGCCATGGGCCAGCTCGATCGCGATTACGAAGAAAAACGGGATTACATTCGCATGCGGGTCGATGCGGACATCAACCTGATCTACGCCGGCCAGATTATCCCGGCGGTCTGCGTGGATCTCTCCAGCTCCGGCATGCAAATACAGGCGCCCCGCTCATTCCAGGTGGGCGACAAGATCAGCGTGAGCATCGATTCCGAGCACGCTGCGCTCAAGGGCCTGGAGGCTGATACCGAGGTGGTGTGGATCGCCGACATCGACGGCGGCGAGCAGAAACTGGGGCTGACGATTCTGGCGATGAAGTGACGACAGCCCGGAACTCCGTCACATTTCCGAAAAATAGCGAAAATAAAAAGGCGACCCTCGGGTCGCCTTTTTAGCATCGTTTTGCTGACCGCTGGATCAGAAGTCGTCGACGACCTTGCCGTCTTTGACCTTGAACTCGCGGTTCTGCAGGTAAGCGTTGCGGATGAAGATGTACTTGTCGCCATTGATCAGCTTTTCAGCCGACAGCAGGCTGGCGCGGGTATCGACCAGGCTTACGCCCAGCGCGGTGTTGCGCGTCGGCACGTGATCGATGTAGCGCCATGGCTGGGTGTAGGTATCCGGGTATTTGGCGAACGCGTCACGCACGGTACTTGGACCGAACAGCGGCAGCATCACGAACGGGCCGCTGGCAACGCCCCAATGACCGAGGGTCTGGCCGAAGTCTTCGTCGTTGCGCTGCAGGCCCATCTTGGTGCCCACGTCGAAGAAGCCGAGCAGACCAAAGGTGGTGTTGAAGATCAGGCGGGCGGTGTCGACGCCGGCGGCTTCAGGTTTGGCCTGGAGCACATCGTTGGCAAAGTTGGTCACTTCGCCGACGTTTTTGAACATGTTGTGGATGCCGTCTTCGAGGAACTGCGGCGTGATGAACTCATAGCCTTGGGCAATGGGTTTCAGCGCGTAGGTGTCGACGGTGTCGTTGAAACGGAAAATCGCACGGTTGACGCCTTCCCACGGATCTTCGTCTGCCGCGTTTGCAGCCATCGGCGCCACGGCCAGGCTGGCCCACACGCACGTTCGAATCAGACGATTGATAAAGCCAGCACCGTTCTCGGGCATAGCTGAGACTCCCAGTCAAAGTAATCAAGCGGGCGCTACGCCCCAAACCAAAGGCGAGAGTATAAAGCGTTCTGTGACTATTTACGTCGCTGAAATGGTCGCGGTTTTGTAGGGCAATAAACATCTGCCGCCACTGTCATCGTTCGGTCATCGGTTTGTCATGGCAATCCCTTAGCGTCATCGGCTTTGAGAGGGAATGCCATGCTCGCCCCGGTCGCCATCGCTGCTCCGTCGTTCACCGCTGTATTGTTCGGATTGAGCGGTTGCCTCGTCGACTTCGGCGCACAGGCGCGCACGCTGCTCGGCAGTGATGGCAAGTCTCTTGCCTCGCAGGACGCCCAGCCATTCGCAACGCTCGCGCCCGGTGCGATCAACGCGTTGAAGCATCTGAAGCAGCTCGGCATTCCCTGCGCCTGGATCGATGAATACCCCTCCTCTATCACCGACCAACTGGCTGCGCCACTCGGCACTCTGGTTCTCCCCACCCCCACTCCCACCAGCCGCTGGCCCGCGCCTGATGCGTGCTGGCAGGCGCTGATGACCCTCGGCGTCAGGCAACTGGACGGTTGCGTGCTGGTCAGCGGCGATCCGCGTCTGCTCATGGCCGGGATCAACGCAGGATTGTGGACGGTCGGGCTGGCGTCCTGCGGGCCGCTGTGCGGTTTGTCACCCGAGCAATGGGAGGCGCTGAGTGATCTGGATCGCGAGCGCCGTCGCGGCCCCGCCACCCTTGAGCTGTACGCCGCCGGCGCGCATTCGGTCATCGATCACCTGGGCGAACTGGAGTCGTGTCTGGCGGATATCACGCTGCGCCGGCAGAAATCAGAGAAGCCCTGAGATGACCGGGGCCATGCACAGCGGCCGGGAGTGGATTAGTCTAAAGCGGTAAGGACCTTTGCCTGCGCATTGCGGTCCATCGTGAGACTAATCAGATTAAGGAAGACCCCATGTCCGTCAGTGACTTGCAACTACAACTCAACACCTTGCGCGAGCAACTTGAGCAGAATCCGCAGCTGACCCTGGAGGAGCGCGGGAATCTGACCGAGGTCATGGAGCAGATCCAGGCGCAGATCGAACTCGAAACAGTCTCTCAAGACCCGAGTATCTCCGATGGCGTCAACCTGGCGGTCGAGCGGTTTGAAGTCGATCACCCCACCATTGCCGGCACCCTGCGCAATGTATTGGTCACCCTTGGCAGCATGGGTATCTGAATCATCCCTTCCCATTCATGTGGGAGCGCCACGCCGGTCGCTCCCACAGTGCGTTCACTTGCAGAACGTGAGTGAGATATTACTGCCGCGCGAGACGTCCGTTCTCCAGCGTCAGCGTTTCAGTGCTGCGGTAAGGGTTGATGTCCAGCCCGCCGCGGCGCACGTAACGCGCGTACACGGTCAGTTTCTCCGGCTTCAGCAGGCGCTGCAGGTCCATGAAGATGCGCTCCACGCACTGCTCGTGGAAATCCGAATGCTGGCGGAAGCTGACGATGTAGGCCAGGAAACTTGCGTGATCAAGCGCGGCGCCACGGTATTCAACCGCAACGCTGCCCCAGTCCGGCTGACTCGTCACCGGGCAGTTGGATTTGAGCAGATGGCTGTGCAGCGCATCGTCCACCACACGCGATTCATCGCAGCGCAGCAGCTCGGGTTGAGGGCGGTCGTAGCTTGAAATGCTCACGTCCAGGTCATCAACACACACGCCCGGCACCGCGACAATCCCCTCGGCCTCAATGTCCTTCAGGCTTCGAATGCGCACCCCCACCGGCTTGCCAGCGGCAGCCGACAGATCCTTCTCCAGCGTGGCGATCAGCTCGGCTTCAGACGCAAACGCGGTCTGATTGAGCGAATTGAGGTAGAGCTTGAACGACTTGGATTCGATGATATTGGCCGAGTCCGCCGGAATGCTGAACTCACCGATAGCCACCACCGGCTTGCCCGACGGCAGCAGCCAGGACAGCTCGTAGCAATTCCAGAAATCGACACCCTGATAAGGCAGCGTCTCGGCGGTCAGCCCCAGCTCTGCCCATTTGGCAGCGCGCGGTATCGGGAACAGTAGAGACGGCGTGTAGGTGGCGATGTACTCGCTGGACTTGCCCAGCGGCGAGTGTTCGGCTGCGGGATGCATGGCGGGACCTGAACCTTAAAAAGCGGCTGTTAAAAACCAAGGCCGCGAAGTTTATCGGGTTCGGACCGGGTTTTCAGCGTTTACTGACTGATCGCCACCTTGCCGACCATGCCCGCCTGGTAATGCCCGGGGATATTGCAGGCGAACTCCAGGCCCGTGGCGTCGGTGAACGTCCAGGTCAGCTCGGCGGTTTTGCCCGGTTCCACCAGCACGCTGTTGAGATCGTCATGTTTCATGCTCCAGGCGCCCTGCTCCGAGCCATGCGCCATGCCGTGATCCATGCCGGCCATGTCGTGCTTCATGCCGGTCGGGGTGAGCATGCCGCTGGCCGTCATTTTCAGCATTTCCTGCTGATGCGCCGCGTGCATTGCCGCGTCACCCAGGTTGAACTCATGCAGCAGCCGGCCCTTGTTGACCAGCACAAACCGCACGGTCTCGCCCTTTTTCACGTCCAGCGACTTAGGCTCAAAGTAGATATCGCCCAGGGTCACTTCAACCGTACGCGTTGCCTGAGCCGCGTCGGCGGGATGACCGAAGGCGAAATGCTCGCCGGGTGACGCCTGCGCCGAGAGGCTTGCTCCCAGCACCAGGGCGATGGCGAAAAGACGGGGCATCCTCATTTCCTATTCGTAGCGCAAGGCGTGGGCCGGCTGGATCTGAGCGGCGCGGTAGGCCGGGTAGATCGTTGCCAGGAAGCTGAGGATAAACCCGGCACTGCAGATCAGCGCCACGTCACTGCCTTCCAGCTTCGACGGCAGATTGCTGATGAAGTAAACGTCCGAGGTGAAGATGTGCTGGCCCGTCACGCGCTCGACCCAGCCGACGATCTGGCTGACGTTAATCGCGGCAATCACGCCCAGCACGCCGCCGATCACGGTACCGACGATGCCGATGACGGTGCCCTGCACCATGAAGATCGCCATAATCTGGCCCGGTGTCGCGCCGATGGTGCGCAGGATCGCGATGTCAGCGCCCTTGTCGTTTACCACCATGATCAGCGTGGCGATGATGTTGAACGCCGCCACGGCAACGATCATCAGCAACAGCAGACCGATCATGGTCTTTTCCATCTTCATTGCGCTGAACAGGCTGCCCTGGCTGTGGGTCCAGTCATCCGCCTTGTAGTCCGCACCGAGTCCGCCGGCGATGGCCGTCGACACCTGCGGCGCGGCGTACAGATCGGTCAGCGCCAGGCGCACACCCTGCACCTGATTGGGCTGCCAGCGCTGGATTACGGCGGCATCGGCCACGTTGACCAGCGCCATGGAGCCGTCCAGTTCAGCGCCGACCTTGAACACGCCGACCACCGTTAAACGCTGCAGCCGCGGAGTGATGCCACCCGGGGCATTGCTGATTTCCGGCACGATCAGGGTCAGTTTGTCGCCAACGTTCAGACGAAAGCGCCGGGCGGTGATTTCGCCGATCACCACCCCAAACTCACCGGCCTTCAAGTCCTGCAGCCGGCCCTGCACGATGTGCTGGGTCACGATAGAGACTTTGGATTCCAGGGCCGGGTCAACGCCGTTGATCTGAATCGGCTGCATCGAGCCCTTGTACGACAGCATGCCGTCCATTTCAGTGAAGGGCACGGCGGCAGTGACTTGCGGGTCCTTGAGCGACGCCTTCGCAGCGGGCTGCCAGTCGTCCAGCGGCTTCACCCCGGAGATCACCGCGTGCGGCACCATGCCGAGGATCCGCGAACTCATTTCCTGCTGAAAACCGTTCATCACGGACAGCACCACGATCATCGCCAGCACGCCCAGCGCCAGCCCGATCATCGAGGTCATGGAAATGAACGAGATGAAGTGGTTGCGACGCTTGGCCCGCGTGTAGCGCGTTCCGATAAAGATGGATAACGGTCTGAACATTCGTGGAGCACCGTAACTAAGCAGCTAAAAGTAAAAGCCGATGCCCGAGAGACACCGGTTGCACGGGTCAGGCTTCGACCAGACGGCCTTCTTCGAGACGCCATACGCGGTCCATTTGCCGGGCCAGCGTCATGTCGTGGGTCACCACCAGAAACGCGGTGCGCGACGACGTGCTGAGTTCCAGCATGAGGTCTTGAATCCCCTGGGCCGTGTGCGAATCGAGGTTGCCGGTAGGCTCGTCGAGCATCACCAGACCCGGCTGGTTGACCAGCGCGCGGGCAATCGCCACCCGTTGACGTTCGCCGCCGGACAACTCCGACGGCTTGTGCGCCAGGCGATGCTTGAGCCCTACCCGCTCCAGCAGCGCGGTTGCACGCTGACGGGCTTCCGGAATCGGCGTCTTGCCAATCAACAATGGCATGCAGACGTTTTCCAGCGCCGTGAACTCGGCCAGCAAGTGGTGGAACTGATAGACGAAGCCAAGGGCGCGATTGCGCAGCAGGCCGCGAGCCTTTTCGTTCAGCGCCGAGAGCTCTTCACCGGCCAGCCAGACGCTGCCTTCGGTGGGCGTGTCGAGGCCGCCGAGCAGGTTGAGCAAGGTACTTTTGCCCGACCCCGAACTGCCGACGATCGCCACGCGTTCGCCCGGGTGCAATTCCAGTTGCAGCCCGGAAAGCACGACCACGGATTCCGGACCTTCCTCGTAGGATTTGCCCAGGTTGCGGCAGCTCAGTACAGCTTTATCACTCATGCCCGACTCACTCATAACGTAGCGCCTCCGCCGGCTGGGTGCGCGCAGCACGCCAGGCTGGATACAGGGTGGCGAGGAAACTCAGGACCAGCGCCGCGCCGCATACCAGCAGCACGTCCTGGGCCATCAATTGCGAAGGCAGATAGTCGATGAAGTAGACATCCGCATTGAGGAACTTGTGACCGATCAAACCTTCCAGCGCGGAAATCGCCGAACTGACGTTGAGCGCCGCGAGAATGCCGACACCTGCGCCGATCAGCGTGCCGACCACACCGATGACCGTGCCCTGGACCATGAAGATCGCCATGATCTGGCCCGGGGTCGCGCCCAGCGTGCGAAGGATGGCGATGTCACCGCGCTTGTCGTTGACCACCATGACCAGCGTGGAAATGATGTTGAACGCCGCGACCGCCACGATCAGCAACAGCAGCAGGCCGATGATGGATTTCTCCATGCCGATCGCCTGATAGAGGTTGCCGTGGGTGCGCGTCCAGTCGCGGGAGTAATACTGGTGCTCGCCGAGATTCTGGGCGATTTCGTACGCGGTGCGCGGCGCCTTGAACAGATCGGTGAATTTCAGGCGCAAGCCCTGCACCTGGTCCGGCTTCCAGCGGTGCAGCCGCGCCAGGTCCTGCAGATTAGTGACGCCCAGGTAGCCGTCCAGCTCGCCGGCGCCGACATGAAAGATGCCGACTACGGTGAAGCGCTTCATGCGCGGGAACATGCCGGCCGGCGTCACGGTGACTTCCGGGGACACGAAAGTGACTTTGTCGCCCATGCCGACACCGAGCTTGGTCGCGGCCTTGTCGCCGATCACCACGCCGAAGCCGCCCGCGACCAGATCATCGAGGCTGCCCTGCTTCATGAATCCGTCGATGATCGACACCTTGCGCTCCTGCGCCGGGTCGATGGCGTTGAGCAGGATCTTCTGCACGTTGCCGTTGTTGGTCAGCAGGCCTTGCATCTGGGTGAACGGCGCAACGGCTTCGACCTGTTTGTTCTGTTTGACCCGAGCGGCCAGGGCCTGCCAGTCATTGATCGGTTCGCCGGACTCGATGGTGGCGTGGGGCACCATGCCCAGCACGCGGGTGCGCATCTCATGGTCGAAGCCGTTCATGACAGACAGCACGACGATCATCACGACCACGCCCAGGGCGAGGCCGATCATCGACGTCAGGGAAATGAAGGAGACAAAGTGATTACGGCGCTTTGCACGGGTGTAACGCGTGCCGATGAATACAAAAAGAGGTCTGAACATTTAGGCGCTTGTTCGGAGGAATGGGAACGTGCTTGTGGCGGGCCTGGGGCAAGCGGCTTTACACTCGAATCACCGCCGAATCATGCTCGGAAAGCTGAGCTATGATCTTGAGCAATCACTCTGACAACCGCCGCTACCATGGGTTCGCCATGCCGACACTAGATGAAGAAGAACGCCGCGAATACTACCGTATCGAGGACAGCGTCGCACTGGAAATTAACCGGATTGCCGGCCCCGGCACGGGAGACGAACCTGGCCATCACGACACTTCGACGCTCTTCGATCTGCTGAGCGAATTGCACGTCGCTGAGTTCGAATCCCAGCATCTGCTGCGTCAGCTGGATGATCGCGACCGCACCACCAACAGCTTCCTTAGAGCGATGAGCAAACGCATCGACCTGCTCGGCCAAGTGGTTGCGCACACCGCACTGGGCAAGCTCGGCGCCCCGCAGCGCGTGATCATGTCCGAGGGCGGCCTGCAATTCGAAACCCCTCAGCCCTTCCAGCCCGGCACCCTGCTGTCGGTGAAAATGGTGCTGATGCCGCAGGCATCCGGGATGATGCTGCGCGCGCGGGTGACGCAGTGCCATGCCTTGACCATCGGCGATTTTGACGTTGGCACGGAGTGGATCGACCTCACCGATGCCCAGCGCCAGCTGCTGGCCCGACACATCCTGCAACGACAAGCCGCTCAGAGGCGACTGGCCCGTGAGCAAAGTGACCCCGACGTAAAGCCCAACTGATTCCAGCTCGACTTATTCCAGAGCGATTTATTCCCGCGCCATGCGTACCAAGGAGTGATTGTGACCCTTATTTACGGCCACCGCGGCGCCAAGGGCGAAGCACCGGAAAACACCCTGACCAGCTTTCAGGAATGCCTCAAACACGGCGTAAAACGCTGCGAACTGGATCTGCACCTGTCCCGCGATGGCGAGCTTATGGTGATCCATGACCCTACCCTCAAGCGCACCACCGACCGGCGCGGCAAAGTCGTCGAACACGACGCCGCCGATCTGGTGACCTACGACGCGCGCAAGGGCGGCCCGGGCTGGGTGCAGCCCTGCCCCATTCCGCGCCTGGAAGAACTGTTCGAGAAATGCCCCTTCGATCACTGGCAGCTGGAAGTCAAAAGCGCGTCACGCACCCGTGCCGCAACGACCGTGCTGGCCATCCGCGAAATGGCTCAGCGCCACGGACTGCTGGAGAAAGTAACGATCACGTCGAGTTCCCGGGAAGTGCTGCGCGCGGCTTTGGAACTGACGCCAGACATTTCGCGCGGCCTGGTGGCGGAATACGCCTGGCTCGACCCGCTGAAAGTGGCTCAGGGTTACGGCTGCGAGATACTCGCGCTGAACTGGACGCTGTGCACGCCCGAGCGCTTGAAGAAAGCCCAGAACCAGGGCCTGCATGTGTCGGTGTGGACAGTCAACGAGCCCGCGCTTATGCGCAGACTCGCCGACTTCGGCGTTGACAGCCTGATTACAGACTTTCCCGGTTTGGCCAGCGCCACCCTTGGGAAGTACTGAAATCGGTCTCCCCGGCCGGCTCAGGCCACCGGCCGGAGCCGCTCAAAAAAGCCGGTTGAGGCCGTCGTACGCCGCTACCCGATAGGCCTCGGCCATGGTCGGGTAGTTGAACGTGGTGTTGACGAAATACTTGATGGTGTTCGCCTCGCCCGGCTGATTCATGATCGCCTGACCGATGTGCACGATCTCCGATGCCTGGTCGCCGAAGCAGTGCACGCCGAGGATCTGCAGGGTTTCCCGGTGAAACAGGATCTTCAGCATGCCGACCGGCTCGTTGGAAATCTGCGCACGGGCCATGCTCTTGAAAAACGCCTTGCCCACTTCGTACGGCACTTTGGCCACGGTAAGGTCATGCTCGTTCTGACCGATCGAGCTGATCTCGGGGATGGTGTAGATCCCGGTCGGCACGTCGTTGACGAAGCGCCACGCGCCGTTGTCCACCGCGCTGCCCGAGGCCGACCGACCCTGGTCATAGGCCGCACTGGCCAGACTCGGCCAGCCGATCACGTCGCCTGCACCATAAATGTTCGGCTGGCTGGTGCGGTAGGCTTCGTCGACATCGATCTGACCGCGACCGTTGGCCTTGATGCCGACGTTTTCCAGACCCAGCTTGTCGGTGTTGCCGGTACGGCCGTTACACCACAGCAAGGCATCGGCCTTGACCTTCTTGCCGGACTTGAGGTGCAGGATCACACCGTTGTCCAGCCCTTCAACGCGCTCGTATTCCTCGTTGTGGCGAACCATCACGTTGTTGTTGCTGAAGTGATAGCTCAGGCCCTGAGAGATTTCCGAGTCGAGGAAGCTCAGCAGCTGGTCACGGTTGTCGATCAGTTCGATCTCGACGCCGAGGCCACTGAAGATGGACGCGTATTCGCAGCCGATGACACCTGCACCGTAGATGATCAGTTTGCGCGGGGTGTGACCCAGGCTGAGGATGGTGTCGCTGTCGTAGATACGCTTATGGGAAAAGTCGATATCGGCGGGCCGATAAGGCCGCGAGCCGGTGGCGATGATGATCTGGTTGGCAACCAGTTTTTCCACGACGCCGGTGTTGCACACGACATCAATGCTGCGCTCGTCGGCGAAGCTGCCGGTGCCGAAAAACACGTCGACACGGTTGCGCGCGTAGTAACCGGTGCGCGACGCCACTTGCTTGTTGATGACCTTCTCGGCGTTCTTCAGAACGTCCGGGAACGAGAACCAGCGTGGCTCGCCGATGGCGCGGAACATCGGGTTGGTGTTGAACTGGATGATCTGTTTGACCGAGTGACGCAGGGCCTTCGACGGGATCGTGCCCAGGTGCGTGCAGTTGCCGCCGACCTGCCGACGGCTGTCGACCATTGCCACCTTACGCCCGGCCTTGGCAGCGTTCATTGCCGCGCCTTCACCCGCCGGGCCCGAACCCAGCACTACCACGTCGTAGTTGTAGACAGCCATGCGTACTCCTCAGAACTGGCCGAGCCACCACTCTGGTGCCTCTGGCTGAATCATGCCGCTCCGGGCGGCATGAAGGATCGAAACTCGCGGCGCAGTCTAGTCGCACCGAGGGCAAACGACCATTAACCCTTGGTCGCGTCCCTCGGCAGACGTCACTGCGCTTTTGCAGGTCGAGGGGCGGAAACCTTACTCGACTGCAGAATTGCTGCGGATGATAAATCCCTTGCGTGACGAATCCTAAAAAAATCGCACGTCCAGGCAACTGCCTCTGCAGCGGCCCTGGAATTTACTCGGCCAGATGCAGAAACAACCGCTGCGCGAGTTCCTTGCCGATGGCACTGCGATAAATGCTCACGACTTCCTTATTGTCCTTGGCCGCCTTGAGCATCGCCCTGTAACCCATCAGTCGCTGTTCAGGCAGTTTCAGGTGCGCGGCGGTAAAGGCGTCGGCTGCGGCATCTTCACTGGCGTAATGAAAATGCGCCCACCACAGCAGATGGTTTTCCTTGTCGCGAATGGCGTATTCCTGCACGAAGTCGTTGCGGCGGGCGCCCGACATATTTTTTCGGCCGTCAACCCGGGCGATGTGCACCTCGTGCTGGCGATCCAGATAACTGATCCGGCTGGCTGTCGGCGGCTGTCGCTTGATCATGTCGATGCGCAATTGCCGGCCCTGCTCGCGAAGTCGCTGCCCGGCCTCGCGCAACTCGTCCAGCAGCGTCTGCACGGCCTGGGCCCTGTTTTCCCCCGCGTCGGAATCGTCCAGATGAATCTGCAGCTTCTCCGCCAGCTCACCAAGCTTGTCGGCCTTTTGCACCAGAATGTCTTCCATGTCCTCGGGCTCACTGGCGCGAAGGGATTGGCGCACCGCACTGGCGATGTCAGTTTCTATCTGCTCCAGCAGGGCGCGTCCGCGGCGCATGAGTTCTGCGGGCGGGACGATGCTGTCACGATTGGCCGGCTGGCGGCGCTGGTCCTCGAGTTCAACCCACTCCCCTTCCGCATGCTGGTGGTATGTGCCGACGACGCGATCACCGGTGGCTTCCTTGACCTCCACGACTTCACCCAGTGAAGGCTCTTCACCTTCGCGCAGACGGCCAATCAACGTGCGTTGGCCTCGGGTCTTGATCACCCGCTTGCGCGTCTGGGCCGCGCGCGGAACATATTCGGCAAGGGTATCGGCGGGCTCCTCGCTCTCGCGAATGAGGTCCGAAAGCCGGTGCTCGGCGCGGTCGGAGATCAACGAAAGATCCTCGAGGAAACGATTGAAATGCCCGGTATTGACCGCTTCGGGCTCACTTTCAAAGGCGGCGAGCGCGACTATCGAGGCCCGGTCATATTCCCTGAGGGAGCTTTCCAGCACAGCGATCTGTTCGGCGATCGTGTAATCATGTGGCCTTTCCAGCTCGGCCTGAGAGCTCAGCGCCGAGTGCAGCGAGTCGTCGTTGAGCATGCGCTTGAGCGTCACCGCCCTGTGGGTGTCCAGGATGGTCTCGGCGCTGAAACACAGTTCGAGGGACGACCACATACGACTGGCGCGCCAATCGACGAGGGAGAACATCCGGTTGTTGTAAAACTCCAGCGCTTCCGTGCGCCAGTATGCCTCGCCGACTTTCGGCACCTCGCGAAGCCTTTGCCACAGCCCTTCCCTGACCATCGCCCAGTGCACACCGCTCTCCTGCAGCACAAGGGATCTCTGGAACAGCCCAAGATAGATGGCGACATTCTCGGAGGAAACCGCTGGCGCCACCGCGCGCATCCGCGCCAGCTCTTCCTTGGCCACGATAAGCATGTCGCTCAGCAGCACGCCTTCGAGCAGACAGATCCGCCGGGCGATGCCTTGCAGATCCTTGGCATAGGTTTTGTCAGGGGTGCGATCGGCAGGACGCAATGACTGGTCGATAGCATTTTTGCGGTCGATGATCTCCATCACGGCGCGGATGTCTGTTTCCAGCAACGAAGTGATCTCATGGTGCCTTTCGAGCGGCTGGGCATCGATACGGTTGTCGTTCTCCACAATCCTGATGTACAGCTCGTTCTGGCGCTTGAGCAGCTCGGACTTTTCCGCGATGGCCAGCTTGAGTCGGGCGGCGTTTTCCAGCGCGAGTTGCCGTGCGCTGCGCTTGGGGCCGCCGCCGCGAAGGCGCAGACCCAGGTCGAGACGCCAGCCCTCACCCTCACGCGCAAGCCAGGGCCCGGTGAGTTCATCGTTTCGCGGGTCGACAATCTGCACGTCGTCGCCCACCTGAACCCTGTACACCGCGCCATCGATGCGCGCGTACCACGCGCCATTCAGCTCATACAGCCCTTGGGTGCCAGCGGCGGCTGACGGCTCCGTCAGCAAAGGCGCTGGCCGGACTTCAAACGCCTGCAGCGCAACCTGCTGGGCAGCCGTCAGGCTCAGATCGGCGCGCGACCAGGAAAAATCCAGCTGTGTTCTCACTGTGCCGGGCAGCGGGTCGGGCTCTACTACAGGCGTTGGCTCCGGGGCAAGGGTCGGACTGGGTGCAGCCAGCAGGTCTGCCAGATTCGGCCGAGCTACCCCTGCTGATCGCCCGCGCGCCGGGAGGACACGATTAGCCTGGGTGCTATGCAACAGCAACATCGCCACGGTGAGCAGCAAATTGCCCATGGATTCTTCACGATCACGGTCAGTGGCATTGCGCTCAGACGCCAGGGCTCCTTGCGCCTCGTTCATCATCTGCACCAGCCACAGCGCATTGCCGACGGGGCCGGAGACAAACGGCATGAGGGTTTCCAGCGCCAGCCAGCCACCGCGCTTGAGCAAGGCCCAGCGACTTTCGGCGTTGGACGTGGACTGCCGGTCCGCCAGCTCGACCAGCGCGGCTGCATTGGCCTTGAACAGCGCAACCAGCGGGTCACCGACGACCTCGTCGACAGCCAACTGTGCAGGCGCCGGGATTTCCAGGGGTGCGAACTCCGAGCCCTGGCCGAAGCGCACGATGTGCGGCTGATCGAAGCCGCCATTGCCGTACACCTGCCGCGCGTGATCGTCCATCCACGTCAGCACGTCATCCTGAAGCTCACCGGGTTCGACGATGGCGGCGCGCAGGGTTGCCCAGGACTCGAATTCGATCAGCGACTGTCGGGAAAACGGCCGATACAGCACCACCGGATCCCTGGACGTATCGCGGTCACTGATCACGAACATGTTGGCGACCGCATCAGCCTTCCTGCCAACCATGGCGCGGAAGGCCAGTGGACGCAACGTCGTGTTGCGCAGCGCTGAAGGGCGCTGTTCCGGCGGCTGCACGAGGGCGGCAACACGCTGACAGGCGCTGGCACAAAAGTGCCCCTCGCTCCGCATTTTCAGCTCCAGCGCCCGCAGTGGCAGCTGCGCCCGAAGCTGATCGATGTACGCCGCCTGACGCTTGGCGGATTCACCGGGGTCAGTCACCAGCAGCCGTTTCAGCAGCGCAGGATAATGGCGTCCGATGTCCACCTGACACACCAGCAGCCGCAGATAATCGGCGCTGAACCAGTCCGGCGCCGGGGTGCCGTCCCTGTGCACGACGTGCAGCGCACCGGCCGGCTCGCCGGAAAGGTTTTCCAGAGCAAACTCGGCGAGGCTCATGCGCACTGGCTCGACCACGCCCGAGGTGACCACCTGACCACCGCCGGGAATCGCGGCAGCGACCACTTTGCGGATAACGACGTCCAGATCGGCGATCAGCAGATCTGCGGCCTCCGGGTGATCGGCGAGCATTTCGCGCTGCAGTTGCTGACTGGCGTAATCGAGCAACGGCGGAATGTCTTCGTTGAACGTGCTTCCTGCGCCCGCTGGAGCGCTCGCCAACGCAATCATTCGACGGCTGAAATCCATGCGGTCGGCAACGCTGGCGTTGCGCAACCAGTCAGGAAGGGTTTCGGGGGTTTCCATCCCGAGGATGGCGGGGATCAGAAAAGGCGTGATGTCTGTGGCGATGGCCATCCGGCGATCTAGATCGGCAAAATCTTCTGCGTCGGCGTGATCGAGCCGGGTGATCTGCTGCAACTGGCAAGCAAGGATTGACTGGGCCAATGCGTCGAACAGGTCTCCCTCAACCTCGCGCAGTGCCCAGGTTTCGGGGTGGGTGGCTGCCGGCGAAGTATCGAGGCTGGCCAGCAGATCAGCCAGCGAGCCATGCCTGACGATCAGACCCGGCGACTGCCAGGTGAAAAACATCTCCGTGCCGCCCCACACGCCGGTCGCTGCCAGCAAGGGCAGGACTGACACCGGTGAGGAAGCGTCCACTGCCTGGGGGATGCAGGCACGAACGACATCGTCCGCATGGACCTTGTCGATACTCAGCATGAAATTGCGTTGGGTCTGGTCGGGAAAATAAGCGATGGGACGAAGGAAATCGCCCTCGTTTTTGTGCAGCGCCGGGGTGTCGTTCAACGCTCGCAGATAGCCCTTCTTCAGCGCATCGGACAGCCGCGCCCAAGGGCTCTGCCCATCGGCAGTCGGCGCTTCCCAGAAATCCATCAGCGCCTGCTGGAACTGTTCGTTCAGCGCCAGAGCAACCGTATCGACCAGAATATTCAGCTGATCGAAATCGATGGGCGTCGGGGTCGCGTCCTGTACGGCGGGATCGATGACAAGTGTGTTGGCCTCGGAGCGCCAGAGGGGAGTCTTGCCCGTCAGGAATGCCTGCTGCAGATTTCTCAACAGTGTTTCCGCACGCTGGGTGCCGTCGGAGGCGGTTCGGGTGATGACGCAAATCTCGGGATCGATTTCGAGGTCCGGGAATTGTTGTTGCAGTGCGGATTGCAGCTGTTTGATCGCGACGTTATGCAAGGTCGGTCGCCGGGAAACTCCAGCGATCAGATGAAGGGTTGAGCTCATTGGCCAGTTAACTCGTGCAATGGATTGAGGATCGCTCAGGGCCCCGTGAGGCACTGAGAGAATGTGCGGGGAGTTAAACCGGGAACGAGTCCATCGATGGGATACATAAATATTGTTTTCACGCGGGCGCAGCGGGAGGTCCGTGGTCGATGGCCGGGGCGTTCTGATTGCCAACCGCCAGCTTTACACATATCGTTACAAATCTGGGGCGCCCGAGGCCAAGCGCGGGCGCCGCAGCAGAGGACGCATAAATATAACGGATCCCCCCAGCTAGACAGCTTAAGTGAGTAATTCCAGATGGCCTCGAACACGGGCAAAGGCAAGGCGATATTTCGCGTTGTGAGCGGCAACTTCCTTGAAATGTTTGACTTCATGGTCTATGGCTTCTACGCCACAGCCATCGCCAAAACCTTCTTCCCCGCCGACAGTGAATTCGCATCGCTGATGCTGTCGCTGGCGACCTTCGGCGCCGGTTTCCTCATGCGCCCGCTGGGTGCGATTTTCCTTGGCGCCTACATCGACCACCACGGCCGGAAAAAGGGCCTGGTCATTACGCTGGCGATGATGGCCATGGGTACGGTGCTGATTGCCTGCGTGCCGGGCTACGCGACCCTCGGCGTCGCCGCGCCGCTGCTGGTGCTGATCGGGCGTCTGCTGCAAGGCTTCTCCGCAGGCGTTGAACTGGGCGGTGTCTCGGTTTATCTGGCGGAAATTTCCACGCCGGGCCGCAAGGGCTTTTTCGTCAGCTGGCAATCGGCAAGCCAACAGGCGGCGGTGGTTTTCGCCGGTCTGCTGGGTGTTGGCCTTAACCACTGGCTGAGCCCGGAAGACATGGGTCAATGGGGCTGGCGCGTGCCGTTCCTGATCGGCTGCCTGATCGTTCCGGCGATCTTCGTGATCCGTCGCTCGCTGGAAGAAACCCCTGAGTTCGAAGCCCGCGCGCAACACCACCGCCCAAGCCTGGGCGAAGTGGTCAAGTCGATCGGCCAGAACTTCGGACTGGTCATCGCCGGCATGGCGCTGGTGGTCATGACCACGGTGTCGTTCTACCTGATCACCGCCTACACCCCGACGTTCGGCAAAAACGAGCTGCACCTCTCCGATCTGGACAGCTTGCTGGTGACCGTCTGCGTCGGGATTTCGAACTTCATCTGGCTGCCTGTGATGGGCGCGCTGTCGGACCGGATCGGCCGCAAGCCCCTGCTGCTGGCGGCGACCATTCTGGCGATCATCACGGCGTACCCTGCCCTGTCCTGGCTGACCGCCAACCCGAGCTTCGGCAACCTGCTGATGGTCGAGCTGTGGCTGTCCTTCCTGTACGGCTCGTACAACGGCGCGATGGTGGTTTCCCTGACCGAGATCATGCCGGTCGAAGTGCGCACCACCGGCTTCTCCCTGGCCTACAGCCTGGCGACCGCGACGTTCGGCGGTTTCACGCCGGCGGCCTGTACTTACCTGATTCACGTGCTGGATAACAAAGCGGCTCCGGGCATCTGGCTGAGCGGCGCTGCGGTACTGGGCCTGATCGCCACGCTGGTGCTGTTCCGCAAGGGTCAGACACGGATTCAGGGTGTGACGGCGGTGAGCTGATCGCTGAGAGCTTCAAGCTTCAAGCCATAAGCTCAAGCAAAAAAACGCCCCGATTGATTCGGGGCGTTTTTGTTTCCTGATGACACGGCCACCTTCTCTGGTAATTGACAGTCAGCCTTCGCGAGCAAGCTCGCCCCCACAGGAT
>NZ_JBWKQL010000006.1:90706-255338 GCF_059418765.1 Pseudomonas sp. GW821-FHT07F05
ATCGTGGGTCGCCTCGGGATTTCAGCCGTTTCGTAGGACTTGTGGGAGTGACCGGGGTGGCGCTCCACCTTGCTCACGGAGAGGCCGGGACAGCCAGCCATTTTCTCTGGGGAATGACAGTCAGCCTTCGCGAGCAAGCTCGCTCCCACAGGATCGTGGGTCGCCTCGGGATTTCAGCCGTTTCGTAGGACTTGTGGGAGTGACCGGGGTGGCGCTCCACCTTGCTCACGAAGAGGCCGGGACAGCCAGCCATTTTCTCTGGTGATTGACAGTCAGCCTTCGCGAGCAAGCTCGCTCCCACAGGATCGTGGGTCGCCTCGGGATTTCTGCCAGTTCGCTGGACTAGCTCACACATGAAAACGCCCCGAACCAGTCGGGGCGTTTTTTTACTTCGCAGTTCAGCTTGCAGCTTGCAGCTTGAGGCTTGCCGCTTACCGCTTACCGCTTGCCGCTGCTTTCAACCTACTTCGGGAAGGCTGGCGGGTTGACCCCGGTCATTTCTTCCATGACGCGGACCACCTGGCAGCTGTAGCCGAATTCGTTGTCGTACCAGACGTACAGCACAACGCGGTTATCCATGGCGATGGTCGCCTCAGCGTCAACGACGCCGGCGTAACGCGAGCCGACGAAGTCGGTGGACACCACTTCCAGGGAGTTCACGAAGTCGATCTGTTTGTGCAGATCGGAATACAGCGCGGTGTGGCGCAGGTATTCGTTCATCTCTTCGCGAGTGGTCGCCGTCCCCAGGTTCAGGTTGAGGATGGCCATCGAGACGTTTGGCGTTGGAACGCGGATCGCGTTACCGGTCAGCTTGCCGGCCAGCTCGGGCAGTGCCTTCGCCGCAGCGGTGGCGGCGCCGGTTTCGGTGATGACCATGTTCAGCGCGGCGCTGCGGCCACGGCGATCGCCCTTGTGGAAGTTGTCGATCAGGTTCTGGTCGTTGGTGTACGAGTGAACGGTTTCAACGTGACCGTTGACGATGCCGAACTTGTCGTTGACCGCCTTGAGCACCGGCACGATGGCGTTGGTGGTGCAGGATGCCGCGGAGATGATCTTGTCATCGGCGGTAATCTGCTGGTGGTTGATGCCGTGCACGATGTTCTTCAGCTTGCCCTTGCCCGGCGCGGTCAGGACCACGCGGTCGATGCCCGGGCACTGCAGGTGCTGGCCCAGACCGTCGGCATCACGCCATACACCGGTGTTGTCGACCAGCAATGCGTCCTTGATACCGTACTGGGTGTAGTCCACCTCGGCCGGGTTCTTGGCGTAGATCACCTGAATCAGGTTGCCGTTGGCGCAGATGGTGTTGTTGGCTTCATCGATGGTGATGGTGCCGTCGAAAGGACCGTGGACCGAATCACGGCGCAGCAGGCTTGCGCGCTTGACCAGATCGTTTTCAGCACCCTTGCGGACCACGATGGCGCGCAGACGCAGGCCGTCGCCGCCACCGGTTTTTTCGATCAGGATGCGTGCCAGCAGACGACCGATGCGACCGAAGCCGTACAGAACGACGTCAGTGCCCTTGCGCTCCCCGGAGTTCTGCTGGCCAATGACTTCGGCCATTTCTTCGCGGATGAATTCTTCAGGAGTGCGGCCATTGGCTTCGGCCTTGTACTTCACCGCCAGCTTGCCCAGGTCCACCGAAGCGGCGCCCAGCTTGAGCTCGCTCATGGCTTTCACGAGGGGGAACGTCTCGTGTACGGACAACTCGCTGGCGTCGGCCTGGCGGTGACGCGCAAAGCGGTGTGCTTTGAGAATCGCGATGACTGAACGGTTGATCAGGCTGCGGCCATAGATCGAACTCACCACATTATTATTGCGGTAGAGCTGACCGATAAGCGGGATCATCGCCTCGGCGAGGGCTTCACGATCGATCCATTCACCAAGACACTGGTCGGGCTTCTGAGTCACGGGAACCTTCCACATGTAGGGGCTGAAAAAAGGGACTACATTATGCACAGGCCTTTGTTTATGAGCAATCCAGACTTTTCACGAGCTGGAGCACTACATAATTCCCGGCGCACAAAACTGACAGCGTCTCTGCGGATTAGTTACACTCCCCGGCTTTGCCGCAACGCCTGGAGCTTTAACTTCCGTGCCCGTTCTGCGCCTTCCGATTCTGCCTGCTGCAGCAGGCAAACAACATTGGGGTAACCTCCCCGGTGCCGCCCTGAGTCTCGCCATCGCCGAGGCTGCCAGCGCCGCGAAACGCTTCACCCTGCTGCTTACCGCAGACAGCCAGAGCGCCGAGCGACTGGAGCAGGAACTGAAGTTTTTTGCCCCTGATCTCCCGGTCCTGCATTTCCCCGATTGGGAAACCCTGCCCTACGATCTGTTCTCGCCCCATCAGGACATCATCTCTCAGCGCATCGCCAGCCTGTACCGGCTGCCGGAGCTGGTGCACGGCGTACTGGTGGTGCCGATCACCACCGCCCTGCACCGTCTGGCGCCGACCAGTTTTCTGCTGGGCAGCAGCCTGGTCCTCGACGTCGGCCAGAAGCTCGACGTCGACGCCATGCGCACCCGCCTTGAAGCCAGCGGCTATCGCTATGTCGACACGGTGTACGAGCACGGCGAATTCACCGTGCGTGGCGCGCTGATCGACCTGTTTCCGATGGGCAGCAAACTGCCTTACCGCATCGACCTGTTCGATGACGAAATCGAAACCCTGCGCACCTTCGAGCCGGAAACCCAGCGCTCCATCGACAAGGTCGATTCGGTGCGTCTGTTGCCGGCGAAAGAATTCCCGCTGCAGAAGGAAGCCGTGACGCGCTTCAAGGCCCGCTTCCGCGAGCGCTTCGACGTCGATTTCCGCCGCAGCCCGATCTTTCAGGACTTGAACAGCGGCATCACGCCGGCCGGTATCGAGTACTACATTCCGTTGTTCTTCGAAGAAACCTCCACGCTGTTCGACTACCTGCCCCAGGACACCCAGGTGTTCTCGATGCCGGGGATCGAAGCGGCGGCCGAGACGTTCTGGAAGGACGTGCGCAACCGTTACGAAGAACGCCGTGTCGATCCTGAACGTCCGTTGCTGCCGCCGGCCGAGCTGTTCCTGCCGGTGGACGACTGCTTCGCGCGCCTGAAGAACTGGCCGCGGGTGGTCGCCAGCCAGGACGACGTCGAAAGCGGCGTTGGCCGCGAGCGTTTTCCGGCGCAGGTGCTGCCTGATCTGGCCATCGAAGCCAAGGCCAGCCAACCGCTGGCAGCGCTGTCGAAATTCCTCGGCGAATTTCCCGGCCGCGTGCTGTTTACCGCCGAATCCGCCGGTCGCCGCGAGGTGCTGCTGGAACTGCTCGAACGCCTGAAGCTGCGCCCGAAAACCCTGGACAGCTGGCAGGAGTTCGTCGACAGCAAAGAGCGTCTGGCAATCACCATCGCGCCACTGGACGAAGGCCTGGTGCTGGAGCAGCCGGCGTTGGCGCTGGTGGCGGAAAGCCCGCTCTTCGGTCAGCGGGTCATGCAGCGTCGCCGCCGCGACAAGCGCGCCGACAGCCACGCCAGCGATGCGGTGATCAAGAACCTGGCCGAGCTGCGTGAAGGCGCCCCGGTGGTGCACATCGATCACGGGGTCGGCCGTTATCTGGGGCTGGCAACGCTGGAAGTCGAAAATCAGGTCGCTGAGTTCGTCATGCTGGCCTACGCCGAGGACGCCAAACTGTATGTGCCGGTGACCAACCTGCACCTGATCGCCCGTTACACCGGCAGCGATGACGAGCTCGCACCCTTGCACCGCCTGGGTTCCGAGACCTGGCAGAAAGCCAAGCGCAAGGCCGCCGAACAGGTCCGCGACGTGGCCGCCGAGCTGCTCGACATCTATGCCCGCCGCGCGGCTCGCGAGGGGTATGCCTTCGCCGATCCGAAGCTGGACTACGACACCTTCAGCGCCGGCTTCCCGTTCGAAGAAACCCCGGACCAGCAGACCACCATCGAAGCCGTGCGCGCCGACATGCTCGCGCCCAAGCCCATGGACCGTCTGGTCTGCGGCGACGTCGGTTTCGGCAAGACCGAAGTGGCCATGCGTGCAGCGTTCATCGCCGTGCATGGCGGCCGGCAAGTGGCGATTCTGGTGCCGACCACCCTCCTCGCCCAGCAGCACTACAACAGTTTCCGCGACCGTTTCGCTGACTGGCCGGTGACGGTTGAAGTGATGAGTCGCTTCAAATCGGCGAAAGAGATCAACGCCGCCGTGGCCGACCTGGCCGAGGGCAAGATCGACATCGTCATCGGCACGCACAAGTTGCTGCAGGACGACGTCAAGATCAAAAACCTGGGGCTGGTGATCATCGACGAAGAGCACCGCTTCGGTGTGCGTCAGAAGGAACAGCTCAAGGCCCTGCGCAGCGAGGTCGACATCCTGACCCTCACCGCGACGCCGATCCCGCGCACCCTGAACATGGCCGTGGCCGGCATGCGCGATCTGTCGATCATTGCCACCCCGCCGGCGCGTCGCCTGTCGGTGCGCACTTTCGTCATGGAGCAGAACAAGCCGACGGTCAAAGAAGCGTTGCTGCGTGAGTTGCTGCGCGGCGGTCAGGTGTACTACCTGCACAACGATGTGAAGACCATCGAAAAATGCGCCGCGGACCTGGCCGAACTGGTGCCGGAAGCACGCATCGGCATCGGCCACGGGCAGATGCACGAACGTGATCTCGAACAGGTGATGAGCGACTTCTACCACAAGCGCTTCAACGTGCTGATCGCCTCGACCATCATCGAGACCGGCATCGACGTGCCGAGCGCCAACACCATCATCATCGAGCACGCCGACAAATTCGGTCTGGCCCAGCTGCACCAGTTGCGCGGCCGGGTCGGGCGCAGTCACCACCAGGCCTACGCCTACCTGCTGACGCCGCCACGCAAGCAGATCACCCCGGATGCGGAGAAGCGTCTGGAAGCGATCGCCAACACCCAGGACCTCGGCGCGGGCTTCGTGCTCGCCACCAACGACCTGGAAATCCGTGGCGCCGGCGAACTGCTGGGCGATGGCCAGAGCGGGCAGATCCAGGCGGTGGGCTTCACCCTGTACATGGAAATGCTCGAACGTGCGGTCAAATCGATCCGCAAGGGCGAGCAGCCCAATCTCGACCAGCCGCTGGGTGGCGGTCCCGAGGTCAATCTGCGGGTGCCGGGGCTGATTCCGGAAGCCTATCTGCCAGACGTGCACACGCGCCTGATTCTGTACAAGCGAATCGCCAACGCCGCCGACGAAGAGGGCCTCAAGGACCTGCAGGTCGAGATGATCGACCGCTTCGGGCTGCTGCCGGAACCGACCAAGAATCTGGTGCGCCTGACCTCGCTCAAGCTGAAGGCCGAGCAACTGGGCATCAAGAAAGTCGACGCCGGTCCCCAGGGCGGACGCATCGAATTCGCGGCGGAGACCCCGGTCGACCCGCTGACGCTGATCAAGCTGATCCAGAGCCAGCCCAAACGCTACAAGTTCGAAGGCGCCACGCTGTTCAAATTCATGGTGCCGATGGAGCGTCCCGAGGAACGCTTCGCCACACTGGAGGCGCTGTTCGAACGCTTGACCCCACCGCCTTCCAAAAAATCGGCTTAAGGATTCACCATGGGTTTGATCCGCTCCTTCACCCTGCTGCTGGTGCTGTTTGCCCCGGCGGCCTTCGCCGATGGCACCTATCAGGTGGAACTGATCCTGTTCCGTCAGAACGGCGAGCCGGCGGCGACCAATCAACCCGCGCCGGAAGACTGGGCCGCCGGGGCGCAACGGCCGGGCGCGGACAGCCAGACGCCCACGGCGCTGGACGGTCTGGTGAACAAGCTCGAATCGAGCGACGGCTATAAAGTGCTGCTGCACACAGCCTGGCAACAGGACCTCAGTGCCACGCCGAGCAAGGTGGCGATCAGTGACGGCCAGGAGCAGTTCGGCCATTTCCCCATCGAGGGCACGGTGAGCCTGGGTCTGGCACGCTTTACCGACATCGACGCGAACTTCTGGGTCAACCAGCTGGACAGCCACGGCGTGCTGGTGACCAGCGAGCGCATGCGTCAGGCCACTCGCGTCAGAAACGGAGAACTTACTTATATGGACAACGGAAGCCTCGCCATGCTGATCAAGGTTTCCCCCGTCCAGCCACCGCGTTGACGCAGGCCTAGACGTGGCGTCCCTACTGGAAAAAGCCCTCGCCCTGCCGTGGGAACCGCTGTTCAAAACCCAGGCGGTCGAGCGGGGTCTGGAGTACGCGCGGCAGCAGCGCGTGATGCTCGAACACTTGAGCGGCGATGTGGTGCGCACGGTGTGCCGGGGTTCAAGCCTGGAGAACTACACCCAGACGCTGTTGTTCAAGGACCCCGAGCGCACGCGCAATTTCATTGTCGGCAAATGCACCTGCCCGGTCAGAAACAACTGCAAGCACTGTGCGGCGGCGCTGTTCTTCTTGCAGGACCCGGCAAACAGCCCCGGCATTCTTGCAGCGGTGGACGGCGAGCCAGCTGCGCGCAGACCGAAAGTCGTCGAGCAAAAACCCAAGTTGCCCGAGCGCCTGGAAAAGAACATCGAGCCCGAGCCTCGGCTGATTCTCGCCAGCTTCGAGTACAGCGCCTACGAACCGCGCAACGGCAAGATGCAGCGGCACATCCAGCACCGCGCGGCCCTGGCGTTTCGCTACCGCGAATCCTATGTGTCTGGCGTGCCCGCCCCCGGCCGTGGCGGCGACATCCTCTGGCATCTGCCGGACGAAATTCTGCGCACGCGCCGCCATCCTGAGCGTGAAGGCGAGTACCGCAAGCAGCTTCAGGAACTGGGCTTTCGCATCGCTACCCGGCAGAGCAAGGCGCTGCCGGACAGCGCCGGCGAGATGTTCGAACTGCCCACCGACAAGGCCTGGCTGAGCTTCATTCTCGATGACCTGCCCCGGCTGCGCGTCGAAGGTTGGCAGATCGAGATGAGCGAAGACTTCGGCTTTGACGTCACGCCGGTGGACGATTGGTACGCAGTGGTCGACGACGAGCCGGAGCGCGACTGGTTCGATCTGGAGCTGGGGATCATCGTCAATGGCGAGCGGCTGAGCCTGCTGCCGATTCTGATCAATCTGCTGCGCACGCACCCGGAATTGATGACCGCCAGCGGCATCGCCAAGCGCCGCGACGACGAGCAGCTGCTGGTTCAGCTCAACCATTTCACCCAGCGCGGCGGCGTACCGATTCAGGTGGCGCTGCCTTATGGTCGGCTGAAACCGGTGCTGGCGACCCTGGGCGATTTCTATTGGCGCGAGGATGGCAACAACGCCATTCGCCTGAACACCGCCGACGCCGCGCGGCTGCGGCAGCTCGATGACCTGCCGCTGGTGTGGCAGGGCGGCGACCGGCTGCGGCAGTTTTCCGAGCGACTGGTGAACATCAAGGACGTGCGCGGTGAGGTGCCGGAGGGCCTGAATGCGACGTTGCGGCCTTATCAGCTGGAGGGCCTCAGCTGGATGCAGGCGCTGCGCGAGCTGGAAGTCGGCGGCGTGCTCGCTGATGACATGGGCCTGGGCAAGACCCTGCAAACCCTGGCGCACCTGCTGCTGGAAAAACAGGCCGGACGTCTCGACCGGCCGGCGCTGGTGGTGATGCCCACCAGCCTGATCCCCAACTGGATGGACGAGGCGAGGCACTTCACGCCGCAACTCAAGGTGCTGGCGCTGTTCGGCACCCAGCGGCATCAGGATTTCAAGCGGCTGCAGGATTACGACCTGATCCTGACCACTTACGCGCTGCTGCCCCGTGACGTCGAAGTGCTCAGCCAGCAACTGCTGCATGTGCTGGTGCTCGATGAAGCGCAATACATCAAGAACCCCACCAGCAAAGCGGCCCAGGCGGCGCGTCAGTTGAATGCTCGGCAGCGTCTGTGTCTGAGCGGTACGCCGCTGGAAAACCACCTGGGCGAGCTGTGGTCGCTGTTCCATTTCCTGATGCCCGGCTGGCTGGGGGATGCCAAGCAGTTCAACAGCAATTACCGCACGCCGATCGAGAAGTTGGGCAACGAGCAGCGTCTGGAGCACCTCAACGCACGGATCAAGCCGTTCCTGCTGCGCCGGACCAAGGAGCAGGTGGCGACCGAGCTGCCGCCGAAAACCGAGATCGTGCATTGGGTCGAGCTCAACGACACCCAACGCGATGTATACGAAACCATGCGCCTGGCGATGGACAAGAAGGTCCGCGACGAGATCACCCGTAAGGGCGTGGGGCGCAGTCAGATCATCATTCTTGAAGCGCTGCTCAAGCTGCGTCAGGTCTGCTGCGACCTGCGGCTGGTCAACAGTGCGCCGGTCAATCCGCGGCAGTCGAGTTCCGGCAAGCTGGACAGTCTGATGGAGATGCTGGAGGAGTTGTTTGCGGAGAATCGCAAGATTCTGTTGTTTTCGCAGTTTACGTCGATGCTGGAGTTGATCGAGGCGGAGTTGAAGCAGCGCGGGATCGCGTATTCGCTGCTGACCGGGAAGACCAGGGATCGGCGGGTGCCGGTACAGGATTTCCAGAGCGGCAAGCATCCGATCTTCTTGATCAGTCTGAAGGCGGGTGGCACGGGGTTGAACCTGACGGCGGCCGATACGGTGATTCACTACGATCCGTGGTGGAACCCTGCGGCGGAGAATCAGGCGACGGATCGGGCGTATCGGATTGGTCAGGATAAGCCGGTGTTCGTGTACAAGATGATTGCGCGGGGGACGGTGGAGGAGAAGATTCAGCATTTGCAGCAGGAGAAGGCGGCGCTGGCAGCCGGTGTGCTGGATGGGCGCAAGGCCGGGGACTGGAAGTTGCAGGATGAGGATATTGCGGCGTTGTTTGCGCCGTTGCCGGTGGTGGCCAAGAAGATCAAGCGCTAAGGCGGGGTGTTTTTAGGATCAAGATCAAGATCAAGACCCTTAAGATCACAAGCGTCTCCCTGGGGGCAGACTGTTTCGCCTTCGGCGAGTTACTTGGAAAAGCACCCCAAGTAACCAAAGGTGCTTGCTCTCGGTTTGGCCCCTCGTTCCTCGGGGTTCCTTCACTCCGGTCTCGCTCCGTGGGCCCGCGCCGAACGGACATCCATGTCCTGACGGCGCTCTCGCCGCATCCATGCGGCTCGGCCCACTGCGCGTCGTCTGCGTTCGGCCTGCACCAAAGTCGCGATTGGCGGCGTCTGGGCTTTTTGCGTATGAAGATCAAAAGCGCGCTTACGCTTAGTAGGACCGGCTTTAGCCGGGAAGCCTTTGATCTTGATCGTTCCCACGCTCTGCGTGGGAATGCATCCCCTGACGCTCCGCGTCACCGGTCTCACCGATGCAACGCGCGCTGTTCTGATCGTGCCCACGCTCCGCGTGGGTATGCATCCCGGGACGCTCCGCGTCCATTCCGGCTGACGCCTGCCCCCCGGGGTATACGCGGAGCTTTTAGTGGGACCGGCTTTAGCCGGGAAGAGGCCAGTTGGGGCGCTAAAAATGTTGCGGATGTACGGGGTCGGGGAAACCGGTGTCACCCAGTTGCCATCAGGTCTTCTTCCGCCCATTTCACGTAGCACACCACAACCGGCATTTCATGTTCGGCGCAGAAGTCGATCCAGCGCAGTTGGTTGTCTTGCAGGCGGTCGCCGGGGCCTTTGACTTCGATCATTCGGTAGCGGCGTTGCGCGGGGTAGAACTGGATGAGGTCGGGCATGCCGGTGCGGTTGGCTTTGATGTCTTGCAGCAGGCGTCGGAACCAGCGTTTGAGGTGTTGCGCGGGCAGGCAGTGCAGCGCTTGATTCAGCAGCTCCGGGGTCAGGGTGCCCCAGAACACGAAGGGCGATTGCAGCCCGAACTTGCTGGCGTAGGTGTCGCGGATCACTGCTTCGTAGCGCTGGTCGTCGAGCTGCGCCAGGCATTCGTCGAACAGGGCCGCGCGGCGCTGGTAGAAGTCCGGGCTGTAGAGGTCACTCGGTGCGCTGTGGAACGGGTGGAAAAACGCGCCGGGCAGCGGCGCAAAGATCGCCCGCCAACAGAGCAGACCGAACAGCGAATTGACCAGCGCGTTCTCCACGTAGTGCACCTCGCTGCCCTCTTCCGCCAGGTGCTGCTGGATCAGCCGTTCGACGCTGTGATCGGGAAGCGGCAGCACGCTCAAATCAAGCCGAGTGACGGTGCGTTTCATCCTCTTTTGCACGCTGCCCTCGCCCAACTTGCGCTTCAGACGCGGCTGTATGCGCAGCAGGTGTTGGGTTTCTTCGTCGTTTTCCGGCGCCGATTGCGCTTCCAGCAGCAGCGTCATCGCGTCGAGGAATTGCTCGCTGCGCTCAAGCACGCGGATCCTCCGCACACGGGCGCCGGGGTAGCTGGACTGCGCGTAAACGCTCAATGCCAGCGGCCAGTCCTGTTCACGCTCGGCCTGCTGACCGATCTTGAACAAGAGCTTGGCGCGACGCATGGCCAGCCAGTGATTGTCGGTCTCGACGGCCAGCGCTTGAGGCGCCAGGTCGGCCAGTGCCATGCCGTCGTCCAGCGCCTGCCGGCAGGTGTGCAGGTGCAGGCAGATGTCGATGTCGGCGCGTTGGTTGATGCCACGGGACTCGACGGAAAATTCGACTTTTTCGTAGCGATAGATGCCCAGGTCCGCCAGCACGAACTCCGACCACTCCTGGTAGAGATTGCCGAAGTACAGCAAGCGAAGCCGGTCGCACAGTGGCATGACCTGCAGCGCGAAGATCACTTCTTCGAACCCGGCAAACCAGTGCTCCAGGCGCTGGGGCGATTCGTAGATCGGCAACAGGCGCTGCAGGAGGTCGGATTTTTTCTCGGCGCTTTTGACGCCGTGGGCCTTGAAGCACTGGCCCAGTTCGTCTTTGCGCAGCAAAGCAAACAGGGCGTGGAGATCGAGATGGGGTTGGCCGTCCACCCAACCGGACTCCAGCAAGGGCGCGGCGGCCAGTCGGACGTCGCCGATCTCGGCGTAATCCAGCTTGCTGGCGCGGAACAGCGTGCCTTTGCGCATGACCATGCGCACCAGCAAGGCCTGCGCAGGTTGCGGCAGCTGGGCAAAATCGTCGATGAAACGCCGCTCGTCTTCATCGAGCAGGTCGTCGTAGCGCTGGGCGATCCAGTTCAGCACCTGGCGGAAGTTTTCCAGGTAGTAAAACGGATTGTCGAGGGGGGAAAGGCTCACGGCGAGGTCACGTAAAGGATGACGGGAGAGCGTCAGGATACTGGTTATCCGTACAGATTCCAGCCCTGCCTGCTGTAGGATGGCGCCGGCCCGATCAACGGCGCGGACCAAAGAGCACTGCTCACCCGTTAGACTCGCTCCACGCATTTTCCAGGAGATCGCCATGCCTTCCACCAGCCAACCCCTTGTCTATCTCGCGGGCTTCGACGTATTTCGCGCCGACGCCATCGAGCACGGCCGCTATCTGAAAGCCCTGTGCGACCAGCACGGTCTTGAGGGTTTGTACCCTTTTGACAACGAAGTGCCGCAGGGGATGACGCCTGAAGAAGCCGCCGCCGTCATTTGCAACGCCAACATTGCGATGATCAAACGCTGCGACGCGGTGCTGGCCAACCTGAACCCCTTTCGCGGCGCCGAACCGGATTCAGGCACGGCCTTCGAAGTGGGCATGGCGGTTGCCCTGGGCAAACCGGTGTGGGCGTATTTCGCAGCGAATGGCGCGTTGCGCGAGCAGATCGCCCATGATGCGGCAGGCTTTGATGGGCAAGGGTTTCAGGTGGAGGATTTTGGGCTGCCGCGCAATTTGATGCTGGCGTGTACCTGGGCCGGCAGTAGCGAAACGGCCGAAGAAGCGATTGAGGCATTGGCTGCGCATCTGGCTGGCTGAACCCAAACCCTGTAGGAGTGAGCTTGCTCGCGATGGCGTCGTATTTACCACTGAATATCCAGCGGATGTACTGGCCTCTTCGCGAGCAAGCTCGCTCCCACAAGGTTTGCATCTGCTGCTAGACCGCGGAGCGGTTCACGACTGGAGATATCCGACAATCGAGCGCCAGCGCCCCGCCTATTCCAGATTCGACGAACTGATGTCCAGCTTGTCAGCGTCGGCAAACTCGTCCAGATCCAGTTCGCTCAAATCCAGCTCGCCCTCCGGATCGCGGTCTTCGTCGGAATCGGCGTCGTTGAGGGGCGACTGGTCGCCGCCGAAATGCTCGCCGTCGTGTGCCCAATAAGCAATTGCGTGGATGTCCGGCTGGTTTGTCTGTAGCTGCATCGTTGACGCTCCGTAGGTGAATGTCGTTAAGCAGGCTAACCCACCCGGCGGGGTAAAAGCACAGGTCACGACCAATTGAGGAAGGATCCGCCGTCATCGCGCAGCATCTGCACCATGGCGTGGGCGGCAGGCGACAGATAGCCTTCGCGGCGCAGCATGACGCAAATGGTGCGCGTCATGGTGGTCTGCTCCAGCGGCACCTCGCGCAGGTCCTGCATGTTCTTGCCGAACTCCAGGGTCTCCCGGGCGATGAAGCTCAGCAGGCTGGTCTGGGCAATCAACCGGGGCAGCAGGGAAATCGAATTGGACTCGATCTGCACTTCCGGCAGCGGCAGGTCGTGGCGGGCGAAGGCGTCGTCGACCCAGATGCGCGACGACACGCCGGAAGGCGGCAGCACCCAGCGGTAACGGCACAGGTCGCGCATCTCGAACGGCGCCTGGAAGATCGGATGGTTGCGGCTGGCGATCACCACGGCTTCGTCGGTCAGGATCGGGTAGAACGAGAATTCCTCCTCGGCACTGCGCTGGGCGCAGATGATCATGTCCAGGTGCCCGGAGCGCAGTTGCTCGCGCAGCATGTCGTCCTGACCGATCACCAGCTTGAGCGTGACCTGCGGCGAGCGTTTGAGCAGCGCGCTGGTCAGTTCCGGCAGCAGGTACTCGGCCATAGTCGCCGCACAGCCCAGCCGGATATCCCCTACCGCGCCACTGGCGAAATCCCGCACCTCGCGCTGGGTCTGGGCAATGCTTTGCTGCAGCACCTTGCCCCGCGCCTGGAGCAGTTCGCCGACCGGCGTGAGCTTGATTCGGCGGCCGTCGCGCTGGAACAGCTTGGTGCCGAAGGATTCCTCCAGCCGCTGAATGCTTTTGGTCAACGCGGGCTGGCTGCGGTTGAGCTTTTCAGCCGCGCGCCCGAGGTGACCGAGTTCGGCGATGGTTTCGAAATAGGTCAGGTCACGCAGGTCCATATATCAACCAAAGTTATCGATTCATGATTATTAGAAAATAGACTTGATCGATTGCGCTGTCGATACTGGGCGTCATTGGAAATGCACTCGGCAGGGAAGCACTCAGGTCACTCCTTATCAGGAAATGCCAATGCTCTGGAGATCCGCGTTGCCACGCCCCGCCTCGTTTGCCCTCGCCCACCAGCACCCGCTGACCCAATGGCTGCTGCTCATCCTCATGGCCGGTAGCGCCGGCCAGCTGTTCAAATACTTCCACGTCCCCGCGGCACTGTTTCTCGGGCCCATGCTGGTGGCGATCGGCTTCGGCGTCGCCGGGGCCAGCGTTCGTCTGAACAAGCAGGTGTTCCGCCTCGGCCAGGGCACGGTTGGCGTGCTGGTCGCCCACTCCATGACCGTCGGCGTGCTGCTCGCGGCGATGCAGTCCTGGCATGTCATGGTGTTCGCCACCTTGCTCACCGTCGCGTTGAGTGCCGTGGTCGGCATCGCCATGGCGCGCTGGGGCGGCATTCAGAGCAGTACCGCAGCGTGGGGCACTTCGCCGGGCGCGGCGTCGGCGATGGTCGCGATGGCCGAGGATGACGGCGCCGACTCTCGAGTGGTCGCCACCATGCAATACGTGCGAGTGGTCTGCGTGGTGATGGTCGGCGCGCTGGTCAGTTGGCTGATTGGTGCCGATGCCGGTGGGTCGGACGTCCACAGCACGGACGCGCTGTTGCACGGGATGAACCTGCTCAATCTGGGCCTGAGCCTGCTGGTGATCGGGGTCGGCGTGCTGCTCGGCAGTCGCTTGCCGGCCGGTGCCTTGCTGGTGCCCTTGCTGCTCGGCGGCGCGCTGCAGTTGAGCGGCCTGCTGCAGATCACCCTGCCTGCCTGGGTGCTGGCGATCGCCTACGGCGCGATCGGCAGTTACATCGGCCTGCGCTTTGATCGTGTGACCATCAGCTACGTCTGGCGGCGGCTGCCCGCGATGATCGCGGGGGCGCTGGTGCTGATCCTGCTGTGCGCCCTGTCGGCCTGGGGCATCGCGGAAATCATGGGCAAGGACTTCCTCTCGGTGTACCTGGCCACCAGCCCGGGCGGTCTTGATGCCATGGCGATCATTGCCATCGACACCCATTCCGACGTCGGCTTCGTGCTGGCGATGCAGACCCTGCGACTCTTTGCTGTGATCGTGACGGGGACCTATATCGCCCGGCAGGTGATTCGTGTGTCGCAACGCTTTGCCTGACGGAGCGAAGCCGGCTGATTGACGAGAAAGGCAGCGTCGCGCACACCGATGGAATCTTCGGCCAGCAGGCGACCTCCAACGCTGCACACTCATTGGAGGCGAACGCCATGGCCACGCTGAAAATCGCCACGTTCAACATCAACGGCATCCGCGCGCGTTTGCCCATTCTGTTGCAGTGGCTGGAAAAGGAAGCGCCCGACATCGTCTGCCTGCAGGAACTGAAAGCGGCCGACACGGCCTTCCCCGCCGACGATATCCGCAATGCCGGCTACGGCGTGATCTGGCAGGGCGAGCCGTCGTGGAACGGCGTGGCGATCCTGTCCCGGGACAGTGAGCCGCTGGAAATTCGTCGGGGTTTGCCGGGCAATGAAAAGGACAAGCACAGCCGCTATCTGGAGGCGGCCGTTCAGGGCGTGATCGTCGGCTGCCTGTACCTGCCCAACGGCAACCCGCGGCCGGGGCCGAAGTTCGACTACAAGCTGGACTGGTTCGAGCACTTCATCACGCACGCCGACTCACTGTTCAAGAGCGAGCATCCGGTGGTGCTGGCCGGGGACTACAACGTCATCCCTACCGACAATGACATCTACAACACCCGCTCATGGCTGAAGGATGCCTTGCTGCAACCGGAAAGCCGCGCGTGCTTTGAGCGGTTGCTGGACCAGGGCTGGACCGACGCCCTGCGCGCGAAATTCCCGGACGAGCGGATTTACACGTTCTGGGATTATTTCCGCAACCACTGGAAAACCAACTCCGGCCTGCGCATTGACCACCTGCTGTTGAGCAAGGATCTGAAGCCCAAGCTGAAAAACGCGGGGGTGGACCGCTGGGTGAGGGACCTGCCCCACGCCAGTGACCATGCACCGACGTGGATTGAGTTGAAGGTGTGAGGTTGATGCGCGGCTCGCCAATCCACTGCCCTTAATCAACATGACCACACTGCCGATGTACCTGCTGAAAACGGGACTGTGGGAGTGAGCTTGCTCACGAAGGCGGCAGTTCAGGCGCTAAAGCTATAGCGGATGTACTGGCCTCTTCGCGAGCAAGGTGGAGCGCCACCCCGGTCGCTCCTACACAGATCGCGCTGGCCTCGAGACCGCGCAGGATCCCCCGGACTAGGCCCGGCTCGCCAACGCGGTTGCCAGACTTTGTTCCAGCGGCAACACCGGCAGCAGCGTCGCCTGATAGGCGTGGTACAGGTCCGGCTTGCCGGCCCAGATATCGGCGCTGGGTTTGTTTTCAGGGTTGAGTTCGTGGCGCCAGCTGCCGTTTTCGTAGTCGATGAACAGCGTCTCGCTGAATTCCCAAAACGTCCGGTACCAGTCTTCGTATTGCTGCTCGTGGGTGCGTTGCAACAACGCCGCGGAGGCGGCCGCGGCTTCGGCGTGGGTCCAGTGCAGGCGATGGCGGACCACCGGGCGGTTTTCCCAGTCGAGGGTGTAGACGATCCCGGGCGCGCCATCGACGTCCCAGCCATAGCGGCAGGCGTTTTCGAATAAACCGCGAGCGTCTTCCAGCAACCAGGCCGGCGTTTCCAGCCCGGCCTTGCGCCGCGCCGCTTCCAGGTGCAGCACCAGCCGTGCCCACTCGAAGGCGTGGCCGGGCGTGGTGCCGTAGGGGCGGAAACCGTCGTCGGGCTTGTCGACGTTGTAGTCGAGGATCGGCTGCCACTGCAGGGTGAAATGCTCGATCACTTGGTGGTTGTTGCCAGCGGCGTGCTGATGAATGACCCGCTCGACGATGCTCAACGCCCGATCCAGCCAGCGCGCATCGCCGGTGACGTCGGCCAGGGCGAGAAACGCCTCGGTGCTGTGCATGTTGCTGTTGGCGCCGCGATAGCTTTCCTCGTTGCTCCAGTCGCGGTCGAAGGATTCACGCATGGCGCCTTCCTCCTCGCTCCAGAAATGCCCGGTGATTACCTGAATCGCTTGTTCCAGCAACGCCTGGGCGCCGGGGCGACGGGCGACGACTGCCGAGCTGGCGGCGAGGGCGACGAAGGCGTGCAGGTAAGCGTTCTTGCCGGTGTCAGTGCTGTGTTCCAGGGGTGTGGCGAACCAGCCGCCGTGTTCGGCGTCACGCAACGGCCCGGCCAGCGCCGCAATGCCGTGATCGACCAGCGCGGCGCAACCGGGAATGCCGTTGATGTGGGCCATGGCGAAACTGTGGGTCATGCGTGCGGTGTTCATGGTTTCGGCCACGGCATCGGCGGGGAGCCGACCGAGATCATCCAGATTGCCGAAGCCCTGGGGCAGCTTCGAGGCCTTGGCAAACGCCAGCAGCCGATTGCCCTCCTGCATCAGCCAGGCCGCGTGGCCCGGGGAGCGCAGCCAACTGCTGAAATCGCGATTCACGTCATCCATTGCCCTTCACCTATCTCGTCGGCAGGTTCGGCCCGCCAGGAATTATTAGTCGGGGCGAATCATGCAAGCCGAGGGCAGCGACAGGCAAGTGAATGAGGTGAAAGGCTGCCGTTCTTGGCCTGTTCCCGGCTAAAGCCGGTCCTACCAGGAAGGCGTCATTTGTCACACCGCAAAACCGAGGGTGCTCAAACCGGCCTCTTCCCGGCTAAAGCCGGTCCCACTCATACCGCATTACCCTGTGGGACCGGCTTTAGCCGGGAAGCCTTTGAGACGTTGAGAAGAACCATCAAACCCGAAAGCGCGTGACCACCTGATTCAACTCCGCCGCCAGCCGGGACAGTTCGTTGCTCGACGCGCTGATCTGGTTGGCGCCGGACGACGATTGCATCGACAGATCGCGGATGTTGACGATGTTGCGGTCCACTTCCCGCGCAACTTGCGCCTGCTCTTCGGCGGCGCTGGCGATGACCAGATTGCGTTCGGAAATCTCGTTGATCGACGTAGTGATGCGGCTCAGCGACTCGCCGGCACCCTGGGCCAGCCCCAGTGTTTCGGTCGCCCGTGAGCGGCTGATCGACATCGACTCCACTGCTTCGGTGGAACCGCTGCGCATGGTCGTGACCATCTTATCGATTTCCAGGGTCGACTGCTGGGTGCGGTGGGCGAGTGCGCGCACTTCATCAGCGACCACGGCGAACCCGCGTCCGGACTCACCGGCCCGTGCGGCTTCGATGGCAGCGTTCAGCGCCAGCAGGTTGGTCTGCTCGGCGATGGAGCGAATCACGTCCAGCACCTTGCCGATGTCCTTGGACTGATCGGCCAGGTTCTGCACCAGGTCCGAGGTGTGCTGTACGTTGCCGGACAGGGTCTGGATCGAATTGACCGTGTCGATGACCCGGCTCTGGCCGTCGCGGGCCGCCGTGTTCGATTCGCTCGACGCCTGGGACGTCGACACCGCGTTGCGCGCGACTTCCTCGACCGCCGAGGTCATCTCGTTCACCGCCGTGGCGGCCTGTTCGATTTCGGCGTTCTGCTGGTGCAGGCCGCGATGACTGTCTTCGGTCACCGAGTTCAGCTCGGTGGCGGCCGACGCCAGCTGGCTCGCCGAATTGCCGATCAGGCTCAGGGTCGAGCGCAAGTTGGTTTGCATCTGCTGCAACGCGCTCTGCAAGCGCGTCACTTCGTCATTGCCCTCGACGCGAATGTCATGGGTCAAATCGCCCTTGGCCACGTATTCGGCGGCATCAACCGCTTCCTGCAGCGGGCGAACGATGCTGCGGGTCAGCCACACCGCGAGCACCACGGTGGCCAGTGCTGCGATCAGCACGAACACCAGCACCACGTTTCGGGAGTTGCCGTATTGCGCTTCGGCGGCAGCGCCTTCGAGCTCGACCTGATGGGAGTAGAAATCACCCAGATCGCCCAATTGCGCGCCGGAGTTGTCGACGGCGGTTTTCATGTCCACCAGCAGCAGTTTGTTCAGCGCCTTGAAGTCACCGCCCTCGGCGAGCACAAAAGACTGGGTCAAACCGCGCTGATAATCGACCAGGGTCGCGCGGAATTTGCCGTACAGCGCCTTCTCTTCCGGGGTGTCGATAAAGGTGTCGAGGCTGGCGAGTTTCTCGTCGAGGATCTTCGCGCGCGCGTCCATCTGACCTTTGTAGACGCTGAGATTTTTCGGATCGGTGTCAAGGGCAACCCGCAGCGAGATCGTGCGAATGCGCAGCATGGCTTCGCGGATGTCGTTGACCAGACGCATGCTCGGCATCCAGTTGCTTTCAACCGCCACCTCGCTCTGTCGGATCGTCGACATCTGGCTCAGGGCGAACCAGCCGAGCAGCGCGACCAACAGGGAAATCAGGGTAAACCCAAGGCCGGCGCGGCGGGCGATGGTCAGGTTGCGTAGGCTCATAAAGGGTGGCTCATTCTTGGAGGGGCGGGACGCAAAGTGGTCATATGACTACCGCTTATCGACATTGCCGCAGGCTTCTTTAGCCAACGGTCCGTGAATAATCCGAACGCCCGTTCGAGAAAACATCGAACCCCGCCCGCTTGAGCGGTCTAGACCCTTAAGCCCGACATCACATTCAAGCGGAGGTGAATATGCATCTGGAAGGCTCCTGCCATTGCGGCGCCGTCGAATTCAGCCTGACAAGCGCCCATCCCTACCCTTATCAACGCTGCTACTGCTCGATCTGCCGCAAGACCCAGGGCGGTGGCGGCTACGCGATCAACCTGGGCGGCGATGCGAAAAGTCTCGACGTCAAAGGCAAGGACAACATCGCCATCTACCACGCGAAGATGCGCGACGATGAGGGTCACCAAACCCGCATCAGCAGCGCTGAACGGCATTTCTGCAAACGGTGCGGCAGCGGGCTGTGGCTGTTCAGCCCCGAGTGGCCGGAGCTGATCCACCCGTTTGCGTCAGCCATCGACACGCCGTTGCCGACCCCGCCGGAGCACACGCACTTGCTGCTGCACTCCAAGGCGCCCTGGGTGGAAGTGGCCGCAGGACCGAATGACCAGCAGTTCGAGGAGTTTCCCGAAGAGTCGATTGCCGACTGGCATGAGCGGCTGAAGTTGACGCAATAGCCAGACGCAGTGAAATGACCTCGGATTTTGGGCGTTCTTCCGGCAGTTGAAGCGAACGGAGCGCCCGCCCAACCGACTACCCGATAATTCCCTGAACCTCTCCCCCGACGGCCGACTCCCAACTAAAAGCCCCCAAGTCCAATAAAAAACCCACAAGGAAGCGCACATGCCTCTGCATCGAGTCGCCCCTCTGACCGATATTCAGCAAGACCGCGGTCTCCAGGTCCAGTTTGGCGAAACCAAGGCGCTGCTGGTTCTGCACGGCGAAGAAGTCCGCGCGTTTCAAGCCTTCTGCCCCCATGCCGGCGCGCCACTGGCCGACGGCGCCATCTGCAACGGTCATCTGATCTGTCCCTGGCACAAGGCCGAATTTTCCATCGACGACGGCCATCTCTGCGAACCGCCTGCGCTGGATGCCCTGACCCAATACCCCGTCCACGTCATCGATGGCCATGTGCATGTCGATGACCAGCCCATCACCGCCGACACGCCGACGCTGGCCGAGGACAGCCGCTGCTTCGTCATCATTGGCGCCGGTGCGGCGGGCACGGCGGCTGCCTGCGCGCTGAGGGAAAAAGGCTTCAACGGTCAATTACGGCTCATCGACAGAGACGCCGCGGCCGGGTACGACCGCACAGCGCTGAGCAAATTTGTCTTGTCCGCCGAAATGGATACCGATGAGATCCCGGCTCTGCGCGACGACGGGTTCTACCTGAGCAATCGCATCGAACGGGTGCACGGCGAAGTGATGAAACTGGACGTCGTCAACAAGCGCGTCACCCTGGCGGACGGGCGCCGCTTTGACTACGACGCGGCGCTGGTCACCACCGGTGGCGAGCCCCGCGCGTTGACTCTAGAGGGCGCGGACCTGCCGCAAGTGCTGACCCTGCGCAGCCGCGACGACGCCAGCCGAATTCTTGCGTCGATCCACCCAGGCAGCCACGCATTGATCGTTGGCGACAGTTTTATCGGGCTGGAAGCGGCGTCGGCGTTGCGCACACAAGGTGTGAACGTGACGATTCTGGCCCGTCATGAAGTGCCGTTTGCCGGTCAGCTGGGTGAGCGCATCGGCAAAGCCCTGCGGGCGCTGCATGAGCAGAACGGCGTGCTGTTCCGCACCCACGTGAACGTCAGTCGGTTCGAGGGTGATGAACGGGATGGGCAGCAGCTGCTGCAGACGGCGGTGCTCAGCAATGGCGAACGACTGCAGGTGGATCTGGCGTTGGTCGGCGTCGGCGTGAGCCCGGTGACGCATTTCATCGACGGCGTTCAACTGGAGGACGACGGTTCACTGGCGGTCGACGACGGCATGCGCGCGGGCAAGGATCTGTGGGCGGCCGGCGACATTGCCACCTTTCCGCTCAACCATCAGCCCCGGCGCATCGAGCACTGGCGCCTGGCCCAACAACAGGCCCGCATTGCGGCGGGCAACATGCTCGGTGAGGACCTGCGATACACCGATGTGCCGTACTTCTGGACCTACCATTTTGAGAAGCGTCTGGATTACCTCGGCCACGCCGAAGACTGGGACGACATCGTCTACATGGGCGAGCCGGAACGCTTCGATTTCCTGGCGCTCATCTGCAAACAGGGCGTTGTCGCGGCGGTGGTCAGCTGTGAGCGGGAACGGCCCATGGCGATGCTCGCCGAACGCATGAAACGACCGCTGTTCAAAGACGAAGCGCTGATGCTGATCAACCAGATCGACCAGATCGACCATTGAGCACGTGCTTCAAATCAACCATCAACCTCGTACACCGGAGGGCGCCATGCCTGATAAAGAGTCCAATCGCGAAGACCTCGACCACAAGCCTGAAAACGCAGGCAAGGTCGGCGAGGAACACAAACAAGCCAATCAGAGCGGTGAACAACAGCGACCACCGGAAACGGAGCATCCGGCAGATTCCACTGACGCCAAACCCTGAAACAGCCGGCTTAGCCGCGACTGGTGACCTGCCGGCGATCGTCCCGCCGTTTCGAGCAGCGGTCGGTCGCAGGCTCGGCAGCCTTGTCCACTTTCAGCCACCACGCCTCGCCTCGGCTGGGGTACTGAACGTAAAACGGCTGGCCCATTTCCGGCGTGGTGATGGAAATGCTGCGGTCCCACGCCAGCGCGAGAATCCGGTCGAACGGCTCGTGCCAGGCGTGCATCGCCAGGTCGAAGGTGCCGTTGTGGATCGGCAGCAGCCACTTGCCGCGCAGGTCGATGTGCGCCTGCAGCGTCTCTTCAGGCTGCATGTGCACGTCCGGCCAGTCTTCGTTGTACGCGCCGGTCTCCATCAGGGTCAGGTCGAACGGGCCGTACTGCTCGCCGATCAGCTTGAAACCGGCGTGATAGCCGGTGTCACCGCTGAAAAAGATGCGCTGCTCGCCATCAAGCATCACCCACGATGCCCACAGGGTCTGATTGCCGTCACGCAGCGTACGGCCCGAGAAGTGCTGCGCCGGGGTCGCCACAAAGCGAATGCCATGAATCTCCGTCGACTGCCACCAGTTCAACTGTTGGACCTTGGCGGCCGGTACGCCCCACTCGATCAGCGTGTCCCCTACCCCCAGCGGCGTAATGAAATGCTCTGACTTGTCCTTGAGCACCTGAATGGTCATGTGATCGAGGTGGTCGTAGTGGTTGTGGGAGAGGATCACGGCCTTGAGCGGCGGCAGGTCTTCGAGGCGGATCGGCGGCTGATGGAACCGCTGCGGACCGGCCCATTGCACCGGCGAAGCACGCTCGGCGAATACGGGGTCGGTCAGGAAGTATTCACCGCGCAGTTTCAGCAGCACCGTGGAGTGGCCCAGCCGGTAGACCGTGTTATCGGGCGCCGCGAACAGTTGCTGGCGCGACAGCGGCTGAACCGGGATCTCCCCGGCCGGGCGGGTGTGGTGGGGTTTATTGAACAGCGCATTCCAGAATATGCGCAGGGTTTTGCCCACGCTCGAGCGCGCCATCGGCTTGTGATTGAAATAGCGACCTTCACGCCGAGTCAGGACGGGCAGCGCAGGATTTGAATCAAGGTTTTTTTCGATCGAGGCCATGAGGGTGCTGACTCCATGAAACGGGTGAAGGTGGCGTTGCGGGAGCTGCAAGCTGCAAGAGCATGCCATACGCCGTAAGCTTGCGACTTGAAGCTTACAGCTTGATGCTCTTGGCTGCTTCTACACTACACAGTGTAGTTTCAAGCTTGCACGATGGGCAAAGAGAAGTAAACTGCCCGGTGTAATTTTCTTGTCGGGCGGTTGAGTCGTCCGCGCCACCTCACAGAAGCGAATCCATGACTGCCCCACTGCGACTGACCGACCGTAAACGCGAAGCCATTGTTCAGGCGGCGATAGCCGAGTTCCGCGATAACGGTTTCGAGGTCACGAGCATGGACCGGATTGCCGCCCGGGCCGAGGTCTCCAAGCGCACGGTCTACAACCACTTCCCCAGCAAGGAAGAACTGTTCTCCGAAATGCTCCATCGCCTGTGGTCCTCCGCCGCGACGCAGACCGATGCAGTGTACAAACCCGGCGTGCCCCTGCGCGATCAACTGCGCGAATTACTCGACGCGAAGATGAAAACCCTCGGTGACAGCAACTTCATCGACCTGGCCCGTGTGGCCATCGGCGCGACCATTCACTCTCCCGATCGTGCGCAGATCTGGGTTAGCCGACTCAATCAACGGGAAGAAACCTTCACCGTCTGGGTGCGCGGCGCCCAGCAGGACGGCCGCCTCAAGGCCGTCGAGCCGGTGTTCGCCGCGTCGCAGATCCATGCATTGCTCAAGGCCTTCGCCTTCTGGCCGCAAGTCACCCTCAACGAGCCCCTGCTCGCGCCGGACAAGCAGCGCGAAGTGGTCGAGTCGGCGCTGGACCTGTTCCTCTGCTGGTATGAAATCCCGCTCAATAAATCTCCGATCTAATCCCGCCGTTAATCCATGGCCGCCGTGACGCGCTCGACAATCTGCCGACGCGCCAGCAAACCCTGCATGGCGCGATCGGTGGCGACGGCAAGGATGTTCGCCGGTGCGGTGTCCGGTCGGCCGGAATCGTAGGGCGGTGCCGGCGCGTACTCCAATTGCAGCTGAATGGTCCGGGCGGTATCGGCATCGAACACTTCACTGATCAGCGTCAGCGCAGAATCGATGCCCGCCGTTACGCCGCCACCGGTCATCAGGTTGCCGTCGCGCACCACGCGCTCGTGCACCGGAATCGCACCGAACTGCTCCAGCAATGAATGGGACGCCCAGTGGGTGGTCGCGCGGCGGCCTTTCAACAGCCCTGCTGCGCCGAGCACCAGCGCGCCGGTGCAGACGGAAGTCACGTACTGCGCCGTGGCCGCCTGATGCTGGATGAAGGCCAGGGTTTCGGGGTCTTCCATCAATGCATCAACCCCTACCCCGCCCGGCACGCAGATCACGTCCAGGTCTATGCAGTCGGCGAAGGTCGCGGTCGGCACCAGGGTCAGGCCGGTGCTGGACTGCAGCGGCTCAAGGTTTTTCCAGACCAGATGCACGACCACGCCGGGCATGGTGGCGAAAACATCGTAGGGACCGGTGAGGTCCAGTTGCTGGACTTTGGGGAATACCAGCAGGCCGATATGCAGGGTCATGGTGTGTTTCCTTGTACTGAAAGTGATTCATCTGACGGTATGAAGTGACGCGGCCGATGGGGCTCGGCCAGCGACTGGACGAAACCACTGTAGCGAGCTAGCCTCTGGCGGATACGCCATAAAGCCGACAATTCACGCCAATCTTCACAGTGAGAGCGCCATGCCCCATCAGCCCAGGCCGGTTCACGTTCTGGCCTTTCCCAACGTTCAGTTACTCGACGTCACCGGACCGCTGCAGGTGTTTGCCTCGGCCAACGTCATGGCCCAGGAAGCCGGCCTGAACAAAATCCCATACCGGCCCGAGGTCATCGCTCGCGAACCCGGCAGCGTGGTCTCCTCCGCCGGGCTCGGGCTGCTTACCCACCCGCTGCCGTCCACGGCTTCGGATACCCTGATCATCGCCGGGGGCGGCGGCGTGCATACGGCGCTGCTGGATCCGGTTCTGGTGGACTGGGTGCGAACGCAATCCGCCAGTGCCCGGCGAGTGGCGTCGGTGTGTACCGGCGCATTTTTACTGGCGGCGGCGGGCGTGCTGGACGGCCATCGGGTGGTCACCCACTGGGACAGTTGCGACGAACTGGCGCGGCGTTTTCCGCAACTGCGCGTCGACCCGGACCCGATCTTCATCAACGAGAACACACTGTGGACGTCCGCCGGGGTGACCGCGGGTATTGATCTGGCCCTGGCGATGGTCGAGGCGGATCTGGGCCGGGACATCGCCCTGGCCGTGGCGCGGGATCTGGTGGTGTTTCTCAAGCGCCCGGGTGGGCAGTCGCAGTTCAGCACGGCGCTGTCGATGCAGCACCAGACCCGTGATCAAGGCAGCCGGTTTGGCGACCTTCACGCCTGGATTCTCGACAATCTGGCCAGTGACCTGTCGGTTGCCACACTGGCGGCGCAGGTGGGCATGAGCGAGCGCAGTTTCGTCCGCCACTACCGCGCCCACACCGGGAACACGCCGGCGCGGGCCATCGAGCAATTGCGCGTCGAAGCGGCGCGGCGCCTGCTGGGGGACAGCGCGCTGCCAATCAAGCGCATCGCCGACCGCTGCGGTTTTGGTACGGAAGAAACGTTGCGGCGCAGCTTCATGCGTGCGGTATCGGTGACACCCCAGGCGTATCGGGAGCGGTTCACTGCGGCATGAAGCGGCCGCGAAGGCTGACTGTCCTTCCCCAGAGAAAGTGCCTGGCTGTCCTGGCCTCTTCGCGAGCAAGCTCGCTCCCACGAGTCTCGGCATGGTTCGAAATCCCAAGTCACCCACGATCCTGTGGGAGCGAGCTTGCTCGCGAAGGCTGACTGTCCTTCCCCAGAGAAAGTGCCTGGCTGTCCTGGCCCCTTCGCGAGCAAGCTCACTCCCACAAGTCTCGGCATGGTTCGAAATCTCAAGTCACCCACGATCCTGTAGGAGTGAGCTTGCTCGCGAAGAGGGCCGTTCAGCCAATGAATTTTCTTCGCTGGATAAACCGCATTCGCGAGCAAAGTGGAACGCCACCCCGGTCACTCCCACAAGTCCAACCAACCGGCCGAAATCCTGAGCCAATCCCCGCTCCCACAAATGGATGGGGCGCAAGGCAAAACATCTGAGCGAAATTAATTTTCATGAATTGATCTTTTTATCCTGCTTCGTGTAATTTACTTTCCATCACGAAATCAGAGATAACAATAATGACTGCCTGTGATCGTCCCGCCCCTGCTCTTCTTTCGCCGTTCATGGCGCTTGCAACACCCACTGCCGAGATCGTTTTCACCGCCTGGCTGCGCACCGGTTAACGCCATTGCGCGGGTGAGTCCTGCTCTGTTGTGGCTCGACAGACTCAGCCCCGCCGCCGCCCAAGCCCTGACCTCCTCATTCTCAGCAAGGAATCCGTTGCATGCCTCCGTCAACCGGCCTGTCTCTGTTGGTCTATGCCGCCGTCGCGATCATCGCCCTGATCGTGCTCATCGCGCGCTTTCGCCTCAATCCGTTCATCGTCATCACCCTGGTGTCCGTCGGCCTCGCGCTGGTCGCCGGCATGCCGGCCAATGCCGTCGTCGCGTCCTATGAGGGCGGCGTCGGCAAGACGCTGGGGCACATCGCGCTGGTCGTGGCGCTGGGCACCATGCTCGGCAAAATGATGGCCGAGTCCGGCGGTGCCGAGCAGGTGGCGCGCACCTTGATCGACCGCTTCGGCGAGCGCAACGCGCACTGGGCGATGGTCTGCATCGCGTTTCTGGTGGGACTGCCGCTGTTCTTCGAAGTGGGTTTCGTGCTGCTGGTGCCGATCGCGTTCACTGTCGCACGTCGGGTCGGCGTGTCGATTCTGATGGTCGGCCTGCCGATGGTCGCCGGCCTCTCGGTGGTCCACGCTTTGGTGCCGCCGCACCCTGCCGCGATGCTGGCGGTGCAGGCCTATCAGGCGTCGGTGGGCCAGACCCTGTTTTACGCCATCCTCATCGGCATCCCTACCGCGATCATTGCCGGCCCGATCTACGCGCGCTTCATCGTGCCGCACATTCACTTGCCCGATGAAAACCCGCTCGCCAAACAATTTCTCGACCGTGAACCCCGCGCCCAGCTGCCGAGCTTCGGCATCACCATGGCGACCATTCTGTTGCCGGTGGTGCTCATGCTGCTGGGTGGCTGGGCCAACCTGATTTCCACGCCGGGCAGCGGTTTCAACAGCTTTCTGCTGTTCATCGGCAACTCGGTGATCGCGCTGCTGCTGGCCACGTTGCTAAGCTTCTGGACGTTGGGCATTGCCCAAGGGTTCTCCCGGGATTCGATCCTGAAATTCACCCAGGAATGCCTGGCGCCAACGGCCAGTATTACGCTGCTGGTGGGCGCGGGTGGCGGTCTGAACCGGATTCTCGTCGACAGCGGCGTGACCAACGAGATCGTCGGCCTGGCGCAGGACTGGCATCTGTCGCCGCTGCTGATGGGCTGGCTGTTCGCCGCGTTGATGCGCGTCGCCACCGGGTCGGCCACCGTGGCAATGACCACTGCTTCCGGCATCGTGGCACCCGTAGCGCTGGGCCTGGGCTATCCCCATCCAGAGCTGCTGGTGCTTGCGACCGGCGCCGGCTCGGTGATTTTTTCCCACGTCAACGACGGCGGGTTCTGGCTGATCAAGGAGTATTTCAACATGACCGTGGCACAGACCTTCAAAACCTGGACGGTGCTGGAGACGCTGATTTCGGTGATCGCTTTCGTCCTGACCCTCGGGCTGGCGCAGGTGATCTGAGTGGACATTCTTTACCAGATCCGCGCCCGTCAGGAGTCGTTCAGCGCCGGCGAAGGCCGCATCGCCAGACTGGTGCTCAGCGACGTGGCGTTTGCCGCCAGCGCCAGCCTTGACGACCTCGCCGCCCGCGCCGAGGTCAGCAGCGCCACGCTGTCGCGCTTCGCCCGCACGGTGGGCTGCAAGGACCTGCGCGACCTGCGCCTGCAACTGGCCCAGGCCAGCGCCGTGGGCAACCGCTTCCTCACCCCGGAGCAGGCGCCGGAGCAGTCGGCGTTTTTCACTCAGATCGTCGGCGACATCGAGTCCACCCTGCGCCAGCACCTGGCTGGATTTGACGAGTCGCGCTTTCAGGCGGCGGTGGCCCTGCTGGCGCCGGCCCGGATGATTCACAGCTTCGGCATGGGCGGCGCGTCCAGCCTGTGCAGCGAAGAACTGCAGACCCGGCTGGTGCGCCTCGGCTACCCGATTGCCGCCAGCCGCGACCCGGTGATGATGCGCCTGATCGCCGCGACCCTGGGTCCCGAGCACAGCGTGATCGTCTGCTCGCTGAGCGGGCGCACCCCTGAACTGCTCGACGCAGTGGATCTCGCTCGCAGCTATGGCGCGAAAATTCTCGCCATTACCCTGCCCGACTCCCCGCTGGCGGAGCGGGCGGATGTCCTGCTGCCGCTGCAGATCGCCGAAACCAATTTCATCTACAAACCCACGGCCGCGCGCTACGGCATGCTGCTGACCATCGACGTGCTGGCCACCGAACTGGCGCTGACCGCGCCCGACGCCAACCGCGAAAGGCTGCGACGGATCAAGCTCGCGCTGGATGACTACCGCGGCGGCGACGACGGCCTGCCCCTTGGAGACTGACCCCATGCTTTACGACCTGATCATTCGCGACGCGCTGGTGATCGACGGTAGCGATACGCCCGGCTACCGCGCCGACGTGGCCCTCCGGGACGGCCGCATCCAGCGCATCGGCGACCTCCACGACGTCTCCGCCCGCGAGGAGATCAACGCCGCCGGCCGCGTGCTGGCGCCGGGTTTCATCGACGTGCACACCCACGACGACACCGTGGTGATTCGTCAGCCAGCGATGCTGCCAAAGATTACCCAGGGCGTGACCACGGTGATTGTCGGCAACTGCGGCATCAGCGCCTCGCCCGTTTCCCTGGCGGGCGATCCGCCGGATCCGATGAACCTGCTGGGCCCCGCCGCTGCATTCGTTTATCCGCGCTTTGTCGATTACCGCAGCGCGGTGGACGCGGCGCGTCCGGCGGTCAATGTGGCGGCGCTGATCGGCCACACCGCGCTGCGCAGCAATCACATGGACGATCTTTTTCGAACGGCGCGCGCTGATGAAATCAGCGCCATGCGCGGGCAATTGCGCGACAGCCTGGCGGACGGCGCGCTGGGCCTGTCCACCGGTCTGGCCTATGCCTCGGCTTTCTCGGCCGAAACCGACGAAGTGAAACAGCTGGCCGAGGAGCTGACGGCGTTCGGCGCGGTGTACACGACGCACCTGCGCAGCGAGTTCGAGCCGGTGCTGGAGGCCATGGACGAGGCGTTCGAGATCGGCCGTCACGCCAAATCGCCGGTGGTGATTTCCCACATGAAATGCGCGGGCGCGGGCAATTGGGGCCGCAGCCCGCAGCTGCTGGCGTCCCTGGAAAACGCGGCGCTGAGCCACCCGGTGGGCTGCGATTGCTATCCCTATGCGGCCAGTTCTTCAACGCTGGATTTGAAACAGGTCACCGATGCATTTCCGATCACCATCACCTGGTCAACGCCGCACCCGGAACAGGGCGGCCGCGAGTTGAAAGACATTGCCGCCGACTGGGGCCTTTCACTGGTGGACGCCGCGCGAAAACTGCAGCCGGCCGGCGCCGTGTATTACGGGATGGATGAGAATGACGTGCAGCGGATCATGAAGCACCCGCTGTCGATGATCGGTTCCGACGGGCTGCCGGAAGACCCGTTTCCGCACCCGCGCCTGTGGGGTGCGTTCCCCCGGGTGCTGGGGCATTTCAGTCGGGATCTGGGGCTGTTTCCGCTGCACACCGCCGTCCACAAGATGACCGGACTGACCGCCACACGCTTCGGGCTGCATGATCGTGGCTTCGTGCGCGAAGGGTATTGCGCGGACCTGGTGTTGTTCAACCCGGGCACCGTGCGCGATGTGGCGGATTTCAAAGAGCCCAAACGCGCTGCCGAGGGGATTGATGCGGTGTGGGTCAACGGGCATTTGATTTACGCGGAAGGCAAACCGCAGGGTGAGCGGCAAGGGAGGTTCTTGCCGCGCAGTGGGTCGTTGGTGGGTGGGTTTGGTTGATTTCTGTAGGACTGGCTTTAGCCGGGAAGACGTCAGGCGGCACACCGCAAATCTGAGCTGCACACACTGGCCTATTCCCGGCTGAAGCCGGTCCCACTAAGACATGGGATGCGGCTTTAGCCCACCACCACCCCACGGCATTCGCCAAACCCGATGCTCACTTCGCCTTCCTTGCGGCAGCGCGCTTTGAGGATCACCTCATCGCCGGCCTCCAGAAAGGTTCGCGTCTCGCCGTTGGGCAATTCAACGGCGCGCTTACCGCCCTCGGTCATTTCCAGCAGGCTGCCGAGTTGGCCGGGCTGCGGGCCTGACAAGGTGCCGGTGCCGAACAGATCCCCCGCCTGCAGCTTGCAGCCGTTGACGCTGTGGTGGGCCACCATCTGCGCGACGGTCCAGTACATGTTCAGCGTGTTGCTCAGAGACAGACGCTGGGGCGCGACGCCTTGCTCTCTCATCTGCGCGGTGAGCAGCAGCACTTCCAGCTCGATGTCCAGCGCGCCGCCGGCCTGATCCTGCTCGTCGAACAGATAAGGCATCGGCTGCGGGTCACCCTCGGGGCGCGCCGGTTGAGCCGCGCGAAACGGCGCAAGGGCTTCGGCCGTGACCACCCACGGCGAAATGCTCGTGGCAAAACTCTTCGACAGAAACGGCCCCAGTGGCTGGTACTCCCAGGCTTGCAGGTCGCGAGCCGACCAGTCGTTGAGCAGACAGAAACCGGCGATGTGCTCGCCCGCCTTGCTGATGGCGACAGGCTCGCCCGCCTCGTTGCCCTGCCCGATCCATACGCCCACTTCCAGTTCGTAATCCAGGCGCTTGCTCGGCCCGAAATCCGGTGTCTCGGCACCCGGTTTCAAGGTCTGCCCGCTGGGGCGCTTGACCGGCATCCCGGACACACCCAGGGTCGACGCGCGCCCGTGATAAGCGATGGGCACGTATTTGTAGTTCGGCAGCAGCGGGTTGTCCGGGCGGAACAGCTTGCCGACGTTCATCGCGTGATGAATGCCGACGTAGAAATCGGTGTAGTCGCCCACCTGCGCCGGCATGTGCATCTGGCAGTCAGCCATTGGCACCAGCAGACGGTCGCCCATGGCCTGCAAGCGTTCACGCTGCAGGGTTCTTTCGTCGAGCAGGTGCAGCAATTCATGGCGCAGCGCCTGCCGCGACGAACCGCCCAGGGCGAAAAAGTCGTTCAGTTGCCCGCGGCTGGCGGCCTCCACGGCCACGCGCGCAGCGCCGTTGAACAGGCTGGCCTCAAGGGCCGTTTGCAGGTCGAGAATGAAATCGCCGATGGCAACGCCGCCGCGCTTGCCGAAACCGGGGCGGCTGAACACGCCCAGGGGCAGGTTTTGCAGGGGGAAATCGGGATGGTCGTTGGCGCTGGCAACCCAACTGCGCGGGTGGTGTGAAGTGCTCATCGTTGGCTGTCCGTGTCGAAAGGCTTGAACGTTCTGGCGATGCCATCCCAGCAGGCATCGTAGTCGCTTTGCAACTGTGGGCATTCCAGCGCGTGGTAGCTGGGGCGCAGGACTTTGCCGGTCTCGAACATGAAGGCCATGGTCTGCTCGATCTTGTGCGGCGTGAGTTCAGCGGAGATGGCTTTCTCGGCGCTGGCGTTGTCCGGGCCATGGGCGCTCATGCAATTGTGCAGCGACGCGCCGCCGGGCATGAAACCTGCGGCCTTGGCGTCGTAGGCGCCGTCGATCAGGCCCATGAATTCGTTCATCAGGTTGCGGTGGAACCACGGCGGCCGGAAGGTGTTTTCCGCCACCATCCAGCGCGGCGGGAAGATCACAAAATCGACGTTCGCCTGACCGTTGACAGCACTCGGAGACGTCAGCACGGTGAAGATCGACGGATCGGGGTGGTCGTAACTCACCGTGCCCATGGTGTTGAACAGGCGCAGGTCGTATTTATATGGGACGTTGTTGCCGTGCCACGCAACGACGTCGAAGGGGGAATGACCGAGCGTGGTCGCCCACAGTTCACCGAGGAATTTCTGCACCAGCACAGTGGGCTGCGCGCTGTCTTCAAAGTGTGCGTGGGGCACCTGAAAATCCCGCGGATTGGCCAGGCCGTTGCTGCCAATGGGCCCGAGGTCAGGCAGGCGCAAGGCGCAGCCGTGGTTCTCGCAGATGTAGCCCCGCGCTGTGCCGTCGAGCAGCTCGACGCTGAATTTCAAACCACGGGGGAGCACGGCGATTTCCTGCGGCTCAAGGTCGAGCAGGCCCAGTTCGGTGGTGATGCGCAGCCGGCCCTGCTGGGGGACGATCAGCCACTCGCCGTCGGCGTTGAAGAACGCGCGCCGCATGGAGCGGTTGGCGGTGTAGACGTAAATGCTCACGCCCTCGGCCTGTTCGGCAGACGAGGTGCTAGCCAGCGCGTGCAGGCCATCGATGAAGTCGGTCGGCTCGGCGGGAATGTCGAAGGCATTCCAGCGCAGGCGATTGGGTGTCACAGGGCCTTGCTGTTGACCCGTGATCTGGCGCTCAAGGCGCTGAAAGCGGGGGTGCGCGGCGGACGGTTGAATGCGGTAGAGCCAGGTTCGTCGGGCTTCAGCGCGGGGGACGGTGAATGCGGTCCCGGAAAATTGCTCGGCGTACAGGCCCAGCGGGTGACGTTGCGGCGAGTTCTGCCCGTGGGGCAAACCGCCCGGCATCGCCTCGCTGCTGAATTGATTGCCGAAGCCGCGCTGGTAGCGCAAGGGCTCGGACCGGGGTGTTGTCGACATGACGACCTCTTATTGTTTTTATCGTAAGCGTGTTACGCATAACGTAATTTGAGTTTGAGGAAGGGTCAAGCTATAAAGCAGCCTTTCCAGACCGGGGGCCTCCCTTCCATGACCGACGATTCCACCCCCGCCACTGCGCCGCGCCAGCAGAAAGTCCAGTCGGCTGAAGTCGGCGTCGGCATCCTCAAGGCGTTGGCCGAACTGGCGCCCGCCACGTCACTGTCGAAACTCGCCGAATACGTCGGCATGCCCGCGAGCAAGGTGCATCGCTACCTGCAAGCGCTGGTGGACAGCGGATTTGCCGAGCAGGACCCGGCCAGCAATCATTACCGCCTGGGGCGCTCGGCGTTGCAGGTCGGGCTGGCGGCGCTGAGCCAGCTGGATGTGCTGAAGACGTCCGCGCCGGCATTGATCGCGCTGCGTGACGAACTCAACGAAACCTGCTTTCTGGCGGTGTGGGGCAATAAAGGCCCGACAGTCGTGTATGTCGAACAGTCGCTGGGGGCGGTCACCTTGGTCACACAGATCGGCTCGGTGCTGCCGCTGCTCAGTTCGTCCACCGGGCTGGTGTTCGAGACCTTTCTGTCGCCGACCGAAACCTCGGCGCTGAGAGAGGCGGAATCTGCCACGTTGAACGCGGCGCAGTTGAAGGAGATCAACCGGCACGTCCGCGAAATTCGCAGCACGGGGGTGCATCAGATTCATGGCTTGTTGATGGCTGGCGTCAACGCGGTGTCGTCGCCGGTGTTTGCCATGGGCAACAAGCTGGTGGGTGTGGTGACAGTGGTGGGTTCAGCGTCGGTGTTTACCGATCAGCGCCAGGCCCTCGCCGCGCAAAAACTGCTGCAGAAGGCCCAGGCGATCAGCGCGCGGATGGGTGGGGAAATGCCGCAGGATCAGTAGCACCGCTCGCATCGAGTAGGACCGGCTTTAGCCGGGAAGGCGTCGGCAGCCACACCACACAACTGATGGTGTTCAGACTGCCCTCTTCCCGGCTGAAGCCGGTCCCACTAACAGCGCGCGTGCACCTACTTCAATCCACCGCCAACACCCCGCGTCGCACTTGATCCCGCTCGATCGATTCAAACAGCGCCTTGAAGTTGCCCTCGCCGAATCCATCGTCGCCCTTGCGCTGGATGAATTCGAAGAACACCGGCCCCATCAGGGTTTCCGAGAAGATCTGCAGCAGCAGGCGCTTGTTTCCGCCGTCGGAGTTGCCGTCCAGCAGAATCCCCCGCGCCTTCAGCTCGTGCTCCGGTTCGCCATGGTTAGGCAGCCGGCCTTCGAGTATTTCGTAATAGGTGTCCGGCGGCGGGGTCATGAAGCGCATGCCCAGCGCCTTGAGCCGGTCCCAGGTGTCGATGAGGTTTTCGGTGAAGAACGCGACGTGCTGAATGCCTTCGCCGTTGAACTTCATCAAAAATTCTTCGATCTGCCCGGCGCCCTTGGACGATTCCTCGTTCAGCGGAATGCGGATCATGCCGTCCGGTGCAGTCATCGCCTTCGAGGTCAGGCCGGTGTACTCGCCCTTGATGTCGAAATAGCGCAGCTCGCGGAAGTTGAACAGCTTCTCGTAGAAGTTCGCCCAATACGCCATCCGCCCGCGATAGACGTTGTGGGTCAGGTGATCGATGAATTGCAGGCCGGCGCCCTTGGGGTGGCGGTCGACGCCTTCGAGGTACACGAAGTCGATGTCGTAGATCGAGGTGCCTTCACCGAAACGGTCGATCAGGTACAACGGCGCGCCGCCAATCCCCTTGATGGCCGGCAGGCGCAGTTCCATGGGCCCGGTGCCGATCTCGACAGGCTGGGCGCCCAGTTCCAGCGCGCGCTTGTAGGCCCGTTGCGAATCCTTGACCCGGAAGGCCATGCCGCACACCGAAGGACCGTGCTCCGCAGCGAAGTAGGACGCTTCACTGTTGGGCTCGTTGTTGAGGATGATGTTGATTGCGCCCTGGCGGTACAGCGATACGTTCTTCGAGCGGTGTTGGGCGACTTTGGTGAAGCCCATGATCTGGAACACCGGCTCCAGCACGTTCGGGGTGGGCGAGGCGAATTCGATGAATTCAAAGCCCATCAGGCCCATCGGGTTTTCGTAGAGATCAGTCACGGTCTTGCTCCTGCTAAATAGTGAGAGGCACAGCGGCTCGGATCACGATTCAGCGGGTGGCGCGCAGGAAATCCCCCGCACGCTGCGGGCGAGGAAGTCGCCGAAGATCAGTTGCAGACCGAAGCTTTTCATGTGGGAAAGATTACTCCGGCTTGTCCGATTGCGCATCGGGATGGGCGGACTGAAACGCCGGATGCTGCAACGCCAGCCCTTCGACCCGGCAAATACGCGGGTACGGGCTCATGTCGACGTTGAAGCGCCGCGCCGCATACACCTGAGGCAGCAGGTACACATCGGCCAGGCCAACCGCGCCAAAACAAAATCCGGTATCGCCAATCAGGGCTTCCACGGCGGCGAAACCTTGGTTGATCCAGTGGCCGATCCACGCCGTCACATCGCCTTCGTCATGGCCCATGCCGCGCAGACGATTGAGCACCGCGACGTTGTGCAGCGGGTGAATGTCGCAACCGATCAGGGCGGCAATCTGCCGATGGCGCGCGCGGTCGAGCAGCGCGCCGGGGAGCAATGCAGGTTCCGGGGAGAATTCTTCGAGGTATTCGATGATCGCCATGGACTGGATGATCACTTCACCGTCGTCCAGCTTCAGGGCGGGAACGCGGCCCTGGGGGTTGATCGCCAGGTAGTCGGGCTGGTGATGTTCGCCGCCGTCGCGGATCAGGTTGACCGGAATGGCGTTGAATGCGAGTCCTTTCAGCGCCAGGGCAATGCGCACCCGGTAGCTGGAGGTCGATCGGTAGTAGGTGAAAAGATCCACGGGAATGGCCTGTTATTGTTGTTTTGGTTTTTCACTACGGCGTAAGCGGCTTACGCAATGCGTAAACTGCGGCAATGGGTGAGGTCTGTCAAGCGAAGGTCCTATCAAGCGGAGCTGCAGGCAAAGCTCCGGTGACTCAAGCCCAACCCTCCAGCCGCAACGTGGCGCGCACCAGCCGTTGCTCTTCGCTCTCGATCTCCCGCAGGTTGTCGCAGATGTTCTGGATGTGCGCCACAGCGGCCTTGCGCGCCTGCTCGGGCAATCGCCCGGTCACCGCGTTATAGAGACGGGCGTGATGGCGGTCGATCTGCCGTTTCTGCGCGTCGCGGTGATAGAGGTTGTTGACCGAGGCGAATACCGTGTTCAGCAGCAGATCTGTCAACGAACGCAAGGTCTGCACCAGCACCGGGTTGTGGGACGCCTCGCAGATGGCCAGGTGAAACGCATGGTCGAGCCGCGCGTGTTCGGACGCAGGCAAGGGGTGGTCATGGCCGGCAACCAAAGCGTCGTAGGCCCGGGTGATCAGAACAAAATCCGCGTCGGTGCCGCGCAGCGCCGCCAGCCGCGCGGACTCCCCTTCCAGCAGGCTGCGCACTTCAAACAGGTCGTACAGCGTGCGGGGCTGGGAAGCGAACAGGTGCATCAGCGGTGAATTGGCGGTCAGCCCCAGCCCCCCCATTTGCGCGACGAACGAGCCCTTGCCCTGACGGGTTTCGATGATGCCCCTGGCGCGCAGCAGCTGCAGCCCTTCGCGCAGCGCAGTGCGCGACACCCCCAGCTTTTCGGTCAACCGCCGTTCGGAAGGCAACAGCTGACCGACCTTGAGCACACCGTCGACGATCAGCCGCTCGATGCGCTCGCTGACGACATCGGCGACCTGCTGCGGGCGTTTGGTGTGGGACTGGGCCTGAGTGATTTCCATGGGTCGGACCTGCTTCGTTGCGTTGGATGAGTGGGCGTTTATTGCTTGCCCTCACTGGTATGACCATGGAGGGCGGTAAAAACCACAAGAATGGACGTGAGATCTATCTCACTGATAAAAAAGTCTTTTTGCCGTTTATTTGATTCAGCCGTATCACGAAACTGGTTCGACCACTGCTCCACCCGGTAGACACTAAGCCCGGCTGAGCCAATGATGCAAGCCAGCCTTTCACGTTCCGTCACGGAACGGGCCTCCAATAAAAACAAGACAGGGTTGCGAACCCATCATGAATATCCTGTACGACGAACGCGTCGACGGCGTGCTGCCGGTCATCGACAAACAACAGCTGCTCCAAGCGCTGCAATCCCGCCTGCCTGATCTGGACATCCTCCACCGCGAGGAAGAACTGCGCCCGTATGAATGCGACGGCCTCTCCGCCTACCGTACGACGCCGATGCTGGTGGTGCTGCCCCAGCGCATCGAGCAGGTGCAGACGCTGCTGAAGGTCTGCCATGAGCGCGGCGTGCCGGTGGTGGCGCGGGGTGCCGGGACCGGACTGTCCGGCGGCGCCCTGCCCCTGGAAAAAGGCGTGCTGCTGGTGATGGCGCGCTTCAACAAAATCCTCCACATCGACCCCGCCGGGCGTTACGCCCGCGTGCAACCCGGTGTGCGCAACCTGGCCATTTCCCAGGCCGCAGCGCCTTACGACCTTTATTACGCGCCAGACCCCTCCTCGCAAATTGCCTGTTCCATCGGCGGCAACGTCGCGGAGAACGCTGGCGGCGTGCATTGCCTGAAATACGGCCTGACCGTGCACAACCTGCTCAAGGTCGACATCCTCACGGTCGAGGGCGAGCACATGGTGTTGGGCTCCGACGCACTGGACTCGCCAGGCTTCGATCTGTTGGCGCTGTTTACCGGCTCCGAAGGCATGCTCGGCGTGATCACTGAAGTGACGGTCAAACTATTGCCCAAACCGCAGGTGGCGAGGGTGTTGCTGGCCGCCTTTGACTCGGTGGAAAAAGCCGGTCGCGCGGTCGGCGACATCATCGCCGAAGGCATCATCCCCGGCGGCCTGGAAATGATGGACAACCTCGCCATTCGCGCCGCTGAAGACTTCATTCACGCCGGCTACCCGGTGGACGCCGAAGCCATTCTGCTGTGCGAACTCGATGGCGTGGAAGCCGACGTGCACGCCGATTGCGACCGGGTTCGCGCGGTGCTGGAAAACGCCGGCGCGACCGAGATACGCCAGGCGAAGGACGAGGCCGAACGCGTGCGTTTCTGGGCCGGGCGCAAGAACGCCTTCCCGGCAGTCGGTCGGCTGTCGCCGGATTACTACTGCATGGACGGCACCATCCCGCGTCGGGAATTGCCGGGCGTGCTGAGGGGTATTTCCGCGCTGTCGGAAGAATACGGCCTGCGCGTCGCCAACGTTTTCCACGCCGGCGACGGCAACATGCACCCGCTGATCCTCTTCGATGCCAACCAACCCGGTGAGCTCGATCGCGCCGAAGCGCTGGGCGGAAAGATTCTGGAGCTGTGCGTGAAAGTGGGCGGCAGCATCACCGGCGAGCACGGCGTGGGCCGCGAGAAGATCAATCAGATGTGTGCGCAATTCAACAGTGACGAGCTGACGTTGTTTCACGCCGTAAAAGCCGCGTTCGACCCGGCCGGCACCCTCAACCCCGGCAAGAACATCCCGACCCTGCACCGCTGCGCCGAGTTCGGTGCCATGCACGTGCACATGGGCAAGCTGCCCTTCCCTGAACTGGAGCGTTTCTGATGGATGCCCAACGTCAGCCAGCCTTCGTGGCCCAGGACCGCGATGCCAGCGATGCGCTGCTGGAACAGGTCAATCAGGCGATTCAGTCCGCCCTGCCGCTGCGGATTCAAGGCGCCAACAGCAAGGCATTCCTTGGTCGCGAGGTGGCGGGTGAAGTGCTGGATACGCGCAGCCACAAGGGCATCGTCACTTACGACCCGACCGAACTGGTGATCACCGCCCGCGCCGGCACGCCGTTGTCGGTGCTGAACGCCGCGCTGGAAGAAGCCGGTCAGATGCTGCCCTGCGAGCCGCCCAGCTACAGCGACAGCAGCGCAGGCGATGGCACCGTGGGCGGGATGGTCGCGGCAGGCTTGTCCGGGCCCCGCCGGCCATGGTCAGGCTCGGTGCGTGACTTCGTGCTGGGCACGCGGGTGATCACCGGCCTGGGCAAGCACTTGCGCTTCGGCGGCGAGGTGATGAAAAACGTTGCCGGCTACGACCTGTCGCGCCTGATGGCCGGGAGTTTTGGTTGCCTGGGCCTGATCACCGAAGTCTCGTTGAAAGTCCTGCCCAAGCCGCGACTGTGCACCAGCATCGCCCTGGAAATGGACAGCGCCACCGCCCTCGCCCGCCTGGCGCAATGGGGTCAGGAGCCGCTGCCGATCAGCGCCGCCAGCCACGACGGCCGCGTGCTGCGTTTGCGTCTTGAAGGCGGCCAAGGTTCGGTCGCGGCGGCTCATGACCGCCTGGGCGGCGAATCCATCGACCCGGCTTACTGGCGCGAATTGAACGAACACCGTCTGGATTTCTTCACCGATGGCCGTCCGTTGTGGCGCCTGTCATTGCCTGTCAGCACCGCTGAGCTGGACCTGCCGGGGGAGCAATTGATCGACTGGGCCGGTGCGCAACGCTGGCTCAAATCCGACGCCAGCGGCAGCGAGATTCGTCGCATCGTCAGCGCCGCAGGCGGCCACGCCACCTGCTACAGCCACGGCCTCGACGACAGCCCGTTTCAGCCGTTGGCCACGCCATTGCTGCGCTACCACCGCCAGCTCAAGGCACAACTCGATCCGCACGGAATTTTCAATCCGGGCCGAATGTACGCGGAGATCTGAACCATGCAGACGACCCTGAGCGAACACGCTAGAAGCCTGCCCCGTGGCGAAGAAGCGGAAAGCATTCTGCGCAGCTGCGTGCACTGCGGTTTCTGCAACGCCACCTGCCCGACCTATCAGTTGCTCGGCGACGAGCTGGATGGCCCGCGCGGGCGCATTTATTTAATCAAGCAGGTGCTGGAAGGCAAGGAAGTCACCGAGAAAACCCAGCTGCACCTGGACCGCTGCCTGTCCTGCCGCAATTGTGAGACCACCTGCCCTTCCGGGGTCGATTACCACAACCTGCTGGACATTGGCCGGGAGGTGGTCGACGCCGCCGTGCCGCGCCCACTGGGCCAACAGTTGCTGCGCGACAGCCTGCGCGCCGTGGTCCCCAATGCCGGTCTGTTCAAGTCGCTGACCCAGTTGGGCAACTCCTTCAGGCCACTGCTGCCGGTTGCGCTGAGGACCAAGCTGCCGGGCAACATTCGTCCCGCCAAGGCTCGGCCGACCCGGCAGCACGCGCGGCAAATGTTGATTCTCGAAGGCTGCGTGCAACCCGGTTTGTCGCCCAACACCAATGCGGCCACGGCGCGAGTGCTGGATCGACTGGGCATCAGCGTCACGTCCATCGCCCAGGCCGGTTGCTGCGGCGCCGTGGATTACCACTTGAATGCGCAGGAACAAGGCCTGCAGCGGGCGCGGCGGAATATCGATGCGTGGTGGCCCAGCATTCAAGCCGGTGCCGAAGCCATCGTCCAGACGGCCAGCGGCTGCGGCGCCTTCGTTAAAGACTACGGCCACCTGCTGCGCAACGACCCGGCTTACGCCCAAAAAGCAGCCGCCATCAGCGAACGCACCAGGGACCTGGTCGAAGTGCTGCGCGCCGAACCCCTGGAGCAGCTCGGCGGTTGCACGCGCCAGACCCTGGCCTTCCATTGCCCGTGTACGCTGCAGCACGCGCAGAAACTTGGCGGCGCCGTTGAGTCGGTGTTGACCCGACTGGGCTTCAATCTCACACCGGTGCCCGACAGTCACTTATGCTGCGGCTCGGCCGGCACCTATTCGATCACCCAGCCGGTGCTGGCGAAACAGCTGCGGGACAACAAGATGAACGCGCTGGAAAGCGGCAACCCGGACGTGATCGCGACGGCCAACATTGGCTGTCAGACCCATCTGGCCAGCGCCAACCGCACGCCGGTCAAACACTGGATCGAACTCATCGAGGACGCCCTGCCTCCAAGTTGATTGCAGGCGCACTGGCTCCGTATCAGACCGACACGCATGACACCCTTTGCCCTTCAGGAGAACTGCATGAAAACCAAATCCGTACTGACCCAGACCGAAGTCACCCAGATCCTCGCCGCGGCCCGCACCGAGGCGCAGAACAACGGCTGGGCAGTGTCCATCGCCGTCACCGATGACGGCGGTCACCTGCTGGGCTTCGAGCGCCTCGACGGCTGCGCGCCCATCGGTGGCTACATCGCCATCGAAAAAGCCCGCACCTCGGCGCTGGGTCGTCGCGAATCCAAGGGTTATGAGGAAATGGTAAACGGCGGGCGCACCGCATTCGTGACCGCCCCGCTGCTGACTTCGCTGGAAGGTGGCGTGCCGGTGATCATCGACGGCCAGACCATCGGCGCGGTGGGCGTGTCCGGGGTGAAAGCCGATCAGGATGCGCAAGTGGCCAAGGCCGGGGTTGCGGCGGTAAGCGCGCAGTAACGTCCGCAGCGATCGCCTGCAGCAATGCTGCAAACCCAATTCATGATGGAGACCCCAGATGACCGAGTTCGTCAATTGCCACAACCTCAAGGTGGCGGCCAACCTCAAGCGTTTCGTCGACGAGGAGGTGATCCCCGGGACAGGCCTGACCCCGGAACTGTTCTGGGCCGATTTCGATTCGCTGGTCCACGACCTCGCCCCGGTCAACCGCGAGCTGCTGAAAGAGCGTGACCGCATACAGGCTCAGTTGGACAAGTGGCACAAGTCCAATCCCGGCCCGGTCACCGACATGCCGGCGTACATCGCGTTTCTCGACAGCATCGGCTATCTCAAGCAGGTGCCGGCGCAGGTTCAGGTGTCCACCCACAAAGTGGACATCGAAGTCAGCGAACAGGCCGGTCCGCAACTGGTGGTGCCCGCTGCCAACGCCCGTTACGCCCTGAACGCCGCCAATGCGCGCTGGGGTTCGCTGTACGACGCGCTCTACGGCACCGATGCCATTTCCTCGGCCAACGGCGCCGAAATCAAGGCCGGGTACAACCCGCTGCGTGGCGAGAAAGTCATCGCCTTCGCCCGCGCCCTGCTCGATGAAGCCGCGCCCCTGGCGTCGGGTTCCCACGTCGGCGCCAAGGCCTACGCGGTGGACAGCGGCGAATTGCTGGTCACCCTGGCGGACGGCAGCCAGTCGCGCCTTGCCCAGCCCGAGAAATACGTCGGCTATCAAGGCGAGCCGCGCCAGCCGAATGCAATCCTGCTGAAGAACAACGGCCTGCACATCGACATTCAGATCGACCCCGCCAGCCCGATTGGTGGCACTGATCCGGCCGGGATCAAGGACTTGCTGCTGGAAGCGGCGCTGTCGACCATCATCGACTGCGAAGACTCGGTCGCCGCCGTGGATGCCGACGACAAGCTGGTGATCTACCGCAACTGGCTGGGGTTGATGAAGGGCGACCTGACCGAAGCCCTGGTCAAGAACGGCAAGACCATCACCCGTCGCCTTAACGCCGACCGCCAGTACACCGCCGCCGACGGCAACGCGATCACCCTGCACGGGCGCTCGCTGTTGTTCATCCGCAACGTGGGTCACCTGATGACCAACCCGGCGATTCTCTACGACGGCAACAAGGAAATCCCCGAAGGCATTCTCGACGGCGTCATCACCAGCCTGATCGCCCTGCACGACCTGCATAACCGCACCAACTCCCGCGCCGGCAGCGTGTACATCGTCAAACCGAAGATGCACGGCCCGGACGAAGTGGCGTTCGCCGACACGCTGTTCAGCCGCATCGAAGATGCGCTGAAGATCCCGCGCAACACCCTGAAGATGGGGATCATGGACGAGGAGCGGCGCACCAGCGTCAACCTCAAGGCGTGCATCGAAGCGGCATCGTCGCGGGTGGCGTTCATCAACACCGGCTTTCTCGACCGCACCGGCGACGAAATGCACAGCTCGATGGAAGCCGGGCCGATGCTGCGCAAGGGCGACATGAAAGCCACGCCGTGGATCAAGGCGTATGAGCGCAACAACGTGCTGGTCGGCCTAGCGTGCGGGCTACGCGGTCGTGCGCAGATCGGCAAGGGTATGTGGGCGATGCCGGACTTGATGGCCGACATGCTGGAGCAGAAGATCGCGCACCCGAAAGCCGGCGCGACCACGGCGTGGGTGCCCTCGCCGACGGCGGCCACCTTGCACGCGCTGCACTACCACAAGGTGGATGTGAAGGCGGTGCAGCAGGAACTGGAACAGGTTGATCTGGACAGCATCAGCGAAGACATTCTGCTGGACCTGCTGAGCATTCCCGTCGTCGAAAAGGCGGAATGGAACGAGGATCAGATTCGCGAAGAAGTGGAGAACAACGCCCAGGGGCTGCTGGGTTATGTGGTGCGCTGGGTGGAGCAAGGCGTTGGCTGCTCCAAGGTGCCGGACATCCACAACGTCGGCCTGATGGAAGACCGCGCGACGTTGCGCATTTCCAGTCAGCACATCGCCAACTGGCTGCGCCACGGCGTGATCTCCGAAGACTATGTGAAAGACGCTTTGAAACGTATGGCGAAGGTGGTCGACCGGCAAAACGCCGGGGATTCGGCTTACACGCCGATGGCCGGCAATTTCGAGAAGTCAGTGGCCTTTCAGGCCGCCAGCGCACTGGTGTTCAAAGGTCGTGAGCAGCCGAGCGGCTACACCGAACCGTTGCTGCACGAGTTCCGGTTGGCGTTCAAGAAGGAGCATTGATCGAGCGGAAGCGCTGGGGATTGAAGTGGGGGTGACTTGCTCACGAATGGGGTGGGTCAGCAGCACTCAGGCTGGCTGACAGATTGCCTTCGCGAGCAAGCTCGCTCCCACAGGTTCAGCGTCTGACGCAAGCTTTGCGGTGGATGGAGGAATTGTGGGAGTGGGCTTGCTCACGATGTAGGGGCCAGTCGAGCCCATGCATCTCTAGCGGCTGGAATTCAGCATTCGCGAGCAAGCTCACCCCTACAGAATGGTGGGCTGGCATGAGATCTCGACCCGTGCAGAAAACCTGTGGGAGTGAGCTTGCTCACGAAAGGGCCAGTGCAGCCCATGCATCTCTAGCGGCTGGAAGTCAGCATTCGCGAGCAAGCTCACTCCTACAGAATGGTGGGCTGGCATGAGATCTCGACCCGTGCAGAAAACCTGTGGGAGTGAGCTTGCTCACGAAGGGGCCAGTCGAGCCCATGCATCTCTAGTGGCTGGAATTCAGCATTCGCGAGCAAGCTCATTCCTACAGGATCAGCGTCTGACTTTGGTTCGGGGTGGATGAAGGACTTGTGGAAATGAGCGTGCCCACGAAAGCACCTATGTGCTTTCCCGCACCACCAGTTCAAACCCGAGATCCACCTGGGCCTCATGAACCGTGCCGTCCAGCAAGCCGAGCAATAGTTGCGCGGCGCGCTGGCCGACCTGTTCGCGCGGGGTGCGGATGGAGGTCAGGCGCGGGACCATGTGCGCCGAGCCCGGCAGGTCGTTGAAGCCGATCAGCGACACCTGTTGCGGAATGCGGATGCCCTGCCGCAGGGCTTCCAGCGATGCGCCCTGGGCCAGGTCGTCGTTGCAGAAAAACACCCCGTCGACGTCCGGATGCGCTTCCAGCAATCGGGCGAACAGCTCGCTGCCCAGGCCAATGGACGACGGCAGCGGCGATGCCATCTGCAGCCCTTCGTCATACAGCCCTTCCTGCTCCAGCACGCCGCGAAAACCGACGCCCCGTTGAATCACCCGTGGATCGAGCTGCGCCGACACGTACGCCAGTCGCCGTCGTCCACGACTCAACAGATGCCGCGCCGCCTCGGCACCCGCCTGTTGCTGGGAAAACCCCACGCAGGGTTCGGCCCGGGTCGGGTCCAGTTCCATCATGTGCACGCAGGGCACGCCGCTGGACGCCAGCAATTGCTGCGCCGCCACGCTGCGGTCAAAGCCGGTCAGCAGAATGCCGCGCGGTCGGTGAGACAGATGGCTGCGCAGCAGGTTCTCTTCTTCTATAGGCGAGTAGTGGTAATTACCGATCACCACTTCCAGCCCGCGCAAACGCAAAACCGTCTGAATGGCTTCGAGGGTTTCGATGAACAGCTGGTTGGACAGCGACGGCACCAGCACCACCACTGACTGACTCTGCGAAGACGCCAGCGCCCGTGCGGCAGGATTGGCGACATAGCCTAGACTCAGCGCAGCAGCGCGAACCTTTTCTACCAGTTCAGGCGCCACGGTGGCCACGCCACGCAACGCTCGGGACGCGGTAATCGGCGAGACGGCGGCCAGTTTGGCGACTTCGTTGAGAGTGGGACGACCGGTGGAGCGGGAACCAATACGTGTCATGCGTTGCCAACTGATTGGAAGGAAGCTGCGGGGGTTGCGATTGTGTGGGATGGGCTCTAAGGTAGCGCTATCTCACGGAGGCCCGCAACTTTTCGATCGTCTAAACGACTGGATTGATGCATCTCATGGATCAGCGAGATACCCATAACAATGACTACACCTGGAAACAGTCTCGCCGGACTTGCACACCATTCGGCGAAGACAGCGCTGTCTCCGGGACGAGGTTTTTATGACTACTGCTCCACATGCTATTTCCGCCATCGTGGTAATGGGTGTTTCCGGCTGCGGCAAGAGTGCCGTCGGCGAGGCCATCGCTAAAAACAGCGGCGGTCGCCTGATCGAGGGTGATGCGTTCCATCCTCAAGCCAACATCGACAAGATGAGCGCGGGCCATCCCCTCGACGACAACGACCGCGCCGGCTGGCTGACCCGCCTCGGCGAAGAAGTTGCCGCCGCGGTAAAGAACGGCGAAAAGCCCGTTCTCACCTGCTCCTCCCTCAAGCTCATCTACCGCGAACGTCTGCGTGCAGCCGTCCCGGAGCTGGGCTTCGTGTTTCTGGAGCTGACCAAAGAACTCGCCACCGAACGCTGCTCCCATCGCCCGGGGCACTTCATGCCGGCCAGTCTGGTCGACAGCCAGTTTGCGACCCTCGAGCCTCCGTACAACGAAGACCGCACACTGGTGGTAGACGCGACCAAATCGATCGAGACCATCGGTAAGGAAGCGGCCACCTGGTGGAGCGAGTCTGGCTCCGAATCTCACACCCCATCTGTCACCGCGCGCACCGGCTCTTGATCCTCGATCAGGCGTGAGCGGCAAAGGTAGCGCTGTCTCTGATGACGCTGCCCTCGCTTCACAGGGCAGAGAGCAACAGCGTCAAGCAGTAGCTCCAAAAAAACAAAATACAACGGAGAGACACCCCCATGTTCGGCATGACTCAAGACACGTATCTGCTGGTCGATGCGTTGGTGACCATCATTGGCCTTGTGCTTCTGATCACCAAGTTCAAAGTCCACCCCTTTATTGCATTGACCATCGCTGCAGGCTTTCTCGGGCTGACCTCCGGGATGCCGGTCGACAAAGTGATGAAATCGTTCCAGGACGGTTTCGGCGGCGTGCTCGGTTTCGTCGGCATCATCCTTGGCCTGGGCACCATGCTCGGCAAGCTGATGGCCGATTCCGGCGGTGCTGATCAGATCGCCCAGACGCTGATCCGTCGCTTCGGCAAGGACCGCGTGCACTGGGCCATGATGTTTTCGGCGTTTCTGGTGGGTATCCCGCTGTTCTTCGAAATCGGCTTCGTGCTGTTGATCCCGCTGGTGTTCATCGTTGCCCGTCGCAGCGGTGTGTCCATCGTCAAAATCGGTATCCCGTTGCTGGCAGGTCTGTCGGCCGTCCACGGCCTGGTGCCACCGCACCCGGGTCCGCTGCTGGCCATCGGCATCTTCAACGCAGACATCGGCAAGACCATTTTCTACGGTCTGATCGTGGCGTTCCCGACCGCAATCATCGCAGGTCCCATCTACGGCAAGTGGATTGCCAAGCGCATTCCGGGCAACCCGTCGAAAGAGCTGATGGACCAGATTGCCAAAGAATCGACCAACGAAAACCTGCCGAGCTTCGCCATCACCCTGGTGACGATCCTGCTGCCGGTGTTCCTGATGCTGCTGAAGACGTTCGCCGACGTCGCGCTGCCAGCCGGTCACATCTTCCGCATCTGGATGGACTTCATCGGTCACCCGATCGCTGCCCTGTTGTTCGCCCTGCTGCTGGCGTTCTACACCTTCGGTTCGGCCCGTGGTTTCAGCCGCGACCACATCATCAAGCTGCTCGACCAGAGCCTGGCGCCCGTGGCCGCGATCGTGCTGATCGTCGGTGCCGGCGGTGGCTTCAAGCAGATGCTGGTGGACAGCGGCGTGGGTAACCTGATCGGCCACATGGCCGTGCAGGCGCAGATCTCGCCGATTCTGCTGGCGTGGCTGGTGGCTGCGGTGATCCGGATTGCTACCGGTTCTGCGACCGTCGCCACCATCACCGGTGCCGGGATTGTGGCCCCTGTGGTCGGCATGATCCCGGGCGTGAACCGTGAGCTGCTGGTTCTGGCAACCGGTGCCGGTTCCCTGATCCTGTCCCACGTGAACGACGCAGGCTTCTGGCTGGTCAAGCAGTACTTCAACATGACCGTGGCCGAAACCCTGAAAACCTGGACCGTGATGGAAACCATCCTGTCGGTGGTAGGCATCATCCTGATCATGCTGTTGTCGCTGGTCGTCTGATGCTTTGATCGCGGCAAATTGACGCTGCGGTTTCTCCGCTGTTCCCATGCCCACCCTCGCGGTGGGCATGTCGTTTCTGCCCCCCTCAAACCATTCACCGCCACGCTCCGGATGCTGAGGCTAGCAGTCTGCAGGGCAGGTGAACCGGGCCTGATACAAAACCGTTCACACATGCCGTCATCAATTCGATTAAAGTTACCGCGTTTTGCCGGTACTCATTTGGGAAGTCTCCTACACTCCTTTCAGAGAACTCGTACTCAGCAATCTAATGAAAATTTCATCGCTGCCCGGCATGAGTTCTTTGCAATAAAGCTCAAAGGAGTGTGGAATAGGCGCCGCCCGGAATTCGACTATCAGCCCGATAGCCGATTCGCGCGGGAATTTCCCGCCAGCATCAGGCAAGATTCACCTGCCGTTCGACCCAGGAGCCACGCTAACTGTGACGAGACGATGAACCTGGGGAATTAAAATCGTACCAATGGCGTCATACTGATGACCGCATTTGGATGCATTCGGCAATTACCATCACCCAAAGGCTCACGCCAGCCTCCCGGTAGAGGCGCTTCATGAGGCCATCAAGGAAAAGATTATGTTGATACTCACCCGCAAAGTCGGCGAAAGCATAAACATTGGTGACGACATCACCGTCACCATTCTGGGCGTTCAGGGCCTCCAGGTTCGTCTTGGCATCAACGCTCCGAAAGATGTTTCCGTGCACCGCGAAGAAATCTACAAGCGCATCAAGGCCGAGACTGCACCTGACCAGGATCCGCAATAAACCCTCCGGTTTATGCTTATTCGATAACTGTCAGCGGCCACCCGGTGCTGACAGATCGGCGACGGCGACTGACCAGACGCCGTTTTTTTTCGTCTGAACTTTGGATCCATGGAAATCGCCCCACGGACAACTAAGCCCGAGCGAAGACACTGATTCAGCGTATTTGACGATGCACTTCCGGATGTCGAGGCAAGTTGTCAGACATCGGGTATCGCCAACTAAAAACGGCCGACCTCCATAAGAGATCGGCCGTTTTAGTAACTGACCCGTTTAACCCGATCAGTTCGGGGTGTTCAGGTGACTGGCGATGGTGTCTTTTGCCTGCAACCGTTTTTCCTTGAGTTTCTTCAACTCCTCGTCGGGGATATCGCCCGCCTCTTCGGCGCTGACAATCTGGATGTCCAGCTCATCATAGTGCTCGACCAGGGCATTGAGCTTCGCGTCGCTGCCCTTGCGCTTGGCAAGCTCTTCTTTGGTGATGCTCAGGTCCGCGTACAAATCGTGCTTAACCGGCATGGGATGCCTCTCCTCTGATGGCTGATGTAGGAATGTTGAGGGTAGCCCACCGGAAAGGTTCGACGTTTTTGCCGACGTGAATAACGCGTTTTGACATGCACGATCCTGTGCAACGGGCTAGGGTGTCGATCGAGCCCTCTTCATGCCATTACAAGGATCGACAATGACCTCACCCTTTTCCCGCTCCCTTCTCGCCAGCGCGCTGGCCTTCGGTATCGCTTTTTCAGCGGCAGCGCCTGCTTTCGCCGAGCCCGACAAGCAGGTTCAGGCAGATGCCGAGCAATACAAGGACGAAGCGCTGAAGCTGCTGGAGCAGCTGGTCAATATCGATACGGGCTCCGGCTACGAGCCGGGACTGACCCAGGTGCGGGACATCGTCGTCGCCCAGCTCAAGGCGCTGGGCGCAACCATCGAGATGATCCCCAATACCGCGCCGGACAAAAGCCAGCATGTGGTCGCGACGCTCAAAGGCACCGGCAAGGCGAAGATCTTGCTGATGGCGCACATGGACACCGTATTCAAGGAAGGCTCCGCCGCGGCCCGGCCTTTCCACATCAAGGACGGTCGCGCGTACGGGCCGGGGGTGATGGACGACAAGGGCGGCATCGTGGCCGGGCTCTACGCGCTGAAGATTCTGAAGAAACTCGACTTCAAGGACTACGCGCAGATTACCTTCCTGCTGGACGCCAGCGAAGAAACCGGCTCGGCTGCCGCCACCGCGCTGATTCAGAACGTCGCCAAACAGCACGATGTGACCCTGAACCTGGAGCCGGGACGTCCCGCCGATGGTTTGGTGGTCTGGCGCAAAGGCAGCGCCACCGCCGTGGTCGAGGTCAAGGGCAAGGCGTCCCACGCCGGCGTCGCGCCGGAGCTGGGGCGTAACGCGGCCATGGAGGTGGCGCATCAGATTCTGCAACTGGGCAAACTGGGCGATGCCGAGAAGAAGACCACGATCAACTTCACCGTGCTCAACGCGGGCGATCGTACCAACGTGATCCCCGATCAGGCCACCGCCAAGGCCGATGTGCGCGCCGCCGTGCCGGAGGAATTCGACCGCATCGAGAAGGACCTGGCCCGCGTCTCGGCGGACAAACTGATCCCGGACACCCAAGTAACGACCCGTCTGGAGCGCGGTTTGCCGCCCATGCCGCAGACGCCGGAAACCGACAAGCTGGTCGATATCGCCCAGGGCATCTACGGCGAGATCGGCCGCAAGCTGAGCATCGAGGGCAGTGGCGGCGCGGCCGATGCGAGCCTCTCGGCCGGGGTCGGTGTGCCAACGCTGGATGGCTTCGGCATCGTCGGCGGCAACATTCACACGCCCGAGGAATATGCCGAAGTCGACAGCGTATCGCCGCGCATTTACCTGCTTACGCGGATGATCATGGAGCTGGCGACGCACACCCCGGCCAAATGACTGACACCTGCTCCCTGCGCTGTCACGCGAGGCGCCGCGCCTCATACGCGCGCAGGTGCAGAGACACGTAATCGAGTGCCGACAGTGAACCTTCAGGTGACCTGTCGGCGCCTGGCCGCCGGGCAATCAGCTCACCGAACACATGCTCCACTTCAATCGGCGCGCCGCGCTCGATGTCCCTGAGCATTGAGGCGGTCATCTTCGAGCCGGGGGTGGTCAGCATGTTCTCGAAGCGCTGGCGGACTTCACTGCGCAGCGGGTGCCCGGCGTGCTCTGCCACTTGGGCGCACTCATCCAGCAACTTCAGAATCAGCCCTTCCCCGCCACTGGCGACCACGTCGCCGATGCTCGCGCGCATCGATCCGGTAATGCCGGCCCCGGTCGCGATGAAGCACCATTTTTCCCACATCTCCTGAGTAATCTGCTCACTCAGAATCGCGTCGAACCCTGCATTGCCCAGCGCCTCGGCGACCTGCTGAATGCGCGGCGTCAGCCCACCGTCCCGTTCGCCAAACGAGAGCTGGTTAGTCTCGTTCAAGTGAAGGATGGCGCCCGAGGCATCGCGGTCCAGCGAGATCAGGCATTGGCCGCCGAGCACGTTTGCGGGGGAGAACCGCTCGGCAAGGCGATCCAGATGCGCCATGCCATTGAGCAGCGGCAGGATCAACGTCTCTGGCCCGACCGCTGGCGCGAAGGATTCCATGGCGGCGTCAAGGTCGTAGGCCTTGCAGCTGAGGACGATCAGGTCGAATGGCGTGTCGAGCATCGCCGCCATGACCTGCGGCGGCGCGGGGTATTCGATGTTACCCAGCGGGCTGCGCACGATCAGCCCGTCACGCTCCAGTTCCTGCGCCCGTCCTTCGCGCACCAGAAACGTCACGTCTCGCCCTGCGTCCAGCAATCGGCCGCCGAAATAGCCGCCGATCGCGCCCGCGCCCACCATCAAAATACGCATTGGTCAGTTCCTGTTCGATGCAACGTCGAGGGTCAGGCAAGCAGAATAGATCAGCGGCCGGACTCAGGCGAACTGCTTATATGGCGGCCAACATCTAGTTTGCGCGACGGCATCACGGGCAAAAAAATCCCGGGCTGCCTAACCAAAGGAGCGCCGGGATTCGGGTGTTGCAAGGAGCATCAGGACTGCGCGTTGACCAGCACCGGCCAAAGGAATGGCAGGCGTTCTTCGCTGCGACTGGACACCAGCCGTGGCGCAGCAGGGATGGGCTGCACGGCCGGGGTCTGCAAGCGGGTCAGGACCGAGTCGATCACCACGCCGCTGGCGTCGTGATGGAACTGCCAGACGCCGTAGATGCGGCCGTCAAACGACGCTTCGCTCCCCAGTCGCGGATCAACCCCCAGCCCTGCCCCCAGACCGAACAGGTGCAGGCCATGCAGGCGCTGACCGCTGGCATCCAGCGGACAGCCTGAAGGGTCGGAATCCAGTCCGCCCTTGACCTCCATCAGCGTGATGGCCTCGCCCCCGGCATGACTCAATGCCGGCAGCACCGGCTGATAACCGGTGCACTGCACGACAATGTCGGCTTCCGCCAGCGCCTGACGGGCGCGCTCGAACTGATCGGCCGGGCCCTGATGGGTCTGCAGCAACTGCACGCGGACGCCGGTTTTGCCGATCTGGCCTTTGGACAGGGCTTCACGGCCCACGTCCAGCGCCCGGTAGCGCAAACCGCCCGAGCGGTTGACCCGACCCGAAACCGGGCAGACATCCCTGGCCGCATCGAAGGCATAGCCGGCGTCCAGCGCGGCCTGAGCGGTTTCATAAAACAGGCGGATCGGCGAACGGTGGACCAGCGTCACTTCCTCCAGGCCGGCGAATTCCAGCGCGTCGGCCAGGTTTTCCAGCACCGAGAACGCGCTGTGGGAGCCACCCACGACGCACACCCGGCCCTTGGACGCCAGCGTGGTCGCGAAGAGGTGGCGCAGTTGCACGGCGTTCATTCTCAGCAGTGCGTCGGCGCTCTCGATCCGCGCGGAAGGTGGTACCGCGAGGCCTTGATCCGCCAGGCTGTCGAGCAGGTGCTGCGGGTCCTGCCAGCCACCCAGATTGAGGACGACTGCGCGGCTGCGAATACGCCGACTGCGGCCTTCGGACTCGACCCACACTTGATACTCGTCACCCTCACGCACGATCTCGGTGATCGTCGTGCTGCTCCATAGCTTCACGCCGTAGCGCTCGACGATAAAGTCGAGCACCAGCTTCGAGGCTTCCGCCAGCAGTTCAGCGACGTCCGCCAACTGCGGCGCGCTTTGCGCCTGACGACGGATGCGCCAGTAGGCGGGCGAATGCTCGAGGGGCTCGAATACATCACGCAAAGCCGGGTCGCGCAGACAATCAAGGAACACATCGCCCACTGAGTTGGCGGTGATCCGGTAATCGCCCAAACGACCCGTGCCCGGCGTGGGACTGGCGTCGACAATGATTAAACCTTCCTTGGCCAGTTCTGGCATGGCGCCACTTTTCAAGGCGTTGAAAAGCAGCCCCATCCCCGCAGGTCCGGCACCTCCTACTACGCAACCGCAAACGGTTTCCAGATGATCTCCTTGCATAACTGTCACTCCACGCTGGGTCGTTACCGTATCGCCACGTGCGTTAAAAACCGCCCCACTTACGTGGGCGTTCAACCGCTACCGCTGAAGCGACGTCTGGACTTTCAAGTTGAAAAATAAATGAGCAATGACTGAACTACTGCACTTCTGGCAGACACAACTACCGCAGTGATTTGCATCACGTCGGTGGTGATAAAGGGTCGGATGACCGACGCGAGGTCGATCGATTGGCGCAGGCTCTGGGACGCCGCTTTCGGGGCAGCAGCTCGTTTCATGAGCCGGCCGGTCGCCACCTGTTGAGGCTTCCCTTCGTCAGGTTTCTTAGAAGGACGCTACCGCCAGCTCATCGCGCGTCTAAAGGGAATAATCCTGAAACGAGAAGTATCGGGCGCTTGCACTAAGCGCGGGGTTATCTAAGTTGAAAACGTAACGTGATGTTTGCAGGGATTAGATGAAGTGTCAATTTTTTGAGAAAACGCTGCATCAGCCTAACTGGAGACATAACTCATTGTTTTTAAAGGAATTAGCAAATATGACGCCATTATTACGTCGCCTCATCAGAGCCCCATGTATTTATAAAATAAGAAGGCTTGGCAATTTAGCTGCAAAACTCAGGTCGCCGATGGATAAGTGCTCTTATTCGCAATAAGGCATGGGGTAAGCGTCATCCTTAGTTGCAGTTGCCAATCACCGGGGACGTCTTGCAGCGTTTATTGACGTCAGAAGTTTTTCAGCTTCATATACATTTACTTCCCCTTGAAGAGCAGAGTCACTCTCTGGCGTATCCGATGAATGGAGAACTATCGTGAGCGCCGATGAGAACTATTCCGCCCTGGCATGTCTCCATTGTCATGCTGAGCACTTTCCCACGGACAGAGAGGTGACCCTGATGAATGCTGATAAAACCCGTCGGTCCAGCATTGCCGAAATTGATTATTCGCGAGATACGCTGTTTGGCCCTATTCCCATGCAGGCCACCTGCCGAGTGCGACTGGCCACCATTGAGCATGACGGTCACAGCCTGCGCGAGCTGACGATCATCGGCGACGTGCCGGATTATTTGCACAAGTCAGCGATCATTCGCGTTGCGATGGATGGACGCATGGAAGCAGGGCCTGTGCGAGAACACTATGCGGTTCAAGACAACGGCGAAGAGCAGTTCAAACTGCTCTTCGAAAACGAGCACCGTCGCCGGATGCATTGAGAAAGGTAGGATTACTGCTGGCCGATGTGCACGTGAATGGCCTGAGCGATGCCCAGCGGTTTGCTGGATCGAGTCTCTGAAGCACCCAGCGGTGCAGGCGTCAGTGGTGGTGAGCTGAAGAGCAGCGCCGCTGCGGAGGCAGACGCCTCTTCTGACGTAGCGGACGTGCCGCTCTCCGGCTGACCTGCCGGCGCGATTGCGGCGCCGTAGCGCAGGCCTTCTACTTGGGGTTTGACTTCCAGCACCGGCTCGGCGGGAAGAAGCTGTTGTCGCTCCAGGGATGTCATAGGCGGCCGGAAACTGGCATTTCGCGTCTCCAGATGCTCCAGCATCGTGACGATCGTCGCCGCGCCCACCACAACAATCCCCAGCAGGCAGCCGACGCCGATCATGACCTTGCGACGGCGGCGCAGAGGCGCCACTCGTTCCTGCTCTCGTATCACCTCGATCCCGGGTTGCGCGTGCGCCATGCAAATCCTCAATATCCCGCCTGGCCGCTTTGGGCCGATACAGACCAACATAAGGCCGAATGCCGATTATTGCTAGAGCCCCGCGCTCACCCCGCCAATGCATGGGGGTAATGCCTGGCCCTTTCGAGCTCGGCCTGGAGATCTCGAATCAGTACGCACAAGGCGTGGCTGTTATCGAGGGAATCCAGGGCAATATTGGAAGCGAACAATTCGACGTGCTCGGTGACGGGGTCGATGACTTCAACCGTCATCACATCCTCCAGCACCGTGCAGTTGCAGCGCAGAGGCAGAAACGCACTTTCTATGATGCTGCGCAGTTCAAGATTAGAGAGCGTACAGGCAATCATCTTCAATCCTCCACAGGCAGGACTGGGTGATGCGTTCAGCCACTCGCCTGACTATAAGTAACCACTTCCAGGACGCTGGAAATGTTTCCCGTGCCTGCCTGCCATTCGGCAAACAGGAATATCCAAGTTATACGCCGCGCCCCAAAGTGAAGCAAACAACCGCGATTGCCCGCACTCAATTGCGCCAGACACAGGTTGGCTGAGCAAAATCGATTCATCGGAATAGAACCTTCCCCGTTAATCGTTTAACCAGCGGGGTCAGCGGATCAATCGACACGATCAGGCGGCGAGCATGCGCTCAGCCATTCGTCGGGCGTCCTTGGGCAGCCCGACGAGTGACGTTATTTGCTGATGGGATCAGCTGCGTGGCAACTTGAGATGAATGAGGGCAACGCGAGCGCCCTTTTTGTCCTGACGCTCTTCAATGGCGAAGGGTTTGAATCCCAGCTTGGGGTAGAAGAGCAATCCGGGAACGTTATGGTTGAAGCAGGAAGCGGTCAGTTCCGCCGCTTCATGTTTGCCGAACGCCAGTTCCATCATGCAGCCAATCATGTAGCGGCCAACGCCTTTGGAGCGAAAGCGCGGGTCGATGATGACGTTGCCCATGGAGCACCGGCCTCTGAAATCGTAGCGGGAGAAATTGGCGAATCCTACCACTTGGCCGTCCAGCTCGATGACGGTGTTGTCCGAGCGCTGCGCGATGGATTCATTGAGCTGCTCCGGTGTCAGCGGGAATACCGCCTTCGGAAACATATAGAAGAGCTCGTCAATGCTCTGGGGCATGTCGCAAATGAAAGGAACGTCTTTTTCTTCCAGGGGGCGATGGACAAACATGCTGGGTTACCTCTCGAAGAAACAGGGGCTGTGGGCGGACTATAGCTGTCAACCTGCGGGGCTGACGTTATAAGACACCATCCAGGCATAAATGTGCCGGGATGTTGCGCATTGACGGAATCCGTCGCAGAAGATTGTCGCAAACCTCTGACAGCCATGGAAATCCCGTCACCGGGCAGAACGCATCCGCACTTTTGGGACGTTCATGCATTTTGCACGGCCTCTTTAGATAGCTGAATTTACAGGTCATTGATTTTTAAGAGTTTTTATTTGAATCCGCAGCTGGCACAGGCAGTGCACCGTAATGGGGAGAAGCACAACATCATTCGCACGGAGCAGCACAATGAACGTCTCACCTGATTCTTATCCTGCCGCTGTAGAAGAGTCCTCCTCGGTCTCGGGCGTGTCCTGGGGAGCCATCTTCGCTGGCGCCGCCGGTGCCGCCGCGTTGTCCCTTATCCTGGTTCTGCTGGGTTCGGGTCTTGGTTTCTCGGCGATGTCGCCCTGGGCCAACGAAGGCGCGAGCGCCAAGACCATCGGCATCTCGACGGTCGTCTGGCTGGCGCTGACGCAGATCGTGGCATCCGGTCTTGGCGGTTACCTCGCCGGTCGTCTGCGCGTCAAATGGGCCAACATGCACGGTGACGAAGTCTACTTCCGTGACACCGCACACGGCTTCCTGTCGTGGGCTGTCGCTACGCTGGTGGCCGCCGTGTTGATCGTCGGTTCGGTCAGCGGCATCGTCGGCAGCGGCGTTAAAGCCGGCGCTACCGCGGTTGCCGGTGTTGCAGGTACTGCCGCCACTGCGGCCGGTTCTGCAGCGGGCAATACCAGCAGTGACCAATACGGTTATTACATCGATTCGCTGTTCCGCGATGATCGTCCTGCTGCTGTCAGCGATGATGCTGCCCACGGCGTGGTGGTGCGTATCTTCACCAAGACCATGGCCAACGATGGTCAGCTGGCTCCGGAAGACCGTACCTACCTGGCACAGCTGGTCGCTCAGCGTACCAACCTGAGTCAGGCCGATGCCCAGGCGCGTGTTGATCAGGTTTACGGTCAGGCCAAGCAAGCTGTTGCCGATGCCAAGCTGAAAGCTCAACAGGCTGCCGATGCTGCGGCGAAAGCCGCTGCAACGGGTGCGCTGTGGACATTTGTTTCGCTGCTGTGCGGTGCGTTCGTGGCCAGCCTTGCCGCTATCTGGGGTGGTCGTCGTCGTGATGCGGTGACGTATGTCGAAACCCGTGCTTATTCCACTACTTCCAGCATTCGCTGATTAAGGAGAGTCATCATGCGTTCACTACTTCTGTGGTTCCTCGGCATTCCAATCCCGATCATCATTTTGATTGCACTGTTTGTGCATTGATTGAGTGATTGATCAAAGATCCGCGCTGTTCCCCCCGAGGCAGCGCGGATTTTTTTCGTCTGCCACAAAGCAGGAGATCAAGAGCGTCTGCCTAAGGGCAGACATTTCGCCTTCGGCGACTTACTTTTGAAAAGCACCAAAAGTAAGCAAAAGTGCCTGCTCCTGGTTGGGCCCTTCCTTCGTCAGGGTACCTTCACTCCGGTCTCGCTCCGTGGGCCCGCGCCGAACGGGCATCCATGCCCTGACGGCGCTCTCGCCGCATCCATGCGGCTCGACCCACTCCACGAGACCTGCGTTCAGCCTGCACCCAAGTCGCGATTAGTGTTGTTTGGACTTCCTGCATACGAAGATCAAAAGCGCGTTTAAGCAGATCAAGGGCTTCCCGGCTGAAGCCGGTCCTACAAGAGCAAATCGCGCTGACTGCAAAGGTTGCCTTTAGTGGGACCGGCTTTAGCCGGGAAGAGGCCAGTCCAGGCGCCAACAATTTGCTGAGCGCCCCCTGCCTGTGGGAGCAAGCTAGCTCGCGAATGCTGCATTTCAAACACCCATTATTCGGCGGATGTACCAATGCCTTCGCGAGCAAGCTCGCTCCCACAAGTCCTCAGCGTCTGGACTGCCCGGGCTCTCCTCTTAATCTGATTTGGATCTGCTTTTGATCTTGATCTTCATACGCAAGAGGCTCAAACACCGCCAATCGCGACTTTGGTGCAGGCCGAACGCAGACGACGCGGAGTGGGCCGAGCGGCATGGATGCCGCGAGAGCGCCGCTAGGACATGGATGTCCGTTCGGCGCGGGCCCACGGAGCGTCGTCGGAGTGGGGGAACCCTGAGGAACGAAGGGCCCAACCAAGAGCAGGCACCCTTGGTTACTTGGGGTGCTTTTCCAAGTAACTCGCCGAAGGCGAAACGTCTGCCCTTAGGCAGACCGCCGTAGATCTTGATCTTGATCTTGATCTTGATGTGGCTCTAAGAACGACCCCCATCTCTCATGGCATCCCCAACCAGTTCGGCAGTGCCAGCGAAATGTACGGCACGTACGTCACCAGCAACAGGAACACCAGCAGGATCGACAGCCATGGCAACGCCGCACGAATGGTCTCGCCCAACGTCAGGCCCGTCACCGCAGACGTCACGAACAGATTGAGCCCCACCGGCGGGTGGACCAGTCCGATCTCCATGTTGACCACCATGACGATGCCCAGGTGAATCGGATCAATGCCGAGCTTCATCGCGATCGGGAAGAAGATCGGCGCCAGGATCAGGATGATTGCCGACGGCTCCATGAAGCTGCCCGCGACCAGCAACACAATGTTCACCATGATCAGGAAGCCGATCGGAGTCAGGCCTTCGGAGATGACCCACGCGGTAATCTGCTGTGGGATTTGCTCTGTGGTCAGAACGTGGGCAAACAGCATGGCGTTGGCGATGATGAACATCAGCATGATCGACAGCCGGCCCGACTCCAGCAGCACCTTCGGGCAGTCCTTGAAGCTCATGTCCTTGTAGACGAACAGCGCGATGAACGCCGAATACACCGCCGCCACCGCCGCGGCTTCGGTCGGGGTGAACATGCCGCTGTAGATCCCGCCGAGGATGATGACCAGCAGCATCAGGCCCCAGAACGCCCGTTGCGCTGTGTGCAGCCATTGGCGGAACGTAACCCGTGGCTGGGCCGGGAGTTTCTTGACCCGGGCGACGATGTAGATCACCACCATCAGGATCACGCCGAGCAGGATCCCGGGCACCACACCGGCAATGAACAACTTGCCGACCGAGGTCTCCGTGGCAGCGGCGTACACCACCATCACGATGGAAGGCGGAATCAGAATCCCCAGCGTACCGGCGTTGCAGATGATGCCCGCGCCGAATGCCTTCGGGTAACCGGAGCGCACCATGCCGGCGACGGCTATCGAACCCACGGCTGCAACGGTCGCGGGCGATGAACCGGACAGCGCCGCAAACAGCATGCACGCCAGCACCGCCGCAATCGCCAGACCGCCGCGGATGTGACCGACGCAGGCGTTGGCAAAGTCGATCAGCCGCTGCGCGACCCCGCCCGTGGTCATGAAGGCGCCGGACAAGAGGAAGAACGGGATCGCCAGAAAGGTGTAGCTGTCGGAGGTTTCGAACAGCTTGATCGCCAGCGAACTCAACGAGTCCGGGCTGAACAGCAGGATCGAAACGGCGCCGGACAAGCCCAGGGAAATGGCGATGGGCACGCCCAGGAACATGAAAACGAACAGCAGCAGGAACAGGCAGATAACGGTCATCAGTGCTGCTCCTCGGCAGGGTTGGCGAGTTTGCTCGCTTCAGCCGCTTCATCGGCCAGACCCAGCCCGGTCTGCCGGTGCGTCCAGATGCGGTAGAGGATTTCCAGGTAACGGGCGATAACCAGAGCAAAGCCGATCGGCACGATGACCGCGATGTACGCGACCTTGATGCCGTAACGATCCAGGTCTTCGGCACCGATGCCGGCCACGAACAACGCTGACACCCACTTGTAACTGGCAACGAGGAGCAGACCGGCGTACGCCAGGCAGCAGGCACAGGCCAGCATCGCCAGAATTCGCTGAACCGGCTTGCTGGTTTTCTTGACCAGCGCGTCGACCCCCAGGTGGCCCGCCGTGCGCACGCCGTAGGAAATCCCGAAGAAGATCAGCCAGCCAAACAGCGCTTTGGTCAGCGCCACGCTCCAGGTCATGCCTTGGGCGTAGCCCATCAAGTGGTCGCCGATGGCGGCGAAAAAGTCGCTGCTCACCGTCCATTGATCGCTGAGGGAATAAAACAGGGTGTAGATGTTGTTCAACGCCATGTAGACGAAAGTCACGAGGGTCATGGCAGCCAGCAGGAAGGCAATGATGCCCTCCTCCAGATGCTCCCAGAGTCGCGTCAGCGGGTGCATAAGCATTCTCCGAACGAAGCCGAATGTAGCCGGGCAGAGCGACGGCCGTGGAGGCAGACCACCCGCGAAACGGGTGGCCGCCGGGCCGTCACGGTCTGTATCGAGAAGCGTAGGAAGGGCTCAAGGCGCCTTGTTCGAATCGTCGGCGGCCTTGATAAGGTCGGCACCGATCTCTTCGGAGAATTTGTCCCAGACCGGCTTCATGACGTCACGCCATTTGGCGCGCTGCTCGGGGGTGAGCGTCACGATTTCGCTGGTTTTGGAATCGATGATTTTTTGCTTGGCCGTCTGGTTCAGCGCCTCGGCCTGCTTGTTCACCTCGACGGTGACCTGATCCATGATCTTTTGCAGTTCGTCACGCACGTCCGCCGGCAGGCCGTTCCAGAACTTGGAGTTGGTGATCACCATGTAGTCGATCAGGCCATGGTTGGACTCGGTGAAGAACGGCTGCACCTCGTTGACCTTCTGGCTTTCGTAGTTCGACCAAGTGTTTTCGGTGCCGTTGACCGTGCCGGTCTGCAAGCCCTGATAGACCTCGGCAAAGCTCATCTTGCGCGGGTTGGCGTGCAGGGCGACGAATTGGGCTTCGAGTACGCTGGAGGCTTGAACGCGAAACTTCAGGCCGCGGGCATCTTTCGGTTCAACCAGCTTTTTGTTGGCGGACAATTGCTTGAGGCCGTTGTGCCAATAGGCCAGGCCATGAATGCCCTTGTCGTCCATTGCGGTCAGCAACGCTTTGCCTTGAGGGCCCTGCTGGAAGCGGTCAACGGCGGCGAGGTCGTTGAACAGGAACGGCAGGTCGAATATCTGCACTTTCTTGGTGTACTGCTCGAATTTCGCCAGGGACGGCGCCAGCATCTGCACGTCGCCGAGCAGCAGGGCTTCCATTTCCTTGCCGTCACCGAACAGCGAAGAGTTGGGATAGACCTCGACTTTGACCTTGTCCTTCAAGGCCGGGTCGGCGGCGACCATCTTCTGGAAAAGCAGCGCGCCCTGCCCCTTCGGCGTGTTTTCCGCCACCACGTGGGCGAACTTGATCGTGATCGGGTCAGCGGCCTGTGCAAGGCCGGCCATAGACACCGCAGCCGCGCAGAAGAGCGCTTGGGTCAGCTTCAACATCGATATCACCTTTTTATTTTTGTAGGAGCTTATGTTTGAAGGAGCAGGTGGAGCGCATGAGCATAGTGCAACCCCACGATGACGAAGCCCCGGTGTTTAGAGAATCAGCATTTGTGTAAGCCGGCGTTCGGGGTTGATGAACGCGATGACGCGTTAACGCGATCGCCGGAGATGGGATTTACCCTGCCGCCAGCGCCAGCAACCGTTGAGCCCTGAGCAGCACCGGCGCGTCGACCATCTGCCCTTCCAGCTGAAACGCGCCTGCCCCATTGGCCGCTGCGCTGGCATTAATCACCTTCTGCGCCCAGTTCAGGTCATCAGTGCTGGGGGCCAGGGCGGCATGGATCACCGGCACCTGGGCGGGATGGATGCACAGCGCGCCGCCGTAACCCATGTCGTAAGCGTGGCGAATGGCGCGGTGCAGGCCTTGGGGGTCGCCGATGGCCGGGTGCACACCGTCCAGCGGTGGCAGCAAATCCGCGCCCCGTGAATGCAGTTGCACCGACATCCGCGCCTGATCGAGAAACATCTGCGCGGCGTGGGTACCGCTGTTGAGGTTCAGGTCCAGCGCCAGGTCGAGCCCGCCAAACGACAAACGCTCGACACCCTCGGCACGGGCGATCTGCTCCAGGGCCAGCAGGCCCTTGGCGCTTTCGATGATCGGCAGGACCGGTTTGCCTGTCTGCCAGACCGCCGCGACGTGAGCAGCGCTTTCGACCTTCGGCAGCAGCACCCCGGCGACGCCCGAGTGGTGTCGGCAAAACGCGAGATCATCGGCGTGTTCGGCATGAGTCGGCGCATTGACCCGCACCCACACAGAGGCTTGGGGGTTGTCGTTCAGGAAGGTCGCGAGATTGTCCCGCGCCTGGCGCTTGAGAGGTTCTTCGACGGCGTCTTCGAAATCGACGATAACCGCATCGGCGCCGGCCGCCAGCGCTTTGGCAAAACGATCGGGGCGACTGCCGGGGACGAACAGAGCGGAGCGGATGAGGGTATGGGCCATGTCGGTGTCCTGAGAATGTCCTGTAGGAAGGGTGCGCCGCGAAAAGAGCCTTTTGCAGAAACAGGCGCTAGACCACCCCGCCCGCCGCCATTCGCGTCTGGTCTTCCGCCGAAAACCCCAGCTCGCCAAGAATGCTGCCGGTGTGTTGGCCCAATCCCGGCACGCCGTCCATGCGCGGTGTGAACGCGGTGTTATGGCCGGGCGGCAGCAGCGACGGCAGCGGGCCGGACGGGCTGTCAACTTCGCGCCAGCGATCGCGGGCCTTGAGCTGCGGGTGGTCCCAGACACCTTGCATGTCGTTGACCCGCGCATTGGCGATCTGCGCGTCTTCCAGACGGGCCACCACGTCATCGACGCTCAAGGACGCGAAGCCGTCGACGATGATCTGCCGCAGCACCTCACGGTTTTCCGAGCGTTTGAAATTCGCCGAAAAGCGCTCGTCAGTGGCCAGCGCCGGATCAAGCAGGACCTTCTCGCAGAACAGCGCCCACTCGCGTTCGTTCTGCAGCCCCAGCATGATCGTGCCGCCCCCGCCGGTGGGAAACGGCCCGTAGGGATAAATCGTCGAGTGGGACGCACCGGCCCGTGGCGGTGGCGGCGCGCCGTTGTAGGCGTAATACATCGGGTAGCCCATCCACTCCACCAGACTTTCGAGCATGCTGACGTCGATGCGGCTGCCCTCTCCGGTCTTGTCCCGCAGCATCAGCGCCGACAGAATCCCGGTGTAGGCGTACATGCCGGCAGCGATATCGGCGATGGAACAACCGGCCTTGGCCATCTCGTCTTCGCCAGGGCCTCCGGTGACCGACAAAAAGCCGCCCTCGCTCTGGATCAACAGGTCGTAGGCCTTCTTCTTCTCGTAGGGCCCGCCTTCGCCGTAGCCGGAAATGTCGCAGACGATCAGGCGCGGGAAGCGTTCGTGCAGGGCGTCGAACGACAAGCCCATGCGTGCAGCGGCGCCGGGTGCCAGGTTCTGCACCAGCACGTCGGCCTTGGCGAGCAGGGACCCCAGAATGTCGCCGGCCTCGTCCTGCTTGAGGTCCAGGGTCAGGCTTTCCTTGGAGCGGTTGGTCCAGACGAAATGCGAGGCCAGGCCGTCGACGCGCTGGTCGTAGCCGCGGGCGAAATCGCCGACGCCGGGGCGCTCGATCTTGATCACGCGGGCGCCCAGATCCGCCAGTTGGCGGGTGCAGAACGGCGCCGCGATGGCGTGCTCGAGGCTGACGACGGTGATGCCGTCCAAAGGACGCGGGGGTTGTTGAGTCATGTTCGTAAACCTCATAGCCCATGGCGGGCAACTCACTCGCGGGAATGGTGGCTCTCATCAAGCGCCGTATGTGCCGCGCAATGAGCAGACGCCAAATAAACTGTGGGAGTGAGCTTGCTCACGAAGAGGCCGGTACATCCGGCACACCACTGCTCCTGATCCACTGCATTCGTGAGCAAGCTCACTCCCACAGAGACCGCATTCCCACAGCTAACCCTGTTTGCTGTTAGATCAAGCCGCTCAAATCCTGCGCATCGCGCAGCTGCCAGACCCGCTGAATCAATGCCGTGCCCTGCTCCACCGTGCGTGCGCCGGAGAACGCCAGCAGGCGCTGAACCTTGTCCTCCAGCTCAGGCCGCGACAGGGTGTTGCCCGGATCGCCTTTCGGCTCATCAATGCCGGCGCTAAGGGTGCGGCCATCGGTGGTGGTCACGATCACTCGACCCAACCAGCGCCCGGGATAGGCGCCATCCACTTCCGGGTCCAGCTCCATCGTGACCTTTTCGCGGAAAGCGGCGACGTCGGCATCGGTCAGGGCCAGGTCGCGGAATTCGATCAATTGCGCGCTGCCGTGAACGGCGATCAGCCCGAGCACCGCGCCCATGGAAAACTTGGCCTGGTGCACGGTCTGCGGCACATCGACCCGGCCGAGCACATCAATGGCGCCTTGATGAACCCGCGTGACCACCTTGGCGATCTGGTCATGGCGCAAGCCTTCGCGCTGCATCAGGTGGAGCAGCGCATCCGCAGCCGGATGGGTGTGGCGGCACGAAGCGTGAAACTTGAACGAGGTCTCGACCAGCGCCCAACGGCTGCCGAGGCGATCGGACAGCTTCGCGGAATCGGTGTCGCTGGACATCCCTGCAGCCATGCCCTGATCGCCTTCGAGAATATTGCGCGCGCCGGTGAGGCCGTCTTCGGTGAGGTACGCTGCCAGCAGGCCATCGGCCGCCGCCTTGGCGGTGTGCAGCTGTTTGGAATCGGCGGCATCACGGAGAAACTCCCACAGCCCGGCGGCCTGGGTGCCCGCCGTGCCCAGCAGGTTGATGAACTGCTCTTTGTCGAAGTTCAGCAGCTTGCCCACGCCCACCGCCGCAGCGAGGGTGCCGACGGTGGCGGTGGTGTGGAAGATGCGGTAGTGGGAGCGGCCCATGAACTCGCCGATGCGAATACCGGCTTCGTAACCGGCGACCGAGGCCAGCAATAAATCCTGCCCGGTCTTGCCGAGGTCCTGGGCCGCTGCGAGCACCGCCGAGAACACCACTGTCGCGGGGTGCAGCACCGAACTGTTGTGCAGATCGTCCTGCTCAACCAGGTGCGAAGACGCCCCGTTGACCAGCGCGGCGAAGTACGCCGAGGTGCCGCGACCGCTCACCAGAATTTTCGCCTTGCCCTCTCGCGGGCCCATGCGTTCGGCGTAGCGCTCAAACAGCGGGATGGGCCGCGCGCCCTGGCTGGCCAGCGCCGAACCGATCCAGTCGAGGAACAGGTCTTCGGTGCGGTCCAGCACGACGCCGGGAATCTGCTCGTAGGTCAGCTCGGCGAGGAAACCCGCCAATGCCTGGGTATGGCTCATTTCGGCGTCCTCAGAAGCTGCGTGGCAGGTCGAGCAGGTGCTCGGCGACGTAGGAAAGAATCAGGTTGGTGGAGATCGGCGCCACCTGATACAGACGGGTCTCGCGGAATTTGCGCTCCACGTCGTACTCGCAGGCGAAGCCAAAACCGCCATGGGTTTGCAGGCAGGCATTGGCCGCTTCCCACGACGCTTTTGCCGCGAGGTATTTGGCCATGTTGGCGCTGGCACCGGCGTTCTTGCCGCTGTCGTATTCCTCGCAGGCGCGCCAGCGCATCAGGTCCGCCGCTTCGATTTCGATGTGCGCCTCGGCGATGGGGAACTGCACACCCTGGTTCTGCCCGATCGGACGGCCAAACACCACGCGATCACGGGCATAGGCTGCGGACTTTTCAATGAACCAGCGGCCGTCGCCAATGCACTCGGCGGCAATCAATGTGCGCTCGGCGTTGAGGCCGTCGAGGATGTAGCGGAACCCTTTGCCTTCCTCGCCAATCAAGCTGTCGGCGGGCAGTTCGAGGTTGTCGAAGAACAGTTCGTTTGTTTCGTGGTTGACCATGTTGGCGATGGGCTGAACGGTCAGGCCGTTGCCGATGGCGTCGCGCAGGTCGACGATGAAGATCGACATGCCTTCGGACTTTTTCGTCACTTCCGCCAGCGGCGTGGTGCGCGCCAGGAGGATCATCAGGTCGGAATGCTGCACGCGGGAGATCCAGACCTTCTGGCCATTAATCACGTACTTATCGCCCTGCTTCACCGCCGTGGTCTTGATCTTGGTGGTGTCGGTGCCGGTGCTGGGCTCGGTCACGCCCATGGACTGCAGGCGCAGTTCGCCGCTGGCAAGTTTGGGCAGGTAATAGCTTTTCTGCGCGTCGCTGCCGTGACGCAACAGGGTGAACATGTTGTACATCTGGCCGTGCACGGTGCCGGAATTGCCGCCGCAGGCGTTCACTTCTTCGAGGATCACCGAGGCTTCCGCCAGGCCCAGGCCGGAGCCGTCGTATTCCTCAGGGATCATCGCCGACAGCCAGCCCTCATCGGTCAGCGCCTTGACGAAGGTTTCCGGGAAGCCTTTCTGCTCATCGATCTTGCGCCAGTATTCGGCCGGAAACTGGGCACACAGCGCGCGCACGCCGTCACGGATGGCATTGAGGTCTTCGTTTTCGTAGGGATTCATGGTGTCCACTCGCATCGGCCGGCGCCCAAGGGGTTGGCGCGCCTGACTGTATAAAGGAAGGATTCAGTCAAAAACGACTTCGGCGCTCTGGGCGACGCCGGCGTCATTGCCGGCCCACAGCTGCGCCTTGCCCGGCTCGACGATTCGTCCGCCGACGCGGAAGGCAGCAGGCACGTTCAACGGGCGCACGCCGCGATAGGCGAAATGCCGCACGCGCTTATCGGGGTTGGCACGAATGAATGCGCGCAGGTTGAAGGTGGCGATCATCGGCCCGTGCACGACCAGCCCGGAATAACCCTCGGTGTTGGTGACGTAGGGGTAGTCGTAGTGAATGCGGTGGCCGTTGAAGGTCACGGCGGAGTAGCGAAACAGCAGCGTCGGCGTCGGCTCGATGACCTCGCTCCAGTCGCCCTGCTCCAGGGCGTCGCCGCTGTTGAGTTTCGGCGGATTGGGCTCGCGGTAAACGATGTCCTGCTCTTCACGCACGCACAGCTCGCCGTGTTGCGAGTAGTCGTGGCGCACCGTCACGAACAGCAGCGAGCCGGTACGACCGTGCTTTTCCTCGATGTGCAGAATGGTCGACAGGCGATGGGCATCGGCGCCGACTTTCAGCGGCTGAATGAACTCGACGCGGCCACCCGCCCACATGCGGTTGCGGTTGTCCGCGGGGGGAAGAAAGCCGCCACGGGCCGGGTGGCCGTCACCGCCGAGTTGCGCTTCGAACACCGGCTCTTGAAAAAAGCACCACTGCCACAGCGGCGGCAACGGGTCGCCGACAGCGGGCGTGGGCTCGCCAAAGGTGGCTGCGATGCGCTTGATCAGGTTTACGCTCAGATGATCCTGGGCTTGTTCGGTGCGGCCAATCCAGTCCGTAAAATCCACGGATGACTCTGCAGCGCTCATGGGCGGGAACCCTCTGGGTTTGTTGTTATGGCCCGATCATGGAAGTGCGCCGGCATTCTGTGAATTTGCATTTGCGTATAGCGGCGTTCGGGTATGCTGAACGCCTTCTGCAACGTCCGGACACCTCCCATGCATTTCGACCTGGCTGACTTGCGCCTCTTCATTCATATCGGCGAATCACCGAGCCTGACCCAGGGCGCGCGCCGGGCGTTTCTCTCTCCAGCAGCTGCCAGTGCGCGGATCAAGGCGCTGGAAGGCCAACTCGGCACGCGCCTGCTGTACCGCGACAGCCGCGGCGTCGAACTGACCCCCGCCGGCCAGCGCCTGCTCAAGCACGCGCGGCTGATCATGAGCCAGGTGGATTACCTGAAAAGCGAGTTCACCCGGTACGGGACTGATTCGGCCGGGCACATTCGTATCTTCGCCAACACCACCGCTGTCACCGAGTTTCTGCCCGAAGTGCTGGCCGGGTTTCTGGCGAAACGGCCCGGCGTCACGGTGGACCTGCAGGAGCGTCTGTCCCGGGACATCGTGCGCGGCGTGCTCGACGGCAGCACCGACATGGGCATCATCGCCGGGCCGGTGGAAGCGGCGGGTTTGCAGGTCATCCACTTCAGCACCGACCGGCTGTTACTCATCGTGCCCGTGGGCCATGAGCTGGCGGCCGAGAAAAAGGTCACCTTCAAGCAGACCCTGGCGTTCCAGCACATCGGCCTGCACGAAGGCAGCACGTTGCTGAGTTTTCTGCGCGATCACGTTGAGCGGCTGGGGCAGAGCCTGTCGTTGCGGATTCAGGTATCGAGCTTCGAGGCAATCTGCCGGATGGTGGAAGCCGGGGTGGGCATCGGGGTGATCCCGGAGTCGGCGGCGTCGCGGCACAGTCGGACGATGGAGCTGGTGACCATCGAGCTCGACGAGCCCTGGGCGGTGCGCGAACGGAGCATTCTGGTCCGCGAACTGGACGCCCTCCCGGGGGTGGTCAGGGCGTTGATTTCGGTGTTGCTGCCCGATACAAGCCCGCCGACGCCGATGCCGATGCCGATGCCGATGCCGATGCCGATGCCGATGCCATAGCAACACGACTTACCTGCCGTGGCGATTCCCCAATGCCACCGGCAACTTGGCTTCTACGAGGCGACGCTTTACCCAATGCTCAGCCCGTATTCATTTGATGTCTCGACGACGAGCACAATTTAAACAACCACTATGTTTATGTCGTGAGTCATCATGAACCCCATGTATTTCAGACGAGTAGCGCCAAATATCCATGTCAACCACTCACCGGACAGGAGTGTGCCGGACCTCACAAACCCTATTTTATAGAACTCAATCCTATTCGTCGTATTGGCATTAGAGTAGGTCGCAACGGGAAGTATGACAGGACCAGGATTACCCGGTGCGCCGGTGTGATAAATGAACTTGAACCCTATGCCCTCAACGTTAGTTGGCCAGATCTCCGACAGAGCCCAGGGTTGAGGGCCTCTTTGATTCACGATTAAACTTGAGCCCGGTTCGTCAAAGCGAACTTGCGTAACAGCAGTGGGTGCGACATTCGCGGTCGTGCCTAACAGGGTGCCGTTGCTCAGCGAGTTGCTCACAACGATTTCACCGGCCGAATATGAAAATGTGTAGTAGGAAGTCGTATACCCTTCAACAAAGTTGGGATGCCCCACTAAAGAATCATAAGTCACCTGAAAAAGGAGCACCGGTGAGCTCACTGGACTTATTTCACCTACTGGAGTAACCGTATAAGACACCCGGACATTCATGCCAATGTTTTCATCGATATAGACTCGGGGGACGACGAAGACCAAATCCACGTTACTTTCAACCAACTTTGTCTGGGACGTAGAAGAGGCCGCCCCATTCCAGTTCATCGTTACACTGTCTCCCACCTGCATATAGGCATATTCGACGACAACGGTTGCAGAGTTGGTGACTTTGGCTAAGTTCAGCGAATTGCCGAATCCGGTCCCACTGTCCATGAACACTTCAACGACCTTCGGCGCTAAGAGTTGCAACGCTTCGCGTACCGTCAGGTTCCATGCATCACTGACGAGCGCATTCGACCTGGCGGTAAAGCGATGCTCACCGGTGGCCAGTGCAGAAGCAGTGAACTGCCATGCGCCATTTACCACCGGCGCTGTTCCAACTTTTGTATCACCATCATATATATCGACTGTGTCCACCAGGATTTGCGCACCCCTGCCAGCAAGGTACGTCCAGGCTGACCCCGGATCATTTGCCACTTCGCAGGCATCGCCGTTATCTACCATTTTTCACCTCTACACGGTAATCAGGATCGATCATTGATGTTACTGTCGCCCACGCAATGACCAAAGCCGGTCTGTATTTGTCGTCAGCCACTGTTTTATCTCGAATCAAACCTTCGAAGTGGTTGCTTCACGCTGCTATCCGGCCATCAACAAATATTTAACGACCTTCCCGACCAATCTAACTTCGTACCGGCAGTACGACTACTGTCATAAGTGACAGTCGCATAGCCATGCACACCGGACGCGTAGCAAAAACTCCGAAAATCAACAGCTTAACTGAACATAAGTGCCATCGAACTAACCCCTAGTCCGAAAAGATCTTAAGGATTGCCAAGTTCAGTAGAGTCAAGTGCAGCTGGTTTGGAAAAATAATGGCTGGTCGACTGAGATGGAGAGAGGCAGCCGGTAGCGTTGCGCGCCTACCACCTCAGACTTCTATATAAGGTCGGCCGAAGTCTCTACATAGCTCTTCATATCCAGACGTCGTTCTGCGCGGTGCGCTCGTTGGTGTCGTCACCGGTGTTGATCACGCCGCTGGGCTCGATCAGCATCAGCTTCACTTCCTTCTCGGCGTAGGGTTTGTGCTCGACGCCCTTAGGGACTACGTACAGCTCGCCCGCGTTGAGCTCGACGAAACCGTCGCGAAAATCGATGCGCAAAAGGCCTTCGAGCACGATGAAGGTTTCGTCGGTGTCAGCGTGGCTGTGCCAGAGAAACTCCCCTTCCAGCCGCGCCAGCTTGAACTGGTAGTCGTTCATCTGCGCGATGACTTTGGGCTGCCACTGCTCGGTGAACAGGCTGTATTTCTGGGCGAAATTGACGGGGGTGTGTTGGGTGGTGGACGTGGACACGAGGGCGGCTCCGAGGGGATTGATGTGGGGCCAATCTAGAGCGCGGGGGTGGGTGGGGTCTTGTACGTTATTGCAGAGTGACGGGTGGGTTGGTGTTGCGGTGCTTCAACTGACGCCTTCCCGGCTAAAGCCAGTCCTACAAAAAGCGCGCGGTGTGTCAGGAGGGATTTTGCGGTGCGACGTCTGACGCCTTTCCGGCTGAAGCCGGTCCCACAAGGTGTACAGCCTTCCCAGCCAAGGCCAGTCCCACCAAGGGCGTTCGATCCGCTATGCGCCTGCTCGCAACATCTTCAACCACCGCCCCGGCGGATAGCCGAAGGTCTTCACGAAATGCCGTGTCATGTGGCTCTGGTCGGAGAACCCCGCCATCACCGATGCGTCGCTCAGCGAAACCCCCAACGCTATCGAATGCCGCACCAGGTCCAGCCGGCGCAGGGTCAGGTAGCGATAGGGCGTGGTGCCGAACAGCACGCGGAAATCCCGCGACAGGCGCCAGCGATCGGTGTCGCTGGCCTGTTCCAGATCGGTGAGGCTCACGCCCTGCTCCAGACTGGCCATGAGCATTTCCCGCGCACGTTGCGCGCCGGCATAGTTGACGCTCTGGCGGCATTTGCGCACTCCGGCGGCCGCTTGCAGCGCAACGGCGAGGTCGTAGATCGCGTCGTCCAGTTCCAGAGGGTCCAGCGCGTTGTTCAGGTCGGAAAGCAGCGCCTGCGTTGCCCTGAACAGGCGCGGATCACTGGACGCCCCGCCCTTGATGAACGGCAGCGGCTTGCCGCCGAGCACCTGCTGAATCATCGCCGGTTCCAGGTAGAACATCCGGTAGCGAAAGCCCTCTTCGGTCCCGGCGTGGCCATCATGGGCCTCGTCGGGGTGCAGCACCATCGTCTGCCCTGGCAGGTTGTTGACTCGTTCCTTGCCGTACTGAAAGCTCTGCACGCCTGACATCGTGTGGCCGATGGCGTAGGTGTCGTGGCGGTGCATCTCGAAGCCGTGGCCATGAAAGTACGCCTCGATCCGCTCGATCTGCGGCAGCGGCGCGGCACGCAGTACCCAATCCCGCGTGGAAGGGGTCGGGTGAGCGTCTTCGTCTGCATGTGTGTCCATCGGCAGCGCTCGCGGCAGTGGACGGCAGGTACTTTGAGAGGACACCGGCCGCCGTCGTGAAAAAGGGCTAACCGGGCTGCTTGAGCAACGCCGCCGATGCATTGGACGCGTGCACCGCCGGAGGCTTCTCGTTGAGCAGGTTCTGGATCGCCTGGCTGTAGGCCTCGCGCCCCAGATTCATGCTGTTGTTGTGGTTGCCGCCCGGCACCATCAGCAGGTTCTTCGGCTCCTGCGCCGCGTCGAACAGCGCTTCGCTGAACTGCGGCGCGACGAACTGATCCGCCGTGCCATGCACGATCAGCACCGGCATATGCACGTCGGCGATCTTGTCGATGGAGTCGAATTTCTGCGAGACCAGCCAGCGCACCGGCAACGAGGTGCGTTTGCTGGCGACGGAGGACGCAGCGTCGGCGAGGTTGGTGAAGGTCGATTCGATGATCAGCCCCCGCGCCTGAATGGGCTCATCACCTTTTTGCGCATCCCGGCCCAGTTCGGCGGCGAGGTCGACCGCCACGGCGCCACCCAGCGAATGCCCGTAGATCAGGCGCTTTTGCGGGTCGGGTTGAATCTGCTTCAAGCGTGCCCAGGCAATGCGCGCGTCTTCATAAACCGACGCTTCCGACGGCAACTGGCCCTTGCTCTGGCCGAAGCCGCGGTAATCGATGGCGAGGATGGAAAACCCAAGCGCCCGCAGTTGTTCAATGCGGAACAACTGGCCGGTGAGGTTCCAGCGCGCGCCATGCAGATAAAGAATGGCGGGAGCGTCCTTCTTCTCCGAAGGCCACCACCATGCATGGATGTTCTGCCCGAGGCCGAACGATGGCCCCTTGAGTTCAAGCTCTTGCACGTCGGACGGCAGGCCGTGGTACCAGCTCGCCGTGCCGGGCTCGATCATGAAGACCAGTTCACGCTCCTTGTGCTGCAGCGCCGCGCAACCGACCGGCAGACCAACGACGATCAGCACCATGCACAGCCAGAAGAACCAGCGGGCCTTGAGCCGCGCCAGGGAGAATGTTCGCATTGAGAAAGGTGTCCGGTGCAGAAGTGAGTGCACCGGCAGTTTGCCAGTCATTGGCGGGGCGGGTCCTGCTCTTTTCGGCGAACGGCCTTCTGTCGAAACGCCGCCGCCTGATCGGGGACGGTGTCACGCCGCAGGCTGCACCGAAACCTGACTCCGCAGCTGAATCAGTAACCCGAGCCCGACGCCGCCGCACCACTGACGATCGCGATCCCGGAGCTGGTCCCCAGCCGCGTCGCGCCCGCTTCGATCATCGCCACGGCCGTCGCGTAATCGCGTACGCCACCGGACGCTTTCACGCCAACGCCCTGCCCCACGACCTTGCGCATCAGGGCGACGTCTTCCAGGGTCGCGCCGCTGCGGCTGAAGCCGGTGGAGGTCTTGACGAAGGCCACGTTGAGGTCACGGCAGATCTCGGCGGCGCGGTTTTTCTGCGCATCGTCCAGCAGGCAGGTTTCGAAGATCACCTTCAGCGGCACCGCGCCACAGGCATCTTTGACGGCAGCGATATCGTCGCGCACGTCGTCAAACAGGCCGTCTTTTAACCAGCCGATGTTCAGGACCATGTCGATCTCGCCCGCGCCAGCGGCGATGGCCTGCTTCGCCTCGAAAGCCTTGGTGTCGCTCAGCCCGGCGCCCAACGGGAAACCGACCACGGCGCAGACCTTGACGGCCTGGCCTTCCAGCAACGAGGCGGCATAGGGCACCTGGCCAGAATTCACGCACACCGAATAGAATCCGTGCTCCTGCGCCTCGCGGCACAGCGTGGCGATCTGCTCGCGGCTGGCGTCGGCGGCCAGCAAAGTGTGGTCGATGTACTGGGCGAGTGCTGCGGGTTCGATCTTCATGGCCAATCGGTTCCTGATAGTGAGGCGGTAACCAGCGACACGCTTTAAGCTTCATGCCTGAGCGCATCATTCTATGTTGTAAATATAACAATGAATGTTATTTTTTTACCATATCCATTCGACAATCGGAATGCCCGTGGACAGTAAAAAATCCGACCGTATCAAGTTGATCCAGCAAGCCCTGCAAGATCAGAAGGCCATTCACCTGAAGGAAATGGCCGCCCTGCTGGACGTTTCGGAGATGACCCTGCGTCGCGACCTGACCCGGCACCCCGACAAATTCCACCTGTTGGGTGGGCATATCACCCTGGCGTTTGATCCGTCAGAGGCCAGTGATTACAAAGTCACGGAACAAGGCACCCGCCACGTCGAGGAAAAGCGCCGGGTCGGCAAGCTCGCCGCAGCGTTCATTCAACCCGGCGACACGGTATTTTTCGACTGCGGCACGACGATCCCTTTCGTCATCGACTTCATCCCGGACGAGCTGGAATTCACTGCGGTGTGCAATTCCCTCAACGTCCTGCTCAAGCTGCAGCAGAAGCCTAACTGCTCCATCGTGCTGTGCGGCGGCACCTTTCATCGCAAGAATCAGGTGTTCGAGCACCACAGCGAAGCGACCATTCTCGACGGCATCCGCCTGACCTGGGCATTCGTGTCAGCGGCCGGGGTCAGCGACGAGCTGGGCGTGACCTGCTTCAACTTCAACGAAGTGGAGGTCAAGCAAAAGGTCCTGCGCCAGGCCCGGCACTGTATGTTGCTGGCCGATCATTCCAAATTTGATGCCGTGCGCACGGCGCATTTCGCCACGTTGCAGGACTTTCATGTGGTGGTGAGCGACAAGAAGCTGCCCAAGGTTTATCGGGATTTGATTGAGGGGTATGGGGCGCGGTGGGTGGTGTAATCGGCCCTGAATGTGTGTCGCCTGCGCCATTGCATTCGTGAGCAAGCTCACTCCCACCGGGTCGATGTCTATCCGCAGATAAGGCAGCGACCCACGCAACGGTGGTCGCTGCCTGATCACCGATTCAGCAGCACGAGCAAGTCAACGCCCACAGGGTGTCGCGTACAGCCGGATTCCCGCGTCGGATACAACATTTGTGGGAGCGACCGGGGTGGCGCTCCACCTTGCTCGCGAAGAGTCCTTCAGCGTTTCAACCCGTTTTCCAGCTGCAACACCTCTTCAGCCCCCAGATAGCCCGTCGTCACGCTAAAAGACGCGCTCTCCCCCGCACCCAGCTGACGCACATTCCCTTTGGCCTTTTCCGCCAGATACCCCTCGGGCTCACAGGTCGCCGGCAGCACAAACGCGGCCACCTGCTGATCAGCGTTGTGCAGGATCCAGCGCGCCGCATGATCGAACTGCGCCGGCTGATAGCGCGTGTAGAACGCCGGGCCTTCCGGGTGCTTGAGCAGGAAATGCGCATGGCCCTGGGCGTCCGCGTGCACGCCGTCGAAGAAGCAGACAATCTCCGGATCGTACAACTCAGGCGTGTTCAGGCTCTCCAGACGCGAAGGGTCTTCCGTCAGTTCGGCCATGTACGCCGACCACGCCGGCGTCGGCTTGACGTGGGCCGGCACGCTGCTGCGAACCCGCGTGCGCGCCATGCCCAATGGCTCGACGAAACGTGCGCCGTCGACGTAGGCGTAGTTCATGTGCGCCATATACATCAGCTCCATCGGCTTGCCGGCCAGGTTGCGCACGTCCATGCCGATGTCGAACAGCGCCGAACCCGGGCGCAAGGTCACGCTGGGCCTGGCGCGATAGTGGTCGCCAAAGCCCATCACGTATTCGTACTCGCCGCCGATGCGCAGAAACCCGCCGCCCGCGTCCTCGCCGGCTTCCAGCCAGGCACTGTCCATCGGCGCGCAGGGCATTTCACCGTGCAGCGGATGATCGTCTTCCGGCGTCGGGCAGCCGTTGCGCAAAATCCCGCTGTGGAACATGAAGCAGCCGTAGGTGCCGATCACCGTCGGGCTCGGGCGTGGCTGCTCGAACATGTTGCGCATGGTCAGGTCGCAGCCATCGAAGACCGCCGACCAGATCATTTGCCCCTGATACGGCAGCACCACTACCCGACCGCGATCGTTCTCCAGCGCCACGGCTTTCACGCCGCTGGGATAGGTCCAGGCCAGCACACGAAAGTCCGCGGATTCAAGCAGCGTCTTTTCGTCGCCACTGAACAGCTCCGGGTACAGCGCAATCGTGGTGCGCTTTTCGGCCGTTCTCATGATGCCGTCACCGCGCCCACCGGTGCCTGGGCCGGCAGCGGATCGCGCATGCATTTGATGGCGTAGGCGACGATCGCGACGAAGCACAGCAGTGGCACGGTGTAGGCGACCTGCATGTTTCCGCCGGTGGCGTCGGAGAGCAGGCCCTGGAAGATCGGCATCACGCCGCCGCCCACAATACTCATCACCAACAGCGAACCGCCGACACCGGTGTCTTCGCCCAGACCGTCGATGGTCAGGCCATAAATGGTCGGCCAGCATGGGCCCAGGAAAATACTCACGCCAACGGCCGCGTACACCGCGCTGATGTTAGGCACCAGAATCGTGTAGGCCAGCAGCACGATGGCCAGCACGCCGTAGATCGCCAGCACTTTGGCCGGGGACATTTTGCGCATCAGCAGGTTGGCGATCATCTTGCCGACGAAGTAGGCGGCGAAGGTGGTTAGCAGGAACCACGAGGCACTGCGTTCGTTCATCCCGCCCATCTGCATCGCCAGGCGAATGGTGAAACTCCACACGCCGACTTGCGCGCCCACGTACAGAAACTGCGCCAGCACGCCGAAGGTGAAGCGCGGGTTGCGCCACAGACGCGACAGGCTCTGACCGATGCTGCTCGATTTAACGTTGGCCGTGACCTTGCCCTTGCACGCCGGAAACTTGGTGAACGCGATTAGCACGAACATCAGCACCAGCACCGCGATCATCCATTTGTACGGCAGCAGCGTCGACTGGATCATCTGCAGTTGCTGGACTGCGGCTTCCGAGGCGCTCATCTGCGTCAACTGCTCGCGGGTGGCGTCGGTGTCCTTGAACATCACGAAGCTGCCGACGTACACGCCGGTCATCGCGCCGAACGGGTGGAACGTCTGGGAGATGTTCAGGCGGCGGGTGCCGGTTTCACGCGGGCCCATCAGCGTCGAGTAGGTGTTGCAGGCGGTTTCGAGGAAGGCCAGGCCGGCCGCGATGACGAACAGCGCCATCAGGAACATGCCGTATTTGGCCATCGACGCTGCGGGAAAGAACAGCGAGCAGCCCGCCATGTACAGCACCAGACCGATGAGGATGGTGGTCTTGTAGCTGAAACGTCTGACGACCATCGCCGCAGGAATCGCCACGAAGAAGTAACCGAGGTAGAACGCCGATTGCACGAAGGAGGTCTGCACATCGCTGAGCAGGAAGGCTTTCTTGAAGTGGGCGATGAGCACGTCGTTCATGCTCGCGGCCGCTGCCCACAGCGCGAAGCAGCAGCACAGCAGCAGGAAGGCGAACCACGGCGTGCGGTTCAGGTAGAACCCGTCCGGTGATTGTTGGAGCGCGGGCTTTGTCATTGTTGTTCTCCGGGAAGTACAGGAAATACCCCGCCCCACCGATCAGGCGATCGGCAGGGCGCGGCGGCTCAAAGGGTGTCGAGAAAGTGACTGAACGCGGCAGCGTCCGGGTAGGAACTCTGGGTGCCGAGGCCGGTGACCGAGCAGGCGGAATAGGCCACCGCGCGGGTCATGGCGTTGCGCATGTCGCCGTCTTCGCTCCAGTGGCGGGCGAAGCAACCAATGAACGCGTCGCCGGCGCCCGTGGTGTCGCGGGCATCGACCTTGATGCCTTCGACGCGAAATTCGCCTTCTTCGCCGACGTACAGCGCGCCCTTTTCACCCAGGGTGACGATGACGTGACGAATCCCGTCCTGCACCAGCTGCAGGGCGGCCGCGCGGGCGGATTCGATGGAGTCGACAGTCTGGCCAGTGATCAACGCCAGTTCGGTTTCGTTGGGAATGAAGAAGTCCAGCTGTGACAGGTGCTCGCGGCTCAATCCCTTCACGGCAGGCGCAGGGTTGAGCAGCACCGGAATGCCGTTGGCCTTGGCGAAATCGATCGCGTAGTAGACGGTTTCCAGCTCGATTTCCAGTTGCAGCACGATGAGCGTGCAGTCGCGCAAGGCGGCCTGGGCAGCGTCGATGTCCGCAGGTTTCAGGTGCGCGTTGGCGCCTTTGACGATGAGGATGCTGTTGTGGGAATCGCTTTGCACGAAGATCGGCGCCACGCCGCTGGAGACGCCGGGAACGCGCTGGACGAACTGGGTATCGATGCCATAACGCTTGAAATTGGCCAGGGTGTTGTCGGCAAACATGTCGTCGCCGACCTTGCTCAGCATCAACACGTCAGCGCCCAGCTTGGCCGCCGCAACCGCCTGATTGGCGCCCTTGCCGCCGCAGCCCATGGCGAAATTCGGTGCTTCGAGGGTCTCGCCCTGCGCCGGCATCCGGTCGATGTAGGTGATCAAATCCACCATGTTGCTGCCGATGACCGCGATCTTGTTCATGTGTGTGAGTACCTTGTTCACGCGCCGGGCCCGAAAGACGGGCCACCTTCGCGGTTTTATTTTTGTTATTTAAATAACATTTTGTGTGACTATTCAACCTATTTCTTCCGAGGCGGACATGCGGCTTGGCGCCCGACACACATGTCGTTCAAAGGAAGCGGGTTGGAAGCCCTGAGGCAGAGGGTTTGCAGCCACTGGTCGTACAGACCATGGATTCGCGCAAACGTTTGCGATGAGGAGCAGACAATGCCGAATTTGAACTGTGGGAGCGAGCTTGCTCGCGAAGAGGCTGGGGCATCCGATACAACTGCGGCGGCTGAACTACCGCCTTCGCGAGCAAGCTCACTCCCACAGGTGGGTGTTCACTCCCCAGCCTCGTGGCGCCTGCACGCCAGTGGATTTGCTGAATAAAATGGCGATCAACCGAGGTAGCGCGCTTGCCCGCGAAAGCCTGCGGGCCTGGCGCTGATACCACATCAGGAAATAACTACATCAGGAAATACAGCAGCAGAATATTCGCCACCAGCATCCCCAGTGCGGTGGGGATTTGCGCTTTGATCACCGCGTACTTGTCGGGCAATTCCAGCAGGGCTGCGGGAATCAGGTTGTAGTTCGCGGCCATCGGCGTCATCAGCGTGCCGCAGTAGCCCGAGAACATCCCGATCGCGGCCATGACCGCCGGGTTGGCGCCGTACATGCCCACCAGCACCGGCACGCCGATGCCGCCGGTCATCACCGGAAACGCCGCGAAACCGTTGCCCATGACGATGGTGAACAGCGCCATGCCGAGCACATACACCATCACCGCGACGAGGCGAAAATCCAGGTTGATGTAAGCCGTTGCCAGATGCGCCACGGCCTTGCCGACGCCCGCGTCATTGAACACCAGCCCGAGCATCGCCAGCATCTGCGGCAGCACGAGCGCCCAACCCAGCGCTTCGGTCAGGCGCCGCGATTCGCGCATGGCCTGCACCGGCGTGTCGCGGGTCAGCCAGCAGGCCAGAGCCAACGCCACCAGACTGCCAATGCCCAGGGACACGAAGGTGCTGTTGGCCGGGTCCAGCAGAAAGACGTCGCCAACCTTGATGTTCTTCAGCAGCACCGCGCCAATCACCGTCACCAGAGGAATCGCCAGCGCCGGAATGAACAGCTTGTTCTTCAAGCGCCCTGCACTCTCCCGCCGCGCCCGGTCGTTGAGGTTCTCATGCTGACCAAAACCCACGCCGCCGAACCCGGCGATCACCGCCATGACGATCACGCCGACGCCCACCCACACCGGCGGCAGCTTCTCGCCGACCAGAAACGCAATGGCGAACAGGCCCCAGAACAGTCCCGTTGACCAGCGTTTGGGATTGGTCCGATCGGTCGCAGTCATGAACGCGGTGATCGCCAGGATCACGCCCGCCAGCCAGTACAGGTATTGAATGGAAATGATCATCGCGCCAGCTCCTTGTCGACAGCGGAGGCCGGCGGCAGCGCCGTCAGCTCACGGTTCAGACGCTGATCGAAACGGTGCAGGCGGATGGCGTGGATGACGAACGCGCAGATGGCTGTCGGGATCCCCCAAAAGGCGATGTGCATCGGGTCGACATCAATGCCGGAGCCGAGCAGGAAGGTGTGCATCAGCGCAATCGCACCGAAGGCGACGAAGATGTCTTCACCGAAGAACAGCCCGACATTGTCGGTCGCCGCGCACAACGCCAGCAGCTTGATGCGCAATGCCTCGGGCAGCTTGCCGAAGCGGGATTCAGCGGCGCCTTCGGCCATGGGCGCGAGCAACGGCCGCACCATCTGCGGGTGGCCGCCGAGGCTGGTCAGCCCCAGGGCTGCGGTGGTTTCGCGCACAAAGAGATACGCGATCAACAAGCGTCCGGCCGTGGCACCGGTGAACCGGGCGATCCAGTTCTGCGCATGCAGACGCAGGCCGTGGCGCTCCAGCAAACCGATCACCGCCAGGGGCAAGAGGATGATCAACGGCAGCGTGCGGGTTTTGATGAAGCCCGTGCCGATGGTCGCCAAAATGGTCTCCGGCGGCATACTCGCGGCAAGGCCGGTGGCCAGGGCGGCGAGCGCCACGACCAGCATCGGGTTGAAACGCAGGACGAAGCCCAGAACGATGACCAGCACGCCAAGCAGCGGCCAGAGGTTAATAGCGGTTTGCATGATGGGGTTCTCGTTGGCAGTGGCGGTACCTTGCTGGGGCACGAATGAGGAACGTGTTCGAGGAACGAGCGGTCGCGGCGCCTGTGCTTAACGAATTGACAGTGCCGCTGCCCCATGGCACCGCAGTCAACGCCGGGGCGTCCAACGGGAAAAACCCGCTATGGCCCATAAGATTTTCTGTTGCCGGGGTGGCATGCAACCTGCTGTTCCAGTGCTCAGTCTGCACAGGTCGTGCCTGCAACGCTGTGACGCTCCCCTGTCATCACGTAGGTGCGCCGGCGCCCAATTGCTCAAGGAAATCCGTCGGTGAATCTCAAGTTTCTGGAAACCTTCGTCTGGGTCGCGCGGCTGAAAAGCTTTCGTCTGACGGCGGAAAAACTGTTCAGCACCCAAGCCTCCATCTCCAGCCGCATCGCCGCGCTGGAGGACGAAATGGGCGTGCGGCTTTTCGTCCGGGATTCCAGGGGCGTGTCGCTGACGCAAGAAGGAGCGCGCGTGCTCGAATACGCCGAGCACATCATGGACACGATGCAAAGCATGAAAGCGGCGATCAAAGACCCCAGCCAGGTGCGCGGCCGCATCCGCATCGGCGCCATGGATACGGTGATACACACCTGGCTCAGCCCCCTGGTAACACGCCTGATGAAGTGTTACCCGAATCTGGAAATCGAGCTCACCGCCGAGACCGCCAGCAACCTCTGCTCGCAGCTGGAAAAGGGTTATCAGGACATCATTTTCCAGACCGACGTGCTGCGTTTCGACAGCGTGCGCAACGCGGTGCTGGCGCGTTATCCCCTGCGCTGGGTTGTGCCGACCGGCTCGGCATTCGACCGCCCGGACGTGACCCTGGAAGAAATCGCCGAAGCGCGCATCGTCACGTTCTCGCGCAATTCGCGGCCGCACCAGGACATCCTCAACATGCTGCACACCGCCAACATCGTCACGCCACGGATCAACTGCGTGAACTCGGCGTCAGCCATTACCCGGCTGGTGCGCGACGGCTTCGGCATCGGCGCGCTGCCGGTGACGCTGGTGCATGGGGAACTGGCCCAGGGCGCGTTGACGCTGATCGAGAACGTCCCGCTGCCGCCGCTGATGGACATCGTCGCCAGCTGGCGCACCGGCGCGGGAATGGAGCTGGTGGAAGACATCGTCAGCCTGACCCGCGAGGTCGTGAGCGCCTTTGCTCAGGAAATGCCGGAGGGGTTTGTGCTGGAAGGCAGACCGGGGTGAGCCGGATCAATACCCTCCTCGCCCCTCCAGCAACGTGTCCAGCAACCAGGTCCCGGCCGGTCCCAGGCTTTTTTGCCGGGACCAGATCACGTCGACCGCCGAGCTGCGCGGCCAACCCGGCACTTTAAGTTCCTTCAACCGGTCCTGCCCGCAGGTGCTGACCAGCCAGCGCGGCAGCGCCGACCAGCCGAATCCGAAGATCGCCATGTCCATCAACAGCAGGTAATTGGGCGCTGACCAGCTACGCCGCGCGCCGCTGGGCAGGTCGTCGGTGGGCACGCTCTCGTCGACGATGGTGTTCAGGCGCAACGCCCGATGCTGCGCGAGATGGCGGTAATCGACGGCTTCTTCTGCGGCCAACGGGTGGCTGTGGGACACGAAGATGCCGAAGTCCGCGCGCTCGACGATGGTCGCGTAGCCCACTTCCGGCGGGTACGACGCCTGGGCGGACAGCAGACCCAACGACGCGCGACCGCTCTGGATCAAGTTGATCGCGTCGCCGTGTTCGGCAAACACGCACTCCAGTTCCAGCTCCGGAAAGCGCTGATCGAGTTCGGTCATGCGCGCCTGGAATTCGGCGAACTGGTTCGCGTCGGACAGCACCAGCGTCAAGCGCGGCTCCATGCCGTCGGCCAGACGCCCCGCCGCGCGGCGCAATGTGTCGGACGCCGCGAGCACGTCCTCGATGCGCCCTTCCAGCGCCCTGCCCGCTTCGGTGAGCGCCGGATGGCGGGTCGAGCGGTCAAACAGTTCCAGGCCCAGGTCGATCTCCAGCCGCGAAATGGCCTCGCTGATGGTCGACTGGCTCTTGCCCAGGCGCCGGGCGGCGGCGCTGAACGAACCCAGCGCGATGGTCTGGGCAAACGCTTCAAGTGCTTCGGGTGAATAGCTCACGGGTGATACCTCTGAGGCGCATGCGACGTCGCCATCGGTTTTTCCGATGGGACCGATTTTCACTCTAGCCCATCGCGCCCCGACAATGCACACCTGCCCGCGACAAAGTGATCACCGCCATGCCTCTGCACACCCTCACGCCCCCCAAGACCGCGAAGCCGGTCGTTGCGCCGAAATCCGTCAAAGAACGCGCCCTGCATGCGCTGCTGTTCGAGCTCATCGGCGTGCTGATGTTCGCGCCCGGGCTGGCCTGGGTGCTCGGCCAGGCCATCGGCAAGATGGGCGCGATGACGGTGATGATTTCCACGGTCGCCATGCTCTGGAACATGGTCTTCAACGCCGGGTTCGACCGTCTGCGCGCACGGTTGGGTTTCGTCCTGAATTTCAAGGCGCGGGCGCTTCATGCCATCGGCTTTGAAGCGGGACTGATTTTCCTGGTGGTGCCGATGGTGGCGTGGTGGTTGTCGGTCACATTGCTGGAAGCCTTCCTGCTGGACATCGGTCTGGTGCTCTTGTATCTGCCGTACACGATGCTGTTCAACCTGGCCTACGACGGTGTCCGCGAGCGTCTGCTCGCCCGTCCCCAGCCATGCGCTGCTGATCGATAGCGGCACAATTGGTCTCCCCTAAACCTCCTTCATTGGCTATTCGGCGTGCGACGGTGCCGACGTAAGATTTCGCCACGTCCAGCGGCTATAGCCGGCAACCTTTGAAAGAGAGCACTGACATGAACCACCGAATCAACTGGGCCCAGAAATCGCCGGAAGCCTACAAAGCCATGGTCGGCCTGGAGACAGCGCTGAGTAAATCCGGCCTGGATCATTCGCTGCTGGAGCTGATCCGTCTGCGGGCGTCGCAGCTCAACGGCTGTGCATATTGCGTCAATATGCACGCCAATGACGCACGCAAGGCCGGCGAAACCGAGGCCCGTCTGCAAACCCTCAGCGTGTGGGAAGAAACCGAATTCTTCACCGAGAAAGAAAAAGTCGTACTCGCCTGGGTCGAAAGCCTGACCCTGCTGCCCGTGCACCGCGCGCCGCAACATCAGTACGAAGCGTTGCTCAAGCACTACAGCGAAGCCGACGTGGTCAACATTACTTTGGCCGCCGCCACCATCAACGCCTGGAATCGCTTCGGCGTGGGCTTTGCGATGATGCCGAGCTGATTCCCCTTATTGACCTCACACCCGCAAGAACCGTCCGCTGACCGCCACACCCAGCAGCATCACGGCGATGATCATGAACGCCGCACCGAGGCTGCTGAGGTGGGCGACGAACCCGATCCCGGCCGGCCCCATCAAAATGCCGATGTAGCCCAGCGTGGTGATCGCCGGCACTGCCACGTTCTCCGGCATGGTTTTCTGCCGACCGACCGCGCTGTAAAACACCGGCACGATGTTGGAACAGCCGATTCCCACCAGCGCGTAGCCGCACAGCGCCGCTTGCCAGACCGGGATCAACGTCGCAACGGTCATCCCGGCGGCCGCGCACAGCCCGCCAAACAGGATGATTTTGTGCACACCGAGGCGCCGGACAATCGGATCGCCGCACAGACGCCCGATCGCCATGGCCAGCGCGAATACCGCATAACCGAATCCTGCGTAGGACGGTTCGACGCCGCGCTGGGCGCTGAGGAACACCGCACTCCAGTCGAGCATCGCGCCTTCGGTGAGAAACACCGTGAAGCACATCAAACCGATGAACAGCACCACGCCGCGAGGGATGGCAAACGCCGGGCCGCCCGGTTCGCTGCCGTACGGCAACAAGTGGGGCGCGGCTTTGTACAGCGCGATCGCGATGAACAACGCAACGACGGCCATTGCCAGCCACGGCCAGACGCCAACGCTCAACAACGCCGAAACCCCCGCCGCGCCCACAATCCCGCCGCAACTGAACAGCCCGTGAAACCCGGACATCATGGTCTTGCCGCTGGCCCGCTCGACGATGATCGCCTGAATGTTGGTCACACACCCCAGCGCACCCATGCTCGCGCCGTAGACAAACAGCGTGGCGACCATCAGCGGCACCGAGCTGAGGCTGGCCAATAGAGGCAGGCACACACAGGCGATCACGCCCGTCATCACGATCAAACGCCGACAGCCATAACGCACCGTCATCGCCCCGGCTAACGGCATGGAAACGATCGAGCCAATGCCCAGACACAACAGCAACAACCCGAGGCCGGCGTCGTCCAGACCCAAACGGCTTTTCGCATAAGGCACCAGCGGCGCCCAGGCCGACATGCTGAACCCGGTGACAAAAAAAGCGATCCGCGTCGAGAACTGCTCCAGCCGCCCCGGTACCACGGGCGCTGCGGTGCTGATGGAAGTCATTGCCGCTCCGTTGAATGCTTGGACGGGGACAGATTCATTTACGGTGAAGCGCTGTAAATAAATCAGTCCCCTCGAAATAGGGACCAGCCTAACAAAGCTTGAAACAATGCCGAAGAAGGGATGTTGAAGGAAGTGGCCTCAGGAACGCCTCACTCGCCCTCGAAGACATCGACGCGGAGCGTCAAAGGATGCATTCCCACGCGGAGCGTGGGAACGATCGATTGCTTCAGTGGGACCGGCTTCAGCCGGGAAAGAGGCCTGTGCCTACACCCATCATTTTGCAGCGCGGCGCCCGACGCCTTCCCGGCTAAAGCCGGTCCCACTATTCGAACGCGCACGTCGTAGGACCGTCTTCAGCCGGGAAGCAGTTGATCTGCTCCGCGCTTTTGATCTTGATCTTCAAACACAAAAATTCCAGACACCGCAAAACGCGACTTGGGTGCAGGCTGAACGCAGACGACGCGCAGTGGGCCGTGCCGCATGGATGCGGCGAGAGCGCCGTCAGGACATGGATGTCCGTTCGGCGCGGGCCCACGGAGCGTCGTCGGAGTGAGGGTATTCCGACGAAGGAGGAACCCAACCAGGAGCAAGCACCCTTGGTTACTTGGGGTGCTTTTCCAAGTAACTCGCCGAAGGCGAAACCCGAGGCCGTTAGGCCGACGCCCTTGATCTTGATCTTGATCTTGATCTTGATCTTGATCTTGATCTTGATGAGGGATCACGCCTTCCAAGGCGACTGCCGAATAATCTCCACAAAATTCAGCGGCTTGAACGTCGGATCCTCATCCACCAACACATCCGCATTCACCGTACCAAACGTCGTGTCCGGCTTATGCCGAAACCCACCAGCAAACGCACACAAAATGCACCCCTTGAAATCCTCCCCGCGCGGGTGAGCATGGGTCACCACCTCCCGCTGCTCATCGCTGAACTCCCCATAATTGATCCCCAACACATCCATCTCCACGCCCGCCGTCACCAACGCCACGTTCGGCCGCAAATGCTCCGGCACGCCCGGCGTCGTGTGCAGCGCAATCGACAACCACACCTGCTCCACATCCCCCTCGGACAACCCAAAGGGCTGCATGAACGCCCGCGCCGCATTGGCCGAATCCACCTCGAAACGCAGGTCCGCACTGCGATGCCGCTCCACCAGCCCCACGTCATGAAACATCGCCCCGACGTAAAGCTGCTCGGCGTCATATTTCAGCCCCTTGCGCTCCCCCGTCAGCGCCCCCCACAAAAACACCCGGCGCGAGTGATGGAACAGCAAATCGTCCTCCTGCTCGCGGATGTACTCGGTCGTAGCGCGGGCCAGCGCGCTGTCGGGGATCTTGATGCCAGCAATTGATTGAGTCATGGGAAGTCTCTCCAGCGGCCGCGCCGGTGTGGCGCGTTGAAGAGAAGTCTGGGCGACAGCGCATACCGGCTCAATCGGCACGCGGTCTCGATCTCTGCCAAACGTACATCGTTTACTGCCAACCCACCTGCGGTTTACCAGATTGCTGCGGACCGCCCGCCTGACCTCGGATAAACTCTGCGCCGTTGCAGTGCGCTACGCCTCAAAAAGCGCTTTAAAAAGTGCCCTCAAAGCGCGCCGTCAGAGCCCGCCGATCAAAGCATTCCTGCACCCACACCCAATGCATCGAAAACAAGGAGCCCCCGTGTACAAGGGCGTTGCGTTATCGGTCATGGCCTCCTGCCTGTTCGCGGTCATGTACTACTACACCTCACTCCTCACGCCGTTGAGCGGTGAAGAAATCTTCGGTTGGCGCATGCTGCTGACCCTGCCCTGCGTGACCCTGTTCATGCTCTCCAGCGGCGACTGGAGACTGGCCCGCGCCCTCGGCGTCCGGGTGCGCCAGACGCCTGCATTGCTGGCGGGCATGGCGCTGTCGGCGACGTTGATGGGCGCGCAGTTGTTGCTGTTCATGTGGGCGCCGCTGCACGGCCGCAGTCTGGAGGTGTCGCTCGGGTATTTTCTCCTGCCGCTGACCATGATCCTCACCGGACGCGTGGTGTACGGCGAGCACCTGTCGCACCTGCAGAAAATCGCCGCCTGCTGCGCGCTGGTTGGTGTGGGCAACGAGCTGCTGCGCCTGGGCAGTTTTTCCTGGGAAACCCTGGTCGTCTGCCTGGGTTATCCGCTGTACTTCGTGCTGCGGCGCAAGCTCAAGACCGACAACCTCGGCGGTCTGTGGTGGGACATGCTGCTGATCCTGCCCGTCGCCGTGCTGTTCATCTGCCAGGGCAACCCGTCGGTGGTGGAACAATTCCCACGCTTTTATGTGCTGATTCCGGTGTTGGGGGCGATCAGTGCGTCGGCCCTGGTCAGCTACATTCTCGCCAGCCGCCTGCTGGCGTTCAGCGTGTTCGGCCTGCTGAGCTACGTCGAGCCGGTGCTGCTGGTCGGTGTCGCCCTGCTGCTGGGCGAATCCATCGGCCGCGACGAATGGATGACCTACCTGCCCATCTGGCTGGCGGTCATGGTCCTGGTGGGGGAAGGCGCCAAGCATGTGTTGGCCCAGCGCCGACGCAACAGCGTGTGAATTGAAGTTTGCGTCTTAGCAGCGTTAATGACCGAACCGCGCCAGCTGCATCTCCTGCAAGCGGCTCAGCGTGCGTCGAAACGCGAACGCCAGATAGCCTTCGGTATACAGCTCGGCCATCGGCATCGCGGCTTCGATGTACAGCGGCACCTTGCGGTCATAGCACTCGTCCACCAGCGCAATGAAACGCCGCACGCCATCGTCATAGGGCGACAGCTGCGGCAGTTCGCGGTCCCCCGCGGTGACCTGTTCAACGCCATCCTCGGTACCACGGGCAATGCGCCCCTCGCGCTGGGGTGCGCTCAACGCCGGCACTTCACTCAACAAAACGGCCTTGTAGCGATCGCACAGCTCAATGAAATCCATCGCTGCCAGCGGTTGCTCGCACACGTCGGCATAGCGGCACCAGATCACCGTTCGACTGCTGCGCACCACCGGCACATGGCGACGACCCAGCGGCACCGGCTGAATCGACACCGACTCACCGCTGCTCAATGTCTCGAACACCTCGACCAACGCGCTCGGCCCCTGCTCCGCCTTCACCCAGTAGCGCTGCTGCGCCTGACCGGGATGCAGCCGGTGGTCCTCGCCGCCGTCGACCGACACCACCTCCATGAACTGGTTGATCGCCGTGATCGCGGGCACGAAACGCTCGCGATTATGACCCGTGGCGTACAGCTGTTCGGGCAATTGATTGGACGTGCAGACCACCACCACGGCCTCATCAAACATGGCGCGCAACAGGCCGCCGAGAATCACCGCATCACCGATGTCGTTGACGAACAACTCGTCGAAGCACAACACGCGCACGTCCTGGGCCAGTTCCCGGGCCAGCACCTGCAGCGGTTTGGCCACGCCGGTGAGCTGGAACAGGCGTTGATGCACCCATCGCATGAAGTGATGAAAATGCTGGCGCCGGGCCGGGACCTGCAGGCTGTCGTAAAAACGGTCCATGAGCCAGGTCTTGCCGCGCCCCACCGGGCCCCACAGGTAAACGCCTTTGACCGCGGCGCCACGCTTGCCGTCATTCAGCGCCTGCCAGCACGCCTGCAAGTGCAGCGCGGCATTGCGCTGCGCCTCGTCCGGCTGAAAACCCTGGGCATCAACGGCCTGCTGCCAGGCCTCAAGTGGAGACAGAACGGTCATCAAAACGCTTCATTCGGCAGTGAAAGATTGATCGTGGCGTCTGGAATAAGAGGCGCCCAGCAGATAGAAACAGCCGCCGGCGATGATGAAGGCCGCCAGCATGTAAAACATGAAATGCGCCGACCGGGTCGCCAGGGCGAAGCCACACAACACCGGCCCCAGCGCGCCGCCGAGGTTGGAGAGGTTCTGCGCGCCGTAATACATGCCGCGCAAATGGGTCGGCGCGATGCGGTCGATGAACATGTACTCGGCCGGGAACACGATGATCTCGCCGAGGGTGAACACCGCCACCGCCAGCGACCAGTGCAGCACCGTGGTCGAAAGCGCAAACCCGACCACGCCCATCAGGAACAGGCTGAAACCTGCGGTCAGCCACTGGTTCAGGTACTGATGGCTGATGCGTTTGCCGACCAGGTACTGCAAGCAGATCACCACCGCCGCGTTCACCGCGACCACCGAGCTGATGACCTGATAGGTGAATTCCGGCGTGCTGGTGGTGACCAGGTATTGCGACAGGTACGCGGTGAACTGCCCGAACACCACCGCGCTGAGCACGCCGCCGACGGTGAAGCACACCAGCCGGTAGTCCTTGAGCAGGATGCGTCCGACGGCGATGAAGGAAACTGGCGCATTGGCCGGGTCCGCTGAACTCAGCTTGCGGTCCCCGTACATTGCGTAGACCAGCAAGAAGCCCAGGCCCAGCGCCGCCGACATCACAAATGGCAGCTTCATGTTCCAGTGGGCCAACCCGGCGCCAATGAACGGCCCGACCGCATAGCCGATGTTGATCAGCGTGTAGCGCACCGAGAAGACTTTGCTCTGATCGCCCACCGGCAACAGCTTGCCGAACGCGGCCTTGACCACAATATCGATGACCGAATACGCGAAATTGAACGACACCAGAAACAGGAAAAACAGCCACAGCTTGTTGGTCACGCACATGCCGATGAAGCCGGCGACGAAGAACCCGGTGAAGCACAGAATCAACCGGTAGCTGGACAGTTTGTCGGTGAGGTAGCCGCCGTAGAGGCTCAGCAACGAGCCGACAATCAGCGCCCCGCCGACGACCATGCCGATGTCGCTCATGCTCAATACGAAATTCGAAGACAGGTAAATCACCAGATACGGCAGGGTGATCGCCCTGCCCAGCGTCAGAAAAAGCGAGGACGAAAGCAGGAGATTGACTGAAGCCGGGTAGTGTCTGAGCGCAGCGAGCATCCGTGTTCTGTCCTTGATGACGTGCCGAGCCTTGATCACAGGAATCGGCGAGCTGTTTGAGTCAAACATCGTTACACAATCGGCCGCGACAGGACACCTGAAGAATGAGTGGACCTGGCAGGGTGCGGCATTTCCCCAACTGGCCGTCTGCGTTCACATTCCGTAACATCCCCTCCTTTTGCACGCCGCCCGCTAGGTACTCAATGAAACCCGCCCGTCTTCGCGCCGATGTCCTCGCCGGACTCACCACCTCTTTCGCCCTGGTGCCCGAGTGCATCGCCTTCGCGCTGGTCGCGCACCTCAATCCACTGATGGGCCTGTATGGGGCCTTTATCATCTGCACGCTGACCGCTCTGTTCGGCGGGCGTCCCGGCATGGTCTCGGGTGCGGCGGGTTCGATGGCCGTGGTCATCGTGGCGCTGGTGGTGCAGCACGGCGTGCAGTACCTGCTGGCGACGGTGTTGCTGGGCGGGTTGGTGATGATCGCGTTCGGGCTGCTGCGCCTGGGCAAGCTGGTGCGGATGGTGCCGTATCCGGTCATGCTCGGGTTCGTCAACGGCCTCGCGATTGTCATCGCCATGGCGCAGCTGGAGCATTTCAAAAGCGGCGAAACCTGGCTCAGCGGTACGCCGCTGTACCTGATGATTGGCCTGGTGGCGATGACCATGGCGGTGGTGTATCTGCTGCCGCGCCTGACCCGATCGGTGCCGCCGGCGCTGGTCGCCATCCTCGGCGTCGGTGTGCTGGTGTACCTGTTCGACCTGCCGACGCGCACCCTCGGCGACATGGCGCACATCGCCGGCGGTCTGCCGGGCCTGTCGCTGCCGGACGTGCCGTGGAATCTGGACACCCTGCGCATCATCGCGCCCTACGCGATCCTGATGGCGCTGGTCGGCCTGCTGGAAACCCTGCTGACCCTGAACCTCACCGATGAAATCACCGAAAGCCGTGGCTACCCCGACCGCGAATGCGTCGCCCTCGGCGTGGCGAACCTGGCGTCCGGCCTGTGCGGCGGCATGGGCGGCTGCGCAATGATCGGCCAGACGGTCATCAACCTCAGCTCCGGCGGCCGCGGTCGCCTGTCGGGCATCGTCGCCGGCGTGATGATCCTGATGTTCGTGCTGTTCCTGTCGCCCCTCATCGAGCGCATTCCGCTGGCGGCGCTGGTCGGCGTGATGTTCGTGGTGGCCCAGCAGACTTTCGCCTGGGCCTCCCTGCGGGTGCTGCGCAAAGTGCCGCTGAACGATGTCTTCGCAATCATCGCCGTGACCATCGTGACTGTCCTCACCGACTTGGCCACGGCCGTGCTGTTCGGCATCCTCATCGCGGCGCTGAACTTCGCCTGGCAACAGGCCCGCGAGCTGTACGCCGACAGCCACATCGAGCCCGACGGCAGCAAGATGTATCACCTCCACGGCACGCTGTTCTTCGCCTCCACCACGCCATTCCTCGATCAGTTCGATCACCTCAACGATCCGCAGCAGGTCACGCTGGATTGCCGACATCTGATCTTCGTGGACTATTCGGCGATCGCCGCGCTGAAAACCCTGCGCGAGCGGTATCAAAAGGCGGGCAAGCACCTGCGCGTGGTGCATCTGTCGGAGCGTTGCAAAAAACTGCTCAAGCGCGCGGGCGTGCAGCACGCTTGAGGCGAGTCACCCGCCGAAGAATGCGCGGCGCAGGGCCTGACGGCTCGGCACTGCGCGTCAGGTAACTGGCGCAGGCCTCACCCAATGACGAGGGACCGCCACTTTTCTGCGCACCGGCCAGGAATTTGTTCCAAAAAGACTCACTTTTTGTACACAACCCGCCGCGCAGTCTTTTCATAATCATCCGCAACGCCCTCACATTCAGGCCCTAAGTGGCGCAAGGCCAGCCGCCCGCGGCAAGTTGACCACTTGATCAGCTCCGTGGCCCGGTAATTGCTCCGGGCAAGCCATCAGCACTGTTCCGTTCTGGTTGTGCGCTTTGGTTTTGCGGAGTTTTCTATGCCTGTCTGGCGAAAGAGTATTCAGTGGCAGCTGACATTGAGCATGGGGGCCGCTTTGGTGATCAGCAGCCTGATCGTGATCGCCATCTATGCATTCGCGCTGAACAAACTGACCGACCGCTACCTGTTGCAGCAGGCGATGCCAGCCAGCGTCGACGCGATCCGCAACGATCTCGAACGGTTACTGGCGGCTCCCCTGACGGCGGCCAGCGACATCGGTGACAACACACTGGTTTCCGAATGGCTCGCCAACGGCGAGGACGCGGCCCAACAGCCTGCATTCATTCGTTATCTGGCGAAGGTGCAGCAACAGCACAACGCGCTGACGACCTTCATCGTCGCCAAGGACAGCGGCCACTACATCACCAACAAAGGCGCCGATCGCACCCTCCAGCGCGGCCCGGCGGAGAACGGCTGGTTCTACGGATTTCTCGACAGCAACAAGCAGCGCTCGCTGGACATCGATATCGATGCCACGACCAAGGTGCCGACGCTGTTCATTAACCAGCGCATCGAGCACAACGGCACCGTGGTCGGCGTGGCCGGACTGGGTTTCAGCATGAGCGCGCTGTCGCAGATGGTCCGTGACTTCCACTTCGGCGAGCACGGCCAGGTGTATCTGGTCAGCCAGGACGGACAGGTCAAGGTCCACCCGAACGCCGAGCTGAACGATCGCCAATCCCTCACCCAATTGGTGGGCGACGCTGCAGCGCGCAACCTGCTGGCAGGCAACGGAAATGGTCAGGCGCTGGAATTCGAACGCAATGGCGAGGCCTACGTGGCGGTCGCCAAACCCGTCGCCTCGCTGGGGTGGACGCTGGTGAGCGAGGTGCCACTGGCCGAAGTCTATGGCCCGGCCAAGGATGCGTTGCGGACCATTTCGGCGATCAGTCTGGCGGTGGTGTTGTGCTTCCTCGGCTTCGTCGCCTGGATTGCCCGCGGCATTGTCCGTCCGATCCAGCAGGTGACGACGGCGCTGGTGGACATCGGCGGCGGCCAGGGCGACCTGACCCGACGTCTGGATGAGAGCCGTGCAAACGAGCTGGGCGATCTGGCCCGTGGCTTCAATCGATTCATCGAAAGCCTGCGTTTGCTGATCGGCGATGCGCTCAGGACCAGCGAGCAATTGCGCCACAGCGTGGTGGACGTCACCCGCGTGGTCGACAGCACGTCCACCCGTGCGATGCAGCAACAGCAGATGACTGACATGGTCGCCACCGCTGTTCATGAAATGGGCCTGACCGTGCAGGAAATCGCGCGAAATGCGGGCGCCGCTGCCGACGTCTCGCGTAGTACCCATCAGGAAGCGATGTCCGCGAAAAAGGTGGTGGGTGAATCCCTCGGGCATATTCAGAGCATGTCCGACGGCGTCGGCACGGCGGCTGGCGCGGTGGAAACCCTGGCGACGCAGATTTCCACCATCGATCAGGTGCTCAGTGTCATTCGCAGCATCTCCGAGCAGACCAACCTGCTGGCGCTGAACGCGGCCATTGAAGCGGCCCGTGCCGGCGAGATGGGCCGGGGCTTCGCCGTGGTCGCCGATGAAGTTCGCACCCTCGCCGGCCGTACCCAGAGCGCTACATCGGAGATCCAGCAAATGATGGGCGAGCTCAAAAGCGGTGCCGACCAAGCCGTCACCTCGATGCGCGCCGGACAAGCGGCAACCGGCACCGGCGTCGAAGCCAGCCGTCGCACCGGTAATTCGCTGGATGCCATTGCCGGCCATGTCGAAGAACTCACCGATCGCAACCAGCAGGTCGCTGCCGCCACCGAGGAACAAAGCACCGTGACGGAAGAGATCAACCGCAACGTGCAAGGCATTGCCGACCTGGCCCAGTCAACGGTCAGCGATGTCAAAGCCTGCCGGGAAGATTGCCTGAAGCTGTCGGAACAGGCCGAACACCTTGGGGCGCAGATGGCGCGCTTTCGTCTCTGAACACGGTCACGGTGCGCAGGCGCGCAAAATAGCCTCGGTCGCCACCACCTGCGCGTATTCCCCGTGCAGGTTGGCCAGCGACATGGCGTGGATGTCCTCGGCAGTGCGTGGCAGTCCGAAAAAGTCCGCGCCGTCGAAGGTGAAACAGGCGTCGTGGGGCACGATGACCTCGAAGCCGAGATTGCCGCCAGTGCGCGCAGTCGACTCCACGGAATTGTTGGTCACCACGCCAACAATCACCACCTGATTGATCCCGTCCGCACGCAACCAACCTTCCAGCGCCGAATGGCAGAACGCATCGGGCACCTGTTTGTGCAGCTCGCCTTCGTCGACCCACGGCATAAACGCCGGTTGAAACTCGACACCTGATTGCTGCGGCCAGAACACCGACTCCGGTGAGCGGGAGAAATGCCGCACATGAATCACCGTTCGCCCGCTGTCGCGCCAGGCGCTCAGCAGTTCCAGCATCCGCTGCTCGGCGTCAGGGTTGTTGCGCCGCCCCAGCTTGGGATGGTTGATGCCCTGCTGCATGTCGATGAGGACCAGCGCGGCTTTCGGTTGGATGTCCACTGCTCTTCCTTTCATGACTGGAGGGGCGTACCCCGCTTTGCTGATCGTTTGACGCTGAATTCACTGTGACCGCACTCCTACGGGGCTGCGTCAGCAGCTATTGTTTGCCTAATTAAACGGCACTGAAATGCCGAGCCCATTGCTGTTCGGCGAACTGCTCGATGATGAAGTCGACGAATGCACGGGTCTTGCCCGGCAGTAGCTTGTGCCCACTGTAATAGATGGAAATGTTGCCGTCCTCGACATACCACTCCGGGAGCACCCGTTGCAGCGCACCGCTGCGCAGGTACGGCAGGGCAAACGGCATGCTCACCAGCGCGACGCCCAGACCCTGACTCGCCGCGCGGCAGGCAGCCTCGGAATCACTCAGGGTCATGCGCACCTTTATGCGCAGCGGGCTCTGCTCATGGCTGCGATGGCTCAACGGCCAGGAGCGGATCCGCCCGGTTTGCGGCGAACGGATCAGAATGCCGTCGCAGTCGTGCAAATCGTCCGGGTGAGTGATGCCTTCGTGGGCGTCCACCCATTCCGGCGACGCCACCAGCACGCGGTGAGCGGGCGCCAGGTTGCGCGCGACAACGCCCTGGGGCAGATCGAATCCACCGCCGATGGCGGCGTCAAAGCCTTGGCCGATCAGGTCCACCTGCCGGTTATCGAAATGCCAGTCGGGGGTGATGGCCGGATAACGCTGCAGAAAATCGGCCAGCAGCGGCACTAAATACAGGCATCCGAATACAGTGCCGACGCTGACTTTCAACGTGCCGGCGGGACTGCCCTCGGCGCTGGCCAGGTTGGCGACAGCGCTCTGGATGGTGTTGAGGCTGGCGCTGACTTCGCCGAGAAACCGATGGCCCGCTTCTGTGAGCGTCAACTTGCGCGTGCTGCGCTGGAACAGTCTCACGCCCAGCTTCGCCTCAAGTTTGGCCACGCTCTTGCCCACGGCAGCGGGGGTCAGGCTCAGGCGGCGCGCCGCCTCGGCAAAGCTGCCGACCTCGGCACTGCGCACGAAGCATTCGATGCTGTTGAAGTTCTCCATCGCACTCACTCACAACTTCCGGTTTACACAGACTATCTCGATTACCGGCTACCGCGCGGGTAATCGTCGGCAGATACTCGTGCCCATCCACCCACTCCTCACATTCATCGGAGATCGACATGACGCATCCCACCAATTTGATCGGCAAAACAGCACTGGTCCAAGGCGGCTCACGCGGCATCGGCGCAGCGATCGTCAAACGGCTGGTCGAACAAGGCGCAGCAGTGGCCTTCACTTTCGTCAGCTCGGAAGCCAAAGCGCAAGAGTTGCAGGACAGCATCACCTCAGCCGGCGGCAAAGCACTGGCCATCAAGGCCGACAGCGCCAACGCCGAAGACATCCGCAGCGCCGTCGCCAAGACCGTTGGAACGTTCGGCGGCCTCGACATCCTCGTCAACAACGCCGGTGTGCTGGCCATTGCGCCGCTCGAAGAGTTCACCCTCGAAGATTTCGACCGAACCCTGGCCATCAACGTACGCAGCGTGTTCATCGCCAGTCAGGAGGCGGCGCGGCACATGAAAGAAGGCGGTCGCATCATCAACATCGGCAGCACCAACGCCGACCGCATGCCCTTCGCCGGTGGCGGCGTCTACGCCATGAGCAAATCGGCGCTGGTCGGCCTGACCAAAGGCCTGGCCCGCGACCTCGGCCCGCGCGGCATCACCATCAACAACGTCCAGCCCGGCCCGGTCGACACCGACATGAACCCGGCGGACAGCGACTTCGCCGAAACACTGATGGGCCTGATGGCCGTCCCTCGCTACGGCAAGTCCGAAGAAATCGCCGCCATGGTCGCCTACCTCGCCGGCCCCGAAGCGGGCTACGTCACCGGCGCCAGCCTGACCATCGACGGCGGCTTCGGCGCCTGATCCTGGCGCTCTCGCCTTCAACGCAAAGCCCCGGACCTTTATGAGCACAAGGGGCTTCGCGCTTTTTGCTTAACCGCATGAAAATTCTGAAAAAAAGTTTTGCCTTCGCCAAAGCTTTCGACTACATTAGCGCGCCTCGACAGACTGAACGTCTGAAGAGATACGGTGAAGTGTCCGAGTGGCTTAAGGAGCACGCCTGGAAAGTGTGTATACAAGAAATTGTATCGAGAGTTCGAATCTCTCCTTCACCGCCACATTAAAAAGATCCCCGCAGCGCTTATGGCGTGCGGGGATTTTTGTTTGTGTCTCTCGACACATTTCGTCTATGTGGGAGTGAGCTTGCTCACGAAGGCGGCATGTCGACCGCCACATCTTCTCCGGCCAAAACTTCTCTTCGCGAGCAAGCTCGCCCCCCCAGTTCCTGCATCGACTGGTAGACCAGTGATGTGTCTGCTCTTGCCCCGCGCCACCCCACCCAGCAAACGACCACGTGACCCCACCCACCGGAATAACTAGAATCGTCCCGCGTTGATTTTTCCACGCAAAGCGTCGGAAAAATCGCCATTTGGGTGTCTGAGCAGCTAAGGTCTACCCGTCGTACTGTGTGAATGAATTCAATTCCTGTACACGACTAGCGCTACACACAAAAAAACAGTCCGTATTCCGGCCCCCATTGCGCACCCGCGAGAGACACACGCAGGGTGCGAATTCGCAGGAGAAGGTGATGAATGGCATCGGTAAACGTTTGCGCCAAGAAAGAAAACGTCTGAAATTGACACAAAGCGCACTGGGCGCCATTGGTGGCGTGGAAGCCAACGCTCAGGGGCATTACGAAAGCGGGCAGCGACTGCCCAGGGCGGATTATCTGTTCAAGATCGCCGCCGCCGGCGTGGACATTACCCGTGTCGTCACGGGAGTAGAGGCCTCGGCCCGCGTTGAATTGCCCTCGTTTTCGACGATGCAGACCCATGAGGAGTCGGAGAGTGAAGCCGATCTCGACAGCTCGGAAAGCATGGTGAAAATCATCAGCCAATTGCGCCAGAGCCTGTGGATCACGGCGAATGCGTTGTGCGAAGTGACCCGACTGGTTGACTCCGAAGCGCCCCGCTCGAGCGCCGATCATGTCGAAGATCACCTGAAGGTGTTGCAGGGCGACGCTGACATGTTCGCGGCCCTGGCGTTGGCGAAAGTCCAGAAAGCTGCCCACGAAACCCACTGATCCCGATCAGGGTCACTGACAACTGCACCTTCCGGATGGTAGCCTTGCGCCATCCAGGGAGGTTTCGATGATCAGATTTTCAACACTGTCCGCAGCGGTCATCACGTTGCTCTTGTGCGACGTGACGCACGCCGACGTATTCAAGTGCGTCGCCGCCAACGGCGCGATCAGTTTCGCCCAAAGCCCTTGCCCGACCTACGTGGGCGAATCCACAGCTCTGCGCCCGCCTCCGTCTCGACTTTCCAGCGAATGGGAGGAGACCGACTTCCCCTATCGCCTGAACAAGAACGCTACCGAGATTTTGCAGGTCAGCCGGCGCAGAAAGCTGATCATCACCAACGAGCGGGAAATCGCCGATCGCCTGCAAAGCATTCGCCCGCCTCCCCCTGGCCTGCCCTCGACGTGCGTCGCCCCTCGCTATGAAAGCGCCTGCTTCGATCCTTCCGGCGGCCGTGTTCGTCAGCCCGTCAAACGCGGACTGATGAAATCCTCGGGAAACTGACTGCGCACCGCTGCTCACCACTTGCAGCTTGTCGCTTAAGGCTTGCCGCTCACCATTACTTCTCAATTTTCTGAACTAAGTTTTTACCGGCGCCGATGTGACGCCCCGTGAGAGCTGCTTACAGTCGGGCCCCATCGCCAGAATCACAAAAACGAGCCGGCCATGACCTCCACCGACACCCGCCACGACGCCGTTCAACACGCCGCACAAGCGCTGATCGACGCGTTCGCCCGCAACGACACCGAGACCTACTTCGCCGCATTCGCCGAAGACGCCACCTTCCTCTTTCACACCCTCCCCGCCCCCCTGCTGTCCCGCGCCGCTTACCGCGATGTGTGGGCGGGCTGGCAGGCAGACGGCTTTGCGGTGCTTGGTTGCCAATCGCGCAACGTGCACATCAGCGTCCAGGGTGATGTGGCGATATTCATGCACGACGTCGACACCCACGTCCGCTTCGGCGATGAAGAAAGCCATTTCAGCGAGCGCGAAACCATTGTCTTTCGGCACTATGGCGCGCGCTGGCTGGCCTGCCACGAACACCTGTCGGTGAAAACGGGCTAGCCCGGACGTGCCATCAAATGGCGAGCGGCCCTCAGAGGCTGCCGCCCGCACAACCCACTGCTTGACCTGATTCATGGTCCCAATGCCGACCACTGCCAATGCCACGATCGGGTTCACCGGTCGAGATAACGGGCCAGCGCTTGTGCGCCGGCCTTATAACAACACGACAGCGCGCAGGAACATCCCATGGCTCACCCCACCACCACGATCGAAACCTTCGGGGTCGAACAGATCCCTGACCATCAGCGCGACGCTGCGCCCCTCGACCTGTTTCGTCTGACCTTCGGCGGCGCCAACACCTTCGCCACCGCCGTGCTCGGCAGCTTTCCGGTGCTGTTCGGCCTGTCGTTCCAGGCCGGCGTCTGGTCAATCCTGCTGGGCGTCGTGCTCGGGTCGATCATCCTGGCGCCAATGGGTTTGTTCGGCGCCCTCAACGGCACCAACAATGCGGTTTCTTCCGGCGCGCATTTTGGCGTTCACGGGCGCATTGTCGGCTCGTTTCTGTCACTGCTTACGGCGGTGGCGTTCTTCTCGCTGTCGGTCTGGACCTCGGGCGATGCGTTGATCGGCGGCGCCAAACGCATGGTCGGCCTGCCGGAAAACGACATCACCCTGGCGCTGGCCTACGGCATTTTCGCCGTGCTGGTGCTGGTGGTGTGCATCTACGGTTTCCGCTTCATGCTGTGGGTCAACAAGATCGCGGTGTTCGCTTCAAGCCTGTTGTTCCTGCTCGGCCTCTTTGCGTTTAGTGGCAGCTTCGATGCGGGCTTCGCCGGCACGGTCAATCGTGGCAGCGAGGGCTTCTGGGCGGCATTCATCGGAGCGGCGCTTCTGGCGATGAGCAATCCGGTGTCGTTCGGCGCATTTCTCGGTGACTGGTCGCGCTACATCCCACGCCAGACATCGAAAAAACGCATCATGGCGTCGGTGTTTCTAGCCCAGATCTGCACGCTGATTCCGTTTCTGTTCGGCCTGTGCACCGCGACCATCGTGGCCACCCAGGCGCCGCAGTACATCACCGACAACAACTACGTCGGCGGCCTGCTGGCAGTCTCGCCCAGCTGGTTCTTTCTGCCGGTGTGCCTGATCGCGATCATCGGCGGGATGTCGACAGGCACGACGTCGCTCTATGGCACCGGGCTGGACATGTCGAGCATGTTTCCGCGCCTGCTCAATCGTGCTCAGGCAACGATTCTGATCGGCATCGCGGCCATCGCCTTCATCTTCATCGGCCGTTTCGCGTTCAATCTGGTGCAAAGCGTCTCGACCTTCGCGGTGCTGATCGTCACCTGCACCTCGCCGTGGATCGTCATCATGGTGCTCGGCCTGATCGTTCGCCGTGGCTTCTATCACCCGGCGGACCTGCAAGTGTTTACGCGGGGTCAGAGCGGTGGCCATTACTGGTTCGAACACGGCTGGAACTGGCGCGGCCTGGGCGCGTGGCTTCCGAGCGCGGCGGTGGGCCTGTGCTTCGTCAACTTGCCGGGGCAGTTTGTCGGTCCACTGGGCAATCTGGCGGGCGGCATCGACATCAGCCTGCCGATCACCCTTGGCCTGGCCGCGCTGCTGTACATCACCTTGCTGCGCACCTTTCCGGAACCGGTCGGCGTGTATGGCCCCCACGGCCCTCACCCGCTGCTGGGCGATAACGCACACCGCAATGTGAAGAAGCCGATGGCGATCGGTTGATATTCCGACGCCGTTGACCGAGGGCTCGCTGCAAAGCGGGCCCTTTTTGTTCGGCGGCCTGCGCACGGGGCTACCCCGACCGACGGGGCGTGTGCCGCTGGCGCCAGTGATTTACATCACGCACAATCGCCCCTCACCTCAGCATCCACCCACAGCAACACGTCAGCTCGACCCACAGGAGATCACCCCCGCATGAACGCAAACGACTGGACCGAAGCTGCCTTGGCGAAGTACATCGTGACCAATCCGATGTTGCAGGCTGAGATCCAGGATTTGAGCCCGAAAGAGCAGCAACAGCAGACCCTCTGGGCCTTCGAAGACGAAGCCGAAAATCTGGGCATCCCGACCTGGGAGCTGGCGCTGACTTTCATTGCCGAAACCCCCGAGCAGTTGAAGGAGTTGCGCCTTGCTGCACACAAGGAAGCGGCCGAGGCACTGGACATGGACTGGGAAGAGTACTGCGAACTGAACGAAGTCGAGGTTTAACCGCGCCCTCTCCGCTTGATCTCAGGGTCGCCAGGCCTGGCGACCCGCCCCCTGACTTGCCAGTCATCCTTTGCGCTTTACCTTGCCCTGCCGGGTGGGTAACGTCTGCGCCACTTCAAAACAAAAAAGGACTCGCTCCATGAGTGATTTGGTCGCCTATCAACTGGATGACGGCGTTGCGACGCTGACCCTGGCCAACGGCAAGGTCAACGCTATCAGCAACGAGGTGGTCGCCGCGTTCAATGCCGCACTCGACCGCGCCGAGCAGGACCGCGCCGTGGTGATCATCACCGGCCAGCCGGGGATTCTCTCGGGCGGGTACGACCTGAAAATCATGACCTCGTCGCCGGAAGCCGCCATGGCCCTGGTCGCCGAAGGCTCCACGCTGGCGCGGCGCATGCTGTCGTTCCCGTTCCCCGTGGTGGTCGCGTGCGGCGGTCATGCTGTCGCGAAAGGCGCCTTCCTGCTGCTGTCGGCGGATTACCGCATCGGCGTTGAAGGTCCGTTCAGCATTGGTCTGAACGAGGTGCAAATCGGCATGACCATGCACCACGCCGGCATCGAACTGGCCCGTGACCGCCTGCGCAAAAGTGCCTTCGGTCGCTCGGTGATCTGCGGCGAAATGTTCGACCCCAAGGGCGCGCTGCAAGCCGGCTTCTTCGACAAAGTGGTCGCCCCGGAAGAACTCACCGAAGCCGCGCGCACCGTCGCGCTGCAGATGAAGAAGATCAACATGCGCGCCCACAAGCAAACCAAGTTGAAAGTACGCAAGGAATTCCTCGAGACCCTCGACCGGGCGATCGAGCTGGATCGTCAGATCCCGCTCTGAGGCATCACCGACAACGCGCTGCATTCCCCTGCAGCGCATTCCCCCGAAACATCCCGTTAAATTCCTGACCCTCCGCCCGGCCCGTGGCCGATTGCCGATTCCAGTGCACATCCGTACACTGCGCGGCTTTTCGCCTACCGGGTGGTTTTTGCATGCTGTTCGTATTGCGTATGTTGTTGATGGGCCTGCACTTTCTTGTCGCTGGTGCGCTGGGGCTTTTGCTTGGCTTGTGCCGCCCGTTCAACCCTGACAACAGCCGCCTGTGTGCTCGCCTCTACGCCCTCCCCGCCATGGGGATTCTCGGGCTGCGCCTGAATGCGCAGCTCAGCCCGCAGTTCGAGCACGCCAGGCCTTGCGTGATCATCTGTAATCACCAGTCCAATTACGATCTGTTTGTCCTCGGCAACATCGTGCCGCCGCGCACGGTCTGCATCGGCAAGAAGAGCCTCAAGTGGGTGCCGTTCTTTGGCCAGCTGTTCTGGCTGGCGGGCAACGTGTTAATCGATCGCGGCAACCCGCAGCGGGCACGCCGCGCTATTCTCCAGACCACCGAAACCCTGCAGCACAAAGACACTTCAATCTGGGTGTTCCCCGAAGGCACACGCAACGAAGGCGCGGAATTACTGCCGTTCAAACGCGGGGCTTTTCAGATGGCGATCGAGGCCGGCGTGCCCATCGTGCCCGTGTGCGTAAGCACGTACGTGCGCAGCATGGATTTGAATCGATGGAACAGTGGCGAGGTGATCATCCGCACGCTGCCCGCGATCCCGACAGCGGGCCTGACCAGCGAAGACATTCCGCAGCTCATCGGGCTCTGTCACGGCCAGATGCAGACCTGCATCGCCAGCATGGACGCGCAGGTCCGCGGGTCCGCTGCTGACATCCGAACAGACGCTGAACAGCACTGAAAAAACCTGCGAACTCGTTTAAATCCGCCGACTCTGATCTGGGAGCGCGCTAAGCTGCGCGTCAGTTTTTCCTAAAAGAAGAAGCAGACATTATGGGTCGAGTGGTTGCCGCTGCCGTTTACAGCGCCGGAAAGAAAGTCACCAACATCTCCCTCGACGAAGGCGCAGCCTGGGCGGCGAAACCCGGGCATTTCGTCTGGATCGGTCTTGAGCAGCCAGACCTTGAACAACTGACCACGCTGCAGCGGCAGTTCAATCTGCACGAACTGGCCATCGAAGACGCGCTGGAAGTCCACAGCCGGCCGAAACTGGAGACCTTCGGCGACGCGCTGTTCATCGTGACCTACGCGCCGATCCGCGAGAACGGCAAGCTGATCTTCATCGAAACCCACATCTTCGCGGGCAAGGGCTACGTCATCACCTCGCGCAACGGCGATTCGAAGTCCTACGGGGTGGTACGTCAGCGCTGCGAGGCTCGGCCATTGCTGCTGGAGCACGGGGAAGACTTCGTCCTGTATGCGCTGCTGGATTTCGTCACCGAGAACTATCAGCCGGTCACCGAATCGATTCACTGCGAGCTGGAAGAGCTTGAGCACAACGTGCTGCGCAAGGACCTCAACGAAGCCGACATCCACCGCATCCACGCCCTGCGTCGTGACCTGCTGCGCCTGCGCCGCTACGTGGCGCCCATGGTGGAGATCGGTGAAGAGCTGCAGAAGCTGAGCTTTCCCTTCATCGACAAGAACATGCGGCCGTACTTCCGCGACGTGGAGATCCACGTCAAACGGCAGATGGAAGACCTCTCCAACCTGCGCGACATCGCCAGCCAGACCATCGAAATCAGCCTGCTGCTGGAGTCTTCGCGGCAGAGCCTGACCCAGCGCAAATTTGCCGCCTGGGCCGCGATTCTGGCTTTCCCCACCGCCATCGCCGGGATCTACGGGATGAATTTCCAGAATATGCCGGAGCTGACCTGGCATTACGGGTATTACATGGTGTTGGGCGTGATCGTCGGCGGGTGCGGGATTTTGTTCGCGAGCTTCAAGCGGTCGGGTTGGCTTTGAGGCATTCGCATAGGCCTACGACTGTAGGACCGGCTTCAGCCGGGAAGAGGCCTGTCCGAACACCGTCAATTTTGCAGCGTGGCAACTGACGCCTTCCCGGCTGAAGCCGGTCCCACAGGTGGAATACTTGCTGTCAGTAGGACCGGCTTTAGCCGGGAAGAGGCCGGTGTGAGCGCCATCCATTTTGCAGCGTGGCGACTGACGCCTTCCCGGCTGAAGCCGGTCCTACAATGATCACATAACCCGGCAAAACAGCGCTTTAGCTCACCGGCCGCTTGTTCGCCACAAACCGCATCATCCATTCCGCCACCGCCGTGCCGTGATGGTCTTCTTCCAGGCTGGCGATGCCCTTCCCGTAGACCTGCTCACCCAGCGCGTCCTGACGGATGTCGAGCAAGGTGCGCGAGTAGTCGTGGATGAACTCCGGATGACCCTGGAAGCACAGCACCTGATCGTTGATGTGATACGCGGCGAATGGGCAGAACTCGCTGGTGGCAATGACCGTCGCGCCTTCGGGCAACGCCGTGACCTGATCCTGGTGGCTGATCAGCAGCGTGAGTTTGTCCAGCGCCGGCGTCATCCATGGCTGGGTCGGTGAGAGGTTGTAGTGATGAATGCCGACGCCCCAGCCTTGGGATGCGCGCTCGGTCTTGCCGCCCAGCAGCAGCGCCAGCAACTGATGGCCGAAACATACGCCCAGCAGCTTGTCGCCGCGCTTGTAACGGTCGAGCAGATACGTCTTGAGGGTTTCGATCCACGGATCGGTGCCGAAGGAATCGGCCTTGGAGCCGGTGATCAGATAGGCGTCGAATTGCTCGTCATCCGGCGGGTAATCGCCGTGCATGACGTTGTAGACGACGAACTCCGCAGGCACCGGCTGTTGAGCAAAGAGTTTTTCGAACATCCGTCCGTAACCCTGGTATTGATCGACCAGCTCCGGGCGAAGTACGTCGGTTTCCAGAATGCAGATGCGTAACGACATAAAAATTCCTGAAGCGACAAAGCGAAAATGCGTGGGCTCAAGCCTGCCTTGAAGGCCGGGGCAAGGCAAGGCCCAGTTGTGCCCACGCGCTGTCGTCAACTGAACCCTCGCTGTCCCAACCCTTGATATGGCACAGCGAGGAGTCTTCGCTAGAACAACGTCCCCTCTTCGGCTTTCTCCAATAGCAACGCAGGCGGCTGAAAACGTTCGCCATAGCGCTCGGCCAAGGCCCGGGCGCGGGTGATAAACGGCTTCAGCCCGTATTGATTGACGAACTGCAATGCCCCGCCACTCCATTCCGGAAAGCCGATGCCAAGCATCGAACCCACGTTGGCGTCCGCCGTCGATCGCAGCACACCCTCCTCCATGCAACGCACGGTTTCAAGGGCCTGAATGAACAGCAGCCGGTCGCGAATATCCTGGCCGCTGATCTGTGCGTCGGGCTTCTCGAACCGGGTTTTCAACTCCGGCCACAAGTGCTTGGGCCCGCCGTCGGGGTAGTCGTAAAAACCGCCGCCGGAGGTTTTCCCTGCGCGATCGAATTCATGCAACAGCTGCTCGATCAGCGCGTCGGCCGGATGCCCGGCAAGCTCGACGCCCTGTTCTGCCAGGTCCTTGCGCGTTTGCTGGCGAATCTGGCTCATCAGCCGCAACGACACTTCATCGGACACTGCCAGCGGCCCCACGGGCATCCCGGCCTTGCGCGCCTCGGTCTCTATCATCGGCGCACTGACGCCCTCGCCGAGCATGGCAATGCCTTCGTCGGCGTAGGTGGCGAACACCCGCGAGGTGAAGAAGCCGCGCGTGTCATTGACCAGAATCGCGGTCTTGCCGATCTGGCGAACGAAGTCGAAGGCCCGCGCCAGGGTCATGTCGTTGGTGCGTGCGCCCTTGATGATTTCCACCAGGCGCATCTTCTCCACCGGGCTGAAGAAATGCAGACCAATGAAACGCTCCTGCCGGCTGATGGCGCTGGCAAGGCCTGTGATTGGCAGCGTCGAGGTATTGGACGCAATCACCGCATTGGGCACGACCACTTGCTCGGCGGCGGCGCTGACCTGAGCTTTCAACTCGCGGTTCTCGAACACCGCCTCGATGATCAGGTCGCAGCCTTCAAGGTCGCTGTCGCGGCCTGTCGGCTTGATACGGCCCAGCACGGCATCGCGCTGAGCCTCGGTGATGCGGCCTCTGGCAAGCTGCTTGTTCAGCAGTCGCGCCGAGTAATCCTTGCCCTTCTGCGCCGCGGCCAGATTGATGTCTTTGAGGACCACGCTGACGCCCGCCACCGCCGTGACATAGGCAATGCCGCTGCCCATCAGCCCGGCCCCGAGGATGCCGACCTTGCGCATGTTGAACACCGGCGGCGCCTTGGGCCGCGCCTCTGCGGCCTTGACCCGGTTGAGCTGAAACCAGCTGCCGATCATGTTCTTGGCGACAGGTCCCGTGGCGAGCTCGGTGAAGTAACGCGCCTCGATTTTTTCTGCTGTATGGAAATCCACCTGGGCGCCTTCCACGGCTGCGGCCAGGATCTTCTCCGGCGCCGGATAGCAGCCCCAGGTTTTGCTGCGCAACATCGACGGCGCGATGGCCAGCATCTGCGCCACTTTCGGGTGCGCAGGCGTGCCGCCAGGCAATTCAAACCCCGGTTGATCCCACGCTTTGATCGGCGCCGGGTTGGCCAGAATCCATTCACGCGCCTTGGCCATCAGGTCATCGGCATCGCTGGCCAGTTGATCGATCACACCTGTTTTCAAGGCGTGCTCGACGCCCATGGTCCGGCCTTCCATCAGCAGCGGCAGCGCTTTCTCCAGCCCCAACATGCGCACCAGCCGCACGGTGCCGCCCCCGCCCGGAAGCAAACCGAGGGTGACCTCCGGCAGGCCCAGTTTCACGTAGCCACCGTTGATTGCGATGCGATGGTGACAGGCCAGGCACAGCTCCAGCCCGCCGCCCAATGCAGAACCCTCGATGGCGGCCACCACCGGTTTGCCGAATGTTTCCAGCGCGCGAAGCTGGGCCTTGAGGTCCATGGTCATCTGGTAGAAGGCGGCGGCGCGGGTGGCGTCGACCTGACTCAGCTCATTGAGGTCGCCGCCGGCAAAGAAGGTCTTCTTCGCCGAGCGGATGATCACACCGGCGATGGCCTCTTTGTCCGCCTGCAGGCGCTCGAGCGTCTCGGCCATGGCCTGGCGATACGCCGCGTTCATGGTATTGGCTTGCTGGCCGGGCATGTCGAGGGTCAGCGTAACGATCTGATCCGTGCCGGTTTCGTAGCGGATGGCATCGCTCATGCGGTCGTTCTTCCTGAAACGGTTATCGGGTAAAGGCGGTCGGCGTAGCGGTTATCGTGCTCCACGTTCATACCCGCTCGATGATCGTCGCGATGCCCATCCCGCCGCCGACGCACAGGGTCGCCAGGCCGTAACGCAACTGCCGGGCTTCCAGCTCGTCGAGCAGCGTGCCGAGAATGATGCAGCCCGTGGCGCCCAGCGGGTGGCCGAGGGCAATCGAGCCGCCGTTGACGTTGACCTTGTCGGGGTCGACACCCATGTCCTTGATGAACTTGAGCACCACCGAGGCGAAGGCTTCGTTGACCTCGAACAGGTCGATGTCATCAATGGTCAGCCCCGCCCGCGCCAGGGCTTTGCGCGTGGCGGGCGCAGGTCCTGTGAGCATGATGGTCGGATCGGTGCTGGTCACCGCCGTGACCACGATGCGCGCCCGCGGTCGCAGGCCCAGCGCCTGACCTTTTTGCGCGGTGCCGAGCAGCATCAACGCGGCGCCATCAACGATGCCGGAGCTGTTGCCCGGCGTGTGCACATGCTCGATGCGTTCGACATGGCTGTAGACGCGCAGCGCCGTGGCGTCATAGCCCATTTTGCCGATGGCCTCGAAACTCGGGCGCAGGTTGCCCAGCGCCTCCAGTGTGGTGTCGGGGCGGATGAACTCGTCATGGTCGAGCAAAAGCAGGCCGTTCCGGTCCCTGACCGGCACCAGCGAACGGCGAAACGCACCCCGCTCCCGGGCCAGCGCCGCCTTGTGCTGGGATTGCAGGGCGAACAGGTCCACGTCATCGCGGCTGAAGCCTTCGAGGGTGGCGATCAGATCGGCGCCGATCCCCTGAGGCGTGAAGTGGGTGTGCAGGTTGGTGTGCGGATCAAGTACCCAGGCGCCGCCGTCACTGCCCATCGGCACGCGCGACATCGACTCGACCCCGCCGACCACCACCAGATCCTCGAACCCGGAACGGAGCTTCATCGCTCCCAGATTCACCGCTTCAAGCCCCGATGCGCAGAACCGGTTGATCTGAACCCCGGCCACGCTGACGGCCCAATCGGCGACCAGCGCTGCGGTTTTGGCGATGTCGGCCCCCTGATCGCCGATGGGCGTAACGCAGCCCAGCACAATGTCATCGACGTGGTGGGTGTCGAGGTGATTGCGCACTTGCAGTTCTCTCAGCAGCCCTGCCACCAGATCCACCGGTTTGACGCTGTACAACGCGCCATCCGGCTTGCCCCTGCCCCGCGGCGTGCGCAAGGCATCGTAAATAAACGCTTCGGTCATGCTGTCCTCGCTAAACCGATGATCTGTCTTCTTATATGTCCGGCCGATAGTCGAACTGTCATGGGAGCACTATCTATCACAAGCGATATCACAGAGCGCGCTCTTTCACCGGATCGATTGACAGGGTAGCTGGTTGTGAGAAGTTTCGGACTCGGACGAACGGTAGCGGGCTATTGAAAGCAGGCAGTTTTGGTCGCAGGTGTCTAGCAGGCGAATATCTGAGCGATGGCTATTCGCCAATCCTAACGAAGTTATAAGAATTGGACTGGATAATCCTCAATGATCTAAACCGCACAGCACGCGGGCTCTAAGGTTAAGTCAGTAGCAGTGGCGCCATAACAAAATCGATTCACCCAGCGCCCGCCGTCCACGATCTGCTGATCGGGGCACCTGCTCTTTTGCCTCACCTTTGCCAACCCCCGTCTTGGTCTCGACCAAAGCCCATGGGTTTCTGTCGCTCAGGAATAACAAGAAAAGGCATTTACCATGTTCAAGTTCAAGTTCAAGCGCTCGAAAATACGTCAGGCCGGACTCATCGTTTTCGCCACTACGCTGCTGCTGATCTTGCCGAACATGACACGGTTGTTTGGCTGAGCAGCCCGCGCTCGGCACGTGCAGCATCCTGCGACGGCGTCGCCTGATTCCCTGTCTCATACAAGGTGAGCGGCGGTCGTATGGGTATCAGGTCGTTGTGTTGCGGAGTGTCGGCTTTTTCTGTGGCGGGGGGAGTGGCTGCCTGGCGCACTGAATAGCGCGCAAGTGGTGGGAAGGCGGCCGAGCTGAACGCCCGACCGCTAGGGGCTGATCAACCCTGGCGTTGCACCTGAATCATCGGCGCGGGGACGGGCTTTTTCTTCGCAGCGGCCGGAACAGCAATCGGCGCTGACGGCGACACGACTACCTTGGCGTGCATCTGCTCGCAACCACCGCCACGGCGCATGCCGCGTACCGGGCAGGCATCCAGATAATCCAGACCGACCGCCAGCTTCAGATGCCGTTCCGGGATCGCCAACTGATTGGTCACATCAAAGCTGTACCACGCGTCGTCAATCCACGCCTCCGCCCACGCATGGCTGGACAGGTGTTCGCTGCTGTCACTGTAGAGATAACCCGACACATAGCGCGCCGGCACCCCGAGACTGCGGGCGCAGGCCAGAAACGCGTGGGTGTGATCCTGACAGACGCCAACACGGCTGGCGAACGCTTGGGCGGCGCTGGTATCGACGGCTGTGGAGCCCGGCGTGTAGGTGATGTGCTCGTTGAGCGCGTGCATCATGTCGATCAGCGCGGTGCGGTCGGTGCGCTTGTGGGTCTGCGCGATGGCAAAGGCGCGAATCGCTTCGTCAGCCTCGGTCAGGCGGGTGAAGCGCAGAAACGGCAGCGACGACTGAGTCTCGTGTTCCGCCTCGCGCTTCTCGTCGATCTCGACCTGGCCGCGCGCACCGATGATGATGGCTTCGTGGGGTTCGTCCAGGGTCAGCACGTGGAGAATATTGCCGAACGGATCGATCTGCGCACGCACCGGGCGCGGCAATGCCAACTGCCAGCTCAACACCTGCTGGCGCTCGCTGTCGTGGGGGGTCAGACGCAAATACTGGATGCTGGCGCGGACCTGATCGTCGTAGTGATAGGTGGTCTCGTGGCTAATTGAGAGTCTCATGCAGCCTCCAGGTAAGAAGTGTGAATGACGCTTCCCAGTTGGGCCAGAAGTGGAATGAATTCGTTCAACCACTCATGCAGGCCTTCATCGAGGATCTCGTCGATGCCGGTGTAGCGCAGGCGAGCGTCCAGCTCGGCGGCCAGACGCTGGGCGGGACGGCCATTGGCCCCCGGCAGACTGGCGAGAATGATGTCCAGCTCCTCAAGGCACGCGCGCAATGAGCGCGGAATGTCCGCACGCAACAGCAGCAATTCGGCGACCTGACGGGCACCCGGTGCATCGCGATAAACCTCTGTGTACGCCTCGAAGGACGACAATGCGCGCAACAGCGCACTCCATTGATAGTAGCCAGCGGCGGAACTGTCTGCCGCCGCGTTGGCGGACGGGCCGCGCAATTCGAGCATTTCATAGCGCGCATCGAGCATGCGCAGGGTGTTGTCGGCGCGCTCGATGAACGTCCCCAGACGAATAAAACGGAACGCGTCGTTGCGCATGATGGTGCCGTAAGTCGCGCCGCGGAACAGGTGCGAACGCTCCTTGACCCACTCACAGAAACGGCTCATGCCGTAGCGGCTCAAACCCTGCTCGGCGATGCCGCGAATTTCAAGATACGTGGCGTTGATGTTTTCCCACATGTCCGCAGTAATGCGCCCACGCACCGCATGGGCACTGGCCCGCGCCGCGCCCAGGCAACTGAAGATGCTCGCAGGGTTCTCGGCGTCCAGCGCGAAAAAGTGCAGCAAGCGCTCGGCATGCAGGTCGCCGTGGCGCTCCAGGTAATCGTCCAGGGTTCCGGTGATCAGCAGGGGCATGGCGATTTCATTGAGGCCATCCCCGCGTCCGTCCTGGGGCATCAGCGACAGCGAATAACTGACGTCGAGCATCCGCGCGAGGTTCTCGGCGCGCTCCAGGTACCGCGACATCCAATATAAATCCGAGGCAGTTCTACTTAGCATTGGCAGGCATCCTTAATCCTCGACCACCCAGGTGTCCTTGGTTCCGCCACCCTGCGACGAGTTCACCACCAGCGAGCCTTCGCGCAGGGCAACACGCGTGAGACCACCGGGCACTACACGGGTTTCGCGGCCAGCCAGGACGAACGGGCGAAGGTCGATGTGGCGCGGGGCGATGCCGTTCTCGACGAAGGTCGGACAGGTCGACAGGCACAAGGTCGGTTGCGCGATATACGCGTGGGGCTTGGCTTTGAGCCGCGCCCGGAACGACTCGATTTCGGCGGCGGTGGCTGCAGGGCCCACGAGCATGCCGTAACCGCCGGAGCCCTGGGTTTCCTTGACCACCAGATCGCCCAGATTGGCGAGCACGTGGGACAGCTCTTCGGGCTTGCGGCACTGCCAGGTCGGCACGTTCTTGAGAATCGGCTCTTCGTCGAGGTAAAAACGGATCATGTCGGTCACAAAGGGATAGACCGACTTGTCGTCCGCCACGCCGGTGCCGATGGCATTGGCCAGCACCACATTGCCCGACCGGTACGCCGCCAGCAGGCCCGGCACGCCGAGCATTGAATCCGGATTAAACGCCAGCGGATCAAGAAACGCGTCGTCGAGCCGGCGGTAAATCACGTCGACCGCTTTCGGGCCGTCGGTGGTGCGCATGAACACGCGGTCATCGCGCACGAACAGGTCGGCGCCTTCCACCAGCTCGACACCCATTTCCCGGGCCAGAAACGCGTGCTCGAAAAACGCGCTGTTGAAGCGCCCGGGGGTCAGCACGACGACGCTGGGGTTATCCAGCGGGCTAGAGCTCTTCAGGGTGTCCAGCAACAGGTTCGGGTAGTGATCGATCGGCGCGATGCGTTGCGCGGCAAACAGTTCGGGGAACAGCCGCATCATCATCTTGCGGTCTTCGAGCATATAGCTCACGCCGCTTGGCGTGCGCAGGTTGTCTTCGAGCACGTAATACGTACCGTCGCCATCACGCACCAGATCGACGCCGGAGATGTGCGAATACAGGTCGCGATGCAGATTCAGGCCCTGCATCGCCAACTGGTATTGCTCGTTGGCAAGGACCTGTTCGGCAGGAATGATCCCGGCCTTGATGATGCGCTGATCGTGATAGAGGTCAGCGAGAAACATGTTCAGCGCCTTGACGCGCTGAATGCAGCCGCGCTCCACCACCCGCCATTCGCTGGCCGGAATGCTCCGTGGAATGGTGTCGAAGGGGATCAGCCGCTCGGTGCCCTGCTCGTCCCCGTACAGCGTGAATGTGATCCCGGCGCGATGAAACAATAAATCGGCCTCACGCCGACGCTGAGCGAGCAACTCAGGCGGCGCTTCACCCAACCAGCGGGCGAATTCCCGATAATGCGGACGAACTATGCCGCCCGCATCGTACATCTCGTCATAAAAGGTGCGGATCATGCCGTACTCCTTGTCACCATGGACACCAGAGCCTTCGCAAGGCCCGTGCCATCGGCATAAACGCTTTAATATCAATGGGTTGAATTAAACAGCCGGAGCGTCCGCACCATTCCTGTGCACGATGCGCCCTAACCCGTTCCCCGACGCCTCATGGCGAAGCGTCGTTAACTTTGAAAATCTATCGCTGGCATAGCGACAGTTCATTTCCGTGCGGTTCAGAGGCTGAGCATAATCACCCCATACCGCAGACCAACCCGCCGGATCACACAAGGCGATTGGCTCAAAACCTTATTGGCAACGCCACCCGATATTCCCTTTCCGCCGCTCCGAAGAGAGCGGCTTTTTTTTGCCCGTGATTCAGCTCGGTGCATCTCCCGCTCCACACTTGGTCGTGGAGGCGGGAGACATTTCCAACGATCGGCGCCTCGCTTCGGCGCATGACGGTTGATCAGCTCAATGAAGGCGCTTGAGCTCCTGTTTGACGCCCCAGCCTTCAACCTCCCCGTCCAGACCGAAAATCGCCGTCTGGAAATCCTGCTCGAAGTCGCCTATCCCGTCGTAGGTTGCGTACATCAACTTGCTCAGTTCCAGGTGCCAGGCACCGTCTTCCAGTGCATTGAGCTGGACATTCACTGACTCGCCACGAAATTTTTCCGCAGCCTGACGCGCCCGGTCCTCATCCGGAAAGGTGGCATAGAACTCGATGGGGTGAATGCGTGCGAAGTCGAAACCGCCTTCTTTCATGCAGCGCAGAACATGGCTGCTGATGTCTTCTTGATAGGCTGTGCTCATGAAACGTCCTCCTATGCAACGATAGATAGAGTTTCAACTATCCCGAAACACCCCTCGATGGCGAGGCGTGTAGCGGCAGGTCATCTGCCGCCCGGGACTCAAGCATGTCGCTGACAAGGCCGGTGCGTTTTACAAAACGGGCATACGTACGCGAGCGGACTCGGGTAGATGCATCACCGACCTCGATCGCAGAGTACGCCCATTGCCAGTGCGTTGCCAATTGGCAGGATGGCGGGAAATGCAGGCTTCTTACGAAGCCTCGATGATGGAGATGATCTGTACCGCGTTCTGCTCTTTGAGTGTCTTCACGGTGGGCTCGGCAGTGCGACCGTCGAGGTCGTTCAGATCAAGATCACTGGCGACCGGAAACAGGATCGGACGGAGTTGCTGCGCAGCCTCTTCTTCACTGGGACGGTGATCGGATTCAAGATCGAGGGTTTGCTGCACACCGTCTTTGTCCAGAAACGAAATAGTCCACACTTTCATCAATGTCTCCTCAGTAAAGGCCTGACAACGGCCTGATGATCTTGACCCTTGCAGCGCAACGACGTTCAACCCGAATCGTCAGCGCACAGCTGACGTTGGCAGCCTGAAGCCGAGGATTCGCAGGCAAAAAAACGCCCCGGTCTCGGGGCGTTTTCATCAGGCTGCGGTCATTGTGGCTTGGCGTCTTTGACCCCTGCCGTGTTGTCCAGCAGGCTCTTGGTCGCGGTCTGCAGGAAGCTGTCGAGCTTCTTGCGCAACTCGGCGACGTCCGGCGCATCCGGCATCAGCTCGGCATGGGGCTTGGTGCCCAACTCGTAGCTGTAGACCTTCGGCTCCATTTCCTTGGGTTCGATCAGGATCCGGTTGCCGGTGACCAGCGCCACGGTCTGCTCGCTGCCCGATGGCTTGATTACGCCAAAGCCCTCGTCTCCCGCTGGCAGATTGAGCAGGTCGCGGCCCCAGCACTGGTGCACGGTGTCGCCACCCAGGCGGCCCATGATGGTCGGCACGATGTCAATCTGCGTACCGACGATGCTGCTGCGCTTGCCGAACTTGTCCTGCAGGCCCGGGGCGATCATCAGCATCGGCACGTTGAAACGGCCAAGGTCCATCTCGGTGATCTGCTCGTTGTTGCCGAAGCCGTGGTCACCGACGACCACAAACAGCGTGTCCTTGTAGTACGGCTCTTTCTTGGCCTTCTCGAAGAACTGACCCAGCGCCCAGTCCGAATAACGCATGGCGGTGAGGTGTTCATCCAGCGTGCCATGCCCGGTGACGCGCTCGACCGGCAGATTGGCCGGCAGTGCGTACGGCGTGTGGTTGGACAGGGTTTGCAGCAAGGCATAGAACGGCTTGCCTTTGGCCTCGCGGGCTTTCAGCTCCTCGGCGCCACGGTCGAACATGTCCTGATCGGACACGCCCCAGGTCGGGTCCGAGAACACCGGGTTGACGAAGTCGTTGCGGCCAATGAAGTTGGTCATGCCCTGGTTGCTGAAGAAGCCTGACTGGTTGTCCCAGGCGAAGTCACCGTTGTAGACGTAAACGTCGTCGTACTTGCGCGCGCTGAGCAGCTGCGGCAGACCCGACAGCTTGTGGCTGCCTTCCGGTGTCTGCATCAGGTATTCAAAGCCCGGCAGGTTCGGGAAGCACGCCATGGTCGCGAACATGCCCTGATGGGTGTGCGTACCGTTGGAGAAGAATCGATCAAACAGCAGACCTTCCTGGGACAGTTTGTCGAAGTAAGGCGTGATGTTCGATTCGTCACCCAGCGCACCCACCGAATGGCCGGCGAAGCTTTCCATCAGGATCACGACGACGTTCTTGATCGGCAGCGTGTTGGCCGGCGGCGGTGTGAAATCACGACGGACAGCGGCTTTCTCAGGATCAATCAGCTTGTCGTTGGCGGTCAGCAGCATGTCGCGGACCGTCTGCTGGGCTTCAGCCACAGGCAGGGTCGCTTTCCAGATGTTGTCGCGGTCCTCGGACATGCGGCTCTTCGCCGCCGCGATCAGCGTCAGCGTGCCGTTCAGGCCAAGGGTGTTGGCGAAGTTGGAGTCAGTGGTGTAGGCATCGCCCCAACGCAGCGGCGGGCCCTGGCGCAAGGTGCCGCGAGCGGCGATGACGGCCACCACCAGACACAGCAGGAAGACCACGGCACGTTTGTACAACGGCGCGACCACACGGTTGTCGGCGCTGGCGACGTTGAACCCGCCACGGGGACGGGTCACGCGATCGACGCCTTTGAAGACAAGGCTCAGCAACCAGGTCACCAGTGCCCACGCCAACAGATAACGAACCACCGGGTAGCCGTACCAGATCATGCTCAGAACGGTTTTCGGGTCTTCTTTGACGTATTGGAAAACCAGGCCGTTCAGGCGCTGGTGGAATTCACGGTAGAAGTCCATCTCCATCAGGCCGAAGAACGCGGTCAGGCTCGCAACCAGCGTTAGCCAGAAGCGAAACACCCCACGGGCCGCCATCAGGCGCGCGCTGAACAGGGACAGCAGAAGGGGAATCAGGATGTACACGACCAGACGCAGATCGAATCGCAGGCCATTGCCGAACGCCTCGACAAACGTCGAAGCCGGCGTCGCGCCGATGCCTTCGCGGTTATAGACCAGCAGCGCAACGCGCAAAAGGGTGTACAGGACCATCAGCACCAGGCCGCTCAGGAGCGTATAGGCCAGGTGCGATTTGACGGTAGGTTGCGGCGCGCGCGCCGGGGCGTCCGTTTTGGCCATGTGTTGTGGGATCCGTTGGATTCAGGTTTAGGTTCAAAAAGCGGTGCGCCCGACCACATCGAAATGCCGGTCCGGGCTGCGGGGGCCAAATATTACGTGAACCCTCGCGGTTTACCACCGATCCCGCGCATTCTTCATGACGGATCGGCTCAAACATTTATCTCAATCAGTGGGTAGCCTTGGAACGGCGCGAATCTTCCCGAAGAAACGGTGAAAATTCCGTTCATTAACGACGCCACTCATATTTTCTTACAAAGCCTTGAATAGCGCTCACACCTTGAACGTCTGGGCATACCGCTCGACGGCGTGTTCGATGGCGTCGAAAACAGGGGGTGCGTGGGCGTTGAGCGAGGCGTTTTCCTGCAGCGACGCCTGCACCGCTGCAATCAGCCGTTCGATGCGCACGTTCGGTTTGCGGATGTCGCAGGTCGACGCGAGGGTCAGAATGCCGAGCCTCGAGCCGAACAGGCTCTTCGAGCCATCCAGGCGCAGGGCGAGCGCGTCGTCCTTTATGTACGCGGTGGTGTTGACGATGTCGTAGGCTGGCGCCAATTGAGCGTCCGCCCCCAGCGGGTCGCGATACAGCACCCCGAAGTTCTTCAAATGGGCATCGCCGTTGCCGACCATGCAACTGAGCGCGACGATGTCGAAGAACCGATCCAGCGAATCACGCACATGCTCAGGCGCGCAGAACAGGCGAATGGCCTTGGCGATGTTTTCGTAGCTGGAGTCGTACTTCTGCTCCGTGCCCAGGCCCATCAGCACGGCCATGTCCTCGAAGCCGATGGCGCGCTGGTCAGCGTCCCGATCAAAGCGACGCATGACGAACAGCTGGCGGTTATCCGACAGATAAAATTCCGGTACCGGCATGCCGGCTCTGCGCGCCGCGTCCATGCACACGTATTCGTTGACAGCCAGCCCGGGGAAGTCCGCCCTCCCCGACTTGACGATCAATTCGGGCATCAACAGTGTGGCTTTCGGGTCCGTAACGAAGTCCGAATCGGGCACGATGACTTTGGGCTGAACGCCTGAAATCCCGGTGCGCAAAATGTACTGATCGACCAGTTCGGCAAACAGATCCTGCGTCCCGTCCCAACTGAGTATCTGCCCCAGGCTTTTGCCTGCAACGGGGCCCGCCCCACCCAGCAAGCCGTCGATCATTGGAGACACCACGGCGACGCGGCCGACGGGCGAACCGCTACCGGTCAATGCCATGAGCAGCATGGGGTTGATGGGCGTGGTTTTGGCGAGGCGATTGCGCAACTGCTCCAGCACGAAGCCTTCGGGCAGGTTCATCTGGAAGACGGGATGCAGGCTGCGCGAGACGTAAGCCGCATCGCGAACGCCCATGGTCAGGCTGATCTGCGACGCCGGGCTGGCGTCCAGGCCATAGCGAAACAGGTAGTCGCCGGACTCAGACGCCGACAGCTCACCGCTCTCACCCTCAGGCGTAAAAATGCGTACACGATCCAGCGGTTTCACTGGAACACCTCGCGCAGCTCTTCAAACGTCGGGCGTCGGGCGGAAACGACTTTTATCTCGGCATTCAACGCGGCGAGCACCTTGGCGTAGAAATTCACCGCCACGGTCGGGCTGCCTTTTTCGACTTCTGCAAGCTTTTGCCGTGTCATGCCCGACTGGTAGGCCAGCTGCACCTGAGTAAGGCCTCGGGATTTGCGCATCTCTTCGATCTGGCTGCCCAAGCGCTCGAGCAATAACGTCGCGTCCATTTGTCACGCCTGCATAACATTAAACAATCAATGGAATCTATACGTGACATGACTGGCGAGCAAGGAGAAGTTACGCAAACCTGACATCGCCTGGCTAATGTCATGCTTGCGTAACATATCAGCCGTCAGAAGTTGCTGGGCTTGTTGATCGCCTGAAGCACGTACTGCGGCAATGCGAAGGCGCCGATGTGAACCTCAGGGTTGTAATAACGGGTGACGATGCCGCTGCCGGCGAATCGCTGACGCAGGGTATCCAGCGAAAGTTTGCGGTGCTCGGAATCCGTCGAGCCCCAGGCAAACGTCATCGCGCCACCAATATAGGTGGGCACCGCTGCCTGATAGAAATGCCAGTCGGCGAACAGGCCATTCATGCGCCCTGCCGTGGTCTGCACTTCGCTCAGCTGCATGAACGGCGTGCCGTTCTGCGTGACCAGAATCCCGCCTTCGTTGAGGCAGCGATGGCAGGCCTGATAGAAGTTTTCCGAAAACAGCACTTCACCCGGCCCGATCGGGTCCGTCGAATCAGAAATGATGACGTCAAATTTTTCCTGAGTGGTGGCAACGAAGCGCATGCCGTCGTCGATGACCAGGTTCAGACGCGCATCATCGAAAGCGCCTTTGGAGTGGTTCGGCAGGTATTCCTTGCACATCTCGACCACAGTGCCGTCAATCTCGACCATGGTGATGTGCTCGACCGTCGCGTGCTTGGCGACTTCGCGCAGCATGCCGCCATCGCCACCGCCGATGATCAGCACACGTTTGGCGCGGCCGTGGGCCAGAATCGGCACATGGGTGAGCATCTCGTGATAGATGAATTCGTCGGCTTCGGTGGTCTGAATCACGCCGTCCAGCGCCATGACCCGGCCCATGCGCGGGTTCTGAAAGATCACCAGATGCTGATGCTCGGTGCGCACTTCATGCAGCATCTTTTCCATGCGAAAGCGCTGGCCATAGCCTTCATACAACGTTTCTTGATAATCGCTCATGGATGGAGTCCCCGATAACTACTGATGACAGGACGGCAGGCCGCCCACAAGAAGGCGCGCATTCTACGTCGCGGAGCATGACAGGTCGAATGTCGTGGTGGCGCGGGTGATCTGGCAAAACAAAAACGCCCGACGGGCCAGGCCAGTCGGGCGTCATGTGTTCTGAAGCCTTGCTGCGATACTAGATACGCACGTTGCCACGCGGGCCAGCGATTGCCCAGATGATCAGGCCCAGCACCGGCAGGATAACGATCAGCAAAATCCAGAGGATTTTCTTCCCGGTTTCCGCGCCGCTTTTCAGCACGTTGATGATGGCCCAGATATCCAGCGCCAGAATGATCAGGCCAATCAGACCGTTGAAGGTAGAACCCATGGTGTTGCTCCTAATTGAAGGCTTGCTCACTTGAGAGTGGCGGGTTGCAATCAGGGTTCCATTGGTCGGGAGGGATATTTCTCGGCGCAGCAAAACGCGGTGCCGGAGATCAAACCTGCGCCTTGAGCGCCTCCAGCGCGGGCTCTATCAATATGCCGAGCTCGACGCCGAGTGCCATGACCCGCTCAACGTCAGCGCCGTAGACCAGCACCGTTTGCAACACGTGGTCCAGCGGCTCGCTGATGTCCATCAGCACATACCCGCCCATGTCCTTGTTCATGCTGGAAAGCTGAATCTGAATACGGTTAAGCGCGGCCAGGGGTTCAGCTTTGGTCAGCTGTTTGGGCTTGATGTTGAACGGCACGTTGGGGCCGAACGACGCCATGATCTCGGTGAGCAGATCAGGATAGGTATCAGCCTGAAGCAAGACGGTATCAGGCAGGCTGCCGATGACGACCCACTCGCCCAGCGGGATCGGGAAGGTGTCGTCGAAATTGATGTCGGGGTTGGCGGTCAGAAATGCGTCGGGATCGGCGTAAGCCTGGGCGGCTTCGTCGGCGATTTTTTCGATTTCTTCATCGCTCATGCAGCCGGAGCTGATCTTGCTGATGAATTCGATGAGTGAAGCTTTCATGGCAGATCGTCCGGGGGCTGAAAAACAGGCGCGCAGGATAGCTGGAAATGCTGCGCGCCTCTATCGCTTACGCCCCCAGACGTGTGAGCTGTTCGGCGGTCTCGGTCGCGCCCATGGTCTGTGCGGCCATCAGCGGGGTGACGCCCTTGGCATCCTGGATGTGAGGGTTGGCCCCCTTGGAGATCAGGTAGTCGACGATCGCGGTACGGTTGAACATCGCCGCCATCATCAATGCGGTACGGCCGTCGGCTGATGCGCCTTCCACGTCTGCACCGCCTTCCACAAGGATCTTCACGGTTTCCAGATCGCCCTTGAACGCAGCGCCGGCGATCGGGCTCTGGCCATTGTCGTTGCGCAGTTCCGGGTCAGCCTTGTGCTTGAGCAGCACCCGCACGGCATCTTGATGACCGTGGTAGCTGGCCAGCATCAACAACGTGTCGCCTTTATGGTTGCGAAGATTGGGGGTCAAGCCGTTTTCCAGCAGCCGGTCGAGCATCGGGGCGTCACCGGCACGAGCCCGGTCGAACACCTGCTCGGCAAATTCCAGTGCCTCTTCGTCTGTCATGCGCGTGGCAGAACCGGGCGTGGTGGGGGCTTCTGACATTTCTTAACTCCAGTAGCGCAAGGCATTGCGCGGGACAAAATCAAAGGATGCGGCGATTCACGGGCCAGGCAATCTATGAGCCGTGGATAAAGCCTGTAGTTCCACTGATGACGCCATCACTCATGGCGCACCGTCGACAGCGCCGCCGCAGATGACACCAACGATGCCAGCTTCATCAACCGGCGCCAAACGATCAGTTTCAATGAGCCCGATAGCGCCAGCTGACAGCCCGGCGAGAAAATTTCGCAACAAAACGAAATAAATCCCGGATACCGCTGTCTCAGTTATGTCCGCAAAGCGCGACTCCCGCCCCGCAGCACCCCTTCACCACCCCTCAACTCCGGTAAATTGCAGGATGCACGAGAGGCATTCATGCAAATTGCACGAAGCAGAATTTTTGTAAAACCTTTAAGCCCTTGATTTTATTGACATTTATTTAGCGTCAAAAGCTGGCACAGTCACTGCACTAGTCATTCCAAGCTTGTTATCCCATGAGCAATGGAGCCTCTAGACATGACTTTCATCCAAGAAAAATTCGCATCCGTATTTTCCGATTTCGAAGTCACCACCCAGCCGCGTCCGGACGGTGGCGTTCTGTTGACTCTGCGCAACGAAGAAGGCACCAACATCCGCCGCTGCGTGTCTTACGCTCAACTGCACACTCCAGTGCAACTGGAATGGGTGATCAGCGCTATTCGTCGCGACCTGGCCGCACAAGCCAGCGAGCTGCCCGCTATCTCGATGTTGCAAAGCCAGCACCGTTTTGATCTGCCTACTTATCACACCCGATAAGTACGAAGCCGGAACCTGGCGTTCCGGCAGCAACACGTTTCACTCTCATCGAAGCATCCCTTGTAGATTCCCGCGATAGTCGATGCTATCGCGGTTTTTTTTGGGGCTTTTTTTGCTGAGTGCGACATTAGACGCTGGCGCGCATCCAGCTTCCTTCTACTGAATGATCCCCCGACACAATGCCTCGCCCACGGCCTGAGCGCGGTTGGTAACCCCGAGCTTGGCGTAGATGCTCTTGAAGTGATGCTTGACGGTTGCCTCCGAGACTTCTTTTATCAGCCCGATCTCCCACGCCGTCTTGCCTTCCCGCGCCCATTTGAGGATCTCCAGTTCTTTCGGAGACAGCGCCCGCGTCTGCAGTTGTCGGCCCTTCCCCGCCACGTGAAGCATCGGCACCAGACTGGTGAGCAGGTAGCGATCGTTGTGGCTCAGCGGTCGCTCCATGCCGTTGAGCGTGCAGATGGTAACGACGCCCTGATTGGCGCGCGTCTGGCTGCTGTAGCCATAGGAAAACGCCGGAAGCAGGTCGCAATCCTCAACAGCAGCCATGTAGGCAGCAGACGGCGGGTAGGTCTTGAAGGCCTCCTCCCAGTTCAGAAAGCCCATGGTGTGGCGGTAGCAACGGATAACCGGGTCTTCGATCATCAGGCGTCCCTGGCAATAAAGATCCTTCCAGTAGCTGTCGACGTTCGACGTGATGCAACTGAGCAGCACGCCGTTGCGATACTGATAAAGCATGGCCCGTTCGCTGCGGCATTCAGCCCGTAGCCAGTCAAGTGCGTTGGCAATGGCCGCATCGCCATCCTGTTCAGTGATGCTGGTGACCATTTGTTGTATCAACGGACTCAGCGTCCCTGTCTGTGCGTTTTTCATGTTCCCCTCCCGTTTAAAACCATCAAATTCGCAGCCCTGATGCCCCTTGGATTTTTTATGCATGGCAGCTGAAAATGGCGTCAGGTGCTGTCGTCAACACGACCGCACGAGGCGCATTCAAAAGCTGTCAGGGTGCGACAGGCGAAGGGTTACACAGTCGAGGAGGGTTAAACACAGCGTCGAAAACAAACAGGCATGCCTGACCGTGAAACAAGCAACTTCCCACAAACGAACAAAAACCAACTTACATTTTTCCGCATTTGGATACAAAAACGGCCAATGTCAGAGACATCGGCCGTCGGTTTTCAGCACACCAGATTCATCAGAAAGCGCTGGGCTCTATCGCCGTAAAATTGCTCACGTTGATGTGCCCGTTCAGTTCTCCGCCATCGCGCACCAGTGCGCAAGTGGCCATGCCGGCCTGTTGCGCGGCATCGAGTTCTTCGACGATGTCGGACAGAAACAGGATCGCTTCCGCCGGATGCCCGATGCTCGAAGCAATCGATCGATAGGACGCCTCCTCGCGCTTGGGCCCGGAGGTGGTGTCGAAGTAGCCGCTGAACAGCCCGGACAGATCGCCTGCCTCGGAGCAGCCAAAGATCAGCTTCTGCGCCTGGATCGAACCCGAGGAGTAGACGTACAACGCGTACCCCGCCTGATGCCAGCGTTTCAGCGCCTCGACGGCATCCGGGTAAACGTGTCCCTTGAGCTGCCCGGCCTGGTAACCCTGCTGCCAGACCATGCCCTGCAATGCCTTGAGCGGCGTGGCTTTACGGTCTTCAGCGATCCATTGCAACAGGATCTCGATGACCCGATCGACACTCGCGTCAGGTTCAGCACTGTCGTTGCGCACGGCCTGCAACTGCGCGGCCACGTCGGGTTCGCTGGCATGCTGCCGAACGAACCCGGGCAGATGCTGCTTGGCGTACGGAAAGAGCACGTCGAAGACGAAGCTCACCGCGCTGGTGGTGCCTTCGATGTCAGTCAGGATCGCTTTGATGGTCATGTTGGTCAGTCTTCCAGGCGCGGGAACTGGCTGGCGATGCTTTCGCCGGTGAACTTGGCCACCCAGCCTTCCGGGTTGTTGAACAGGCGAATGGCAACGAAATGCGGATGCTCGCCCATGTCGAACCAGTGACGGGTGCCGGCCGGAACCGAGATCAGGTCGTTTTTCTCGCACAGCACGGCGTAGACGAAATCGTCGATGTGCAGGGTAAACAGCCCACGGCCGGCGACGAAGAACCGCACTTCATCTTCGCCATGCTGATGCTCCTCGAGGAACTTGGCGCGCAGTTCGGCCTTCTGCGGGTGGTCACTGTTGAGGCTGATCACATCGACGGTCACGTAACCGCGCTCGGTCATCAGCCTGTCGATCTGGGTGCGGTAGGCCGCAATGACCTCCTCCTGACTGGCGCCGGGGGTGATCGGCGTTGCGGCCTGCCAACGGTCGAAGGCCACGCCATGCTCGGCCAGAGTCGAGGCGATGTCTTCCAGGTGGGTCAGGACCTTGTTGGGCAGTTCGGGGGATGACACGTGGTAAACGGACAGACTGCTCATTGCGGGGCTTCCTCGGTTCGGTCCGCGTCTGTCGGCTCTAGGGCCAATCAAACACGTTTGATTCAGGCAGTGGGGACGCTGCGTGCAACCATCAACGCTGCAGCGATGAGCGGTTGAGCACGGACAGGGTCTTGAGCTCGCATTCGAACAGGAATTCGAAGGCTTCGATCTGGCGCAAGGCATCGCTCATCTTCGCGCCCCAAGTGTACAAACCATGACCGCGAATCAAGTAACCGGCGCAGTCAGGGTGCTGATCCAGCCAGGGCTGAACCTTGCCTGCCAGCCGGGCAATGTCCTGATCGTTGTCGAAAATCGGCACCACCACTTTTGATTCATGGGTGGAAACGCCGCTGAAGGCTTTTTGCAGCTCGTAGTCCTCGAACACCAGACGATCACCGGCAGTGAGCCGGGACAGCACGGTGGCGTTGACCGAATGGGTGTGCAGCACAGCCCCCACCGCCGGCTTGCAGCTATAAAGCTGTGTGTGCAGCAGGGTTTCGGCCGACGGCTTTTTGCCCGGTTCCAGGCTGTGGCCGGCCAGGTCGGTGGCCAGCACGTCGTCGATGCCCAACTGGCCCTTGTGCTTGCCGGAGACGGTCAGCAGCGCTTCGGTCGGCGACAGGCGCACGGAATAATTGCTGCTGGTGGCGGGCGACCAGCCCCGGGCGTACAGGAACCGCCCCGCTTCGATGATTTCCCGAGCCAGTGCTTCGCGACTCATACGCGCTCCTCTTTCATACATGTGGCGGTCAGGACAGCAGCGGCCACGGCCGCCAGACTCGCAATGGCAAAGGTCCAGCTGGCGCCCAGCGCGTTCCAGCTGTAACCGGAATACAAAGCGCCCATCGCCCCGCCGGTGCCGGAAAGGGCGGCGTACAACGCTTGACCCTGACCTTGCTGGCGTGGGCCAAAACTGCGTTGCACGTAATGCACGGCCGACGCATGAAAGCTGCCGAAGGTGGCTGCGTGCATCAGTTGGGCGACGATCAGAATCGCCAGATGATCGGCCAGATTACCCAGCAAAAGCCAGCGCAATGCGGCGATCACGAAGCTGGTGATCAACACCTGACGGACACTGAAGCGCTGCAGCACACGGCTCATCGCCATGAACATCAAGACTTCGGCGATCACCCCCAGCGCCCACAGCAGGCCAATCATCCCGCGGCTGTAGCCAAGATGTTCCAGATGCAGGGTGAGAAAGGTGTTATACGGCCCGTGGCTCAGTTGTATCAATGCGACGCTGACATAAAACGCCAGCACACCCGGCCTGATCAGTTGCCTGAGGAAGCCCTCGCCCGCAACCCGCACGCCCGAAGCCACCGGCTGCGCGTTCGGCACCCACCAACTGCTGGCGATAATGCCGAGCAGGATCAACAGCAGCAGTTGCGGGTAGTAATCCAGGCTGAACCACTCCAGCATCCGGCCCAGCACGACCACCGAAAGAATGAAGCCGATGGATCCCCACAGCCGGATCTGGCTGTAGCGGGAAGTCTGGCCCTGCAAATGCGTCAGCGTGATGACTTCGAATTGCGGCAGCACCGCGTGCCAGAAAAATGCATAGAGGGCCATGACCATCGCCAGCCAGGCGTAGGACGTGTCGACGAGAATCAGGCTGAAACAGGCCAGTCCGCAAATGGCGCCGAAGCGCACGATGGTCAGGCGTCGGCCGGTGTAATCGCCGAGCCAGCCCCAGACGTTGGGCGCAACGCAGCGCATCAGCATCGGGATTGCCACCAGTTCGCCGATGCGGGCGGCGGAAAATCCCAGGTGGCTGAAATACAGCGCCATGTAGGGCGCAGTGGCCCCAAGCAGGGCGAAATAGAACAGGTAGAAGCTGGCGAGCCGCCAGTAAGGGAGCGCCGCCACGCTCAGATGACCGCGGCGGCAACGCGCGGCTCAGGCATTACAGCTGACCCAGAATCGGCGTCGTAACACGCACGTCAGCGTTTTGCCCGCGGTGGCGCAGCAGGTGGTCAACCAGCACGATGGCCATCATCGCCTCGGCAATGGGCGTAGCGCGGATGCCGACGCACGGGTCGTGACGGCCTTTGGTGATGACCTCGACGGAGTTGCCATCGACGTCGATCGAGTGCCCCGGCGTGGTGATGCTGGAGGTCGCTTTCAGGGCCAGATGCGCAACGATCGGCTGGCCGGACGAAATCCCGCCGAGGATGCCGCCGGCGTTGTTCGACAGAAAACCTTCCGGGCTCATTTCGTCACGATGCTCGGTGCCGCGTTGGGCCACGCAGGCAAAGCCGGCACCGATCTCGACGCCCTTGACCGCGTTGATGCTCATCAACGCGTGAGCCAGTTCGGCATCGAGACGGTCGAAAATCGGCTCGCCCAGGCCCGGCATCACCCCTTCGGCCACGACCGTGATCTTCGCGCCCACCGAGTCCTGATCGCGACGCAGTTGGTCCATGTAGGCTTCCAGCTCCGGCACCTTGCTCGGGTCAGGGCTGAAGAAGGCGTTGTCTTCCACCGAATCCCAGGTCTTGAACGGGATTTCGATCGGGCCGAGCTGGCTCATGTAGCCGCGAACGGTGATGCCCTGGGTGGCGAGAAACTTCTTGGCGATGGCCCCGGCGGCGACGCGCATGGCCGTTTCCCGCGCAGAGCTGCGACCGCCGCCACGGTAGTCGCGGATGCCGTATTTATGGTGGTAGGTGTAATCGGCGTGGGCGGGGCGGAACAGGTCCTTGATCGCCGAGTAGTCCTTGGACTTCTGATCGGTGTTGCGAATCAGCAAGCCGATGGACGCGCCGGTGGTCTTGCCTTCGAAGACGCCGGACAGGATCTCGACCTCGTCGGGCTCCTGACGCTGGGTGGTGTGGCGACTGGTCCCCGGCTTGCGGCGGTCGAGGTCACGCTGCAGGTCTTCCAGCGACAGCTCGATGCCCGGCGGGCAGCCGTCAACGATGGCAACCAGTGCAGGACCGTGGCTTTCGCCGGCAGTGGTGACAGTGAACAGCTTGCCGTAGGTATTGCCGGACATGCGGGAGGCTCCGAGGACGTTCAAAAACTCAAGCGCGCCAGTATACGCAGGCTTATGGCGCAGTTCATCCTCGAACCTTATTCATTTGCCCGCGTCCAATTGACACTTTATTGATGACGGTCCTGCAATGCTAAGCGCCTTACCCCTGATTCGCGGCTTCTGGCCGCTGCGAGCGATCATCTTGAGCCTGACCCTGCTGTCATCCATCGCCCACGCCGGAACGCCCGTCGTGCTGCAGCGTCCCATCAGCCTGGACACCGGCACCGGCGAGCTGTTCGGCACGCTGCTGCTGCCCAAGTCGCCCAATCCCGTGCCGGTGGTGTTGATCATCGCCGGCTCAGGCCCGACCGACCGTGACGGCAACAACTCCGACGGCGGACGCAACGACAGCATGAAGCGTCTCGCCCTGATCCTCGCCAAGCACAACATTGCCAGCGTGCGTTACGACAAGCGCGGCGTCGCGGCCAGTCGCCCCGCCACCCCGGACGAGCGCGATCTGAGCATCGAGAAGTACGTCGACGACGCGGTCGCCTGGGCCGCCAAACTCAAGACCGACTCGCGCCTGGGCCCTCTGATTCTGATGGGCCACAGTGAAGGCGCACTGGTAGCCACCCTGGCGGCAGAGCGCGCCGGCGCCGTGGCGCTGATTTCCGTGGCGGGCACCGGTCGCCCGGTGGATCAGGTGGTCCGCGAGCAACTGCAGGATCGCCTCCCTCCTCCGCTGCTGGCGCGCAGCGAGCAACTGATCGAAGAGATCAAAGCCGGCAAGACCGACAACGACGTGCCCGAGCCCCTTCAGGTGGTGTTCCGCCCAAGCGTGCAGCCTTATCTGATTTCGTTGTTCCGGCAGACCCCGACGGCGGCGTTCGGGCGATTGAAAATCCCGACGTTGATCATTCAGGGACGCAACGACATGCAAGTGGGCGTGGGCGACGCCGAGCTGCTGCACAAGGCCAAACCCGACTCGCAACTGGCGATCATCGACGGCATGAACCATGTGCTGCGCATCGTGCCGATGGATATCAAGCGGCAGTTGGCGTCCTACAAGGATCCGCAGTTGCCGTTGGCCAGCGAAGTCACCGACCGCATCCTGAAATTTCTCGACTCGGTACCGGCCGCCTGAGGCCGGTGCTCTTCTCGTCGACGCGCGAGTCGACGCACGATCCCTTTAGCTTCGTCAGAAACGGCCGATAGCTGTCTGCTGGCATCGTGTGCCGGTGCCATGTGCCGGGCAATGTCGATAACAGGATCGCCGTGATGACAGAAGCAACCATGCAAACCGACGCGGTCGAGCCGACCGATGCCAAAGAAGGCGAAGTCGCCGCGCCTGTCTTGTGGGAAGAAGTACACGCGGAGCACTTCTCGATGCTGCGTCTGGCGCCCCTGCCGACCGACCGCGCGACCGGCGCCCGCCCGCTGCGCTTCGTTGAATTCGGCAAGGCCGAGCGCCACAACAAGGAATTCAGCCTGCTGCGCATGACCTATCAGTTGCCGGGGCAGAAGACCCGCAAAGAACAGAATTGTCTGGATATCTGGGTGGATCATGCCAATCGCAGCGTTCGCGTGGGCCCGGCGTCCGGCTTGCAGATCGATCCGTGGAACCGGGGGCTGGGCCGTTTCATGCTGGCCCAGGGCATCGCCTGGGCGCAGAAACGATGCGCCGAGTACAAGATTGAAGGCGTCGCGCTGGCGAATAAGGATGCGCTCAACGAGGACACGCGCCTGCGTCGCGATCACTTCCTCAAGACCCAGGGTTTCGAAGTCGTCTACGCCGATGCGCAGCACCTGAAAGGCGCCATCAAGGACGCCAAGGTCGGCAACCTCAATAACACCTGGAACGCCGACAAAATCCAGATCGTGCAGATCCTCGACGCCGCGCAGATGTTGCAACAGGCCGAACAGAGGATTCAGGAACAGGACGTCACGATCAAGAAGTCCGAAGACAAGGTCAGCAAATACCGCCGGGACGACGCCGGCTTGCGCTTCACCATCGCCTGCCTGGTCACATTCGCCGTGTTTCAGGCCGGCCTGCTGATCTGGATTGCGACCCATCGATGACCCGGCGTTAACAGGGCAAAGGCCGGTGTGTTCGAAATCAGATTTAGGGTGTAACGACCGACGCCTTCCCGGCTGAAGCCGGTCCCACTGTTTGACCGCGTATCCATAGTAGGACCGGCTTTAGCCGGGAAGAGGCCGGTGTGTTCGCCATCAGATTTGCGGTGTGACTGCCGACGCCTTCCCGGCTAAAGCCAGTCCTACCGTTGCACGCGGTCAGTAGGACCGGCTTTAGCCGGGAACAGGTCCGCCGATTGCCTGACTAGACCCGCGCTGCAAACAGATCCTGATGAGTGCGGCACTGCTCGGCTGTCAGCATGAACACGCCGTGGCCGCCACGCTCGAATTCCAGCCAGGCGAAGTCCACTTCCGGGTACAGCGCTTCGACGTGAACCTGGCTGTTGCCGACTTCCACGATCAACAAGCCCTTCTCGTTCAGATGGTTTGCGGCCTGGGCCAGCATGCGCCGCACCAGATTCAAGCCGTCGTCACCGCAGGCCAGCGCCAGCTCGGGTTCGTGCTGGTATTCGTCAGGCATGTCGGCGAAATCTTCGGCATCGACGTACGGCGGGTTGGACACGATCAGGTCAAAACGCTGGCCCGGCAGGCCGTCGAAACCATCGCCCTGCACGGTGTACACGCGCTGGTCCACGCCATGGCGCTCGATGTTCTGATTCGCCACTTCCAACGCCTCGAACGACAAGTCGGCCAACACCACCTCAGCGTCGGGGAACACGTCGGCGCAGGCGATGCCAATGCAGCCGGAGCCGGTGCAGAGGTCGAGGATGCGGGCCGGATCGCTGGCCAGCCAGGGTGCAAACCGCTGCTCGATCAGTTCACCGATGGGCGAGCGCGGAATCAGCACGCGCTCGTCAACGATGAATGACATCCCGCAGAACCACGCTTCACCCAGCAGATACGCCGTGGGCACACGCTCTTCGATGCGTCGCTTGATCAGGTGTTGCACCGCGACCAGCTCTTCGTCTTCAAGGTTGCAGTCCAGGTAACTGTCGGCAATTTCCCACGGCAGGTGCAGGGCGCCGAGCACCAACTGGCGGGCCTCGTCCCACGCGTTGTCGGTGCCATGACCGAAGAACAGGTCTTCCCCGTGGAAACGGCTGACGGCCCAACGGATATGATCGCGCAGGGTGCGCAGGCGGGAAGTGATCACGGCAGACTCCTTGAAAAAACGACGGGCGATTCTATCAGCCATCCACGCAACAAACGATCCCGCACCGGGCCCGGCGGCCACCCTCAAAACTTTCCGCAGTCTTTGCCTCGTTTTGCAGGCACTATGACAGCAACCGCGACCTGCTCGACGGCTTGAAGCCCGGCAAAAAAGCGAGGTCTGTGAGCATGGCGATTCACAGAATCGCTCTGCCAGTGGACAATGTGGCAAAAGCCCCACTCGAAGGAGCCCCCCGATGTCTGTTTCAAACACTGGTCCCAAGACCATGTTTCAACTCAGTGGCCGTGAATACGCAGCGGCCACATTGAGTAATGCCACCCTGATCATCATCGATGCGCAGAAGGAATACCTCAGCGGCCCTCTCGCCCTGACCGGCGTTCAGGACGCCATCGACAACATCGTCAAACTGGTCGCTGCCGCGCGTGCAGCGAAGTCGCCGATCATTCACGTGCGTCATCTGGGCACCGTGGGCGGAATGTTCGATCCCCAGGGCGAGCGCGGGCAATTTGTGCCTGAACTGCAGCCGCAGGGTGACGAAATCATCATCGAAAAACGCCTGCCGAACGCGCTGAACGGGACCGTCTCCACCGACGACCGCACCACGCTGCACAGCCTGCTGGAGAGCCGTGGCCGGCTGGATCTGGTGGTGTGCGGTTTCATGAGCCACTCCAGCGTCAGCACCACCGTGCGCGCGGCCAAGGATTACGGGTTTCGCTGCACGCTGGTGGAAGACGCCTGCGCCACCCGCGATCTGCCGACCCCGAGCGGCGTCATCAAGGCCGAGCTGGTGCAGCAGGCGGAGATGGCAATCATGAACGACAACTTCGCCAAACTGGCGCTGACCAAAGACCTGATCTGAATCCTCCCTCGACAGGAGCTGTTGCAACGAGCTGACTGCGCATGCCCCTCGCGCGGATCATTTTCCGGCAGTTCCTGAAGAAAAGGCGTACAAATGCAGTCGTCAGGCGGGGTTAACCCTGTTCACCTGACCGCCTATCCGTAATCGATTCGTAATGCCCCTGAAACCTGGCCAGGCGGGAACCACCCCCACGCTGTGCGGGTCAGAGCGCCGATACCCATAGAGGAAATCGGAATGAAAATATCCGATGGTTTTGATGCCCGTCGCCTGCGCCCCAAGGGCCAGGGCAGCTGGCGGATGCGCATTATTGCAGCGATGTCGGCCGTTCTGGCCACCGCTGGCGTGCTGCTGGCAATGGCCGGTGTTGCCAGCCTGATCGGCAACCCCGTCGCACTGGGCGAACTTAATGCCAGTCCGGCGGGCGCTGCGGTCACAGTCATCGTCGGTTTGTTGATGCTGTATGTCGGCATCTGGTTCTGGCGCCGCAGTCGCCGTCGCCGCCGTCGTGCCGGCGAACTGAACATGTCTCCCCACCTGATGAAGAAGCACGACTGACCTTCGCGTCATCCGCTGCCGTTTAATCATCGAAAGCCCTGATCATCGATAGTCGCGCCGATTCTGGCGTGACGCGGTTAAACTGGCCCCCTTCGCGGAGACCACCATGCAAGACGACGATTTTTCCCTGTTCAGAAGTGAGATTCGCGGCGTAAAGCCCATCAAGACTGAACATGCGGACGTAGGAAAACCCAAAACCGACCGTAAGAACCTGGCCAAGCTGCGTCAGGCGGCCACCGTGCGCTCCGATGCGACGATTACCGTTGATGGTCTGTCAGACCAGTTCGTGATCGATGTCGGCCCTGAAGACACGCTGTACTGGGCCCGTGACGGGGTGCAGGAAGGCCAGATGCGCAAGCTCAAGCTGGGGCAGATCAGCTTTGAAGGCAGCCTGGACCTGCATGGCATGAGCGTCGAAATGGCGCGCGAGACGATGTGGGAATTTCTCGCCGAGGCGGCCAAGCTGGAAGTGCGCTGCGTGCGCATTACCCACGGCAAGGCGGTGCGGCTGGACGGCAAGCGGCCGATGATCAAGAGCCACGTCAATACGTGGTTGCGTCAGCATCAGCAGGTATTGGGATTTGCTTCCTGTATTGCCAAGCATGGCGGCGCAGGCGCGGTGTACGTGATCCTCAAGCGGACCATGATGGAAGGACGTGACGAGTAAGACAGGCGTCTGCCGACCAGTCCTTGTGGGAGCGACACCCCCGGTCGCTCCCACCGCTCATTAAGCGCTTATCCGATCAACGCGGGCCAGGACCGCCGCCACCGCCACCGCCGCCACCCGGGCCACCGCCTTCATAGTGACCGCCGCCACCACCGCCTCCGTGACCGCCGTGGCCTCCCCCGCCCGGGCCCCAGAATGGCCAGCATCCGGACATGGCCGACATCACCGCGATGACCATCGCGACTTTCGCTATACGACTCAACATTTCGATTTCTCTCTTAAAGCGGGCTTGATCACAGATATTCATCACCTGTTGCTTCTGACAGCACAAGCCTGCGAATCCGCGTCGTGGTTTGGTACCGATCAGGTATCGAGCCTGATACGAAACTTGCACCCAACAAAAAGGCCGCGAGGGATGGGTCTTCCCTTCGCGGCCTGTGCTTCATGCGTCAAATGATCAGTAAAAATCAGCGGCGGTAGTAACCAGGTCCAGGTCCAGGGCCGTAACCGCCCCGTCCGCCATCGTATGGGCCACCGTCGTAATAGCGGTGTTCATGCCAGCCACCGCCGTGGCGGCCCCAACCCGGTCCGAAAAAACACCCCGAAACCGACGACGCCAGGGCAATCACCAGTGCGATTTTCGCGATTCGGCTAAACATCATAAGCACTCTCTTCATCCGGGCATCTGTCACCCGTTACTTCAGACATCAAGCCGACACATTCCGACATATCCCCTCGGTAAAGGTTGGGTAAAGGTCGGCTGACACAGTCACGGCGGCGCCATGCCGCAGGCGTCTCGGCCGCCTGCCGTACCCCTGCGCGTCCAGCTACGCTACTATGTGCGCCTTTGCAGGCCCGCAACCCTGCGTTTTTTGAACCCACACGGAACACACCCCTGTGACTCTGGAACAGAACTACACCGCCATCCTCGGTCAACTCGGCGAAGACGTCTCCCGCGAAGGCTTGCGCGACACCCCGAAACGCGCAGCCAAAGCCATGCAGTACCTTTGCCGCGGCTATGAGCAAACCCTCGAAGAAGTCACCAACGGTGCGCTGTTCAGCTCCGACAACAGCGAAATGGTGGTGGTCAAGGACATCGAGTTGTATTCGCTCTGCGAACACCATTTGCTGCCCTTCATCGGCAAGGCCCACGTCGCCTATATCCCGAGCGGCAAAGTGCTGGGCCTGTCGAAGGTCGCGCGCATCGTCGACATGTACGCTCGTCGCCTGCAGATCCAGGAAAACCTCAGCCGCCAGATCGCCGAAGCCATCCAGCAGGTCACCGGCGCGCTGGGTGTGGCAGTGGTCATCGAAGCCAAGCACATGTGCATGATGATGCGCGGCGTCGAGAAGCAGAATTCGTCGATGATCACTTCGGTGATGCTGGGTGAATTCCGCGAAAACGCTGCGACCCGCACCGAGTTTCTCAGCCTGATCAAGTGATCCCGGCGTCCTGAAGGCCGCAGCATCAGGCTGCGGCTGTCTGGCGGTTCGTGCCGCCGAGTGAGGTTTTAGCGTGTTGATGAAAGCAGTGAGAGTCGGTCTCGGCCAGCTCGTAATCGCGGGCGATTTCCTGACCCGGCCGAGCAAAAAGAAACGTTCTCCCGAAGCCCAGGCTGCCGTCGATGCGTCGGCGAAAGCGCTGACGCTGTATCAGTTCCACGCCTGCCCGTTCTGCGTGAAAACCCGCCGGGCGCTGCGCCGTTTGAACGTGCCTGTGGCCCTTCGTGATGCGAAGAACAACGAGCCCGATCGTCAGGCGCTGCTCAGCGGCGGCGGCCGGATCAAGGTGCCTTGCCTGCGGATCGAGGAAGAAGGCCAGACGGTGTGGATGTATGAATCGAAAGTGATCGTTGATTACCTGGAGAAGCGATTCTCGGCGGTTTGATGCAGTCCACTCCCACGGGATCGGGGGTCAACTCATCCTCTCAGCCATTCCGCAAAACCTGTGGGATCGGGGGTCGGCTCACCCTCTCAGCCATCCCGCAAAACCTGTGGGAGTGAGCTTGCTCGCGAAGGCGGCGTGCCTGCCGATGGAAATTCAGTGCGTTGACTGGCCAATTCGCGAGCAAGCTCGCTCCCACGGGATCGGGGGTCAACTCACCCTCTCAACCATTTCCCAAAACCTGTGGGATCCGGGGTCAACTTACCCCCTCAGCCATTCCGCAAAACCTGTGGGATCCGGGGTCAACTCACCCTCTCAGCCATCCCGCAAAACCTGTGGGAGTGAGCTTGCTCACGAAGGCGGCGTTTCAATCGCTGAAGATTTAGTGAATGTACCGCCATATTCGCGAGCAAGCTCGCTCCCACAGGTTTTGCTTCATCGGCGTGTCAACGTGGTGTCAAAGCCACAAAGCCAGCCTAAAAATTGAGCAGTTACTTCGGGCAGCCTTCCTGGCGACACGCCGTATACGCCTTCAATTGCTCAACCCGCACTTTGGTCTGCGCTGACAGGCATTGCGCCTGCACCAGCGGCCACATGCTCCCGCCCTCCTCCCGCTTGCCGGCCTGATACTGGCAATCGGCGTCGCGAAACGCGATCCACTTCTTCTGCGCATCCTGCAGCGCTTTCTTGCGCGCCGGGGTCTTCAGGTAGCCCATCTGCGCGTTGTATTGGGTGTTCAATTCGGCGTCCAGCGCATTGTATTCCTGGCTCGCACACTGGTTCATCGACGCCTGATTGGCGTCGCAGTCCTGAGCCTGGGCCGAGCAGCCGATGCCCAGCGCCATCAACATTCCGACCGCGATCATCCTGTACTGCATGTCTCATCTCCTTATAACTGAACTGCGCTGAAGTCAGTCCAGCATGCCGACGTAACCCGGCTGCTGTTTGACCCGCGCGAGCCAGGCTTGAATCGCCGGGAACTGCGTCAGGTCGAAGCCGCCCTGATCGGCGACGTGGGTGTAGGCGTACAGCGCGATGTCGGCGATGGAGAAGTTGTCGCCCACCAGAAACGGCGTGCGCAGCAGCTGTTGCTCCATGACTTTCAGCGCCTTGTTACCGCGCCGGTGCAACGAGTGGTATTCCTCCATCCGCTCCTCTGGCATCCCCAGATAAAACTGAATGAAGCGCGCCACCGCCAGGGTCGGCTCATGGCTGTACTGCTCGAAGAACTGCCATTGCAGCATTTGCGTGCGCAGGCGGGGCTCGGTCAGCAGGTAAGGCGTGCCTTCGGCGAGGAAGTTGAGAATCGCGTTGGACTCCCACAGGCAGGTGCCGTCTTCGAGCTCAAGGACCGGAATCTTGCCGTTCGGGTTCTTCGCCAGAAACGCTTCGGTTTCGGTCTCGCCCTTGAGGATATCCACCGGCACCCACTCGTATTCCGCGCCGAGCAGGTTGAGCATCAGCTTGATCTTGTAGCAGTTGCCCGAGTTGTAATCGCCGTAAACCTTGTACATCAGCCCTCTCCCCTCAATCGTGTGCCGTCAGTCGTGCCGGTCGTGCGTGTGCGTAATGTATCAGGCCGCCTGTGAAAGCTGTGTGTGCCGAATGACGGCGGCCAGTCGTTTCAAGCCTTCGTCCAGGCGCTCGGGGTCGATGTGACTGAAATTGAGCCGCAGGTAACCCGGATTCGCGTCCGGATCGGCAAAGAACGGCTCGCCCGGCATAAACGCGACATTCTGCGCCAGCGCGCTGTCGAGCAACGTGCGGGTGTCGATTTTGTGCTTGAGCGTCAGCCAGAAAAACAGGCCGCCCTGGGGACTGTTCCATTCCGCCAGATCAGCGAAATGCCGCTGCAGCGCGGCTTCGAACGCATCGCGACGGGTGCGGTAGAAGCTGCGCAACTCCAGCAGATGCTTCTCGTAATGCTCGCTGCCGATCCACTGCAACGCCTGCCATTGGCCGACTCGATTGGTGTGCAGATCCGCCGATTGCTTGAGCTTGAGCAAATGCGGGAACAGGTCGGGCGTGGCGATCAGGTAGCCGACGCGCAAGCCCGGCATCAGGGTTTTCGACACGGTGCCGGTGTAGATCCAGCTGGCTTTTTTCAGGCGGCTGACGATGGGCCGGGCGCTGCCGCCATCAAACGTCAGCTCGCGGTAGGGCTCGTCTTCGATCAGGGTGACGCCAAACTCGTCGAGCAACGCCGCCACCGCATCCCGCGCAGCTTCGCTGTAACGCACCGCCGACGGGTTCTGGAATGTGGGAATCAGGTAGGCGAACGAGGGCGAGTGCTGCTCCAGTCGCTGGCGCAGCGCTGCAAGGTCCGGGCCTTCGGCGAGCAGCGGCACGGTCAGGCAGTCGGCGCCGAACAGCTGGAAGATCTGCAGTGCGGCCAGATAGGTCGGCGCCTCGAGCAGGATCTCGGTGCCCTTGTCGATGTAGAGCTTGGCGGCCAGGTCCAGCGTTTGCTGGGAACCGCTGACGATCATCACCTGACTCGCGTCGCAATCGATGCCCAGCGCCCGCGCCTGAGCGGCCAACGCCTCACGCAACTGCGGCTCGCCTTCGCTCATGCCGTACTGGCCGATACTGCTCGGCATGTCAGCCCATTCACTCTTGGGCAACATGGCCTCGGCCGGCAAGCCGCCCGCGAAGGACATCATCTCCGGGCGCTGGGCGGCGGCGAGGATTTCGCGAATCAGTGAACTCTTCAAACGGGTAACGCGTTCGGAAAATGGCATGGGATCACCGCTGGCGGAAAGAAAGGGGAATACGTCAAACTGGTTGACCGAAATTACGATGCCGCACACGGATACGTCAATATGCTTGACCTTAAAAATTCATCCACCCAGCAAATTGCCATGGAAGCGTTTTTCTTCGGCTACCAGGCGTTCACAGCCAAGGCCGATGAAATGCTCGACCGACGTGGGCTGAGTCGGGTGCACCAGCGCATCGTGTTTTTCATCGCTCGCTACCCTGGCCTGAGCGTGAAGGAATTGCTCGGCAAGCTCGGGGTGAGCAAGCAGGCGCTGAACACGCCGCTGCGGCAGTTGATTGAGATGGAGCTGGTGCTGAGCGTTGCGCCCGAGGACGACAAACGTAAGCGCCTGCTGGAGCTGACCGCCGAGGGACGCAAATTTGAAGAGTCGTTGCGCCGCGAGCAGGTCAAGCTGCTGCAACGGGTGTTCGCCGAAGCCGGGCAAGACGCGGTGGATGGCTGGATGGCGGTGAATCAGGCGTTGGGCAACACGATGACCCGCGGCTGACCCGCCGTTTGCAGACCGCGGCCGAAACTGTGCCGACCATTGCGCCGATGGCTGTATTGCAACGGGGCATGACCACTGCGTATAGGCTGGCAGCTCTGTTCAACCGCTGCGCCAAGGATAGACCCGCATGACTGACGTGCCCCTCGCGCCATTGCGACCGCTGACCGACTCCTCGCCCTCCGCCATCGTCGCCGGCTTCATCGCCATGATGACCGGCGTCACCAGTTCGCTGGTGCTGATGTTTCAGGCCGGTCAGGCCGCCGGGCTGACCTCGGCGCAGATTTCCTCGTGGATCTGGGCGCTGTTCATGGGCATGGCGGTGTGCAGCATCGGCCTGTCGTTGCGCTATCGCTCGCCCATCACCGTGGCATGGTCGACGCCGGGCGCGGCGCTGCTGATCACTAGCCTGGGCGGCGTTGCCTATCCGGAAGCCATCGGCGCATTCATCACCAGCGCGGTACTGGTGATCATTTGCGGCGTGACCGGCAGCTTTGAACGGCTGGTCAAGCGCCTGCCGACATCACTGGCAGCGGCCCTACTGGCGGGGATTCTGTTCAAGATCGGCAGCGAAATCTTCGTCGCCGCGCAACACCGCACCGGCCTGGTGCTGGGCATGTTTTTCACCTACCTGATCGTCAAACGCTATTCGCCGCGCTACGCCGTGCTGGTCACCTTGCTGGTCGGCGTCGCGCTGTCGGGCATGCTCGGCCTGCTGAACTTCAGCGGCTTCGCCCTGGAAGTGGCGATGCCGGTGTGGACCACGCCGTCGTTCTCCATCGCTGCGACCGTCAGCATCGGCATTCCGCTGTTCGTCGTTGCCATGACCTCGCAGAACATGCCGGGCGTTGCGGTGCTGCGCGCAGACGGTTATCAGGTGCCCGCCTCGCCCCTGATTACCGCCACCGGGATCATCTCGCTGATCACCGCGCCCTTTGGTGCCCACGGCATCAACCTCGCGGCCATCAGCGCCGCCATCTGCACCGGCCCCCACGCCCACGAAGACCGCGACAAACGCTACACGGCGGCAATCTGGTGCGGGATTTTCTACGCCATCGCGGGGGTGTTCGGCGCGACGCTGGCGGCACTGTTCGCGGCGTTTCCCAGGGAACTGGTGCTGTCGATTGCCGCGCTGGCGCTGTTCGGTTCCATCATCAACGGCCTGACCGTGGCCATGAACGAGCCAAAGGAACGCGAAGCCGCGCTGATCACCTTCATGGTCACAGCGTCAGGCCTGACGCTGTTTTCCATCGGTTCGGCGTTCTGGGGGATCGTCGCGGGGGTGTTGACGCTGGTGATTCTCAACTATCGCAAATGAGCGCTAGCGGCATGCCACTCTTATGCAGGAGCGCGCTTGCCCGCGATTCGCGGTGAGTCAGTCGACATCAATGGCAGCAGGCAGATTGCATTCGCGGGCAAGCGCGCGCTCGTCAAACATACCAACTCCGCCGATGTATCTGGCGACCTACGGATTGTGGGAGCGAGCTTGCTCGCGAAGAGGCCGGGATATCCGCTGAGTCTTCAGTGGCTGAAATGCCGTCTTCGCGAGCAAGCTCGCTCCCGCAGAAATTGTGTTTACTGCGCCACAGCGCGGCTGTCTGGACGATGGGGATCATCTACAGGTGGCACGTTGGACACCGGGTTCGGGGGTGGACCTCAGCGACGACTGAACTGCAAAAGCGCGGGATCATGCTCCGGCTGAGCAGCGGAGCATGGCTTGCAAGCCCGACTCATAATTTGAAATGCCCGACCATGCCTTTCAGTTCCAACCCCAGCGAGGCCAGTTCGATGCTTGACGCCGCGTTGCCCTGCATCGCCAGCGCGGATTGATCGGCACTGGCGCGAATGCTGGTGACGCTGCGGTTGATCTCTTCCGCCACCGAACTCTGCTCTTCCGCCGCAGCGGCAATCTGTTGGTTCATCTGCTGAATCATCGACACGGCCGCGGCAATGCTGCCCAGCGCGCTCTCGGTCTGCAGCGCATCACTCACCGCTAGTTTGACCAGCTCGCCGCTGCTGCGGATTTGCACCACCGACGCCTGGGCACCGCTTTGCAGACGGCTGACCAGCCGCTCGATTTCTTCCGTGGACTGTTGCGTGCGCTTGGCCAGCGCGCGGACCTCATCGGCCACCACCGCGAAGCCTCTGCCCTGCTCCCCCGCCCGCGCCGCTTCGATGGCGGCGTTCAGTGCCAGCAGATTGGTCTGCTCGGCGACGCTTTTGATCACGCCGAGCACGGTGCCGATGTTCTGGATTTCCGCGCTGAGGTTCTCGATGGAATCGCTGGCGGAGCTGGCCGACGAGGCCAACTGTTCGATCCGCTGCATGCTCTGGCGCACCACGGCCTGGCCCGAATCGACCTTGTCGTCGGCAGTCTGCACCGCGAGCGCGGCTTCTTCGGCGTTGCGTGCAACGTCGTGGACGGTGGCGGTCATCTGGTTCATCGCCGTCGCCACCTGCTCGGTTTCTTCCTTCTGGCTGCTGACTTCCAGATTGGTCTGCTCGGTCACGGCCGAAAGGGAATGGGCGGACGTCGCCAACTGTTCAATGCCCGCCTGCAACCCGCTGACGATAGTGCTCAAGCCCGCGCCCATCTGCTGCATCGCTTGCATCAACTGGCCGATTTCGTCCTTACGGGTGACATTTACGGTGCGGCTCAGGTCGCCGGCCGCAATCCGCTGAGCCGTGGCAATCACGCTGCGCAGCGGCGCGACGATCAGGCGCGTGATCACCAACGCCGCGATCAGCCCGACCACCAGCGCCAGCACGGAAGAACCGATGATCATCATCGAGTTGGCCTGCAACTCACTCTGCATAGACTGGCCTTCGGCGTCATAGGCCTGATTGACCTGCTGAACGACGATTTTGGCGTTGCTCGCCAGTTGTTGCGAGACCTTCGCTTCCGACTCCAGCAGCCCGGTGTATTCGTTGAGCTTGTCGCTGAAATTGCTGATGTGCCCGCCGACCTCGGTCAGCACCGTGAGGTAACCGGCGTCCTTGATCACGCCCTTGAGCTGCTCGGCCAGTTCCTGCGCCTGAACCGCCTGCTCGATCTTGCCGGTCTTGACCTCCTCGCCCGAGCCCGTCTTGCGGCTCTTGTCGAGGCGCACCCGGGCCTCGTCCATGGCCTGCATCATCAGTTTGGACACCTGGCTGACCTGACCGGCCTGCTCGATGAACTCCGCGCCCTGCTGGCCCTGGGAATCCTTCAGCGTGTAGGCGCCATCATCGGCCAGCCCCGCCTGCAACACATCGAGATTATTGGCGACGCTAGACACCGACCAACTGGCCATTTCCAGCGCCAGATCCTTGCTCTGACTGATGCTAACGAACTCGTCAAACGACGCGCGATAGGCCGCCAGCGCCTGCTGCACCTGGCCCATCACCTGCTCGTTGATCGGCGCGCCGGCCTTGAGCTGCTCCGCCTGGGCATTCAAACCATCGAGCCCGGCGTGAACCTGATCGACCACCTTCGGGTCGCCGTGCAAGGCGTAATCCTGCTCCAGCAGCCGCACGCGATTCACGTCGCTGTTGAGCGCGGTCATCGCCTTCAGGCTGTCGAAATGCGCGCTGATGGAACGCAGCGACCAGACACCGATGGCCGCGACCAGCGCCGTCAACAGCAGCACCAGCACGAACCCGATGCCCAGCTTCTTGGCCATCCCCAGATTGGCGAAACGCGTCTTCACAGCCGACATCATCAGTTTCCGCTCCACAGCTTGAGGGCGCGCATGGCAAGGCCATCCGCGCGAGGCCAATCAATATCCGTGAAGATTCGCAATGCCCACGGGGCAAAACAAGGTCTTGACGTCAGAATGATGGCAAATAGCTAGAGCGAGGTCGCTTACAGAACGGTGATCGTCGTACTAGCGCGTGGCCGGGGCCACCGTCAGCGTGCCCGCCTCGGTATCCAGCACCGCATGACTGCCCAACGCCACCGCAAGATTGCGGTCGCCATGGCCGATGGACAGACCGCCAAGCACCGGAATGCCCAGATTGCCCAGACGCTCGATCAAGACATCGGGCGGCCGGATCGGGTTATTGCCATGACCCGGCTCGCTGAACTGACCCAACGCGATACCGCCGAGTCGTTGCAGAATCCCGCAATTGAGCAGGTGAGTGATATTGCGGTCCACCCGATACGCCAGCTCGCCGACGTCTTCGAGCAGCAAGATCGCGCCCTCGAGATCCGGCATGAACGGCGTGCCGATGCAGGTGCTCAGCATGCTCAGATTGCCACCAAGCAAGACGCCCTCCACCGCCCCCGACGTACGCACGGTGAAGGTGGGTTCTGATGGGTCGGCATGAATGACGGATGGCTCGGTACTCATCAATGCCTGCTTGAGCGTGCTGGCGAAGATGCCGCCCTTCTCCAGCTGCGCTGCCACCGGGCCGTGAACCGTGGAGAGACCTGTGTGGGTCCAAAGTGCGGCGTGCAAGGCGGTGATGTCAGAGAAGCCGACGACCAGTTTCGGGTCGCGGAGCACGGCGTCGTAGTCGAGTTGGCCGAGGATGCGCTGAACGCCGTAGCCGCCCCTATTACAAAGGACAGCGCGGATTTCAGGGTCGGCCAGGGCGTCGTTTAGGTCGGAAATGCGATCGGCGTCGGTGCCTGCGAGGAAGCCGATGTTGTCCAGTGCGTGGGGGTAAACGCGGGGGCGTAAGCCCCAGGAGGTTAGTTCCCGCACGGCTGCTTCCACCCGGGCTTCGGCGACCGGGCCGGCTGGGGACACCAGCGCCACGGCGTCGCCAGCGCGAAGGACTTGGGGGTGGAGGGTTGGGCGGGAGGCAGGCATTTTTGGAGGCTCGGCGGGTGTTTGGTGATGGTGCAATGTAGAGCACTGGGGGGAGTGAATCTAGTGGGGGATGCCTACGTGCTTTCTAGGAGCGGCTGGAGACGTGGTTGCGAATTAGTGGGTGCGCGCTGTAGATTCGAGCCGCTCCAGTGGGCGAAACCGACGTTGTGAATCCCGCCACTCCTAACATCGACCCTCACTCTCTGCTTACAAGGCTGTGCCATGTTGCCCCAACGTATCCATTCACCTTCGTTGCACGACCTGCAAACCACCGTGGCCGAACTGCTCGGCAATGGTGATGAACACGTCGTGGTGCAGTTCTTGGCGCCCGAGCAATACCCGGCACCGATATTGGCTGCGCTGGATTCCTTGTGCGCACAATACGGCCACCGCCTCGACGTACGCTTCTACGGGCACTACGCGGCCGACCAGCCCTTCGACGGTCGCACACTCGAAGCCCTTCCTCATGTGCAGGTCTTGACCCTCGACTGCCTATATCACGCCGAACGGCTTGAGCCGCTGGCAAGCCTTGCGCACCTGGGCGGCCTGGCGCTTGGGGTGAACAAGCTTGACCTGAACCCGATATTGGCCTTGAGCAACCTGCAAAACCTAACCATGCTGCGCCTTTCCAAGAGGAGGGGCCAAAGCTGGACCTCGCTCCGGTCAGCCGCCTGCCCCACCTGCGAGCCCTGCACCTGAGTGCGAAAACCCAAGGGCTGAAGCCGTTGGAGGCACTTACCGGACTGACCAAACTCAGCCTGTACCGACAGCCGGCCACTACCACATTTGAGGTGATCTCGGAGTTATCTAGTTTAGAGACTCTTTCAATCGGTTTTGGCAGCCGTGAGGCGATGCCGGAGTTGTTCAGTGACAGCGTTACGCACTTGAGCCTGCTCCGGGTGCGCGGGTTACAAGCGCTGGAGCTTGGACGCTTTCCCAGGCTTGAGGTGTTGGAGATTGAGGATCAGCCGCACTTAGGTGAGCTGGTTTTGGGGCCGGGTAGCAGGTTGCGGGCGCTGCGTTTGGCTAATCTCAAGTCACTTGGGCGGATTGACGGGTTGGGCGAAGTGCCGGTGGGCAAGTTGTCGATTTATAAAACGCCGGAGTTGGATTTGCTGGCTTTGCTTGATCAGCCGTTGCCGGAGTTGAAAGCTGTGCGGTTGGTGAGTGGTATGAGGGGGATTGATCGGGAGATTGAGGCTAGACGTGAGACGCTAGGGCTCGCATTGGCAAATGGGATTTTTGAAGAATGAGAGATGTTGGTTTACCGGACTTTGCAAGAGCATATTCTGCCCGCTTATTTGCTATCAGATGACGATTACTACCGGACGCAAGGCTGCCAAGGAGCGTGACTACTTCGTTCCATACTTACCATTCGCGGAGTGCAGCTAGATGACTCAGCAGGACGCATACTGCTGTAGTGGATTTTGAGGAATCGAAGCTGTAGATGCGTGAATTAGACAATTGCGGCATGCGGTGTGGAGGGACTGACGTAGTTCACATACGCTTGCCCGACCGACGACAGCGGACATAGTGTCGCATAAACGCTAGGCCGATGTATGGAGCCCCAGCCGCTCCGCGATCCTATATGAGCGCTAACTATCGATCTAAAGCGGGCACACAATTTTTTGTCGAACTCGGGGAGTTCTTTACCTACCACAGGGCAGAGCAGCCTTCTCTTCTTCCGTCCAGCACCTCTCATAAAACACACAAGCTTGGCAGCAGGTGCGGCTATCGATACCCTTGATCAGACAGCGGTTTTCACGTCGATCATGCACAACTTGATGTGCACAGTGGTGAAGCTGATTGTCGACAAAGAATGAAGGTGGGTTAACAGAACGAATGCTGATTGCGGATTGCAACGCAGCTTCAGTACCGCACTCGTTCCAGCTGTGGTACCGACAATCGCGAACACGAGGTTCTAGCAAGAGAAAATGCGCTGTACCTCCTGTGGCGACGAGCCACTCGTCCCCCACCGCTCCGATCGACTTCACTGCCTTCTGTGGAATTTCATTGCTAGGAAAACCAGGAAACTGTGCAAGTTCAGCTACGACAAGCGCACCACCCAGTTCAATCTCGCATGATTCGACCAGCGCCTCGGCGTGCCGGCGAACTTCATCCAGATGCAGAGCCAGGGTTTCAGCTCCATCCAAATCCCGTTTATAGTCCAGTTCACAAAGGGTTGCACCCCGGATCACCGTGTAAACAACATCATCCTTGCGGACAATGAATACTGCTGGATAGACCAAGATGCGTGGTCTAGGAGTAAATAGCGTACTTCCGCTTCGCTCATAGTGGACATGCACCCCCATAAACGCTCCAGCTACGTCACTCAACTCCAAATACTGTGTCAATTGCGCCGGGCGTAAGGGCACGGGAGGCTCTTCGGTAAGCACAGAACGATGGAGAAGATCGAATAGCTCGTCTGCCCGCTCTATGATCTGCGGACGATGAAAAATCACAATATCGTCCGGCAACGCGGAGCCTAGAAACGTTTCATCCGGTGCGCGAAACACCACTATCCACTCGCCACTGATAATGACGGCTCTTGGCAACGCATGTTGGTATCTGGTCTTAAGAGTTTCAAGGTATCCGCGAACTTGGCGCAGATAGGCGTCCCACTCTCCGATTATCGGCGACGTGTCCGCGGGTTTTCCGTCTTGAATATGTTGAATCGCAGCCACTACGAGTGCAGCCTCGCTAGCGTGCGAACCGTCCCCCCGAGGCAAAACTGCAGGTTTATCCCAAGCTTTAGCCTCTACTAACAAAAGGGGTCTTTGAGTTGCTTCGACCACTCCAACATAATCTATAAACTTCGTGGTATTGGCTTTTAGACGAGCTTCCTCACGGACATTGCCCCGTGCACCGAGCCTCCAATCAAGAAGGATGAGCAGTTCATTCACGAAAAGAAGACGCGTGTCATGCTCGTGGGGTCGGCGTTCCGGATCTGGCTCTGAATAAGGATCCCGGTCTGGCCTCTCAAGCGCCCGCGCTACTTCATTGAGGAGATCATTGAGTCTCACCCTAAACCGATTCTTTTCCGCGAGACGATTCACTGAATAAATTCCGGCAAACGATAAAGTAAGCGTCTCGCTGCCGGCCATCCAGCGTCCATGAAGATTTCTAAGCAGTCGATGAGTGCTCTGCGCCTAGCAGGGTCCTCAAATATCCCCTTGTGATCAGCAAGAAAAACACCCACGAGCTTGACCAGTAAGTCCACGCCCAACGTATCGTTTTGATATCCCGATCGGGTACTAGATTGCAGAATACTGACTGCTAAATCAAAGGCAGCACCAGCATCGACATTGACCAACCGTTCGACCACTTGAAGCAGGTAATAGGTGGTGTGCGGCTGCGCATACTCGCCAATCCGCCTTAAGAGATCGGCGTTTTCTTGTAGGAGGACATCGAGACCTCGGCGGGGATTTGAAGGATTATCCTCCGAACGATCACTGCCGGCACCAGTTGCAAAAAACATTTGCATACCTGCTGTGTCGATCAGACGCGCGCAGTCCACGAGCTCTTCCTTCTCTGCTGCGTCCAAATCTAGCGCAGTTGCATATCTTGCAAGGCGTTTATTCGCCGCATCCACGATATCCAGCACGAGAGCACGCGAGCGATGGCGAAGACCAAGGTATTTGTCAGGTATATCGCCGACTCCGGTAACCATGGCGTTGCCCAAGACCGCCAAGATTTTGTTCGCGGATGCTACGTGCCTCCAGGGCTCCCCTATCCACTGGTCAATAATCCTCTTGGCTTCCGTCGACTCATGGGTAATCCAGAGGATCGCAAGTTTATCTGCGACAGCTTCTTGTAGGCGTTTTTCTCGTTCAGACCCACGCGTCTCACGCTGTGACAGCATCCGCAAAAGATTTAAAGTTTGTTCTTGATCCGAATGTATTAAGCGCGAGACCACGCCGCCTAGAAGGTGCTCGATAATCGCTAGGTTGGATTCGTTCGTAAGTCTTTCTTTCAAAAGATGCCAGAAGCGCTCACGATCTACCTCCCAAATCCTGATCAAACGGATCGCTCCACTTAGCCGCACTGCCGGATGAGGATCGGAAAGTAGCTGTTCCGCTTGTGCGGCCATTTTTGGGTAAAGGTCTGGTCTTTGAGGGAAGAGGTCCCAGTAGGCCTGCGCAGCTTCAACCCTCGCTGCGGGGCTCCCCCAGGCAGCAGACTTCTCAAATTGAGCCTCGATGTCCTCGTCCATTTCTGGGTTTTCGGACCCTGCGACAATCTCCAAGAGTGTTGTAAATGAGAAATCTTGCTCAGCAGTCGGCGGTATTGGCGTGGATGCCAACAGCTTTCGCGATACGATCGCCTCACAACCTTGACCGATAATCCCCTCAGCGTAACGCTTCAGACCGATGTGCACATCGCCACCCAATCGGACTAATATGGAAGTAAGAGCTGCGAGCAACTCTTCCAACGAGGCATCCGTCATACGAACAGCCTTTGCCCGCGGCTCGAGTAATTTTTTGGCGCTTTTTATCGCCTCAATAGCCGAAGCATTTCCAGGCAGGTTTCTGTCTAGATCTCTGAACCAAAAAAAGTCTTCCGGATCTACCCAACTGGTCTGAACGGAGAATAGCCTTTCGTTCGCCTCCGCCGCATCTTGAGGAGAGGCATCCAGGGTGCGACGAGCTGCCTCGGTAACCAAGTTTTCTTGTCTGATCGCGCCAAAGATTCGCTTTAGGAAGGTTTGGCGAGCTTCGGAATATTTGAAGTTCGAAAAGTCAAATTGAAGCACACGCTCTTCCAACCTTCGACGCTCTTCTATGGGCTGTCGACTAATGCCCTTCGCTACTAGGTCAATGGCATCTTTGCGAGTGTCGGGGAGAACCAAGAAGGGCTCTGCCGCCGCGATAGGCCAAAGCAGGTCTACCAAGCGATCAGAACGCTCAACAGCACAGAGAAACATCCGAGACCAAAAGATCGCTAGAGAAGCCTCTGTGCGCAGAACTTCTACTACTGTAAGAGCTTTCGCCTCGGGCGCGCTTTTCAGATACTCTCGCAACTTCCCGACTAAGAGGCTTGCGTCACGCTCATGAGGATCATCAGGATCGTGCGCCCAGATGTAGCTACGGTCCTCTCGCAAATGGACAGTTCTGCCATAGACCTTAAGCTGTACGTCTAAGGCGTTATCCGCGATTGCGTGTTCGCTTGCTACATATCCTTCAACCGCATTGATTAAAGCCCTGATCGCTGCTTCAGGATGAAGTTCTAAGAACTTCGGCAAATACTCCCCCAGCGACCAGCGCGCCATTCCGTAGTCTTGACGAGCGTTGGAGGTCAGGTTAAGGATTTGGCTATGAGTAACCCTAGTCAGCTGATCGTCTGTGACCTGATAGGCAAAGACCACTGGATAGACAACTGTGCTAACGAACTCTGGATCGATCTCTCCTATAGTCGCAATCTTATAGCAGACGGCTGGGACCTCGTCGTGACCGAACTGATCTAGTCGGTCGCGGGTAAATATCTGAGTCAGCAGCTCCTTGGAAGCTACGACGTCGCTGCCGTAGGTAGAGATGACGAAATCGATAGCCGTCCTTACCATGAAACCAGGTTCAGGCTGATTTAACGCGAACCTCAGTAGCGAGCGGGCAGCTCGGCCAATCATTGGTTTGAACTCATCCGTCGCTCGTGCAACAAGGTTGTGAAGCAGGAAGCGAAAAGTGTTCGCAACCTCCCCTGGGGAAATGGCCAAGCAATCCGCAAGGTGCACCCAAGGCTCCAAAGATGGAGTTCTCTCATCTTCTAATTGTATAGCCAATGCGCCGGAGACATGCGAGAGCGTACCCTGCGCTATCTTGTCCCCCGCTATAGCCAACTGTCCAAGTTGTAGGCAGTCCTCTGCCGCAACTGGAAACTCGGCGCCTAATCGGCCGGCTGTGCTACGGATGATCGGGTCTCCCTGCTCGTCATTGATGAGTGTGCCCAATGACGCCCAAAAAAGCTTGCGGTCCTCATGTAACTCCCAAATCTCACGCAATACAAATCCCAAAGCGGGCGACAACATCAATCCCAGTGCATCTGACTTTTTAAAACGATAAATTCCCCTGCTAATAGCGTCCGGATCTAAGTAAAGCTGCGCCGCCGCATAGTCAAACAGGAGGTGATGGCGGAACTGCACCCATCGCTTGTTATCTACAACTAATATCACTCCCTGTTGGCAGAGAGTGTCGATCATAGCTGGGTTTTCAGCTGCCACTTCAGTCAGTGGTGCGCGAAGCGCACGCGCCTCCACCATCAGTTTAACCATGTGCTTAAGGCTAATTTTTGCTGGCGAACCGTAGCCTTCAACGCGGTGGTCCCAGTAGAGTTCCAACAAATCAGCTTGGGATGAGATGGTATCTAGGTTTTTGACGGCGTTAGCTGTGATCAGCTCGCCTAGCAACCGGGTGTTGAATGGCACCATGGCCAATTCACGCAAACGCGCCGGAGATTTGTCCAGACATGTGGCCAGTGTTGGGGACTGGCGGAGGAGTTGCTCAAACTCCGATTCTGACCAAGGCGGCACTTGAATGTGTGCAACATTGGGAAAGGATGGATCCGCAAGCGACGCCTGTGGGGGTGTTCCTTTAAACAGAGTGCGAAGTTGCTGGCCCATGCGCAAGTCGAAATTTCGAATCGACGCAACAACAGTCCAGCGATCCTTCCGTTCGAGAACCCGCTCGATAAGCGCCCTAAACACGCTCTCACCGCGCCCCCCCCTTGTAGCGTCCAACGCATCAATAATGAGATAGGCAGGGCCTGCCCCCTCCCAAGCCTCGATAACATCAAGAAGTGGATGCGCTAGGCCGAGTTCAAGAGACAGGCCTTCAAGGCTTTCAATCGAATAGCGATCCACGGCGAGCTGGAGAACATCCACCCCGTCATCGAACAGTTTCTTTGCAAGCGCGTTTAGAACTCCGCTTTTACCAGCTCCTGGCTCACCGATGATGAGGAGCGGTCCGTTGAGCACTGCGGCCTCAACTTCGACTTGGCATTCACGACGTACAGACAAAGAATTGCCACTGCCCATATCGATTTTTTCATAGCTGGTCAGGGCACTCGCGATCGCCTTGGAATGTCTCTGGAGAGCCTCGATATCTCTGAGATATTCTGGGGGCGCGCTGAGCGCAATCCCTCGGCCAGCAAGGAGCTTTCGCCAAGCAGGCACGTCTCCCCCGCCCCGCTCCGTCATTAACTGGCCGCTGAGATCGGTAAGAGTGGTGAAGATGGCTTCGACATCTACATCTTGACCCAAAGCTTTAAAAAGAGACCTGCTTGCCAATACATGACCTGTATCGCCGTCGAAGGTGAACACAGTGATCAACTCTGCTAACTGTTGCGGAAGACCTGTCTCATATTTGTCTCTGGTAATGCTCGCCCAACTTTGCTCGACTAAGCTTGAGAACACCTGATACGCGTGCTGTTGCGCTTTAGTCAACGCGCCTCCTCCGGGCTGTGCAACGAGGCGCAACGCGGTAGGTAAATCAAGTTTGATCTGGTTGGAAGCTTGAGGCCCTACCGCCAGCACCAATCGGTCGCGACTAGGCTCAAGAGGCCTGTTCCACCCCAGTGAGGCATCGCCTTGCTGAGCGACAAACCAATGGCGAACGAACTGAGAGACTGTCTTGCCGAACGGAGAGGCCAAGTCTTCACTAAGGCTTGCACTTGTCTTAGCTTGGACAGCCACATACCCGCCGTCGCTGGTCTTGATCAAAAGGTCATCGACCGGCGCTTCGGTTTCGAACCGTATCCATTCAGCCGATGCTGCTCCAAGACGGAAGGTGCTATGCAGTCTTTCGCCCGACAGAATCCAGGACGAAAATAGCGCTCCCAACTGTTGTTCAAAACGAATGCCGGCGCTGGTCGCAGCGCCACCACCACCTATCCGGTCACTGAAGGAAGGAGATTGCGGTGTCTGGGTCAAAGGACATTTCCGTTCTAAATCTGAGATCGAATATTGATAGCTGGGTTCAGGCCCGTTAGCAACCTGTCCGGCACATACTCCCAATTCTAGACTGGACGCTTTGCCCATATTAATGCTCCGCCGCTAATTCCTTCCATCTGCTATCTGTATGACTACGCACTTAAAACATTTTTTAGCGTCTGCTTCTGGCCGGTAGCTGCCGGTGCGGAGTTGCGTAGTTGCGGCAGCCAAGCTCGCGACTGATCTTGGGTGGTGAATGCTTCCACACGTTTCGCTAGCGCCCGCTGAATCAACCTTACGTCTTCGCTGATGCAACTTTTTTAGGGAACTGCCAGTTAGCTGGGGGTGATAGGTATCGGGGCATTTTGCATACCATCTGAAGACGTTGCCTTCAACTGTTTCGCGTTGGGGCTGATGCGATGCAGTGCCCTATGAGCAGGACGTGGTTAGTCACTCCTTACCTAAGCGTCGATCAAACCTAGGTCACCTCCGTCAAGACTCGTTCAGGCATGCCCAGCACTCTGAAAACGTTCTGAATAACCCGCTTGTCATCTTCCGCTGGTGTCATGGAACGCCTCCCGTGAACGCACCCACGCGGCATTTACGCCGCATCGCGCTCCGTTCACGCGCCCTATCGTCAACAGAAAATCGTCATCACCCTGAAACACAACCGTCAAATACCACCGGTTGAACAGGAACCGGAATAGCGCGCCAGGCCACACACCCTCTGGAAAAACGCCATTGATAGCAGCGATGTCGTGCTGCATCCCCATATCCAGAGGACCTCACCATGCGCGTGTCTGGCCAGCAACCCCCCGTTACCTCACCCTCCATCGAACTTCAGCAACGGTCAAACTCGACGGCCGCAACCGGCCACGCCTCCGTGGGGCAGGGTCATCCTCAATCCGCCGAGGTCAGCGCAGCGGCTCTGAACCAAGCCCAAAGCATGAAGCATTTGCTCACTACCTACGTGAGCAATCAGTTCCAGCCCTACAAAGATCGTCTGGATCCGGAATCGGGGCACCGGGGAGAAATCGATCGAATCATAGAGAGCCGAGTCAACAAGCTGATGGAGGAGAACATCTCCTTCAAGGAACTTGGAGACTTGATGGAAAAGGCCAAGAATATGGACTGCAACGCTTCAATGGTGTCGGGTACAACGGGCGGCGTGCCGTTTGCGGTGGCGTCGTCGCTCCAGGCAGCCATTCCCGTGATCACGGGAATGGGGGCAAACATACAAAACCCGGTGGCAAAAGCGGCAGCACTGGGGACGATTTCGCTCGCCGCGGCATCCGCGATGGATCAGGTCGGCGGCGCTTCCATTAAAAAGCTTCGGGAAGACGCGTACTACCTGCATGCGCCCGCGGACAAACTGCATGAGTCGTTGAATGCCGCGCTGGCGACTATCGATACCACCGCGAACCTGGCCATCCAGAACGCCAAGGAGGCGCAGACGTTCACTATCCGGAATGGGATCAGGACGGTGGTAGGCCCGGTGGTGGCGGCGATTAATCCGAAGGCCGAGCCTATTGTGGACACAGCCCTTGCGATTGCGGGTGGTCTCGCTTCCGGTACCGGTACTGGATACCTCGCCCACAATCGGCGCACCGAGCAAGGCACCAGTGGGCCGGCGCTGCTGTTGGGACGCAGAGATGCCGACGCCAAAGAGGATCTGAGTCAGGAAACCGAATGGATCGACGCGTTGAAGGCATTGCGGGACGCGACAACCATTCGTACGCCGCTCGCCAATGGAGTGGGACGTCTGGCGGACGCTGGCCGCACCCTGGTAACCGATCCGCTCGGAGCAGTATCGAGAACCGCCAAAGCCACTTTCACCCCTTCCGGCGCCGCCAACGTCAGCACGCTGACCGCTGGCTTCACCGCACTGGAAGCCGGTAAAGGCGCTGCGGTCAACGCATTGAGCAAACAGCACCCCGCCCTGAGTTCATTTGCAAAACACGCCATCAATACAGCAGGCGGCTCGGTCGTGTTCGGCAGCAACGCTGCGGGTGTGGCAGTCGGGGACAAGCTGGTTGACGACTTCAAATCGCGACGCAAGACAGCGGCGGAACCCACGACAGGCGCTACAGAGACCGCTCAATCCGTGCATGAAGACTTGGCCGACGCTCCCGAGACTCTCGGCGAAGCGCCAGGCCGTGTCAGCAGACCGTCCAGTCAACGGTCCCAACGCGCGGGGTCAGATGCGGGCTCTCTTCCGCGAACCAGCCTCACCGGCAACCGGATCACGAATGCCGAGAACTCGGCGCCCGGCTCTACCAAGTCTCCAGCAGGCAGTGTTCGGGCGAGCCTCAAGGGCGAACAAGCGCAGCCCACGATAAGCGGCGGCCCCTCCAGCGAGGCAGTGCGCCCTAGGTCGGCATCATCGGCGGCACCTGCCCCGCTCCAGGTTCAAACCCCGGTGCCGGTGGATGATTCCTCGGATGACGACGCCAGCTATCACACTGCGACGTCGGGTTCTTCAGATAACGGATCGGTCTACCACACTCCGCCGCAAACGCCGGCTTGAGCGAGCCATACAACTAAAGTGTGAAACCGCCGGCCGCCGTCGTCAGAGGGCTGCTGGCAGGTCTGATGTTCCTGCAGCTAGACCGAGACCCCCGAGTGCAGCGACAGACAGGAAGCTTTAGCGATCCAGGAAATCAAGATGTGGCAGATCCTATTGCTTAAGTTCAGAAGCTTCCTGCGTCCTCGCTGGAGGTTGGGACCTAGGGTGCCCGCTTGGGTCATGAAATACTCGCTTTCCAAATTTCTTGCATTCGCTTAACCATGATAAAAAGCGAGCGGCGTCCCAAGCTGGGCATTGTCAGGGAGACGTTGAGTGTTCTTGTGGCATATCGTGCCCTCGTGGCATCAGATCGAAGATCGAATAAGGCAGGGAATGGGCTACCAAGGTGGTGCTCAGTTTAGAAATCATTGGGGCGAGCCCGCCCCGTCCCTCAGCCTGAATATCTGCCGTGTCGAAAGCGTCAGGTCTGCGTTTTATCAAGCTGAATGGCAAGCGGGCATTGCAGTTGTTGAGGACCAATTGATGTTCGACTATGAATATGCTCTGACTAAAGCGAAAGAGTATCTTGAGGATTCAGAGATACCCTTGCAGATTACGTATGAAGGTGAGTTCGCGGAGGGATGGTTCTTTTGCTATCAGTCAGCTGAGTATTCACGAACTGGTGATTCGTCTGATCAGTTAGCGGGAAATAGCCCATTTCTGATTGACCGGAATACCGGTGAGTTGTTCGAATTGGGTACGGTTAAGCCTATAACAGAGTACATTGACGATTACCTTCAGGAGCGCTATGCGTCGTAAATATGAGCGGCTACATGACAGCTCTTCGAGGCACGAGGGTGTAGGTATAAGAGTGGTTTATGCTACGGCGATAGACCGGGTGGTGACCGGACACCCGGCAGACACTTAAAGAACATATGCTATGAAGACAGATTACCGATTCATTGAAAACAACCTCAGCTTCGTTCTTGCAGAGCTCGGATCTCAGCCGGAGGTAGGTTCGTTCTTCCCCCCTGAATCCTTATCTTATCAGGAGCAAATTGGTCAATTATATGAGTGGATGAATGACGCGGGAGAGTATGGTCTGGCGTATGAAAACGTCGTTTCCATGCTTGAAGTGTTTCCTTTTAAGTTATCTGGAAACGCGGCAATAAAACTTCTGGAGGTCGGTTTGATTTTTGGTTTCAAGACTGAGTCAGAGTCAGATAAAGGCTTCGACCGACGTTAATCGCAGAAATCGTGATTCGCTCTGTGTGTCAGACAGCGCGCACCCGTGCCGCGTGGATCGCTAGCCTTGGATCATTTAGAAAAGGCAAAAGTGATTCAGAGGCTGGAGGCTGCGCAGTTTGGAACCAGAAGAGCCCTTACGTGACTAGGAAGCGAATTTTAAGTCGATATGATGATAAAAAAATATACGGCAGCCTTTTTGATTCCTGTCGGCGCATGTAGAACTTTAGGCGAGGATGGTTGGGAGTTTGACAGCCCTGAGCGGCTATCCAAGGAGGTTTCAGAACACCTGATTGCGGCATTCAGGCTCAACTTTGTTGAGATGTACTCAGGGATCAAAAGATACGTAGGCGACGATATTGGTATGTCTATATTTCTTGATGACATGAATGAGGTGGAGAATATTTACTTTCAAGTTTCCGGGGATTCGCTGAAAGCGCTTGCAGAGCTATGCCAAGATACCCAAGTTTTTTCTAAAGCAGAAATGTTCGTGCCTGAGAAAGAATGAATACCGTCTGCGGGTCCCAGCTGTACAGAATTGCAGGACGAGATAAGGGGACTGATTTATTTTGGTTGAAAAATCACTCCGTCCCCTTTTTGCTCGTCTGAGTTAGCTGTTGCTTAAGCACATTACGTGGGTCGCATGGTCATGGTCTGTTCGCATGAAGCCGCACTTCAGATAAAACGCGTTGCCGGCGGCGGTATCGGTGAATAGGCATAGGTTCTGGAACCGCAGAGCGGCATGTGCAACAAGCGCATTTACCATCTTCTGTCCCACGTGCTGCCTCTTTGACCCTCAGTTCCACTCGTCAATCAGACGGGAAAGGAACCTGAAGCCTTGTCCAACCGCCTCTTTCGCTGGCCTGAGTCTGCGGGGGAGATGGGTGATCACTTGAATGTCGACTTGGCTCATGCATCGTCCTTGATGGGTGCAGACCTATCTTGCTGAAAAGGGGTCTTGCGGACTGGTCACACAGGATAGGATGCCCGGCCGCATATGACCCCAACGCCTTTCGGCGTCATTGGGCGGCCTTTCAGGCGCCGCCGTCAAGACCATGCATGTGGGCGACAACGTGCATAAAGACCCAGGCATCACCTTTTTCGTACGTCTCGAGGGCTTCGCTGCCGCCAAGAAACGGGTACGGCTGCGGGATATAGACCTGGTTTTCAGCAAGGGGGCCCAGGTGCCGGAACAACTCGGCGACGTGATCCGAGTCTAGGACATACAGTTCGAACCCCGGCTCTTTCAGTACCTCCGCTTCAAAGTCTTCGACTGACGGGTGGCTTCCGTACGACTTCGCCGCGCACTTGAAAGGGTGCAGCACGAGGTACTCCGAGTCGTGTGGATTGCGAAGAAAGAAATGGCCGAGGCTTGAGTAACCAACAACCTCTGTATGGTTCGGGAAGCTGGCGGCCCACGCTCCCAAGTCGCTCGAGGGTCGAACCGAAAAGAGTGTGTAGAGAACAGGTCCGGAGGGCTTTCCGAATATTTTGGAGAAAAGTCCCAAGGTGAAACCTCAAGTTGAGCGCTTGGTAGCAAGAACGCGCGTGTAAATTTTGTGGTCGAAAACGACGGGAAGCCCTATTCGATTTGGCGGCCTGCCGCAGATCTCACGTTTCGTCGCAGCGACTTTGAAGTCGTCCTGGCTTGAGCCTGAAACCGCGATTTGCTTTGCAAGGCCATATGCCGATGCTCGGGCTCCTTAAGGCGATTACCCTGCGGGGTCCTAACGCAACTCCACCTCAAAGCGATAGTTGATATCCACCTTGCTGGCATCTACCGGCAGAGCGGTTTTGGTCAGTACAAACTCGAATGCCGGCTCGAAGTATTCATCACGCAGGATTTCACCCGCCAGCACTTCCACCTCATACCAACCATTCTCGACTTCAATAGTCGGCCTGTTTGATTGCTCATAACGCTCGAGCAACTCATCGAGATTCTCATCCGTGAACGCCTGCAGAATGCGCCACGTGAACAAATGTATGCGACCGTGCTCGACACGCAGGGAATAACCGCCGCGACGATGCTGCACCCGACCTTCGTGCCGGGGCATTTGAGGTTCAACGCCGGCCAACGTGAAAACAACGGTGTAAGGATGGTTTTCCACACCGGCGAGCGGGATGAGGACGCCATCAAGAACGGCCTTGTCGCCGCTTTCACTGGATACAAACTCACCAGCCAGATCGTCTGCAAGTTGATGCTCTTGCTTGAAGCGCCTCAACAGTTGAAGGTCACCGAGCAGGAAGTAGTCGATGAGGTCATTAAGGACTTCGGAAAACATATACTGCATGAGGGGGTATCCTTAGCCTCACAGTGCCAAAGTAAAAATGCAGCCAGTCAGCACTATCCCGCTAATTCATCGCCTAATATGGGTTTGCATGCACCCTAACGGTCCAGGCACCCGCGCTGCAATCATCAATCTTAACTTACAATTGCTTGAGTCAGATGTTGCTCAAGCACATCACGTGCGTGGCATGCTCATGATCTGTTCGCATGAAGCCACACTTCAGATAAAACGCGTCGCCAACAGCGGTATCGGTGAAAAGGCACACGCTCTGAAAGCGCTGCGCGGCATGTGCAACAAGCGCCTTGACCAACGTCTGTCCCACGTGATGCCGCCTTGATGAGGCGCTGACATAGACCCGTCGCAGTCTCGCCATGTTCTTGTCGGCGTAGGGATCAACTGAAAGGCCCCCGATGCCTATCAGCTGTTTGTTTCGATACGCAGCCATAAGGCATTCGCCGGGGGCATTGAAGCGATTTGCCCCGGAGTTCCATTCGGCAATCAGCCGGGTCAGAAACCTGAATTCCTCTTCAACAGCCTCTTTTTCCAGCACCCGAATCTGCGGGGGCAGATGGGTGGTCAGTTGAATGCCAATTTGGCCCATGGATCTTCCTTGATTGGGTGGAGAGCTATCTGGCTATCTGGCTTAGTAGAGGCTCTTGAAGTGCGTTGCTATTGACAATGCAGATAGCGGCTGTTCGACTCAGAAGACCAGCGTTCAATTTGAGGGCAGCACGCTTCTTCAGGAGAGGCGTCAGTACAAGCCTGTCGCGCTATCAGGTTCGCGTACCGGAACCTGGTGCACGCTGACCATGTTGTAGTTGAGCATGAAGCCAACACCACCCTCGGACTCCATCACCTGAGCCACCCAGCCAATAGGATTGATGAACAATGAGTTGTCGTGGTTGAGCACTCCTACAGCAGCAGTCGTCTCATCATAATCCCAAACGACATCGCCCCAGTGCCAGCCCTGGCCTTCTACGTACTGGTTACCTAGCAACGCTCCAAGCGCGTACATTTCCTCCTCGGACAGCGTTGTGCCAGTCGCTTTGCAATTGCGCACCCGCTCCGTAATCGCCGCAACCACATCGGCCGGCTCATCATCTCCGGTAAGGCCGAGTAAGGCGAGTCCCTCGCGACTTAGCACTTTGATCTGTTCTACCAACTCGGCGGAGACTTTGCTTATTTCAGCCATTCTTGTTCCTCCATTAGAAAACTGCACAGCCCAACCAAGATTTCGCAAGCCTGCTCTGCGCTGAGCCCGGGCTTGATCGCTGTCACGCTTTGCCAATACCAAGCAATGACCGCAGCCACCCTGCCGACTTCCGTTCATAGAAAGGCGTTGTTTCCTTGTGGAAGTAATCGCTAAGGCCTTCCCCCCCTTCGGTTACGCGATAGAGGTCGACGGGTTCGCCTTCCGGGGCGGTATCTCCGGCGACGTTACCGGCTTCGCGCATGACCCGTTCAAAATCTCCGTCCGCTTCAATACCAATGATCAGATGAGGCTTTTGATCAACCGATGGGTCATGCATCAACGCCAGAAATGCACGTTTTACGTTGCGATGTTTGGCGAGTAACTGCGTGAGTGAGTGGATCATCCTGGACGGGTATTGCGACGGCTGTCCGAGCAGCACGGTCGTGTCTTTTTCGACCGTGCGCTGCGCTGGCTTCTGGCCGATCCCGTCGGAGAGCAGATGGCGCACTTCCTCCGGCAAAAACTCTTTCCCGTACGGAGACTTAGGATTGAGAAAAAGAGGGGCGCCCCGTGTGATTTCAAACAGCGATCTGGCCGGGATTTCTACGTAGGATTCTTCGCTGTCTATGGACCCTTGCAATATTTTCAACGAAGAAAAAAACGGGATGACAGGTGAGCCGTCAGCCTTGTGCCAATTCGCGATGCTGACATTGCTACCCGCTTGGAGTGTGACATGACCTTCGCCAGTCCCGGCCGTGCCGAGGACGTAGACAGTGGAATCCAACAGAATCTTGAAAAACTCAGGTCGATGGGCCGGCTCATCCGCCGCCAGCCTGAGTGATTGTTCGAGGGCGTTTTCTTGCTGGGTATCCATGCTATCCATCCGTGGCTCCATCAAATCAGACAAAAAGTGAGTGCAAAGCACGCGTAGCTTTCCACGGGACTGTGAAAACAGGAAGAACAGAAGGCTCCGCTGTTGGCAGCGCTTTGCATCCAGCATCGTCAGGGCGTTTCACGCGATGTGAAAAAATGTATCGTCAATGGCAACATACTTGAAAGCCCTCTGATATCATTCTCACCTGCGAATACTTCGCATTGCCAAGGAGGCTTCAACCCTTTCTGATCACCTTCCTGGTAGCCCGTAATGTTTCTTTCGCATCCGTTTCGCCCCACCGTGCTTGCGCTTTGCTGCTCTGCGAGCTTCATCGCCAATGCTGCCGACTCTGCGGTGGAGCTCGGTGCTACTGACATCAACGCGGATGCCGTCAAGGCCAATTCCAACACGCTGCCTGAGGTCTATGCGGGTGGTCAGGTCGCTCGTGGCGGGCAGATGGGTGTTCTGGGTAATCAGGACAACACGAACGTCCCTTTCACCATGACCAGCTATACCTCCCAGCTTATCGAGGATCAGCAGGCTGAAGATGTGGGAGACGTACTCCTCAACGACCCGTCGGTGCGCCAGTCTTACGGCTTCGGTAATCAGTCGCAGATATTCGTGATCCGCGGTTTGCCGCTGGCAGGTGACGATATCTCCTACGGCGGTCTGTACGGCGTCCTTCCCCGGCAAATTCTCTCCACGGACGCGATTGAGCGGGTGGAAGTGTTCAAAGGTCCCAACGCTTTTATCAACGGCGTGAGCCCCACCGGTACGGGCTTGGGTGGCAGCGTGAATCTGCAGCCCAAGCGTGCTGAAGACGTGCCGACTCGCCGTTACACCCAAGACATCAGTTCCGATGGCCGAATTGGTGAGCATCTGGACCTTGGCCAACGCTTAGGCGAGGGCAATCGATTCGGAGCGCGAGTCAACCTTAGCCAACGTGAAGGCGACACTGCGATTGATGACGAAAACCAGCGCACCAAGTTGTTCGTCGCGGGGCTCGATTATCGTGGTGACACCTTTCGCGTCTCTACCGACTTTGGCTACCAAAAACAGCGCATCAACGGTTTACGCAACACCGTGCAATTGGGTAATGCGACCAAAATCCCGACCGCCCCTGACGCCAGCCACAACTACGGCCAGGACTGGACTAATACCGAAACCGAAGACACGTTCGGCATGATGCGTGGCGACTGGGACCTGAATGAAAACTGGACTGCCTACCTTGCAGGGGGCGCCAAGCATACGCGTGAAACTGGCGTATACGGCACGCCAACCCTCGTAGGTAATAACGGAGTTGCAACTGTCGGCGGCTCCGAGATCCCGCACAATGAGGACAACACCAGCTTTGCAGCGGGGCTTAACGGTCATGTTCAAACCGGGCCGGTCAGTCATCAGATCGCGATTGGCGCCTCCACTATCTGGACCCAGCAAGAGAACGCCTACACCTTCTACCGCTCGGTCACCGGGAATACCAATATCTACACCACACCTGACCTGCCCAAGCCAACGGCGGTTTCCCTCACCGGCGGCGATATGGGCGATCCGGGTGTCACCGGCAAAACCCGTAACCGAAGCCTGGCCGTTTCCGACACTGTTGGCTTGTTCGACGATAGTTTGCTGCTGACATATGGCGTACGCCGTCAGCAGCTGCGCGTAGAGAACTACTCCTACGACGGCACCACCTCCAACGGCGTGGCTAATCCGGCCAATGACGGCAGCCGTACTTCGCTTTACGACGAATCCATCACCACTCCGGTGTACGGCATCGTCTATAAACCGACTGACACCGTTTCCCTGTATGCAAACCGCATTGAAGGCCTGGCCAAAGGGCCGGTCGCGTCCGGTACCAACGTCACCAACCTTGGGGAGGCCTTCCCGCCTGGCCGCACCAAGCAACTGGAAGCGGGTATCAAGCTGGACATGCAATCGTTCGGCGCAAATCTCGGCGTGTTCCGAATCGAGAAGCCCAGCGATGGCTACGTCGATGCGACCCAGCGCCTCTACATTCGCGACGGCGAGCAGGTGAACAAAGGCGTTGAGCTGAGCGTGTTTGGTGAGCCCATCGAAGGCCTTCGCCTGATGGCAGGCGGCACGCGCATGACCTCGGAGCTGAAGAACACCGCGGGCGGGCTCACTGATGGCAATCATGCCATCGGGGTGCCCACCTTCCAGCTAAATGCGAGCGTCGACTGGGACGTTCCTGGCCTGGAGGGAGCTGCCCTCAGCGCCCGTATGCTACGTACTGGAGGCCAGTATGCGGATCAGGCCAATAACCTGAGCCTTCCCACCTGGAATCGGTTCGATGCCGGCGCGCGCTACACATTCAAGGTCGATCAAAAGGACCTGACGTTGCGCGTCAATGTGGAGAACATCACCGACAAGAACTACTGGGCCTCCGCCAACGGTGGCTATCTCAGCCAGGGCGACCCGCGTCTGGTCAAACTCTCGGGCACCATAGACTTCTGAGTCATCGCTCCCAAGGGATATGCATCATGATTCCCTTGGGATCATGTGGCTTTCGATGAGTCGAATTCAGGTCAGCCAGCGGATAGACCCAAGCGCCCAAGGCATAGCTCAGATCAAGCGTTCAGCAGCATCTGAGGTACGCCTCGGCGAAGCGTCAGTTGCCTGCGAGAGTTTTACTTCTCGACAACCCGCTGTCTTTGTCAGCGCTTCTTGTCATCCGGCCCCTGCCCGCGCGTCACCTCAAACCGCCTCACATTCTTGCGCAACCAACCGAGAAAACCATTGGCGTCAGCCACCACCGGCTTGGCCTCCAGCATCGCCGCCCTCGCCTTCGCCCGAAACTTAGCCAACCCCGCCAACGCACCAATCAGCTCGGGATGCTCCGCCAACCACGGCTCCAGATCGGCCTTGTCGATGCGATAAATCATGCAGTCGGTATACGCGCAGAACCGCGCCAGCGTCGGCGTGCCGTCAACAAACCCGCTTTCACCCAGCAGCTCACCCGGCCCCATACGCCCCACTTCCAGCCAGCCGTCCGGCCGTTGCAGCGACGCCGACACCACCCCGGACTCGATAATGAACAGCGCATCAGGCACCACGCCCTCGGCGAGCACGATGTCTTTCGCCGGATAAGCGCCCAGGCGCATGTGCTGTTCCAGTTGCGCGCGGTCGGCGTCGCTGAGCATGCGCAGCGCATTGACGGTGTTGAGCACCGCAGACTGTCGCGTCGAAGGGCGTTGCTGGTCCTGGCGGGTTTCGGTCGACGCGAGCTGCCGGTGAATGAGGTCGAACAGTTGGTTACGCACCGCTGAACGCCGATCCCGGGATTTTACGTAGCCGGTGACTTCGTACTCGACGATGCGCAGGCCGGACTTGACCACCACCGCCGACGGCGCGGGCTGGGCCAGTAATTCGCGGCAGCCGAGCAGCGCTTTCTCTAGGGAGTCCAGCACCAGGCTGGGCCGCAGGCGGGTCGACAGTTCGATGGACAGGGTGACCGAATGGAAATGATCCGGGCGGCTGAAGTTGACGATGCGGGTCTTGGCAGCCATGGCGTTGGGGATCACGGCCATGCTGCCTTCGGAGGTCAGCAGGTGGGTGGAGCGCCAGTCGATTTCGATGACCTTGCCTTCGATGTCATCGACGCGAATCCAGTCGTCCACCCGGAACGGCTTGGTCGCGTTGAGGACGATGCCGGAGAACACGTCGCCCAGCGTGCTTTGCACGGCAAGGCCGAAGATGATCGCCACGGCGCCGGAGGTGGCCAGCAGCCCTTTGACCGGCAGGTCGAGCACATAGCCGGCCGCCGCCACTGATGCGACGAGGAAGATGATCGCGCCCATGACGTCTTGCAGCAGATGGCCCTTGCCGCCGATCCGAGGCTCCATGACCATGACGGCGAGCACGGTGAGTGTCCGCGCGCCGAACAGCCACCAGGCGATGTTCAGGATGGTGCCCAGCACATGCCGGGGAACGGACCAGTCGGCGGGCACCGGATACAGCGGGCTGAGTCCGCCATCGAGCAGCGCCATGCTGAACAGCACGAACAGCACCAGCCGGCACGCCAGCTTGCGCCGCAGCCAGCGCGGGTGCAGCCATTGCCAGAGCGTGAGGTCGATGACCAGCAGCACGGCAGCGCTGATCAGCGGATAGGCGAACCACAAATGATCCATCGACATTCCCTGGGGGTGGACAGCCCGTGGAGCTTAGCTGAATACCTCGCAGGAGCGCCGGTCTGCTTTTTCGCTGAACGGTCTGACCGATCAGAACGCCGTGACGCCCCCATCCACTGCCAGTGAATGCCCGGTGGTGAAAGCAGCGCCGTCGCTGCACAGGTAGAGCACGGCGGCGGCGATTTCTTCGACTTTGCCGATCCGCCCGACCGGGTGCATGGTCGCGGCGAATTCGGCCTTGCGCGGGTCGGCTTCGTGGGCGCGGCGAAACATGTCGGTGTCGATCACCGCCGGGCACACGGCGTTCACGCGGATGTGTTTTTTGGCGTATTCGATGGCAGCCGATTTGGTCAGCCCGATCACCGCGTGCTTGGACGCGCTGTAGATGCTCATCTTCGGCGCCGCGCCCAGCCCGGCAACCGATGCGGTGTTGACGATCGCCCCGCCGCCCTGGGCCAGCATCAGCGGCAACTGGTATTTCATGCACAGCCAGACGCCCTTGACGTTGACGCCCATGATCGCGTCGAACTCGGCTTCGCTGCCTTCGGCGAGGCGGCCCTTCTCGATTTCGATGCCGGCGTTGTTGAAGGCGTAATCGACGCGGCCGTAGGCGTCCACGGCTTGGGCCATCATTTGCTGCACTTGGGCGTCCTTTGTTACGTCACACGGTAGAAACAGCGCTTCGCCGCCCGCCTGACGAATCAGCTCAGCCGTGCCCTCGCCGCCCGCGCTGTCCAGATCCACCACCAGCACTTTCAGGCCGTGTTCGGCAAACGCCAGCGCGGTCGCTCGGCCAATACCCGCCGCGGCGCCTGTGACCAACGCGACCTGGCCGGAAAACGTCATGCTCATGGGATCGTCCTTTTTGTACTTATAAATGGAAGGCTCGGCACACGCCGGGCATGCGCCGCAGCTTAGCGGTCACGACACAATCAGCGTCAGCACTATCAAAAGGCCGGTTGCCGGGCCATTGGTGGCGATGATGATCCGTGAAGAGCGCCATCATCAGCATGGATCGGCGGGCATTCGGTGCAGTGGCAATCCTTGCTGTCCGGGCCGTTCCGGTCTATCACTGCCGCTTCGCCGATAATCGAGAGCCCTGCCATGACCGCCTTGAATAACCGCCAATTCCTCCTCGCCCGCCGCCCTGTGGGTGCCGCCAGCCGTGAAGATTTCACCTTCCAGACCGTGCCTGTTGCGGAACTCGCCGAAGGCCAGATCCTGGTGAAAAGCGAATACCTGTCCCTGGACCCGGCCATGCGCGGCTGGATGAACGAAGGCAAGTCGTATATCGCGCCGGTCGAGCTGGGTGCGGTGATGCGCGCGTTGGGTGCGGGCAAGGTCATTGAGTCGCAACACCCGAAATTCGCCGTGGGCGATTACGTTCAGGGCGTGCTCGGGGTGCAGGATTATTTCGTCGGCGAGCCCAAGGGCTTCAACAAGGTCGACCCCAAACTGGTGCCACTGCCGGTGTACCTGGCGGCGTTGGGCATGACCGGTATGTCGGCCTACTTTGCCCTGCTCGAAGTCGGCCAGCCCAAGGCCGGTGAGACTGTGGTGATTTCCGGCGCCGCCGGTGCGGTGGGCAGCATCGCCGGGCAGATCGCCAAAATCAAAGGCTGCCGGGTCATCGGTATCGCCGGCGGCAAGGAAAAGTGCCAGACCCTGATTGATGAGTTCGGCTTCGACGGCGCCATCGATTACAAGAACGAGGACATTCATGCGGCGCTGAAGCGCGAATGCCCCAAAGGCGTGGACGTGTATTTCGATAACGTCGGCGGCGACATCCTCGATGCGGTCCTGACCCGCCTGGCGTTGAGGGCGCGGGTGGTGATCTGCGGCGCCATCAGCCAGTACAACAACAAGGAAGCCGTCAAAGGCCCGGCCAATTACCTGTCGCTGCTGGTCAACCGCGCGCGCATGGAAGGTTTCGTGGTGATGGACCATGCGGAACACTTCGCCAAGGCCGGGATGGAAATGGCCGGCTGGCTGGCCCAGGGCAAGCTGAAAAGCAAAGAGCACATCGTCGAAGGCCTGGAAACCTTCCCCGAAACCCTGCAGATGCTGTTCAAGGGCGAGAACAGCGGTAAGTTGATCTTGAAGGTGTGAGCTGAATGGGTGGGCTCAACCTGTGACCCCTCGCTGATAATCCGCTGAACAACTCACGGATAACACTGCCAAAACCACCAGAGGGCGCACTCTGGTGTAAGCTCGTGCGCTGTTGATCCGACCCATCGAGAGGCTTATGCGGGCTCCCTTCCGACGTTCTACCCTTGCAGCGCTGCGTGGTTTTGAATCCTCCGGCACGGCGATCACGATTCTGCCGAGTGCAGCCGACTATCGGCAGACACTGCTGGCGAAGATTGCCGCCGCCACCCGACGGATCTACATCGTCGCCCTGTACTTGCAGCAGGACGAAGCGGGTCAGGAAATTCTCGATGCGTTGTATGCCGCCAAGGCTGCGCGACCGGAGCTGGACGTCGTGGTGCTGGTCGACTGGTTCCGCGCCCAACGCGGCCTGATCGGCGCCGGCAAGCAGGCCGGGAACTCGGCGTGGTATCAGGCGCAGAACCTGGAACACGATCAGGAAGTGCCGGTGTACGGCGTGCCCGTGCAAACCCGCGAGCTGTTCGGCGTGTTGCACCTCAAGGGCTGCGTCATCGACGATTGTGTGATCTACAGCGGCGCCAGCATCAATAACGTCTACCTGCACAAGCTCGGCAAATACCGGCTCGATCGCTATCACCTGATTGACAGCAAAGGCCTGGCCGACTCGTTCCAGCGTCTGGTCCAGCAGGACATTCTGCCGTCCGACGCGGTGCATCGCCTCGACCTGCCCTCGCCGCCCAGCTCTCGCAGCCTGCGCGGGGAAATTCGTCAGTTCCGCCAGCACCTCAAGCGCGCCAGTTACGACGTCAATGATGGCGTGCGAGACAACGGCGAGATGCGCGTCATCCCGCTGCTGGGCATCGGCAACAAGAACCCGCTGAGCAAAACCCTCTGTGATCTGATTGCCGCGACCGATGAGCAACTGACGCTGTGCACGCCATACTTCAACATGCCGCTGGTGGTGAAGCGCGAGATCAATCGCGCGCTGAAGCGGGGCGTTAAGGTCGACATCATCATCGGCGACAAGACCGCCAACGACTTTTTCATTTCGCCGGAGGAGCCATTCAAGGTGATCTCCGCGCTGCCGTATCTGTACGAGATCAGCCTGCGTCGCTTCATGCAGAAGCATCAGACGGCGATCGCCAAGCACCAGCTGAACATCCATTTGTGGAAAGACGGCGACAACACCTATCACCTCAAGGGCCTGTGGTCGGACGACCGCTATACCTTGCTGACGGGGAATAACCTGAACCCGCGGGCCTTTCAGCTGGACCTGGAAAACGCCGTGCTGATCGATGACCCCAAGGGCGAATGGCTGAAGCCTCGCGCCGAGGAAATCGCGCTGCTGATGCGCAATACCCATCGGGTCGGCAAGTTTGACGAGCTCGATACTCTGAGCGAATACCCGGTTGGCGTGCGCACCTTTCTGCGCCGGGTCAGCCGGGTCCGCGTCGAGCGCCTGCTCTACCGGATTCTCTGACGACCATGGGCAAAAGCACTGGCGTTCGCGCGCAACAGGCCGATCAAACCCGCGCGCGCATTCTTCAGGCGGCGATCACGGTGTTCACCCGCGACGGCTATTCCGGCGGGCGCATCGAAAAGATCTCCGCCGAAGCCGAATCCAACGACCGGATGATTTATTACTACTTCGGCAGCAAGGAGAAGCTGTTCGTCAAAGTGCTTGAGCACACCTACGAGCAGTTCAACCGCGCCGAAAGCCTGCTGTCACTGGACCCGTCGACGCCGGTGCAGACGCTGCGCCAGTTGGTGGCGTTTGTCTGGGACTATTACGTCAGCCACCCGGAGTTCGTCGCCATCCTCAGTATCGAAAACCTGCACAAGGGCAGGCACGCGCGCCAGTCCGGTGAGCTGCGACGCCTGTCAGGCGAAGCCGTCGGCGTGCTCAGACCGATCATCGATGCTGGTCAGGCACAGGGTCTGTTTCGGCAGGATCTGGACATCAAGCACGTGTATTTGATGATCGCGTCGCTGTGCTACTTCTATAACTCCAACTTGCACACCCTCAGCTCGTTCCTGGGTCAGGACATGGCCGCGGAGGGGGAGCGCACGGATTGGCTGGCGTTTATTCAGGACCTGGTGATGCGTGGCGTTAGGGTGTTGCCGGAGTAGGCCGACTGGTGCAGCACCTGTGGGAGCGAGCTTGCTCGCGAAGAGGCCTGTACATCCGCCAGATATCTAGCGGTTGAGATGCAGTCTTCGTGAGCAAGCTCACTCCCACAAGGGCCAGTACATCCGCTAGATATTTAGCGGTTGAGATGCAGTCTTCGTGAGCAAGCTCACTCCCACAAAGGCCAGTACATCCGCCAGATATTTAGCGATCGAAATGCAGTCTGTGGGAGCGAGCTTGCTCGCGAAGAGGCCAGTACATCCGTTAGATATTTAGCGGTTGAGATGCAGTCTTCGTGAGCAAGCTCACTCCCACAAAGGCCAGTACATCCGCCAGATATTT
>NZ_JBWKQL010000006.1:255438-295008 GCF_059418765.1 Pseudomonas sp. GW821-FHT07F05
AGCGGTTGAAATGCAGCCTTCGTGAGCAAGCTCACTCCCGCAAGGGCCAGTACACCCGCCAGATATTTAGCGGTTGAAATGCAGTCTGTGGGGGCGAGCTTGCTCGTGAAGGCGCCGGTACATCCGCTGAATATTCTGTGGCTGAGATACCGCTTTCGTGAGCAAGCTCACTCCCACAGAGGCCAGTACATCCGTTAGATATTTAGCGGTTGAAATGCAGTCTTCGTGAGCAACCTCACCCCCACAGAGGCCAGTACACCCGCTAGATATTTAGCGGTTGAAATACAGTCTGTGGGAGCGAGCTTGCTCGCGAAGGCGCCGGTACATCCGCTGAATATTCTGTGGCTGAGATACCGCTTTCGTGAGCAAGCTCACTCCCACAGGGGCCAGTACACCCGCTAGATATTTAGCGGTTGAAATGCAGTCTTCGTGAGCAAGCTCACTCCCACAGAGGCCAGTACATCCGCTAGATATTTAGCGGTTGAAATGCAGTCTGTGGGAGCGAGCTTGCTCGCGAAGGCGCCGGTACATCCTCTGAATATTCTGTGGCTGAGATACCGCTTTCGTGAGCAAGCTCACTCCCACAGAGGCCAGTACATCCGCCAGATATTTAGCGGTTGAGATGCAGTCTTCGTGAGCAAGCTCACTCCTACAGAGGCCAGTACATCCGTTAGATATTTAGCGGTTGAGATGCAGCCTTCGTGAGCAAGCTCACTCCCACGGGACCGTATTTTGCCGGGCGTCAGCGTGTTGCCTGAAGCGGGATGTCACCCAAAGAGGCTCGCCGAGTCAGTGCGTTCCCGGATTGGCTTTCAAATGCGCCACCTTCTCTGACAATCCCGTCCACTGCGGCTCATTCGGCGCAAATCGGTTGCGCAGGTACGCGGCCAGGTCGCTGATCTGGGTGTCGGACAGGCTGTCCTTGAAGCCCGGCATGTAACCCAGATCTGCCGTCGCCGGCTTGTCGATCCCTTGCTGAATCACTTTGATCAGGTTGTCCGGCAGCGCGCTGTGGACATTGGTATTGGTCGCCAGCGAAGGGCTCACGCCAAACAGCTTCGGGCCCAGACCGTCCGCATGACAACCCTGACACGAGCCTTCGAACACCCGCTGACCATTGCTCAATGACTGGGGCGAAACGCTCGGTTTCTCTGCCAGACCGCTCACCGTCGCGGGACGGATGTCAGCACTACCAGACGCAGGCTCATTCAACGCCGCCAGATACACCGCAATCGCCCGCACGTCACTCTTCGGCAGCTTCGCCAGCTCCGACACCACCGGCCCCATCGGCCCAGCCGCGACACCATGGGCATCGGAATACCCGCTGCTTAAATAATTGAACAGCTGATCCTCGGTCCACGGCGTCGGTGCTTTCGAGAGGCTGTTGAGCGCCGGCGCTTCCCAGCCGTCCACCGTGCCGCCCGCGAGAAACGAGGTGCCGCCCTTCTCCGCCCCCAGCAAGTCCCGGGGTGAATGGCAGGCGGCGCAATGCCCCAGTCCATTGACCAGATACTGACCGCGATTCCACTGAGCGCTTTGCTGCGGCTGCGTCTGCACCTCGCCTTTGCGCAGGTACAGCGCGTTCCAGCCCGCCATCAACGGCCGCACATTGAACGGGAAACGCATGTCGTTGGCGGGCTGCACCTGTTTCACCGGCGTCTGGGACATCAGGTACGCGTACAGCGCCTGCATGTCGGCGTCCTCGATGTTTCTGAAGGCCGTGTAGGGAAACGCCGGGTAAAGGTGTTTGCCATCGCGACTGATGCCGTCACGCATCGCCCGCTCGAACGCCGGATACGACCAGTTACCAATGCCGGTCTCAGGGTCCGGGGTGATGTTGCTGCTATATAAGGTGCCAAACGGCGTTTCCATCGCCAGCCCGCCGGCATTGCTGGCGCCATTCGGGGCGGTGTGGCAGACCGCGCAGTCGCCGACCGCTGCCAGCAATCGCCCGCGTTCCAGGGTCGCCGATGACCAGGTGCCCGCTGCGGGCGGCGTGATCGGCGCGATTTCCGCGCGCCAGGGCAACGCGGTCGCGGCCATGCCCAGCAACGCGCCGAACGCAGCAAACAAGGAACCGAACAGCCACTTTGAGCGTTTGGCTTTCGGCGACTGCGGCGGCTGGCTGTTGGATTCCACGCCAGCGCTGTTCAGCGCGGCGAGAATGCGTTCCGCCGTGATCGGCAGCTCGCGAAAGCGAATCCCGGTCGCGTCATACACGGCATTGGCAATGGCCGCCGCACTCGGGACCGACGCCGATTCCCCGGCGCCCATGGGCGGCTCGGCCTGGCGCGGCATCATCATGACGTCGACTTTCGGCACTTCGGGGAACGTCAGAATCGGGTAGCCGCCCCACTCCTTGCTCGCCACGGTGGATTCCTCGAACGTCACCCGTTCCTTGAGCACGCGGCTGGTGGACTGGATGACGTTGCCGTGGATCTGATGCTGCACGCCGGCGGGGTTGACCATCATGCCGGCGTCGTGGCCGATTACCACGCGAGTCACCGACACATCGCCGGTGTGCTTGTCGATCGCCACGTCCGCGACCCATGCCGCCCACGCCGCGCCGAAGCCGGGAAACTTGCTGTGGATGTAGCGCGCGTAGGCAAAACCGCGCCCGCGCAGGACGCCGTCTTCTTCGGGGATCTGCATCGGTTGGGTGCGCGGCGCCCAGTCAGCCCGGGCGGCGGTGGCGCGAACCAGTTCGGCGGCGCGCTCGTCGTGCAGATAACGAAGCCGGTATTCGATCGGGTCAACGCCAGCCGCGAACGCCAACTCGTCGATGTAGGACTCGTGAGCGAAGGTATTGGGAAGCGCCGACACACCGCGCATCCACGACGCCCGCACAATCGGCGCCATGTCGTGAATGGTGACGCGCATGTGTTCGATGTCGTAGGGCGGGATCGAGGTGCGATCGCCCATTTCAAACATGGTCGCCACCGGCTCCACGCGCCCGGTCAACAGCAAGGCCAGGGTCGGTGAGTTGTTCGACGGGTAGCGGGTGCTGAAGTCATAACCGGCGATGCCGCCATCGGCGTTAATCCCGCCGTCGACTTCCATCAACTGGGCGGTGCCTTTCGGCTCCCAGGCATGTTCCTGCTCGCGGGTCAGTTGCACCCGCACCGGCCGGCCCACGGCGCGGGACAGCAACACGGCATCGGCGCAGACGTCATCAGCGCAATTGCGCCCGTAACAGCCGGCCGCTTCCATGCGGATGATGTCGATCCGTTCTTCGGGGTATTCCAGCAGCCAGGCCAGATCGGCGCGCAGCATGTGGGGATTCTGCGTGCCGGACCAGACCCGAATGCCTTCTTCGCTGTAGTCCGCCAGCCCGCACGAAGGTCCGATGGAGCCGTGAATCTGGTAGGGCCACAGATAAGTTCGCGTCATCCGCTCGCTGGCCTGGGCCAACGCGTCTTCGACATTGCCCTGATCGAGCACCACCCGCTGAATGCTCGGGTTGTCGCGAATCGCCTGCTCGATGTTGCTCATGTCCGGCAAATTGTGCTGCCAGGGCTTCCAGGTGACCTTGAGTTCCCGCGCCGCCTTGGCCGCCTGCTCTTCGCGCATCGCGACGATGCCGACGAAATCGCGAATCACCACCACGCGGACGATGCCGGGAATGTGGGCGATGGAGGATTCATCCACGTCCAAGAGGCTGGTGCCGACGAAGTCGCCGGTGTCGTAACCGGCGTAGGGCGGACGTACGACGCGGCCGTGGAGCATGTCCGGCAAACGCATGTCGTGGACGTAGGTCAATTCGCCGGTGGCCTTGCCCGGAATGTCGACACGGGCGGCGCCCTGCCCCACCAGTTTGTAGTCCTCCAGCCGCTTGAGTGGTGCGTTGCCGGAAATGCGCAGCTCCACGCGCTGATCCACCAGCAGTTGGCCAAAGGTCAGTTCGCGACCGTCCTGCGCTTTTATCACGCCGCTGTCGATGACTAACGAATCCACATCGACCGACCACTGCTGCGCGGCCTGTTGCAGCAGGTAGCGCCGCGCCTCGGCCGCCGCATTGCGCAACGGGATGGCGGAAATCTGCAAAGTGGCGCTTGCGATGGTCGCGCCCTGATTCGGCGCACGCTCGGTGTCGCCCAGAATCATCGTCACCTGATCCATCTGCAGGTCCAGCTCTTCGGCGACGATCTGCGTCAGCGAGGTGCGAATGCCGGTGCCCAGATCCACATGGCCGTTGAAGGCATAGACGCGGCTGTCCTGATCGATGGCAATGAACAGCCCCAATTCCATGGGCCTGACCGTAGGGGTGCCGCCTTTGGCGACCGGGCCGGACGGCGGCAGGATGTCGTCGACGATCAACAGCACGCCGTTTTGGGCGAGCAATTCATCGCGCGTGGGCAGAGTCTGGGTCATTGGGCGGGATCCGGGCTGGGCTGATGACGCGCGGCACGCATGACCGCACTGAGGATTTCAAGGTGCGTGCCGCAGCGGCACAGGTTGGCTGACAGTTCGTTGCGAATCTGCGCTTCGGTGGGGTGCGGGTTGCGGTCGAGCAAGGCCTTGGCGGTCATGATCATGCCGTTCATGCAGTAGCCGCATTGCGCAGCCTGTTCGTCGATGAAGGCTTGCTGCACCGGATGCGGGCGGTCTCGCGAACCGATGCCTTCCAGCGTGGTGACCTCGCGCCCTTGGGCGCCGGCCAGTGGAAACACGCAGGAGCGTGCGGCGACGCCGTCGATGATCACCGTGCAGGCGCCGCACTCGCCCAGGCCGCAGCCGTATTTGGGGCCGTTGAGGTGCAGATCGTTGCGCAGGATCAGTAACAGCGGCGTGTCAGGCATTGCCGTGACACGTGTGGCCTGACCGTTGACGTTCAGGGTCACGGTCTTCTCCGCCGCCCGCTGCAGCTCGCTTGTGTCAGCCTTCATGTGTTACCCGCTGTAGCTTGCATTTGATGAAGTGATTACTTCATGAAACGAGAGCAGGAAGCATGCCAGCGGAGAAAAGGCTGTAGGACGTTGGAGTATTGGGGTGGGTTTGGTCGTTTCGACGTCGCAATTGGGTGGACTGAACATTCTCCATGTAGGAGTGAGCTTGCTCGCGAATGCAGTGGGTCATGCACATAAATGTCGCGGGCAGATCGTGTTCGCGGGCAAGCGGGCTCCTACAGCGGTGCTGTCAGGCGGCGCTATTCATCGCCCTCGTCGATCAGTTTGCGCAGCAGAAACAGTACAGCCACGCGTTCGGCGGGGTTGAGTTTGCTCAGGGTCAGCTCGCTGATCTGCGCGGCGCGGGGCACGGTTTCCTGCACCAGTTGCAGGCCGCTGTTGGTCAGGCTGCAGATGACCTTGCGGCGATCCTGCGGGTCCGGGTCGAGACTGATCAGGTCCCGTGCTTTCAGGCGATCGACGATGCCGCGAATGGTCGCCTGATCCACGGCCGTGGCCTTGACCAGCTCGGTTTGCGAACTGGGGCCGTGATCGCGCAGAGCGCACAGGGTCACGAACTGCACCGCCGTGAGCTGCGAATCGCCGACATTCTGCTGGAAGATCGCCAGATGCCGCTGGTAGGCCTTGCGCAGCAGATGGCCGACCTGCTCGGAAAAGGTGTAGGACGTATTGTTATTGGAAGGGTTGTCAGTGGACACGGGTGGCTCGTTCGGCAGGATCTGGAAAGTGGTGGCTACAGTAACGTCTGCGGGGGTTGAGGGGAATCTTCGGAATGAGTGAGTTGTGTCGCTGGTGTATCCGCCGACAGATGAATAGTGGGAGCGACCGGGGTGGCGCTTCAACTTGCTCGCGAAAAGGACGGTACATCCTTCAGAATTTCGGCAGCTGGAATGCCGTCTTCGTGAGCAAGCTCACTCCCACAAGGTTGCTGTGCGCGGAAGATCCCGGGGTGTATGCAAAACCTGTGGGAGCGAGCTTGCTCGCGAAGAAGTAGGTAAGGACCCTAAATCTTCATCTACAGGAATCCCGCCTTCGTGAGCAAGGTGGAGCGCCACCCCGGTCACTCCCACAAGTTTTGCGTACAACCTGAGTCCCGCGTAGCGCAAGCCAAATGCAGGCCTGCGTCAGGCTTTCGACGCCTCGGGCGCCACCACTTCCCCCGCCAGCACCACGGCATGATCGTCCAGATAAATGTCGCAACGACGCAGCGGGATATCCAGATGGCACGGGGTTTTGCGGGTGCCGCCGACTTCGGTATTCGGCCCCGTGGAAAACAGGAAGTTGCCGTAGAACGCCCGGGCATCCATGCACATGCCGTCGTTCTTGTCGTGCAGCCCCATGGCCGTCCACTGGGCGCGGGGTTGCAGGCCCCAGCCGATGTGGGAAATGCCGTAGACCTCCGGGTCATTGAAGTATTTCAGATAATCACGCAGGTACTCGGCCTCGAAACCACCGTGAATCCCCGTGATAAACCCCTTGTCGATCTCCAGCGTGATCTGCTCGCGGGAGTAGGTTTTGAACGGCAGCACGATGTCCCCCACATCAATGACCAGCGTGCCTTCGGCGGTCTCTTCGTTCGGCCAGGAAAACAGAAACCCGCTGGGCCAGTGGTCCCAGCGCCCCGGCTCGTCGGCGAAACCGTATTCGGTGACGGAGGGGTATTGCCCCAGTTGCGCACGGAAATCGCTGCCGGCCCGTGACTTCACCTGAATCGAGCGCGCCGCCTTCAGCAGCTGTTCGGCGGCCAGCACCCGCTCCTTGTCCGCCACCGTCGGCAGCATCCGCGCCAGCACTTCCGGAGGCTCCACCGCCAGCAGAATCCGCGTGCCGGTCTTGAGGATCTGCTCCTGCTCCGGCGAGTGCAGCAGCATCATCGTGTCGACGATCAGGTCCGCCGCCTCAAGGGCACGTTGCGCGGCGATGTTGCCGGTCAGCGCGGTGTCGCCGCAGTAGGCGGTCATGTCGTTGCCCATGGCTTTGGGGTGATTGAACGAAGGCAGCTCCACCGCATAGACCTTGGCGCCCAAACGTTGAGCGGCGTCCATCGCGGCACGCACCGTACGCGCATCTGAGTAATGGCTCTTGAGCACCGCCACGCTCTGGGTCGCGTCCACTTTCGACAGTTTTAGGACGTGCTCGAACATCTGGGTCAATTCGCAATCGCTAACCGGCATCTCTTTTCTCCTCTGGGGCGGATGACGAGCCGGATGCACCATTGCAAGGCGTCGCGCATCAGACCAGTGCATTTTTTAAAGCGTACACACTTATTAAAAGCGATAAGACATCAATCCGGACGCCGCTGCAATAGGCACGCCACTCTGTTACCCAACCACACAGATCCCAATGAATAAGGGTTACAGCAGGTGACATGCCTGTTTGCGACACCGCCTGCCGTTTCTGGAAATATCGGTTCACTTTTAAAAATATCAGCGTATACACTTTAAAAACCCAGCGACGCGATACATTCTTTTCGCCTCGCCGTCATCCAGAGCTCCGGTCATTCAGAGCTCATGAAACACAAAGGAATGCGCGCCATGCCAACCACGCAAAAAATCGCCATCGTCGGATCCGGTCTGGGGGGCGCTGCGGCTGCGACGCTGTTGCAGAAAGCCGGCTTCCACGTCGATATCTACGAACAAGCCCCCGCGTTTTCTCGTATCGGTGCTGGTATCCACATGGGCCCGAACATCATGAAAATCTTCCGGCGCATGGGCATCGAGCAACAGCTCAGCGACATGGGTTCGCACCCGGACTTCTGGTTCAGCCGCGACGGTGCGACCGGCGATTACCTGTCGCGCATCGCCCTGGGCGAGTTCTCCCTCAAGGAGTACGGCGCGGCCTACATCACCGTGCACCGCGGTGATCTGCACGCGCTGCAAATGTCGACGCTGGCGCCGGGCAGCGTGCACTTCAGCAAATGCCTGACCACGCTGGAAGAACGCGACAACGGCGTGCGCCTGAATTTTGCCGACGGCACCCACGCCGACGCCGACATCGTGATCGGCGCCGACGGCATCAACTCCAAGATTCGCGAAGAGCTGCTGGGCCATGAGAAGCCGCTGTACAGCGGCTGGGTCGCCCACCGCGCGCTGATCCCCAGCGAGGTGCTGACCAAATACAACCTGGAGTTCGAGAACTGCGTGAAATGGTGGAGCGAGGACCGTCACATGATGGTTTACCACACCACCGGCAAGCGCGATGAGTACTACTACGTGACCGGCGTGCCCCATGCAGCGTGGGACTTCGAGGGCAATTGGGTCGACAGTAGCCGGGACGAAATGTATGAAGCGTTCGCCGGTTACCACCCCACCGTGCAGGCCTTGATCGAATCCACCGACAGCGTGACCAAGTGGCCGCTGCTCAACCGCAACCCGTTGCCTTTGTGGAGTCGCGGTCGCCTCGTTTTGCTGGGCGACGCCTGCCACCCGATGAAGCCGCACATGGCCCAGGGCGCCGGCATGGCCATTGAAGACGCCGCGATGCTCACCCGCTGCCTCCAGGAAACCGGCCTCACCGACTACCGCACCGCGTTCCAGCTGTACGAAGCCAATCGCAAGGAACGCGCCTCTCGGGTGCAAGCGGTTTCCAACGCCAACACCTGGCTGCGCACCCAGGAAGATCCGGCCTGGGTTTACGGGTACGACCTGTACGGCCAGGAGCTGAAATCGGGGGTGGCGGCGTGAGCACATTCATCCATGGCGGCAACGTCCAGGCCAACGGCATCCGTCAGCATTACCTGCGCTACGGCGGCGACATTCACTCCGGTAAACCGGCGCTGATCCTGATCCCGGGCATCACCAGCCCGGCGATCACCTGGGGGTTCGTCGCTGAACGCCTGGGCCAGTCTTTCGACACCTACGTGCTGGATGCGCGCGGTCGCGGGCTTTCTTCCACGGGGCCGGATCTGGATTACAGCGTCGACACCTGCGCCGATGACATCGGTGCGTTTGCCGCCGCCATGGGCATCGACAGCTATCACCTCGCCGGCCACTCGATGGGCGCGCGTTTTGCCGTTCGGGCATCGATTCGTTGCCCCCAGGGCCAGAAAAGCCTGGTCCTGATTGATCCGCCGGTGTCCGGGCCGGGCCGTCGTGAATACCCGGCGAAGCTGCCGTGGTATGTCGACTCCATCCGCCAGTCGCAACAGGGCATGAGCGCCGAACACATGCGCGCGTTCTGCCCGACCTGGACCGAGGAACAACTGCAACTACGCGCCGAGTGGCTGCACACCTGCTACGAGCCCGCCATCGTCCGCGCCTTCAATGACTTCCACGACGTGGATTTCCACCAGGACCTGCCGAACCTTCCGGTCCCTGCCCTGCTCATCGTCGCTGGCCGCGGCGGCGTGATTCAGCCGGAAGACGAAGCCGAAATCCGACAGCTGCAACCGAACATCCTGATCGCGCGAGTGGAAAACGCCGGACACATGATTCCGTGGGACAACCTGCCGGGCTTCTTCGCCGCGTTCGGTGACTTTCTCGGTACGCCGCTGACCTGACGGTCCTTGCTTAAAACGATGAACAGGAGAACGCAATGACCGACCCACAAAGCGCGGACGCCAACTATCAAGGCGTCTGGGGCAATCGTATCGGTTTTGGTGCGAAACCGGCCCTGCTGATGATCGATTTCATGCAGGGCTACACCCAACCCGGCGCGCCTTTATATGCGCCCGGCGTGGTCAGTGCGGTGGCCGAAAGCGTCGAGCTGCTGGCCTGCGCGCGGGAACACGGCATCGCGGTGGTGCACACCAACATCCGCTACCACCCCACGCATTTCGCGGACGGCGGCATGTGGGTGAAAAAAGCGCCGGTGATGAAGGACATGGTCGAAGGCAACCCGCTGGCCGCATTCTGCGAGGCCGTACAGCCATTGCCCCAAGAGGTCGTGATCAGCAAGCAGTACGCCAGTTCGTTCTTTGGCACGTCGCTGGCATCAATGCTGCACGCCCAAGGGATCGACACCGTCGTGCTGGCCGGTTGCTCCACCAGCGGCTGTATCCGGGCGACCGCGGTGGATGCCGTGCAGCATGGTTTCCGGACCATCGTCGTGCGCGAATGCGTGGGTGACCGGCATCCCGATCCCCATGAAGCGAACCTGTTCGACATCGACAGCAAGTACGGAGATGTGGTGAGCAAGCAGGAGGCGATGACACAGTTGCGAGCTGCAAGCTTCAAGCGATAAGCCGCAAGTCAAGAGCATGCGGTCCCCTCTTGCAGCTTGAAGCTTGAAGCTTGGCGCTTGCCGCTTCGTCCCCCATATGACAACACCGCAAACGCAGGCAAAATCAGCCGCCGCGCTCACCGGTCGAAGAAACGCCAGGAGACACCCATGCCCTCTGCGAATGTAGAAACCTCCGCGAACCTAGCCGCGGACCCGATCAAAGCGCTGTACACCAAGATCACCTGGAAGCTCATCCCCTTCCTGTGTTTCTGCTACCTGGCCGCTTACCTGGACCGCATCAACATCGGCTTCGCCAAGCTGCAAATGCTCGACCAGTTGCACTTCAGCGAGACCGCGTTCGGGTTGGGCGCCGGGCTGTTTTTCGTCGGCTATATCCTGTTCGAAGTGCCGAGCAACCTGGTGCTGGAGAAGGTCGGCGCGAAGATCTGGATCGCGCGGATCATGATCACCTGGGGCTTGCTGTCGTCCTGCACGTTGTTCGTCAGCACGCCGACGCAGTTTTACGTGCTGCGGTTTCTCCTCGGCGCCGCTGAAGCGGGCTTCCTGCCCGGCGTGCTGTTTTACCTGACCACCTGGTTCCCCACCTACCGCCGCGGCCGCATCATCGCGCTGTTCATGATCGGCCTGCCGCTTTCCAGCGTCATCGGCGGCCCGCTGTCGGGCTGGATTATGGGCCATTTCGACCAGACTGCCGGGCTGCGTGGCTGGCAGTGGCTGTTCCTGATCGAGGGCATTCCCAGCGTGCTGCTGGGGGTGATGACGTTCTGGGCGCTGCCGAACAATCCGAAAGAAGCCAAATGGCTGAACAGCGCCGAACAAACCTTGCTGGAAGGCGAGCTGCGCCTGGACGACGTTGAGGGCAAGGACAGCAAGCACAGCTTTCGCGACGGCTTTTTCAATCTGAAAGTGTGGATGCTTGGCGGCATCGATTTCTCGATCTTGCTCAGCGCCTACGCCATGGGCTTCTGGATGCCGACGTTCATCAAGAACGCCGGGGTCACCGACACCTTCCACATCGGCGTGTTGACGGCATTGCCCAGCGTCGCGGCGCTGATCGGCATGCTGATGATCGGCGCCAGCTCCGACCGTCGTCGCGAACGGCGCTGGCACATCATCGTGCCGTTCTGGATCGGCGCCGTGGCCATGGCCGCCAGCCCGTTTTTCACCCATAACGTGGTTGCCACCGTCGCGCTGTTTGCCGTCGCTTCGGCCGCGATCATTGGCGCGGTGCCGGTGTTCTTCAGCCTGCCGGCAACGTTCCTCAAGGGCCGGGCGGCAGCGACGGGTTTCGCGCTGGCCTGCTCGCTGGCTAACATCGCCGGGCTGGTGAGCAACTCGATGATGGGCATCGCCATCGATGTCACCGGCAGCAGCGCCGGGGCGTTGTGGTTCTTTGCCGGGTGCCTGATTTTGAGCAGCCTGCTGGTGGTTGCGCTGCCGGCAAAGCTGGTGAATCGGTAACTCGTCGCGCTGGACGCCTATCCCGGGGGAGCCAGCTTGCTGGCGAATGCGGTGGGTCAGTCAACGGTTCGTTCACTGACCCACCGCTTTCGCGGGACACGCCGCGCTCCAACCCGGCGAATCGTATTCATCCCATCACAATTGTGGAATCCGACCATGCAGGCGTTTGTGAAAAGCTGTGCCCTGGCCCTGACGCTGGGACTGTCCGCGACCTCCTTGCAGGCCGCGGAAAAGGTCATCTTCGACACCGATTTCAACGTGCTCAACGACGACGGCCAAGCCTTCATCATGCTGGCGCAACTGCACGCGCAAAAGCGCATCGACGTGCTGGGCATGACCCTCGTCAGTGGCAACGCGTGGGTTGATCAGGAACAGGTCGATGCGCTGAAGGCTGTCGAGCGCATGGGCGTGGAAAAGGATATCGGCGTGTACTCCGGCGCGGCCTACCCGCTGCTGCACGACTTCGCCACGTATGACCAGGAAAAAGCCCTGTTCGGCGCAGGCTGGCCGGGGGCGTTCAAGACCCCGCGTCCGACCTCGGCCTCGCAACTGGTTTCGCCGCCGGACGGGCTTGCGACGCACACTGCATTGCGCAGCGAATCCGCCGCGCAGTTCATCGTCGACAGCGTGAAGAAAAACCCCCACGAGGTGACCATTCTCGCCGTTGGCCCATTGACCAACATCGCTCTGGCGATTCGCAGCGCGCCGGAAATCGTGCCGCTGATCAAACGCATCGTGTACATGGGCGGCGCCATCGAGATCCCCGGCAACACGACGCCAGCGGCGGAATTCAACTGGTGGTTCGACCCCGAGGCCGCAAAAATCGTCCTGCGCTCGCCTATCGAGCACGTGATTTTTCCCAACGATGTCTGCGAAAAGGTCATCTTCGACGCCTCGGTCTACCAGCGCATCGTCGCCAGCAAAGGTGTGATTCCCAACCTGTACAAAACGGTGCTGGGGCCTGAGTTCGACAAGGACCCGCACCATCACAGCTTCACCTGGGACAGCCTGCCCGCGCTGTACCTGGTGCATCCGGAACTGGTCACTGAGTCCAAAGACCTGTGGGTCGATGTCGACGCCCACTTCGGACCGGATTACGGCCGCTCCATGGGCTACAAGAAGAACGCGCCCGTCGGCACACAGAAAGCGAAAGTGGTGTACGCCGTGGATCAGAAGAAGTTCTGGGATGCGTACGTGGATCTGGTCACTCTGCCTGCGCCGGTCAAACGCTGATCGCCTCAGTTCGCGCCGTTCATATGAAACGGCCCAACCGGCGGTAGGCAAAATCAGCCGATCAGGGCAATCAGCTGCTGGCGCTGGGCATCAGTAAGCAAAGGCCCTCTGGCGGCTTCGGCGTTTTCCTTCATGTATTTCGGATTTCCCGTACCGGGAATCGCGCACGTTACTGCCGGGTGCGAGATCAGAAACTTCAGCGCCAGTTGCGCCCAGCTCCTGGCCTGAACTTCCCCCGCCCACCCCGGCAGCGGCGTGTTGCGCAAGCGGCCGAGCAGACCGCCTCCACCGAACGGCCGATTGCAGATCACCGCCACCCCTCGCTCACGACACAGCGGCAGCAGCCGCGCCTCGACCGCGCGATCGTCCAGCGCGTAGTTGATCTGCAGAAAATCGAACGCTTCGGCCTTCAGCGCAGCTTCCACCTCAGCGTAGGCCGACGGGGTGTAGTGCGTCAGACCGACGTAGCGAATGCGCCCTTCCTCTTTCCACTGACGCAGCGTTGGCAGGTGAGTCTTCCAGTCCAGCAGGTTGTGGATCTGCATAAGGTCGATGCGCTGGGTCCGCAATAGCCGGAACGACGCTTCCATCTGGGCAATGCCTTCGTCGCGCCCTCGGGTCCAGACCTTGGTCGCCAGAAACGCTGGCGATGACGGCTGATGGATCGCCAGCAACTCGCCCGTGGTTTCCTCGGCGCGGCCGTACATGGGCGAGCTGTCGATCACCGTGCCGCCGGCGTGGAACAACTGATCCACCACGGCGGGCAGCAGTTTGTGCGCATCGCTGCCGGGCTCGACATCGAACCCGCGATAGGTGCCAAGGCCGATCATCGGCAACGCTTCGCCGCTGGATGGAATGTCTCGCGTGAGCATGTTCCGCTCTTCTGATTGAACGGGCGAAGGGCCGGGGGGTGGCGGTTCGGATGCTGTGGCGTGGACGCCTGCACTCGCATCACCGACCGCTGCGTCAAACACCAACGCCGCCGAGGCACCTGCTGCCAGAGCGATCAGTCTTCTGCGGGTGAGCGGGCGTGGGTCGGTCACGGGCATGTCTCCGGGTCGGGCTGACGTGAGCGCACAGTGAATGGTCGACCCCACGCACGCGGCCTCGGTTCAAGTCCGCACGACCATCAGCGCAGATCGCGGGTTGGCGCTGGAACTCAATCATTCCTCCTATCGGCCCGGAATGACGCAGAGCGCCTCGGGATGCATTCCCACGCAGAGCGTGGGAACGATCGGACATCAGCGCCTGGAATGGCCTCTTCCCGGCTGAAGCCGGTCCCACTAAACAGCAGCGCGTGCATCCCATGGCATCGGCGGCGCACTGTAGGCCCGGCTTTAGCCGGGAAGCTCTTGATCTGCGCAGCGCTTTTGATCTTCACAGTCTGCCTCCGGGCAGACGCTCTTGATCTCGGCAGATACTGCGACCATCTGCGCAGATCGCGGGAACGCTGGGCAGCCCCATACGTCACAACTCCATCTTGAACACTGGAGGACACAAAATGAAAACCGTTATCACCCTGAACGAACTCGCCAACGCAGACCTGCGCCCCTACACCGAAATCTGGCTGACCTCACCGACCGCCGTTCGCGAGCCCCACCACACCGATGACGAACTGTGCCTGTGGCGCGCCAATCAAGTCTTCTCCCACGACATGCTCAGCGAAGGCACCCATGGTCAGAACGTCATGCCGGTCTGGCTGGTGGTTGACGACATCGACGACTCTGAGCAGGTGCTTGAAGTCGAAACACAAGTGCGTGAACGCCTGCTGACCGCAGGGCTCGAAGGGGAGTTCTACCCGGCGGAAGTGGGCGAGCGGACTGACGGGGTCAAGTGATTTAACCGAGTGCGGAAGCTACGCGTAAGGCCGGCAAGCACCCTGCCGGCCTTTGCGTATCGCCGCGAGCTACCGCGATTTATGGCTTCAGCGCGTCATACGCTTCAAGCGCGTGCATCGAATAGATGTACGCAGCGCCCGCATTCAACGAGATCGCGGTAGCCAGGGCGGCGGCGACTTCTTCACGGGTCGCGCCCGCGGCGATGGCGGCTTGGGCATGGCTGGCCAGACACCCGTCACAGCGCGAGTGACTCAACGCTTCACGCCGGCGGCGTGGCGCCCAGACGCTTCCACATCGGTTTGGTCAGGCGCTGTGTGTTCTTGTAACCGGCCCACGGATCCGCTTTCAGCTTGCGCAAACGCTGCTGCAGGTTGGCGATGTTCCACTGCGCCGAGGACTTCACCTCGGTCAGCTCGTCACGGCTGATCGGCACCGACACCGGCAACCCCGGCCGCGCCCTCGCCGAATAGGCCACGACCGTACTTGCACCCCGGCTGTTACGCAGGTAATCGATGAAGATCTTGCCCACCCGGTTCTTCGGCCCGGACGTGGCGGTGAATCGGTCCGGCAGCTCCCGCGACATGAATTGCGCCAGCGCCTTGGCGAAGGCTTTGACCGACTCCCAATCCGCCCGGCGCGCCAGCGGCACGACGATGTGCATGCCCTTGCCTCCACTGGTCTTGACGTACGCATCCAGGCCAAGCTCGTCGAGGGTCGACAACGTCAGTTGTGTGGCTTCGATCATGCTGCGCCAGGGCAACTGGTCGTCCGGGTCGAGATCCAGGACGAAGTGGTCCGGCAGCTCGATCTGATCGTAGGTCGCGCCCCAGGTGTGCAGTTCGATGGTGCCCATCTGCGCCGCACCGACCAGTGCCTTGACGCTGTCGATCTCCATCAAACGCGCGTGTCCGGGGTCGAGCTTGGGGTCCAGCTGCTTGATGTTGGGGATCGCCATGCGCTCGGAATGTTTCTGGAAAAACTGCTCGCCCGCCACGCCTTCGGGGCAGCGCAACAGCGCCACGGGCCGATGGTCGAGGTGCGGCAAAATCCAGTCCGCCACTGATTCGTAATACTGCGCCAGCTCGATCTTGTGCAGGCCGCTCTCAGCGTCGATCACCCGTTCGGGATGGCTAACCATCACGCCGGCCACGTCGATGCGGTCCTTGCCTGCACGTTTGCTGGCCGGCTTGGGCTTCTCGGCTGAAGGATCGGCGCGGGTCGCGGATTTCTTGCTCGGCGCTTTGGCTTTGGCGGCGCTGGGTTTGAACGGTGCCTTGATGTCTCTCGGCGTCCTGGGGTATTCGTGGACCACTTCACTGGCCGGCTTATCGCTGCGTAATGAGACAAACGCCGAGTGACGAATGATGCCGTCACGGGTCCATTCGCCAAACTCGACCTCCGCCACCAATGTCGGCTTTATCCAGTGCACACCCCGGCCCTGGGCGCTGGTAACCTTCTTCGCCAGCGGCGAGGCGTCCTGTTCCAGCGGCTTCATCTGCTCAAGCACGTCGCCGAGCATCTGCTGATTGAACCCCGTGCCGACCCGACCGGCATACACCAGACCCGCGCCCTCCTCGTTCACCGCCAGCAGCAGCGCGCCAAAACCATTGCGCGCGCCCTGAGGTTTGGTGAAGCCGACGACGACGAACTCCTGGCGCAGCTTGCACTTGAGCTTGATCCAGTCGGCATTGCGTTTGGACTGGTACACGCTGCCGGCGCGCTTGCCGATGACGCCTTCGAGGGACATCAGGCTCGCGCTTTCGATGATGTCGCGATGGCCGGCAGAGAAGGCTTCGGAGAACCGCAGCAGGCCCTTTTTCTGTCGCCCCAGCACTTTTTTGAGGGCGGCGCGGCGGTCTTCGACGGGCGTCTCCCGCAGGTCTTCACCGTTCAGGAACGGCACGTCAAACAGGTAATAAATGATGTCCATGCTGCGGTCGATGTCGAACGCATTCTGCAGCGCCTGAAAGTCCGGCAACCCGGCGTCGTTGAGCACCACCACTTCGCCGTCCAGCCAGGTGTTGTCCAGTTTCAAATCGCCAACGGCTTTGGCCTGCAGCGGCAATCGATCGGTCCAGTCATTGCCGTTGCGGGTAAAGAACTTCACCTCGCCATCGATGATGCGGGTCAGAATCCGATAACCGTCGTACTTGATTTCGTAGAGCCATGTGCCTTCGGGCGGGGTGTCCATGAGCGTCGCCAACTGCGGCGAGAGCTTGGCCGGCACGCCGCTCTTTTTGGGTGAAGGCGTTTTGGCTTTTTTTTGCACTGGCTTTTTTGCGGGCGTCTTCGCAGCAGAGGTGTCGGCAGCGGGTTCAGATGCCGCCGATTTACGTTTGGCATTCTTGGCCGGCTTGCGTCCTTCGCCCACCGTTGCGCCACTGACCACGCTTTCCGGCTTGTCGACGACGACGTCGTATTCCTCGCCCGAGCGCACGGCATCGTCCTTTTCCTTGATCAACAGCCACTGTTCCTTGTCGCTGTTGCCGGGCAAGCGAGTCCGCACCAACGCCCAGTCGCCGGTGAGTTTTTCACCGATCAGGGTGAATTTGAGCTTGCCGGCCTTGTAGGTTTCCTGCGGGTCGCCATGGGGCTGCCAGACACCGCGATCCCAGATGATCACGTCGCCAGCACCGTATTCGCCCTCGGGAATGCTGCCCTCAAACGTGCCGTAACCCAGCGGATGGTCTTCGACGTGCACCGCCAGGCGCTTGTTCTTCGGGTCCAGGCTCGGCCCTTTCGGCACCGCCCAGCTTTTCAGTGTGCCATCCAGTTCAAGGCGAAAGTCGTAATGCAGGTTGCGCGCGTCGTGCTTGTGAATGATGAAACTCAGCGCCTTGCCTTTCTTGCTTCGCGTCTTGCCCTCGCTTTCCGCCGGCTCGGACGTGACATCGAAGTTGCGCTTGCGGGTGTATTCACTCACAGGTTTTGTCATGACGATGAACCTCTGCGCATTGGAACGGTGCATCTTTTAACGCTACTACAGGACACGCGTTCAAGAGGCCTTGGTGGTCTTCTTTCGGGGCGGAGCACGGCGCTTCGCCGGCGCATCGTCCTTGGACTCGACTTTGCTTTTGCTCGCCGGTTTGGCTTTGGCAGGCGCCGCCTTCGCTGCAGTGCCGCGACCGCCCAGGCTGCGCTTGAGCAGTTCGGTCAGATCGATGACATCAGCCGACTTACGCTCAGTGTCGCCAGCATCGGTCTCGACGTTCTCGATCTTGCCTTCGCGGGCCTTGGTTTCCACCAGCGACATGATCTGATCCTGAAAGGTGTCGCGGTATTCTCCGGCGTCCGGCGTCCACTCGGTGCTCATGTCTTTGATCAGGCGCTTGGCCATGTCCAGCTCGCTCTTGCTGAGCTTGACGTCGGTGGCTTCCTTGGGCAGCTCGAGGCTGTCGAGCCCGCGCACTTCCGAGGGCCAGCGCAGCAGCACGAGCACGATCGCCGACTCCAGCGGCATCACCGCCGCCAGGTGCTGGCTGGTACGAATCACCACATGGGCCAGCGCCACCTTGCCGGTGTCGACCAGCGCCTGGCGCAACAACGCGTAGACCTTTTCGCCGCGCTTGTCGGGGGCGAGAAAGTACGGGGTGTCGATGTGCTGCAGCGGTATCTGGTCGCTGTCGACGAAACCGAAGATGTCGATGGTCTGGGTTGATTTGGGGTGGGCGGAGCGAATTTCGTCCTCGCTGATGACGACGTAACGCCCTTTCTCGTACTGCACGCCCTTGACGATGTTTTCCTTATTGATCTCCTTGCCGGAGACCTTGTTGATGCGCTTGTAACCGACCGGGTCCATGCTGCGCTTGTCCAGCCAGTCGAAGTCGACACCCTGGCGGGACGTCGCCGACACCAGCGCCACAGGAATATGCACCAGTCCAAAACTGATCGCGCCTTTCCAGATTGCCCGAGGCATATTTTTTATTTCCGATGGGGTGTGAGGGGGGTATGTGTAAGCAGTGACCGAAGCGCACGTGGAAAAGTTTCGGCAGAGCGACCGGAACGTCGCTATTGTCGTGGGCTGCACGGGTTTGGTGCGGGTAAGACGTCACTCCATAACGTGCGCCGACCAACGCTGCGCCATTCCACTGCCACCCCTTCTTAACGCAACGAAAAAGCGTTAACCTCGCGCCACTCTTTTCTGCACGCCGTACCAGAATCGTTCTGCCGAGCCTGCAACCTCTCCAGGTATTCCCATGACGTCCATTTCTCCCGCGACCCACGGCGCCACCATGACCAAGGGCCTGGCGATGCTGTTCGCGTTCTGCTGCGGCGCGATCGTTGCCAACCTGTATTACGCCCAGCCCATCATTGGCTTGATTGCGCCGGACATCGGCCTGTCCGGCACACTCTCCAGCTTCATCGTGTCGCTGACCCAGATCGGCTACGCCCTCGGCCTGTTCTTCCTCGTGCCGCTGGGCGACTTGCTGGAAAACCGTCGCCTGGTGATCGTCACCACCGGCGTCGCCATGCTCAGTCTGCTCAGCGCCGCGTTCGCGCAGACGCCCAACCTGTTCCTGATCGCTTCGTTGCTGGTGGGTTTCAGCTCGGTGGCGGTACAGATTCTGGTGCCGCTGGCCGCCAACCTCGCGCCGGAAGAAACACGCGGGCGCGTGGTCGGCAGCATCATGGGCGGCCTGCTGCTGGGGATTCTGCTGGCAAGGCCCGCTGCCAGCCTGATCGCCGACCATTTCGGCTGGCGCGCGGTGTTCGGCACGGCCGCCGTGGTGATGCTGCTGATCAGCGTGGTGCTGGCGACCACCATTCCGAAACATCAGCCTGCCCACAGCGCCACCTATGGCCAGTTGCTCAAATCGTTATGGACCCTGCTGCGCAAACAGCCGGTCTTGCGCCAGCGCGCCTTTTATCAGGCGTGCATGTTCGCCACCTTCAGCCTGTTCTGGACCGCCGTGCCGCTGGAACTGGCGCGCAATCACGGCTTGTCGCAAAGCCAGATCGCCCTCTTCGCCCTGGTCGGGGCCATCGGCGCCATCGCCGCGCCCATCGCCGGCCGCCTGGCCGATGCCGGCCACACCCGCGTCGCCAGCCTGTGCGCCATGCTGTTCGCCGCACTGAGCTTTCTGCCCAGCCTGATCGAACCGGCATACGCCGTGATCGGCATGGCAGTCACCGGGGTCATCCTCGATTTCTGCGTGCAGATGAACATGGTCCTCGGCCAGCGCGCGGTATACGCCCTCGACGCCAAAAGCCGCAGCCGGCTTAACGCGCTGTACATGACCAGCATCTTTATCGGCGGCGCGATTGGATCGGTGGTCGCCAGTGCGCTGTATGACCACGGTGGCTGGGTCTGGATTGTGATCGTGGGGAGTGTATTTCCGGTGTTGGCGTTATTAGGGTTTTTGAAGAACTCGCGGCCATGAATAACGGAGCACGGCACGCGCAGGATGCTCAGGCCAACGGCGTGAGGCGCTGATCGCCGCTCAAGAAAAAACCGCCGATATCGGCGGTTTTCTTTTGAGGATTCAGCCCCTGAACCCAGCCATCGGGCCAGCTGGTTCAAGGTCTCTTCCAATTTCGATTGCTACGCGCAGAAAATGCAGCTGAGCTTGAGCATACTCCGCAGCACGCTTGTGCGCTTCGGCACTGAATTCCGTCATTTCCCGAATCTTGGCCTTGCGTTTTTTGATGTTCATAAACACCTCCCTGCTGTGGTCCTGGGGACATCCTAGAACAACAAAACTGACGATGTCGGCGGTTTTCTTTTGAGGAGTCAGCCCCTGAACCCAGCCATCGGGCCGGCGGGTTCAAGCTCTCTTTCAATCTCGAGCGCTCCGCGCAGGAAGTGCATCTGCGAGGGGATTATTTCAACAGCGCGCTTGCGCGCTGAGGCTCGGAACTCAGCGATCGACTGCAGTTTTTCTCTGCGTTTCCTTGTGTTCATGAGCACCTCCCTGCCCTGGTTGAGAAAGTCATATTAGGAACGACCTGCCGAAATGACAAGGCATCCATCCGCATCGAACTGGAAACCCAACCTTTGGTAGTAACTCACCACACCTGGCTCGGGGCTCTCAATCTGGATGACTTCACAGCCCAGCATCCTTGCGTAAACACCTACCGCTAGAAACATCATCCGGGCCACCAGTCCTTTTAGGGGATGGTTCGTGTTCGGCTGCCCCTCGAGCAGGATGACCTTGATCCGCAAACGGCTCCTTCGCGGTGTTGCATAACACAAACCGCAAAGTTCATCGGCATGCCAAAGGGCGAGATCAAGCCCTCTGGCATCTTTGCGCTTCCACCACGGTACGTCCCCCCATGGATATGAGCTGCCATACCACCCATGACTGATCTCTATCGCGGCTGAATCTATAGGCGCAATGCGTATTAACCCTCCATTAACACCCAGCGCGTTTAGCTTGAGCGAGTTGCCAACGGCGTTATTGACCTGCTGGCGCGCCTCCGATTTAAGGATCTGATCACGCAGTTTGGTGTCCTTTCCATGCCTTCCCATCGCCATATTCGTCCAAACCCGAGGCAGCGAATAATGGCGAAAGCATCCGACCAGCATGCGGTACATATTTATCGCGACCGAAATTTTGGCCTTTCGAACGATCAACTCTTTCGGGTTTGCCGCCTGCACGGCCTGGTAAAGACGTTTACGCAGCCGATCCAACATTTGCGGGGCTGGTCACGAATCAAGGCCTATTCGTCGATCAGACAATCGCCTCAAACCCCCTCCGCAAATCCTCAATCAACGCCTCCACATCCTCCAGCCCAATGTGCAGCCTCAGCAACGGATTCAGGGATTTGTCCGAAGCGTTATCACGGTCGCCGACATTCGCAACGATGATCAGGCTTTCGAACCCGCCCCACGACGCGCCCAGGCCGAACAGTTGCAGCGCGTCGATGAAACGTTCCAGATAGCGGGGGTCGGCGTCCGCGAGTTCGAAGGTGAGCAAGCCGTTGCTGCCGCTGAAGTCGCGCTTCCACAGGGCATGGCCCGGATGATGGGGCAGCGCAGGATGGAACACGTTTTTGACCTGCGGCTGTTCCAGGAGCCAGTGCGCGACCTGCAAGGCCTGGCGCTGGTGGACATCCAACCTTGCCGCCAGGGTGCGGGCGCCGCGCAGCACCAGATAAGCATCGTCCGGGCTCACGGTGTTGCCGAAGGTGTCGGTCATGACGGCCAGACGCTGCCAGACGGCTTGGGTGGTACAGACGCTGCCCATGACCACATCGCTGTGACCGCTCAGGTATTTGGTCAGGGCCATGATGGAAATGTCGGCGCCCAGGGCCAGAGGCCGGTACTGATACCCGGAGCCGTAGGTGTTGTCGACTGCCAGCAAAATCCCTTTCGACTTACACAGCGCAGCAATCGCCGGAAGGTCGCACAGTTCATACAGCAGCGAGCCGGGAACCTCGGTGTAGACCATTCGGGTGTTGGCTTGCAGCTGCTGCGCCAAGCCGCTGCCGTCGGCAGAAAAGTAGCTGTACTGGATACCAAACGGCGCCAGAAATGCTTCGGCGATCTGCCGCACCGGTGAATACACCGCGTCAGTAATCAGCACATGGTCGCCTGGGCGCAGGTAGGCCAGAAATGTCTGCGCAACCGCTGCCAGGCCGGTACCGAACAGGCGAGTGCGGTAACCGCCCTCAAGCTCGGTGATCAGGTCTTCCAGTTCGAACGCGGTCGGGTTACCACGCGCGCCGTAGCTCAGGACACGCTCAGTGTCGCGGCGCTTGCGTGCGTCGCGCATGTCGCCAAGGCTATCGAATAACACGGTGCTCATTCGCGTGACCGGCGGGTTCACGCCGCGCGGCCCGTCGCCCTTTGCGCCTCGGGCGGCATGCACCAGCCGGGTACGAACGCGATCATCCTCCGCGATGGCCGGCAAGGGCTTGAGACTGGCGATCTCCTGCTCGGTCATTTGCCCCAGCAGGCCGATCTCCCAGGCCAGGTACTGCCGGGCCGCCGCTTTGTTGCCCGAATGACGGTCATGGGTGAAAAACAGAAAATCAATGCAGTCCTCGTCAGGCGGATCACCGGCGCTTTCGCTGAGGTTGAAACCTGCCGCCTGCCATGCATTGAAATCCAGCCAGCGCACCGAGCCGCGCAGCTCCTCCGGCAACTCCAGTGCAGCCAGCGCCGCCACGGCCGATTGCTCCGCCACCAGCACGACGGGGCTGGCTTGCCCAACCACATCGGCAGCCAAGCGAGGACGGATCGACCAGCGCGATCCCTCGATATGGCCTTTACGAAACGCCATGCTGCCGCGCAGGTCGATCAGCACGACCGTATTGTCTCGGAGCGAATCTGCCAGTTCGGCAGCGCCCACTTCAGCCAGGGGCGGCAAGACACCGGAGTTGTCGATCGGCAGGTGCAAGCCGCTGCTCAACCCGCCTCCCAGTACATAGGCGTCGTGGCCCAACTGACGCAGCCAGGCGGCGACGATCGGCGCGCGCACGCCGTCGTTGTCCACCAGCACCAAGCGCGCCTGACGGACGCCGATGTACAGGTCGGTGCTCTGAATCAACTGCCCACCCGGCGTGTGTTGCGCGCCCGGCAAACTGCCCAGCGCAAATTCTTCCGGGGTCCGCACGTCGCACAGAAACAGGCTGCATGAAGGGTCGTCAGACCACGCCAGGACCTGCGCCGCTTCCACCGCCTGCACCCCGGCGCGTCGGGCGAGATGTTGAGCCGCCTGACGTTGCGCCTCCAGCGAAGCGCCCGGCGGGACGTTCGGGTATCGGCGCTCGCTGCCATGTTCCAGCGGCAAGTCGGCGAGGTACCAGCCCTGAGTGCCGTTTTCGAGGGCGTAGACCGGATTTTTCACCCCCAGGTCGATCAGCGTCTGCGCGCCGATGATGCTGCGCGTGCGGCCGGCGCAGTTGACCACGATAGGCGTGGTGTCATCCGGCACCAGCTCGGTCAGCCGATAGCCCAGCTCACCATTGGGGCAGCAGATGGAACCGGGAATGGTCATCTTGCGGTATTCATCGAACGGCCGGCCGTCCAGCAATACCAGCGGCGTGCCACTGGCTTGCATCGCCGCCAGCTCGGAGGCGCTGATATGCGGCGTATAGCGGGCCTCTTCGACCAACTCGCCAAAGGCCTTCGACGGCACGTGTACCCCGGCAAACAGCTCGCACCCGGCGGCGCGCCAGCCATCGGTGCCGCCCTCGAGAATGTGCACACCGCTGTAGCCCAGCGCTTCAAGACGCTGCGCGGCACGTAAGGCGAGGTCGCCATCATCGCGGTCGTAAATCACCAGACGGACCCGAGGGTTGGGGGCCAGGCGATGCACGTCCAGCTCGAGGCGGCTGTACGGCAGATTCACCCCGTGAAACAGGTGCGCTTCACCGTACTGGCCATGTTCGCGGACGTCGAAGACGGCGATTTCCCGCCCGTCGAACAGCCAGGCGTGTAATTGGTGCGGGGTGACTTTCTGGCTCATGACGTTCTCGTGATCCTGTTGTAGAGCGCCATCAGGCGTAGGCCTTGATCGACGGGGCCATTTGCGAGGCGTTGTAATTGAGCACCTTGCCTTCCTGGTTCACGCCATAGCGCCCGTTCAAGGATTCCAGCGGGCGCCCGTACAAGTGGAAATGCAGGGTCGGTTGCTCGCCCTCGACCTTGATGCCGTGCAGATCTTCGCCAAGGAAGCTGATGGGCGTTCCGGGCTGCACCACCACTTCCTTTTCCAGCGCGAGCCGGGCGATTGCCGGATCGCTGCCGTCGTCCGTGCGCGCCCACACGTAATTGATCTCCTGCCCCTCGACCGCAACGATTACCGCCCAGGTTTCATGGTTGTGCGGCAGCGTACTTTTCCCCGGCAGCAATGAGTTCATGTACAGCGTCGGGGTCTCGCCGTCGTCGTTCAGCCGGTAGCGGAACGCGGTGTCGCCCTCCCCCGGCACGGGTGCAGGAAAGGTGTCGAAGTTGAACAGATCACGACGCTCCGCCAGTCCCTCGAGTAGCGTGACGATGCTTTTCAATGCCTCGCGATCGACGCCGCGCTGGTGAATCGCGCGTATCTGTTGCAGAAAGGCTTCGACGACTTGGCTGCGGTTCTCGATGCTCATCAGGTGCTCCTTATGTGGGTTCAGGCCAACAGGCCCGGCTCAGACCGACAGGCTGTAACGGCTGATATTGCTCAACAGAAACGGATCGCCACTGGCGACCGGACGGCGTCCGGCGTAGCCCAGGGCATGGCGCAAAAACGTCTGGGTCCGCTCATGGGTCGGGCGCTGGAAGATGTGTTCGGGGCTGCCGTGCTCGACGATCAGGCCGTTTTCGGTGAAACACACGACATCGCTGATGTCCTCCGCGAAACGCATTTCGTGGGTGACCAGCACGCAGGTCATGCCCTCTTCGGTCAGCTCGCGAATCACCGTCAGCACTTCACCGACGGTCTCCGGGTCGAGGGCCGACGTCACTTCATCGAACAGGATTAGTTCCGGCCGCATCGCCAATGCCCGCGCAATGGCAACGCGTTGCTGCTGACCGCCGGACAGCTGACCCGGATAGGCATCGGCCTTGTGTTCCATGCGCACTTTGGCGAGCAATTCGTGCGCGTGCTTTTCAGCGTTGGCCGCTGATTCGCCCAGCACTTTGCGCGGCGCGATCACCAGATTTTCCAGCACCGACAAATGCGGGAACAGGTTGTACTGCTGGAACACGAAGCCCACGCGCTTGCGCAGTTCGATGCGCTGCGCCTCGGTCTTGAGCGTGTGCACATCGGTGTCGCCCACGCGGATGCTGCCGCGCTCGGTCTGCAGCAAGCCGGTGATGCAGCGCAGGATGGTCGACTTCCCGGAACCCGAAGGGCCGATGATCGACACCGCCTGGCCGCGCTGCACGTCGAGGTCGATGCCCTTGAGCACTCGATTGCTGCCAAACGACAGGTGAATGTCGCGCAGACTGACCAGGGGTTGTCCGACGCGCGTTTCAGGAGAAGGCATAACGTCGCTCCAGGAATTGAGTGAATCGGGAAATCGGATAGCAGTAGGCGAAAAACAGGGCCAGCACGCTGAAGTAGATCAGCACCGTGAAGCCGGTCCGGTTGACCGTGTTGCTGGCAATCTGCGCGGTGTCGATCAGGTCATGCACACCCACCAGCGAGGCCAGCGCGGTGCCCATGGTGATCACCGCATAGAGGTTCATCCACGGCGGCAACATGCGCTTGAAGCACTGCGGCAGGATGATCGAACGGAAGATCTGCCCGCGTGTGAAGGCCAGCGAGCGGGAGGCTTCCCACTGGGTGCCGGGTATCGAACCGATGGCGCCGCGAAAGATTTCCGCGACGTTGGCGCTGGCGGGCAGCGCCAGGCCGAGGGTGACCTTCACCCAGTCCGGAAACGAGATCCAGGACGTACCGATGTGCAGCTCGAATGGGAAAACGTAGGTGGTGAAATAGATCAGCACCAGCCAAGGCGCGTTACGAAATACCTGCACCCAGATCTTCGCGGGCAGCCGGGTGATCCACAGCGGCGACACCGCCAGCGCACCGACCAGCAGGCCGAGCACGGAGCCGATGGCAATCGCCAGCAGGCTGATCAGAATGTTCTGGGCAAAGCCCGTCGCCAGCGCTGGCGACCACTCCACGAGCGCCGCCAACACCGGGCTTTTCGGGGCGCCGAAGACCAGCCAGAGCAGCACCGCGGCCAGCAGCACCAGCGTGCCCGGATGCCGACGCGGCCACCCGGCCGGCACACGCACAGACGAATCAATGGCCATAACCGGGCATCCTCAATTTGGCTTCGAGGGCACGGCCCACGCAATTGACGACGAAGCTGAGCAGGCCGAAAAACGCCAGCAGCAGAATCATCAGTTCCAGCACGTTGTCGCTCTGGGTCCAGATCATGATCGAGGCGTAGGTGATGTCGCCTACGGCAATGGCCGACGCCACCGCCGTCATTTTCACCAGATCGATCAGGTTGTTGATCAGCGACGGGAGCGCAAAACGCATCGCCAGCGGCAGTTGCACGTTCCATAGCAACTGGCGGCTGCTGAAGGCCAGGGAGCTCGCCGCTTCCAGCGTCACGCTCGGCACCGCTTCAATGCCGGCGCGCAAGGCTTCGGCGTGGAACGCGCCCTTGTGCAGGGAGATCACGATGACCACCCAGGCGAACGGCGTCAGCGGGTTCGCAGCGCCAACGGCCTGAGTCAGCAGCATGTTCAGCACCAGGAACGCGCAGTAGAGCTGCACCAGCGTCGGCGTGTTGCGGGTCACTTCGATGAACGCCCGCGCAGGCCTGGCCAGATAGGGCTTGCCGCTGGTCAGCATCGCCGCCAGCCCCACGCCCGCGATCAGGCTACCGATGAGGGTGAACACGCACAGCAAGACGGTGGTCAGCGCGCCATTGACCATCGAACCGCGCTGATAGGCGTCCAGCAAAAAGCTGTAGTTCAGGCCGAACGCGGCCGTCCAGTGCACGAACCCTTCAAGCCAATGACTCATGCCAGCGCCTCGACCCGCAACCGGGCGCAGGCGTTGGCGATGCGCCGTCCAGCCTCGATCACGCTGCTGGTGGCCGTTGCGATGGACAAACGGAACCACGGGGACAGACCGTAAGCACTGCCGGCCACCCCGGCCACGCCCTGCTCCAGCAGGTAATCCACCACGTCGCTGTCGTTAGTCAGGCGCTGGCCATCGGGACGAACGCGTCCCAATAATCCGGCACAGCGGACAAAGACAAAAAATCCACCTTCGGGTAGGAGCACATCAAGGCCGTCTACGTCGGTCAACGCGGCCACCAACAGATCGCGGCGTTGCCGGTAAGCCTGGATCTGGTCCGGCAAGAAACCCAGGCCGCCTTCGAACGCTGCAAATGCCGCCGCCTGCCCCACCGACGAAGCGCCGGACGTGGATTGCGACTGCATGACCGTCATCGCGCCGGTCAGGGCTTGAGGGCCGGCGCCGAAGCCGATGCGCCAGCCGGTCATGGCGTAGGTCTTGGACACCCCGCCGATCAACAGGGCACGGGAATGCAGGTCCGGCGCGACGTTGAGCAGGCTCAGCGCAGACTGACCGTCGAAACGAATGTGCTCGTACAGCTCGTCCAGCAGCACCAGCACGTGGGGATGACGACGCAACACCTTGGCCAGCGCCAGCAGCTCCGCCTCGCTGTACACCGCGCCGCTCGGGTTGCCGGGGCCGTTGAGGATCAGCCAGCGGGTGCGCTCGTTGATGTGTTGTTCCAGTTGCGCGGGGGTCAGTTTGCAGCCCTGTTCCAGGCCGCACTCGATGAACACCGGCTCGCCGCCGTTGACCCGCACGATGTCCGGAAACGACGGCCAGTAAGGCACCGGCACCAGCACTTCATCGCCATCGTCCAGGGTGGCGGCGAAGGCGTTGAAGATGACCTGCTTGGCGCCGTTGCCGATGACAATCGACGGCAGCGCGTAGTCCAGACGGTTTTCACGCTGCAACTTGCGCTGCACGGCTTCACGCAGCTTTTTAACCCCCGGCGTCGACGTGTACTTGGTCGCACCGGCGTCGATGGCTGTGTACGCCGCCTGCTTGATGTGCTCGGGCGTGTCGAAATCCGGCTCACCGGTGGTCAGGTCAAGGATGTCGTGACCGGCCTCACGCAAGGCGTTGGCCCGGGATTTGGCCGCCGCATTGGCGGACAGCGAAACGCGCTGGATACGCTTGGACAAACGAACACTCATGGGGCGGTGCTCCGGCTTTCGACGCTCGCCAGGACCTTGCCTGGATTGAGCAGATTGAGAGGGTCCAGCGCCTGTTTAATGCGGCGCATCAGGTCCAGTTCGACGGCGCTTTTGTAGCGCGGCAGCATGCTCAGCTTGCGTTGGCCGATGCCATGCTCGGCGCTGATCGAACCCCCATGGGCATGGGCGCTGTCGTGCACCCGTTGGCTGAGTTCGGAGTAGTGGGTCATGTGTGCCTCGACGGTGGAATCGAGTGGGTGGGCGACGTTGTAATGCAGGTTGCCGTCGCCCAGATGACCGAAGGTGAAATTGCGCACGCCGGGGAAGTGTTGTTGCAGCAAGGCGTCGGTGTGTTCGACGAATTCGACGATGCGCGAAATCGGGATCGAGATGTCGTGCTTCATGTTGCGTCCGGCCCGCTTCTGCGCGTCGCTCATGTTCTCGCGCAGCAGCCACAGCGCCTCGCTCTGGGCCAGACTTTCGGCAATCAGCGCATCAGCCAGCAGGCCCTCTTCGAAGGCGCTGCCCAACACGTCCTCGAACGCCTGACGGGCATGGGCTTCGCTGTGGTTATCGGACAGTTCCAGCAAAGCGAACCAGGGTTGAGCGGCATTCGAAAACGGCTGAGGACCTTCGGGAAACTGCTCGCGCAGCAACGCCAGGCAATCGGCGGTGAGCAGTTCGAATGCGGTCAGGCTGGCACCGAAACCGGCGCGGGCATGGGACAGGAAACTCACCGCCTGGCCCAGCGAATCGAACGCCAGAAACGCGGTGCTTTGCGCCTTGGGCAGCGGAAAGAGTTTGAGCGTCGCGGCCGTGATAATGCCGAGCGTGCCTTCACTGCCGATGTACAGGTCACGCAGGTCGTAACCGGTGTTGTCCTTGCGCAGACCCCGCAGCCCATGCCAGATCTCGCCCTCGGCGGTAACCACTTCCAGGCCCAGGGTCAGCTCGCGGGTGTTGCCGTAACGCAGCACCGCGGTGCCGCCCGCGTTGGTACCGAGGTTGCCGCCGATGGTGCAACTGCCCTCCGCGCCCAGGCTGAGGGGGAACAGACGCCCTGCTTCCCGGGCCACCTCCTGAATGTTCTGCAGGATGCAGCCGGCCTCGACCGTGAGCGTGTCGTTGTCGGTATCGATCTGGCGCACGCGATTCAAGCGATCGAGCAGCAACAACACCGAACGCCCGCTGGCATCCGGGGTTGCCGCGCCCATCAACCCGGTGTTGCCGCCCTGCACCACAATCGGTGCCCTGTGGGCGACACAGGCGCGGACCACCGCCGCGACCTCGTCGGTGTCGGCCGGACGCACCACAGCGAGTGCCTGGCCGACGTAACTGCCCTGCTTGTCGGTCAGTTGCGCCGCAGATTCGGCGCCCGGCCGCACATGGCTGGCGCCGATCAGTTGCTGCAACGTCTGGAACAGATCGCTGTTCATCGCTGGCCTCCTGGGGTCATTTGGTGGCAAGCGGCGCTGCGTTGCGGAACTGTTCGTGCAGGTCACGCAGGGCTTGAGAGGGGGCCATGCCAGTGCGTTCGCCGAGTTCGATCAGCCAGCCGCTGCGGTGCCAGTCGCGAATGATCGCGTCGATTTTTGCCTGGGTATCGTGCTCGCCCTTGCGCACCCAGATCACCGATTTCGACGGGATCAGGTCGTCGGCCAGCGGGAGGTTGTAGTCGGCCCACTCCGGATCATCCAGCAGCGCGTGCATGGTCGGACTGACGTGCACGGCGGCCACGCAGCCGTTGCCACGCAGGGACAACAGCGACTCGGACTGGCTGCGGAACGCTTTGATTTCAGCGCCATAGGTTTCCTGCAATGGCTTGATGAAGTTGCTGCCCTGAGACACGCAAACCGGCTTGCCCTTGAGGTCCTCCCATTTGCTGATGCCCGCGCCCTTGCGGATCAGCGCGGCGCCACCGACTTCTTCGTAGGGCATCGGCGCGTAGTCGAGAATCTCGGCGCGCTCATCGGTGTACTGCATGTTGGCGATCAGGATGTCGACCTTGCCCTGCTGCAGAAACTGCACGCGGTTGGGGGCCAGCACGGAAACGGTTTCGACTTCGACGCCGAGCTTCTGCGCGATCCCCTTGGCCAGCTCGACGTTGTAGCCCAGGTGCTCGCCGGTCTTCGGATCGATGGTGCCGAACGGCGGGCCGCTGAGGATCACGCCGATGCTGATCTTTTGGCGCTGATTGATCTTGTCCAGCGTCGCGTCGGCGTGGGCCAGGGTCGCACCCATTGCCAGGCCGATCGAGAGGCCAATAGCGGACAGGGTCTTGCCGATGGAAAAGCTGCTCATGAACGAATGCCTTGTAGGAAACCTGAAAAACCGGGCGGAAAAGAGCGGCAACTCAGGCGCCCGCGGCCTGGAACTTGTCGTGCAGCTCGACCAGCGCTGGCGAGGCCGGGGTGATGTGGTGGCGCTTCTCGGCGTCGATCAGCCAGCCGGTGCGGTGCCAGCCCTTGACGATGGCGTCGAGTTTCGCCTGGGTGTCGGTCTCTCCGGGGCGGGTCCAGATCACAGACGGCGCAGGATTGAGTTCGGGACTGAGGGCGCGGTAGTTCTGCCATTCCGGGCTGTCGGCCACCAATGGATTGATCAGCGTGGCGTCGTGCACGGCCGCGACGCAGTTGTTGCCCCGCAAGGCGAGCAACGACTCCGAGGAGCTTTTGAATGCTTTCAGTTCAGCGCCGAATTCGGTGAGCGGCTTGACGTAGCTGCTGCCCTGGGACGTGCAGACCGGTTGGCCTTTGAGGTCTTCCCAGCGGGTGATCTTGCTGTCTTTGAGCACGGCCGCCGTGCCGCCGACGCGATAGAACGGGGTGGGTACGAAGCCCAGTTGCTGACCGCGCTCGGCGGTCCACTCCATGTTGGCGATCAGCAGATCGACCTTGCCCTGCTGTAGGAACTGCACACGGTTGGCGGGCAGCACGGGCACCAGTTCCACGTCGGCGCCGAGCTGACGACCGAGGTCTTGGGCCATGTCGACGTTCAGGCCCTCGGGTTTCTGCGTCTTCGGGTCAATGGAGCCAAACGGGCCGCCGGACAGCAGCACACCGACCACCAGACGATGGCGTTGCTCGATCTTGTCAAGCGTGGCATCGGCCTGCGCCGCCAAACTGGCGCCCAGCATCACGGCGGCGCCGATCATCAGCGGCAGGATACGAGCAATCGGCAAACGCGTGGACGGCATGGACTTCCCCTCAGATGGACATCGGCTCGGCGCTTGAGACGGGTTATGCGTCAGCGCCTTGTAATGAGCTGCATGCTAGGGAGGGAACTGCCGGAGCGGAAATGCAAATATCAAATATGGTTATAACTTTCTGATTTCGGGCCTTAAAACAAAAAAGCATAAGCGCAGTTTTGTTGAGTCTGATCGATATTTTTAGAGACAGGGCTTTCCCCATTCATAAAAAAACGTAATGTATTAGCCCGTTCAGCTGATGTAATACAAGCTCACTCCTACAAGGGATAGCGCTTCGGGTAATGAACCGTTTAAACGAGTAACCACCAATGTCCTCGACCCTAGACCTCGAACTGCTGCGCACTTTCGTCGCCGTCGTCGATTACCACAGCTTCGCTGGCGCGGGGGCGCACCTGTCGCGCACGCAGTCGTCGGTGACGCAACACATGCAGCGTCTGGAGCAGCAGATTGGCGTCAGCCTGTTCCAGAAACAGGGCCGTCAAAAGCAACTCACCGAACCCGGTCGGCAGCTGTTACGCCATGCCCGACAGATGCTTTCGCTGAACGACGACGCGCTCAACTCCCTTCGCGAAAGCACTATGAGCGGCGTCCTGCGCATCGGCTCGCCCCACGACATCGCCGACACCATCCTGCCGCCCATCCTCAGCCACATCGCCCGTTCTGCGCCGAAGCTGCGACTGGAGATCGACGTCGGTCGAAGCCCGTTTCTGATGGAGGATTTGCATCGGGGCAAGGTCGACATGGTGATCTCGACCCGCGAGGATTCGGCGCTGGAAGGATTCGCCCTGCGCACGTCGCCGGTCTGGTGGATCTGCTCGGCGCAGTACCTGCACGTCCCGGGCGAACCGATACCGCTCATTCTGGTGGACGAGCCGAGTATTTACCGGCGCTATGCCATCGAAGCACTGGAGCGCGCCGACATCGAATGGCGTCAGGCGTACCTGGCGTCGAACCTGATCGGCATCAAGGCGGCCACGCGCGCGGGCCTTGGCGTCACGGCGCGCAGCATGGAGATGCTCGGGCCGGACATGCGGGTACTGGGGGAAGCCGACGGTCTGCCGCGAATGCCCGACGTCACTTATTACCTGTGGATTCGTCCCAATACGGTAAATCCGCTGGCGCGCCGGGCGTATGAATTGATTCGTGGCAGTCAGGGCCTATAGCGGCCCTGGCCTCTTCCAAGTGATTATTTTTGCAGTTGCGCTTCCAGCCAGTGCTTCAAGTCCGCCACTTCAGCCGTTGTAATCGTATGCCCCGCCCCGGCGTAGGCATGAAACTCCGGAACGATCAGCAGATTCTCCAGCACCGCCTTGGCATCGGTTGCGCCCGAGTAAGGCACGCGGGTGTCGGCCGAGCCGTGGCCGATGAACACTTTCAGCGATTTCAGGCGCTCATCGGGCTTCAGGCGTGAATGGAGGGACGCGAGAATCTTGCCGCTCAGCGGTGCGATGCCTTGTACCAGTTCCGGGTATTGCAGGCCGATCTGGTAGCTCATCATCGCGCCCTGGCTGAAGCCGACCAGGATCACTTTGTCGGGCTGGGTCTGGTATTTCTCGGTGGCCTGCTGGATGAATGTCCGCAGCAGGTCGGTGCTTTTGTCGACATCGCTGGTCACGCCTTCGTATTCGGCTTGGTCGGTGTCCTGGGTGAACCACTTGTAGCCGCCGCCGTCGACTTCCTGCGGCGCGCGCACGGAGAGGTAGGTGTAATTGAGGGAGAGATCGTTTTTGATGTCGAGCAGGTCGCGCTCATCGCTGCCATAGCCGTGCAGGAAAATGATCAGCGGTTTGTCTCTGGATTCAGCGGGCGCCGCCGCCAGGTACGGCAGCGCAAGGTCGGTGAGCAGCGCGGGTTCTGCGTGGGCCATGCCGGTGAACACACACAGCAGCGCGGCGAAAAACTTCATCATGAGCGTGAGCCTTTTTGCGAAAAACGTCGGGCTCATCATACGCAGCATGTCGCGAATGTCAGCCCGTCAATGATCGCGCAAAGCTGTCAGGTGGCTGTACGGAGTATGAATTTCTCAGGCGCAGGGTTCAGGAGTCCAGCGCCTCCAACCCCAGATGCTCACGCAGGGTCGAGCCTTCATACGCTGTGCGAAACAGCCCTTTGCGTTGCAGGTGTGGAATGACGCTTTCGACAAACTCGCTGAACGAGCCCGGCAGATATGCCGGGGAAATGACGAACCCGTCGCAGCCGCCCAGGGTGAACATCTCCGCCAGTTGATCGGCAATCTGTGCCCCCGTGCCGACCAGTTGCGGCACCCGTACGCTGCTGGCGAAAATCCGGCCCAGTTCCTCCAGCGTCGTGTCCGGCCCCTGCATCAGCAGCTTCTCCGCCGCAGCAGGCGGTATAGACGGCGAGCGTGCGATCTCTGCCAGTGTCGCCGACAGTGGAAACGGAGAGAGATCGACGTTCAGTTGCGACGCCAGGGTGACCAGACCCAGTTCCGGACGCGCCAATGCGTTGTGCTTGTCGCGCCTGGCCCGCGCCTCGGCTTCGCTGCCACCAATAAACGGCATCACCGCCGTCAGCACCTTGCAGCTGTCGGCGTGACGGCCTTGCTCGACGACCTGTTCGCGCACGTCCTGGCGAAACGCGTGCATGGCCTTGAGGTGCGGGTGAATGGTGAAAATCGCCTCGGCCCAGCGTGCGCCGAAACGCCGTCCACGCCCCGACGAACCGGCCTGAATCAGCACTGGACGACCCTGGGGCGTGCGCGGAATGTTCAGCGGCCCTTCCACCTTGAACCACTCGCCGTGGTGCTGCACCGAGGTGATCTTCGACGGATCGGCCAGCACGCCGCTTTCCCGGTCCAGCTTCAGCGCATCCGGCGCCCAGCTGCGCCACAACTTCAGCGCCACTTCGACGAACTCGTCAGCGCGGTCGTAGCGCAGGTCGTGCTCAAGGTGCTTGTCCTTGCCGAAAAGGCGCCCTTCGCTGTCGTTCATCGACGTGACGATGTTCCAGGCAGCGCGGCCTTTGGACAGATGATCCAGCGTGGCGAACTCCCGAGCGATGTGCGCCGGCTCGTAATAGGTCGTCGAGCGGGTAGCGCCCAGGCCGAGCTTGCTCGTTTGCCCGACCAGGTAGGACAGAATCGGCAGCGGGTCCAGACGCGTCGCATCCTGCGCGCCATACCGCAGGGCCACGTCCCGCGAGCCGCCCATCTGGTCACCCACCGCCAGCCGGTCGGCGAAGAACAGAAAATCGAACAGGCCCTCCTCCACCACCCGCGCCGTGCGGGCGTAATACTCGGGATCCAGGTAATGGCCGACCGTCTCGGGGTGGCGCCAGACCGCATGACTGTGAATAACCGGCCCGGTCAGCAGGAACGCCGACAGGTGAATGTGACGACTCATGATCGCGCTCCTGACTTATTGGGCGTGCGGGGTCCAGACAGCGATGTCGGACACCTTCAGCGCTTTGGGGATCATCCCGGCTTCAAAATAGAAGTCGGCGATGCGCTGCTGTTCGGCCAGTTCATCCACCCTGACCGGGACGATGTCGTAGCTGCGTCGGCTGTTGGCCAGCTCGACGGTCTCAGGCGGGATGTTGCCCCACAGCGGCGCCAGATTCGCCGCGGCTTCCTTGGGATGACCTTTCACCCACTGCCCGGCCTGATGCAGGGTGTCGAACACCACCTGCAGCACCTCGGGATGGGCCTTGGCGAAACTCGTGTTGGCCACGTAAAAACGGTTGTAGTTGGCAATGCCGCCGGAGCCGTCGGTCAGCACGCGAACATGATGCTCGCGTTGCTGGGTCGCCAGGAAAGGGTCCCAGATCGCCCAGGCGTCGACGTTGCCGCTGGCAAACGCGGCGACACCATCGGGCGCCTCCAGATAAATCGGCTTGATGTCCTTGAGGGTCAGCCCGGCGCTCTTCAGGGCCGAAATCAACAGAAAATGACTGCCCGAGCCCTTCGACACCGCGACGGTTTTGCCCTTGAGGTCGGCAACGCTGCGAATCGGTGAGCTGTCCGGGACGATGATGGCCTGCGCTGTCGGGGAAGGATTCTCACGGGCGTAGTAAGTCAGCGGCGCATTCGCCGCTTGCGTGAACAAGGCAAACGCATCGGCGACATCGGCATGCAGGTCCACACTGCCGGCGTTCATCGCGCTGAGCAGCCCGCTGCTGAATTCATGCCAGTTGACGGTGAAGCCCAGCGGCTTGAGCCGTTCCTCCAACTGGCCGTCGTTCTTGAGCAGAATCCACAGCGTGGACGAGCGCTGATAGCCGATGTTGATGACCTGCTCGGCGTGAGCGGTGAGGGTCGCCAGCATTAATGCGGCGACCACGATGATCTTTCGCAGGGACATGAGGATCCTTGAACGGGCACAGGAGGGGCGCTCAGCGCAAAAACGAATGAGCACATCGAAACAGCTTCACTTTCATTATAAAAAAGGACGTGGGTTATGAAAGAAACTTATAGATCTATGCATATGCCCGAAGCGCAACGGAACGGCTGAATACCCGCTGCGGTCTAGGGATAAGCACATCAGTCCGTCGCCGAACCAAGGAGCACCCGTGAACATTTTTGAAGCCCTGAGAGAGAGTCATGACCGGCAACGCGGCTATGCCGATGCCTTGATCCAAACCCATGGCGACAGCGAGGAGCGTGTCGAGGTCTACAAACAGCTGAAAGCTGAACTGCAGGCCCACGAAACCGCCGAAGAGCGCTTCTTCTATATCCCGTTGATGCAGTTCGACAACGGCGTCGACCTCAGCCGCCATGCCATTTCCGAGCACCATGAAATGGACGAGATGATGGAAGAGCTCGACGAAACCGAGATGTCCAGCCCGTCCTGGATGGCCACGGCCAAGAAGCTGTCGGAGAAGGTCCATCACCACCTGATGGAAGAAGAGCAGAAGTTCTTCCAGTCGGCGGGCAAACTGCTGGACGACAAGCAGAAGCAATCGCTGGCCCGTGAGTATCACAAGGAGTATGAGGAGCAACTGGCTAAGGCTTAAGTCGCTCTGAATGCTAAAAGCCCCGAATTTTCGGGGCTTTTTTTGGCCATTTTTCGGGACCGCATTTTGCTGGCGATGCGGTGTTTCAGGTGAAGAGCGGTTGAATGCGGGTTTGGTGGAGTGCGCAAGAAGTTGCTCACTTGATTGCGTGCTCTAGAGGCCCTACAGCTCTAGAAACCACGTCGTTTGTGGCCTACAGGCGAGTGCGCAAGAAGTTGCACAGCCGTGCGCAACTTCTTGCGCAGGCTTTATGGGTTCTCTGGTTCGGCGCTCGCTCAAACCTGCCTTTTTATCGCTTAACTTATTGATTTTGTTCGTCTAATTCGTAGCTGGCACAGCCCTTGATATCTCCGTGGCCCCCGGATTGGCATTCACGCCCTTTCGGATGGTTTCTTGAGCACGGAGAGCACCGTTGGCAAACCCCGCAATTACGTCCGGCAGTGACGCAAAAAACGAGCCTCAGGTGGCGATCGTTCCGCTTGATCTGATTCAGCTTGAGGACGTCGGGGCGGGTGCGGCGAATGTCGATGCCTGGCTGCAGGGCATCAGCGGCGGGGTCGTTTCGCTTGAGCGGATCAAGAACGCTGCGGGTTTTTTGCCCGTGGTGGGCAACATCATGGCGCTGGTCGATGCGCTGAATGACATCGTTCGGTTGGCGACGAGCGAGAAGCGCGACCCGCTGGATTGGGTCAGCTTGGGCATCAATCTGATTGGCGTCTTGCCGACGCCGCCGACCATGGCGGCAGCGCGAATGAGCCTGCGGCCGACGCTGTTTCTGGTGCGCCAGGAGATGCGTCAGGCGGGCAAGATGTTGCTGGGTGATTCGCTGATCGAGGTGCTGATCGGGCACCTCAATGCGGACATCGTCGGGACCCTTGATGATTTTGTGACCCAGGCGCAGGGGAAGCTCGCTGGAATTCTCGATGACGCGGGGAAGATCGGCGAAGGCGTGCTGAACGAGATCGCCAAGGGTCTGGAGAGCGTGGTCAACGGCGATCTCGATGCCGAGGGCAATCTGCTTGAGGCGGTGCAACTGATCAGCGATGGGCGCAAGCAGTGGGACTACGATCCCAAAGGCGCGATTTCCAACATCTTCATCGCGGTTGCCGATGTTTACATCGCCGCCGGCCAAAAAATCGTCAACGGCACCGTCGAACATCTTGTGCCTGAAGCGCTGAAAGACCCGATCCGCAGGCAGGCTGAGTCGTTGCGTGCCATGGGGTCAGAGCTTCGGGTCCAGATTAATGGTCTAGCGGATCCAGGGGTTCAGAACTCGATTGGGGCGTTGCTGCAGACGTTGGCTGGGGCAGTCGTCAGTTGGCGTTCGCGCAATGGGCATGGGCAAGCCTTCAACATCAAGCCGGGGGTTGTTAATCAGGCCAGGCGCCAGGGCGGCGAAGGGAAGCTGGAGACGGTTGGATTCGAGAAGCCTGCGAAAGCCCGGCCTAACAAGCGGAAGAACTGTACGTGTCCGTGCCCTTGTGAATGTGCCTGTGGGTCGACGGCGAGGAGCATCAGTTTTGCGATGGGTTCGGAGTCGGTAAGCCATACCGATTTCAGCCTGCCGGGGCCTTTTCCCATTGAGTGGACGCGGACTTATTGTTCGAGTCTGGATGCTTACGATCAGGACGTCATTGGCGCACGCTGGATCACGCCGTTTACTACACGCTTCGATCTCGTCGGCGACGGTTTAGTGTTTCATGACTTCGACGGACGCAGCCATGAGTTCCCCCTTCCCAAGGTCAAGCTGTTTCACTTCAACGCCATTGAAAATCTGACCGTCATTCGCCTCAGCAAGGATCGGTTGGTGCTGATGCGGGGCCTGGAGCACAGGGAAACCTATGTCCGGCGGGGTGATCGTTTCGTTCTGATCAATAAGGTTTTGCCGAATGGCGCCGGGGTGATGCTGCATTACGAGCATCGTCACGGTGGGGGGTTGGTGCTCTCCGAGCTGGTCACTTATCGGGAGAAGGACGCCCGTAAAGTCCACTTGCGCCTTGGCACTTTGATTGACGATCAGGGGCGGTTGACGGGGCTCTGGGAAATACGTGATGGCGACGTTAAACGCCAACTGTGCGCGTATCAGTACGACGATTTCGGTGACCTTGTTCTGGCCCAGGACGAGAACGGTTCGGCCTGGCGCTACCAGTATCAAAGCCACCTGATCACGCGCTACACCGACCGCACTAATCGCGGTCTGAACCTGCAATGGCAGGGATCTGGCCCCGATGCCAAAGCCATTCGCGAATGGGCCGACGACGGCAGTTTCGATACTCGGTTGGCGTGGGATGAAAACATCCGTCTGACCTATGTCACCGATGCGCTCAGTCACGAAACCCGGCATTACTACGACAGCCTCGGTTACACCTATCGCATTTGCCACGCGGACGGGCGTTCGGAGTGGTTCTTTCGCGACGCCGCCAAAAACATAATTCGCCACGTCCATACAGACGGGAGCGTCGATCGGTATCGCTACGACAAGCTCAGTAATCTCACCGAGCACACCCGCGCTGATCACAGCGTGATGAATTACGCCTACGACGAAAAAAGCCATCTGATCAAGATCAGCGATGGCGAAGGCGGGTTGTGGAAACGGGACTATGACCATCGCGGGAATCTGGTTGAAGCGACCGATCCGCTAGAGAACGTTACCGAATACGCCTACAACACGTTTGGCCTTCCTACGGCGATCAAGGACGCCAACGGCAACAAGAAGGCGTTGGCCTACAACGACGCCGGACAACTCGTCAAATACACCGACTGCTCGGGCAAGGTCAGCGCTTGGGAATACGACGAACGCGGCCAGATGACCCGCTTTACCGACTCGGCCGGGCATAGCACCACGTACGAATACAAATTAGGTCAGTTGGCCCTGATCAAGCACCCTGACAAGACCGAAGAGCGCTTTAGCCGGGACGGCGAAGGTCGTTTGCTGGCTCATTCGGACGGCCTGGAACGCTGCACCACCTGGCGCTACACCACTGCGGGATTTATCGCCGAACGCGTCGACGCCGCCGAACAAACCTTGCGCTATCGCTGGGACAAGCTTGGCCGACTGGTGGCGCTAGAAAACGAAAATGAACGCCGCGCGCACTTTCACTACGATCCGGTCGGCAGGCTGCTGGAAGAAAGCGGCTT